>JADJOG010000055.1 GCA_016713865.1 Flavobacteriales bacterium | reverse complement strand
CGCCTTCGCGACGGAACAGTGGGATGAGAACGACGTGATCAAGCGCGACGCATCCCGTGTGCTCGCCGATACCTACAAAGCGCTCGGCCAGACCGGCGAAGCCTTGAAGTGGACGGAAGTGACCCATCAATGGGAGGATAGTATCCGCTATCGACAACAAGCCAATAAGCCATGCGCCTTCAACTCGAAGCGGGGTTCGCTCAGCGTGCCATCAGTGACAGCTTGGCGCGCGCGGAGACCGAGGCGTTACTGGAACATTCAGCGCGCCGAAGCCCGCTCCATGGACCGCGGGCACCGCATGCGGCGCATCAATCTGTTCGTGCTTATCGGTTTCGTCATCCTCTTCGCTGGCGTGCTCTTCGTCCGCTCGCGCACCAACCGACGCGTACGGTTGGAACAATTGCGAAGCCGTTGGGCCGCGACCTGCACGACGATATCGGCAGCACGCTCAGTAGCATCAACATCCTCAACTCCGTGGCGCCGCCGGAGACGAAGCCGGTGATGGGCAAGGGTGCTTCGCTTCATTGTCGGGCATCAGCGACCACCCAGCGCCTCATGCGCAACGCCGGGCGACATCGTGTGGAGCGGTGATCCGGAGCGCGATACCTTGGACGAGTTGCTAGCGCGCATGCGTGAATTCAGCGCGGCAGTGCTGGAGCCGAAGGGCGTTGTGTTCCGCTTCAACAGCGCCGGGGAGCAACGCGACGATGCCGCCTGCTGTGAAGAGCGACCTCTACCTCATCTTCAAGGAGCCGTGAACAACGCGTCGAAACGTTCGCAGGCCACAGTGGTGGTCACCTTCGCGCAGGAAAGAACAATCTGCGATTGACCATCGCAATCAACAGGATCGGACTTGACAAGTCGGATGGGCCAGGTGAACAGTGGCGGCAGCAACGTGCGCAATATGCGGATGCGCCGGAAATGAAGGCCGAATTTCGGATCGACAGTGCCACACCGCACGGCACCACGATTGACCTGTCCGTCGCATTCTGGCGGTCGGCCCAGGGCTTTTCGCTGAACAGGTGCCACATGGCGAGAGTCAACGCGGCCAGCACGAGACAACGGATCAACAAGCCGTCCAGGTAGATGTCGAGACGGGGATGTTTGTACCTGAGCACACCACCGACAAACAGCGCGATCGAGCAGAGGACGGTTCCTGTCACCAACAACTCGCTCTGGAGCGGCCATCGCATCAGAAAGAAGACCAGTCCAACCATGGCTATGGATAGGGCGAAGCCGCCAAGCACCGACATCCACAGAATCTGGTCCGTGGGCTTGGGTGCAGGCAGCGTGCGGAAGCCGAACGGGAAATAGAAGAGCGCCAAGCCGAATCCCCCCAGGACGACGAGGACGCTGGCGCCCGGCCAATACAAGAACTTGAACATGCAGCCGAGCATGACGGCCGTGATCATGGAGAGTTCGGTTGTTCTCATCCTCGGATGGACACGAATATCGGCATGAATGATCGCACGTGCTCAGATCGGCGATCCTGGCCGGGTAACGAAGTACATCTCCAACTCCCCCTTTCCCTTCGCCTGCACCTTGCCCCGCTGCGTGAAGCGCAATCCGAGCGTGGCTTTCACCAATGCATGTGTGGCCTCGCTGATGTTCACTTGCCCTACCTCACCTGAACTCTCCATGCGACTGGCGATGTTCACGGTATCGCCCCAGATATCGTACTGGAACTTCTTCACACCTACGATGCCGGCAACGACGGGACCGGTGTGGATGCCCACGCGCATTTCGAAGCCCGGCAGGCCATGCAGCGCGCGCTCGGCCTTGCGCTTCACCATGTAGTCCTGCATCTCCAGCGCGGCCAGCACCACCTGCAGTGGCGACGAGCCCTTGGTGCCGGAAAGCCCTCCCGCGCACATGTAGGCATCGCCGATGGTCTTGATCTTCTCGATGCCACGTGCCGTGATGATATGATCGAAGGCCTTGAAGCACTCGTTCAGCTCGTCCACCAGTTCGCGGGCGGTGAGTTGTTCGCTGATCGCGGTGAAGCCTTTGAAATCGGTGAAGAGGATGGTGACCTCATCGATCAAGCGGGCATCAGCCTCGCCCTTGGTCTTGAGTTCTTCGGCGATGTCCTCGGGCAGGATGTTCAAGAGGAGTCCTTCGCTGCGGTCCTTTTCCTTTTCGATGGCGCGCTTTGCGCGGCGGGTGAATTGCAAGCGCCACCAGAGGAAGAGCGCGACCAGCAAGATGGCGGCGCCACCGATGATCAGCGCTTTGCGGCGGGCCTTCTCCTTGGTCGCGCGTTCTTGGTTGGCACGTTCAACGCGGGCGGTCTCCTCCGCATGTGCCAGGCTGTCCTTTTCAGCACGCACCGCCATTTCCCGGTCCATCTCTTCGCGCAGCGCTTCGTTGGCTTGTTGCCGGTAGAGCACGCTGTCCTCCCATTGGTGCGCGATCTCCGTCCACTCCAGGGCTTCGGCGGGGCGCTTCAATGCTTTGTAGGCTTCGGAAGGATGCGTGAGGCATCGCGTTTGATCACGTCGTTCTCATCGCGCTGTTCGGTGTGGAAGGCCATTCGGGCGAAGGTCACGGCCTCCTTGAACTGCCCGCGGCGCAAATGCAGCAACGCCCATGCGTTGTTGAACTCCTGTTGATAGCCCGATGCAATAAGCGCCTCGGATCCCTTGATGCGCCGGAGAATCAATTCAGCCTTATCCAGACTGTCCAAGCGCACCAACATGTGTCCGATGCCCAGGTCGGGCAACACCATCGACTCGTCGGTGTAACTCGCCTCCTTTCCCACTGCGCGCACCGCTCGGTATTGCTGCAAGGCCTCGCTCCAGCGGCCTTTCACCTGCATCACGAAGCCCCAGTTCATGTGGTTAACCACACGGATGAAATGGATGCTCATGCTGTCCGCCAAAGCGAGCGAACGGGTGAAGTCCTTCACGGCCCCTTCAAGGTCACCAGCCTCCCCCTGACCATGCCGGACAGATTGTAGCCCCAGGTCTTGAGCAGCGGATCATCGATCGCTTCGGCCATGGCGTTGGCCTGTAGCGACAAGCGGAACGCCTCGCCCCAGCGCTCGGCCACCCGCATGCAGTGTGCCCGCGTGTACGTGACGAGCGCGACCGAACGCTTGTCGCCGGACCGGTCAGCCACCCATTGAGCGCTGTCGATGTACATGAC
This sequence comes from Flavobacteriales bacterium, assembly GCA_016713865.1. Lineage (GTDB taxonomy): Bacteria > Bacteroidota > Bacteroidia > Flavobacteriales_F > PHOS-HE28 > PHOS-HE28. Next base: position 4,428 of record JADJOG010000055.1, on the reverse strand, counting down.
CGCCGTATCAATGTTCATCGCATAAACATGTGTCCTGCCGATGGTGCGGTAGAGGAATACGCGCTCCTGATCGTTCGCCTGGCCGAGCCGTTGAGTTGCTCCCCGAACATGGTGGTCCCACGTGTCCATCCCAGCGCTGAAATTCAGGTCGGTCAGGCTGAACAGGGACCACAGATGTCCTCGAAAGATGCCGCGCTCCCAACCGATGCTATCGGCCAGATGCAACGCTTGCGCGGTGAGCACGGGGTCGTGGATGAAACCGAGGATGGACTGGTTGGATGGCTGTCGGGCGGCTTGAAGCAGTTGAACCACCCTAGCGGTGTCCGCTGGCTCCGTTGTACACCATGCCCGGGGATTGCACAAGCAAGTGAGCGTGAGAACGATGGTGCGGAACATGGCGCGGTGACGCGAAACAACCGATCCGGATATGTTCCGGAAACCACATGTATGGGGGGCTTTGCATCGCTCCCCCATCGTTATGGGGTTTCGCCCCTGATCTCGGATGCGCTGTTTCGCACCGTCGCAGAACTCATGCGGCGATCACCATGAAGCACGCATTACTCATCCTTGCAAGTACCCTGGCTATTACGTCAGATGCCCAATGGGTGAACATTGGCTCTGGTATCTCGAATGCACCGCGTAAGATTTTCAGCATCTCGGCCGTTGATGAGAACACGGTATGGGCTGTGGCGTGGGATCCATCGGGCGCAGCGTGCTACGACTTCACCATGACTACGGATGGCGGTGGGGTGTGGAATGCCGGGGTGTTGCCGAATGTTGGTGCGTACTACCCGGGCCAGATCTCATGCGCAGGACGCGCAAACGGCTTGGACGCTGCTGCTCAACACACCGGAGCAGGATCGTGTCAAGATTCTGAAGACATCGGATGGTGGCGCGAACTGGGTGGATCAACCGGGCGAGTTCAACATTGCGGGTTTCGCATTCGCCTCACTGCATTTCTTCAATGCAAACGATGGCCTTGGCTTCGGAAGTCCGGGCACCGGTGATCCAACCGTTGATTCGCTGCGCATCTATCGCACTTCGAACGGAGGCAACACATGGTTGCGCGTTCCGGCTGCAAGTCTGCCGGCACCGGCAGCAGCTGAAGGCCAGTGGGTGTTCGGTGACAATCGCTGCGAAGCGAGAGGCGATACGCTGTGGTTTTGCACACGCGCCGGCAGGGTGTGGCGGACAACGGATAAGGGAATATCCTGGCAAGCCTTCACCACAGGCCTGCTCGGCAGCAACAACTATCCGGGTCTTGCTTCGGTGGCTTTCGAGAACCACCTGCGCGGCATAGCCACTTCCTATGCTCCGAGCCAGGCAGTGCGCACTGAGGATGGTGGTGAGACGTGGACGCCATCGCCATCCCCAGGCAGTCCGCCAGCCGGTGATATTGAGTATGTACCGGGCACAACGGGCACCTACTTCGTGAACAGGGGCAACTTGAACGCGAGCAACACATCGAGCCCGTACCTGATCACGCACGATAGCGGTGAGACATGGGTGTCGGTCAACTACAGCCCAGCCCTTCCAGTCGTCGAGTTCCTATCGCCCACGGTGGCCTTCGCAGGAGGCAACATCACTTCGCCTGCTGTTGGGGGCATCTACGAATGGAATGGTGTGGTGGGTATTCACGATGGCGATGATAGCGCCGATCGGATCTCGGCCTTCCCGAACCCAAGCTCAGGGAACATCATGCTGCAACTGCCCCATCACCTGCGGGCACAACGCATCAACGTGATCGACGCCAGTGGCCGAACTGTGCTGGTGCGATCGGCAGTACACACCGTTGCGCCTTTCGCGCTCGACCTGCACTCCTTGCGCGATGGCCTCTATCTGCTGCAGGTGGAGTTCTCTGATGGCACGGTGCTCACGGAACGCATCGCGAAGAACTAGATGACGTGGAGCCCCAGCATCCCCCACCCATATGGGGTTTTCCCAGAGCATTTCTCCCTGAACGTTTGCACCCTCACCACAACTCAACGGACCATGAAGCATTTCCTACTCCTTTCCGCACTTCTTTTCGCCTTCGCGCACACCGCGCTCGGGCAACGCAGCACCAACCGGCAACGCATCTCCCAACCGGGCAAGTCCGGGCATGCGCATACGATCGGCGCCGAGCGTGGCAGCGCACCGGCCAATGACGATTGCGCCAACGCGGAGGTGATCACCGTTTCGGCAGATTGCAGCGCACCGATCACGGGCACCACCACCGACGCCACCTTCTCTGGCAACGAACCCTACTGCGACGAGGACTCGGGGCCGTACCAGGATGTTTGGTACACGGTGAACGCAGGTGCAGAGGCTGTACTCGCCATGGACCTTGTGCCCGCAGATCCGAACACGCAGGATTGGGGGCTTGCCGTGTACGACGTCTGTGGAGGGGCTGATCTCTTCTGCATCATATTGCCCGGCGCACCTCAGAACGTGCCGGTAACAGCCGGAGCCGACTATTGGATCCGTGTCTGGTCCAACATCGCGTTCGGCGAGGCAGGTCCTTTCACCTTGTGCGTAACGCCTGGTGCGAGCGTGCCCGTGCCTCCGAACGACCTCTGCACCAATGTGGTTGTGCAACCCTTAGCTATCGGTGGCAGCGTGGTAGTGAACGGCACCAACGAAGGCGCCTTGGACAATGAGCTGGAAGGGTGCTTTCGCGTTTGGAAGCCTTCAGCATCAGCCAATGCGCCGATGTCCATGTCAGCTTCTGCGGCATCACGCCGGCCTGGCCCTTCTTCAACCTTCGCCTCTATACCAACTGCACGTTCACCAACCCGAGAACACCCGGCTCGTACGCGCTTTGCACCGATGGCAACCGGGAGCTGTGTTACTCCAATCTCCCACCCGGCACGTATTACTATCCGGTGGGCCAGATCGGTTCCGGGGTAGGACCTTACGTCATCAGGTTCTCCGCCGAAGCCTGCGGTACCGATGCGCCGGCCAACGACGAATGCGCTGGAGCGATCGCCCTTACGCCCACCACCGAATGCGTCACGCAGTTCTTCGCTCCGATGTGCGCATCGCAGTCAATGCCGGCCATGACCTGCAACGGTTTCACCGGTGATGCCAACGATGATGTGTGGTACAGCTTCGTCGCAACGGCATCTGACATGACCATCGGCGGCGCGCCTGTGGGCAACATGGACATCGCCATGCAACTCTTCAGCGGAAGCTGCGGTTCGCTATCGCCTATCGCATGCGGAGACCAAGGCGGTAGCGGTGTTGCGGACGATATGGTCGCGAGCGGCTTGACAGTGGGCAGCACGTACTACTTCCGCGGTGGATTACCGCACTCAATTCGCCTTTGAGCAGCCCGGCTATGACCTCTGCGTGGTGGAAGGCCAGGGCAGTGGTCTTGGCATGGCGGAAGGCTTAGCCCACGATCAACCTGGCGTCATTTATCCGAATCCGACGGATGGCCTATTCACTATGCGATTGAAGTCTCCGATGGCGGTTGTACGCATCGAGATCATGGATGCAATCGGACGGATGGTCCATCGGGCTTCGATGGGTGCGGGCACCGGAACGGTTCAGGTCGATGCATCATTCCTGCCGCAGGGAGCATATGTGGTGCGGTACACCGACGGCTTGCTGATGATGAACGGACGGTTGATCATCGAGTAGGGCTGCGGCAATAGCAGAGCGATGCGAGCGCGGATCTATGATCCGCGCTCTCGGCGTTTGAGGTTCATTGAAGGTGATTCGTTCGTTACCTGGAGTCAGGCGAGATCCATGAAGCTCATGGCTGCAGTTGGTTTGCTCCCGCGGTTCGGCTAGTCGCGCTATGGTCGAGCCAGTTCAGGTATTCCTTCGTCAGCATGCGCGAAGCGAAGAACCAGGCTAGCGGCATACAGATGCCATAGTAAACGAGAGTAGGCCGTATCAGCATTGTCCTCAGGTGGTTATTCAGTGCCCAACCGTAGAACTGGCCTATGGAGAAACAGGCCAGCGCCAAAGGCGATGATGCTGATATACGAAGCAATCAGAACTCCGCACTCGGCGTTCTCGGAGGAACGGATCACGTCTCGGATCTTCCCCATGCCCGTCACGAAGAGCACGCGAAGCGCTCAAGCCAAGTCCGAAGCCCGCGTGCGTTTACCGTTCCGGAAGCGGCGCGGTATCCAGGTACCACCACGTTCTTCGGCGGGCACGTGCATCTCCTCCTTCATGCGCGCTTCGAGCACATCCAGCGCTCTTCGGCGCTGGCTACCGCCGATGATTCGCCGATGCCGGAAGAGCACGTCCATGGCGGCCACAGTTGTGCCTTTGTCGCTGTAGCCGAAGTCGCCCGGGGCCGTTGGTGCGCATAGAACGCCGCCCGTGCCGCGGGGTAGCCCGTTACCATCACTGGCTTCGCAGCGCTTCCTCCCCACCGTAGCGCTCGTGCTCGCTCTGCAGGTCGATGCCCCATTCCACGGGGAATTGGAA
>JADJOG010000054.1 GCA_016713865.1 Flavobacteriales bacterium | reverse complement strand
CCATCCCCAGCAGTCCGCCAGCCGGTGATATTGAGTATGTACCGGGCACAACGGGCACCTACTTCGTGAACAGGGGCAACTTGAACGCGAGCAACGCCATCGAGCCTGGGTACCTGATCACGCACGATAGCAGCGGTGAGACATGGGTGTCGGCTTAACCATGTTTCCAGCCCTTCCAGTCGTCGAGTTCCTATCGCCCACGGTGGCCTCCGCGTGAGGCAACATCACTTCTGCCTGCTGTTGGGGCATCTACGAATGGAATGGTGGGGTGGTATTCAATGATGGCGATGATAGCGCCGATTCCATCTCGGCCTTCCCGAACCCAAGCTCAGGAACATCGGTCCGCAACTGCCCCATCACCTGCGGGCACAACGCATCAACGGGGTCGACGCCAGGCCGAACTGCGCTGCGGCGATCGGCACACCGTTGCGCCTTTCGCGCTCGACCTGCACCTCGCGCGCACGGGCTCTATCTGCCGTGAGGTGGAGTTCTCTGATGGCACGGTGCTCACGGAACGCATCGCGAAGAACTAGATGACGGGAGCTCTATAGGATCCCCCCATCCATATGGGTTTTCCCCAGAGCATTTCACCATGAACGTTTGCACCACCACAACTCAACAGACCATGAAGTAAGCCACCCACTCCTTTCCATCTTCTTTCGCCTTCGCGCACACCGCGCCCGGGCAACGCAGCACCAACCGGCAACGCATTCCCCAACCGGGCAAGTCCGGGCATGCGCATACTTATCGGCGCCGAGCGTGGCAGCGCACCGGCCAATGACGATTGCGCCAACGCGGAGGGCGATCATCGTTTCGGCAGATTGCGGCGCAATCGATTACGGGCACCACCACCGACGCCACCTTCTTCGGCAACGAACCCTACTGTGACGAGGACTCGGGGCCGTACCAGGATAAAGTCGCGCGCACGGTGAACGCAGGTGCAAGAGGCCAGTACTCGCCATGGACCTTGTGCCCGCGCATCTGAACACGCAGGATTGGGGGCTTGCCGCATGACGTCTGTGGAGGGGTCATCGATCTCTTCTGGCATCATATTGCCTGGCGCACCCCAGAACGTGCTGGTACAGCCGGAGCCGACTACGGATCCGTGGGTCTGGTCCAACATCGCCCGGCGAGGCAGGTCCTTTCACCTTGTGCGTAACGCCTGGTGCGAGCGCCCGTGCCTCCGAACGACCTCTGCACCAATGTGGTTGTGGCAACCCTTAGCTATCGGTGGGGGGGTGGTAGTGAACGGCACCAACGAAGGCGCCTTGGACAATGAGCTGGAAGGGGTGCCCTGCGTTTGGGAAGCCTTCAGCATCAGCCAATGCGCCGATGTCCATGTCAGCTTCTGCGGCATCACGCCGGCCTGGCCCTTCTTCAACCTTCGCCTCTATACCAACTGCACGTTCACCAACCCGAGAACACCCGGCTCGTACGCGCTTTGCACCGATGGCACCGGGAGCTGTGTTATCTAATCTCCCACCGGCACGGCTTACTATCTGGTGGGCCAGATCGGTTCCGGGGGGTAGACCTTACGCCATCGGGTTCTCCGCCGAAGCCTCGGTACCGATGCGCCGGCCAACGACGAATGCGCTGGAGCGATCGTCCCTTACGCCCACCACCGAATGCGTCACGCAGTTCTTCCAGCTCCGGTGCATCGCAGTCAATGCCGCCATGACCTGCAACGGTTTCACCGGTGATGCCCGCAAATGATGTAGTGGTACAGCTTCGTCGCACGGCATCTGTGGCATGACCATCGGCGGCGCGCCTGTGGGCAACTGGACATCGCCATGCAACTCTTCAGCGGAAGCTGCGGTTCGCTATCGCCTATCGCATGCGGAGACCAAGGCGGTAGCGGTGTTGCGGACGATATGGTCGCGAGCGGCTTGACAGTGGGCAGCACGTACTACTTCCGCGTGTATGATTACCGCACTCAATTCGCCTTTGAGCAGCCGGGCTACGACCTCTGCGTGGTGGAAGGCCTGGGCAGCGGTCTTGGCATGGCGGAAGGCTTAGCCCACGATCAACCCGGCGTCATATATCCGAATCCGACGGATGGCCTATTCACGCGATTGAAGTCTCCGATGGCGGTTGTACGCATCGGGATCATGGATGCAATCGAGGCGGATGGTCCATCGGGCTTCGATAGAGCGGCACCGGAACGGTTCGGGTCGATGCATCATTCCTGCCGCAGGGGAGCATATGTGTGCGTACACCGACGGCTTATTGATGATGAACGGACGGTTGATCATCGAGTAGGGCTGCGGCAATAGCAAGGCGATACGAAGAGCGCGGATCTATGATCCGCGCTCTTCGGCGTTTTGAGGTCTATTGGAAGGTGATTCGTTCGTTGGCCGAGTCAGCGCGAGATCCATGAAGCTCATGGCTGCAGTTGGTTTGCTCCCGCGGTTCGGCTAGTCGCGCTATTGTGGTCGAGCCAGTTCAGGTATTCCTTCGTAAGCATGCGCGAAGCAAAGAACCAGGCTAGCGGCATACAGATGCCATAGTAAACGAGAGTAGGCCGTATCAGCATTGTCCTCAGGTGGTTATTCAGTGCCCAACCGTAGAACTGCCCAAGGTTGTGGAGCACCGCGAGCACGCTCACGCATGCGATGGCTTTCAAGAGGACGTGCGCCAGTTGGCTGTAATGCAAGCGTTGGTTGCGCTCAACGGTGAACAAGGTCTTCCATGCTTGGCCGACACGACCGAAGAATAGCAGCGACACGTACTCGGAGCGGTTGGATGGCACACTTGGCAGCGTGCGCTTTCCAAAGTGCTTGCAAAGCTATTGCCAGTGGCCGTAGAGCAGCAACGCGCTGAATAGGATGTTGGACACGGTCAGCGGCCAGTAACCAAGACCGAAAAAGACTCGTCAACGGGTTCATCTCTCCAGCCTCACCGCCGGGTTGCAGCATGAACAGCGCTGTGCTCCAGAGGTCACCCGCACGGGTGATAACGAAAGCAATTGCCCAAGGAAGGAAATGCGGCCGCATGGGCCAAAGGTGATGATGCTGATATACGAAGCAATCAGAACTCCGCACTCTTCGGCGTTCTCGGGAACGGGATCACGTCTCGGATATTCCCCATGCCCGTCACGAAGAGCACGAAGCGCTCCAAGCCAAGTCCGAAGCCCGCGTGCGGCACCGTTCCGAAGCGGCGCGTATCCAGGTACCACCACAGTTCTTCGGCGGGCACGTGCATCTCCTGCATGCGCGCTTCCAGCACATCCGGGCGCTTCGCGCTGGCTACCGCCGATGCATACTCGCCGATGCCGAAGAGCACGTCCAGGCGTCCAGTTGTGCCTTTGTCGCTGTAGCCGAAGTCGCCGGGGCCGTTGGTGCGCATATAGAACGCCTTGATCTTGCCGGGGTAGCCCGTTACGATCACCGGCTTCTTGAAGTGCTTCTCCACCAAGTAGCGCTCGTGCTCGCTCTCTAGGGTCGATGCCCCATTCCAGGGGAACTGGAATTGCTTCTTCTGGTGCGGCTTGCTGCGCAGCATGGATCTCGATTGCAAGTCGGTGTGGTGGCGCTCGAAGGATTCCCAACATGGAACCAGGCGGTCGATCGAATCTCCATCTCCCTGCGCTGCTCCTTCGGCTTGGCTTCTTCTTCTTTCAGCCGCGCATCGAGGAATTGCGATTAAATCCCATGCTGTTGCGCAGCATGCGGGCGATGAGGTGCTTGCACATCTCGGCGAGATTCCATGTCGCCCTTCAGGTCCATGAAGGCCGCTTCGGGCTCGATCATCCAGAACTCGGCGAGGTGACGTGCGGTGTTGCTGTTCTCGGCGCGGAAGGTGGGGCCGAAGGTGTAGACCTTGCCTAACGCGGTTGCTGCTAGTTCGGCCTGGAGCTGGCCACTTACGGTTAGGTGCGTTTCGCGGCCGAAAAAGTCCTTCCGATAGTCGACCTTGTTTGGGAGTATTTCGAAGATATTGAAGAATGAAAGTGCGTACGCGGAAACTTCCTCTGGAGCGTAATGACGCATGAAGTCTGTTCCAATCGACCTACGCAATTGATATCCATTCTCGTTGCAGATTGCCTCAACTCGAGATCTGAAATATCCCAAGTCTTTTTCACCCAATCGACCGTCTCGAAGTCGTTCATATAAGCCAACATACAGCCTACGCATGAGCCCAATCATATCTTGGGCAAGCGGGTCGGTATAGATTGAATCTTTGAAGTTGTCATAGCTCTGAGCTAATTCCAGTGGGCTGAACTTGACAACACGTTCAATTGCCTGAACGCCTTCTGGGGACATCTTCATCCGGCCTTCTCCTGTTCGGCCATCCGCCGTGGGAAGCCGAAATTCAGCTGTGAACCGTGTGAGGTCATAGTATTTGTCTTGGTCGCTTTCAAGGAAGCTCCGAATCACTTCCCAGTACTCATTGAGTATGGGTGTGAAGTGTTCATAGTTAATCAGCCGACCAACCCCACTTACAGGCGGGCGCTCCGGCAGCGTTGTCACCTGAAACATCTCGCCCGCACCTTCCGCATCGCTCGCCGTGATGATCGGGGCTGTGGAAGTAGTTGTAGCCCTGCTGGTCGGGGGCATACTCGTGTATGCCGAAGCTCACCTGGTGGCGTAGCGGAAGATGGCGCTGTAGGTGTTGGTGCGGAAGCGCAGGTGAGCGTTCTCGCGCAGGAATTCCAGGCTGTGCTTCTTCGGCTGGATGGGGTACTTCTCCGCATCGCTGTCGCCCAGCACTTCCACGGCGGTCACCTGCATCTCTGCGCGTTGGCCGCTGCCCTTGCTCTCCACGATCACGCCGGTGCATTTCACCGCAGCGCTGGTGGTGAAGCGGGCGCGCGTAGCGGCATCCACCTGCTCCTGATCGATCACGCACTGCAGGTTGCGGATGGTGCTGCCATCGTTGAGGGCGCTGAAGCGGTCGTAGCCAGGAAGGTGCGCGCACCCAGCCGGCCACGGTAAGCACGGTGCCGGTGAG
>JADJOG010000053.1 GCA_016713865.1 Flavobacteriales bacterium | reverse complement strand
GGAACGAGCGTTACGCCACCGGCGAGACCGGCTGGGACATCGGCGCGCCATCGACTCCACTGAAGGAGTACCTCGACCAGCTCACCGACAAGAGCCTCCGCATCCTGATCCCTGGCGGCGGCCGTGCGTGGGAAGCTGAACATGCGCACCTCCTCGGCTTCGCGAACGTGTTCGTGATCGACCTCACCGATGCGCCCTTGCATGATCTACTCGCGCGATGCCCATCGTTCCCGCGCGAGCACTTCATCGTGGGCGACTTCTTCGCGCATCGCGAGCGCTACGACTTGATCCTGGAGCAGACCTTCTTCTGCGCGCTCGACCCTGCGCTGCGCGAACGCTATGTGGAGCACATGCACAAGCTGCTGAAGCCTGGCGGCAAGCTCGTCGGCGTACTCTTCAACGCTGAACTGAACGCCGATAAGCCACCCTTCGGCGGATTCCGCGAGGACTACATGCCTTTGTTCCAGCGCTGGTTCCCCAACGTGCGCATGGAGCCTTGTCGTAACTCCATTGCGCCACGCGCGGGTCGCGAGTTATGGCTGGTGGCACGGCGTTCAGCTTCTGTTGATTGCGCGCTGCTCGATCGCTTCGAAGAGGCGGCTACGCTGAAGAAGCCTGTCACGCTTCATCTGAAGAATGGGGCATACACCACCGCACGCATTGTCGATGTCTTCACAAGCGACGGTGCCGACCATCTGCGCATGGAGGATGGCACCGAGCTGCGGGCCGATTCGGTCGATCGCCTCGAATAGGCGCATCCGGCTTTCGGTTCAAATCACGACCTTCAGCCGCTCCGAGCATTCCCATGAAGAAGCGCGCCCGCCGAAGTGCAAGCCTACTTCGAGTCGCTCCCGGTTGACCGCCGTGAGCAGTTGGCGCGCCGCGAGTCACACGCCATGTGTGGCCCGAGGCCGAAGAGGATTTCTCCTATCGCCATGCCCACCTACTCCCGTCGATGGCAAGGCCGCGTTCGCGTTGCTGGCCAGAAGGAGAACATGGTGCTGCACGTCATCGCCTTTCGACCTGTTGCTGCCATTCCGGCATCGATCTCATGCGGTTCGATTGCGGCAAATCGTGCATCCGCTTCCGCGCGCTCACCCCAGAGCTGGTGCAGCTGTTCGATCGCATCATCAAATACGTGGGAGCCGGGTCACCTGAGCAAACGCAGCGCTTCGACCACACAAGCTGGCGGATGCCGATTCGCCCGCTGGCCATTGCCAAGGCGGTCTCGGGCACGCGGCGCGGCCTCCGGTACCTTGGCGCCCCCTCGTCGCAGACGACAAACAGGCGAGCAAGATCATGAGCGAACGCACCGCGATCCTTGAGCACGAGCAAGTGCAGCGCAAGCTCCGGCGGATCGCGCATCAGCTGCACGAGGAGCATCACCAGAGGAAGAGATCGTGCTGGTGGGCGTTGCCCCGCGCGGCGCCACGCTCGGCAAACGCTTGGCGGCGTTGCTCGAATCCATCTCACCGCTTCAAGTAAGCAGTGCTGAACTGACCTTGGGACAAGGACAAGCCGCTGGAGCGACCGGTGCAGCTCAGCATCGAGCCGAAGGAATTGCGGAACCGGGTGGTGGTGCTGGTCGATGATGTGCTCATGAGCGGCCGCACGCTGATGCATGCCGCAGGCTACCTGGTGCAAGCAGCGCCCAAGCGCCTCACGACCGTGGTGCTCGTGGATCGCCGCCATCGCCTCTTCCCCATCCGCGCCGACATCGTTGGGCTCACCTTGAGCACCACTCTACAGGAGCATATCAGCGTCGAGTTCGGCAAGAAGGATTCCGTTTACCTGAGCTGACCCCTCAACCGCGGCCGCGATCCGAGCGCGGCAACTTCATTGGGTTCGCGTCGGAGAGAATGCGCACATGGGCCTTGGCGTATATGCCGATGCGTTCATTGAGCAGGCTTTGAACCCTTTCCCGCAAGGCATCACCCTTCAATCCGAATAGCAAGGGCCTGTCGCCGCCAGCACGTTCAATGCGCGGCATCAGCGCATGCATCGGAACATCGAGCCAGACCACTGTTCCGGCCGTCATCATCAGATCCAGATTGCTTGCAACAGTAGGCGTACCACCGCCCATGGCGATCACCGCCGGCGATGCGGCCAGCACTTCGCGAAGCACATCCGCTTCCACCATGCGGAAGGCCTCCTCTCCTTCACGCTGAACGAAGGGCAGCAAGGGGCCTACGCGGGCCTCGATCACACGATCGAGATCGATGAAAGAAAGGCCAAGCAATGGCGCGAGCGCACGGCCAACGGTGCTCTTGCCGCTGCACATGAAACCGATGAGCATCACGTGATTCATGATCGGGCATCGTGCCTTTCTCCGCGAATCTGCATTGGCATCGACCAAAGAAAGAACTTCGCGACCACGCCATCACTATTGCCGTGGCGCCACACGCATGAAGCTGATCGAAGCCAAGAATCCGAAGTCGATGCACGATTGGATGCGCCTGCCATGGAGCATTTATGCGAACGACTCCAATTGGATCCCGCATCTGAAGCAAGACATCGAGAAGGTATTCGACCCAGAGCGGAACAAGCTCTTCAGGCCAGACAAAGAGACAGGCAAGGTCGCGGAAGCGATCCGTTGGGTGCTGTACGACGATTCGAACAAAGCAATCGGTCGCATCGCGGCCTTCATCAATCCGCGCACGGCATGGACCGAGAAGCAGCCCACTGGCGGCATGGGGTTCTTCGAGTGCATCAACAACCAAGAAGCAGCCATCACGTTGCTGAGAGCCGCTGAGGATTGGTTAGCAGCGCGTGGCATGCATGCCATGGATGGCCCCATCAATCTGGGCGACCGTAACCAGTTCTGGGGCCTGCTCATCGAGAACTTCACCGATGCGCCTATCTACCTGACCAACTACAATCCGGCGTACTACAAGGACCTGCTGGAGGGCTATGGCTTTCGCGTGTGGTTCAATCAGCTCTTCTTCAAGCGTTCGGTCACCGTGAAGGCGCAGCCCATCTTCCACCGGAAGTACAACCAGCTGAAAGTTGATCCGGACATCCGGATACATGATTGTACAGGCCGCAGCGTAGAGCAGATCGCCGAGGATTTCTGCACCGTGTACAACGACGCCTGGGTCGATCACGAAAACCACAAAGCGATGGAGCTCTCGGCAGCCCTGAAGATCGTGAAGGCCATGAAGCCGGTGATGGACCCGCGCCTGCTGATCTTCATCCGGCACAAGGAACGTCCAATAGCCATGTACATCAGCCTGCCCGAGCTGAACGAGATATTCCGCCATGTGAACGGCGACCTGAACTGGATCGGCAAGCTGAAATTCCTCTGGCACAAATGGCGCGGAACGGTGAAGACCATGACCGGCATCGTATTCGGCGTGGCGAAGGCCTGGCAAGGCAAAGGGCTCGAAGGAGCCCTCATCGTCTTCGCCGAGAAGACCGTTGTGGAAAAGAAGCTCTACCGCGATACGATCCTCACGTGGATCGGCGACTTCAACCCGCGCATGATCAAGGTGTGCCAGAACCTGGATGCCGTGAATTACCGCACTTTAGCCACCTATCGGCTGCTCTTCGACCGGAGCCTTCCCTTCGAACGGCACCCCATCATTGAAAAGAAGGAAAAATGATCCGTTTGGCAGCATGCAACGGATCTCTACATTTGCCGCCCCTTGACGCGGGGACCTTCGGGAAAGCGCGTCGGAGGACTCGGTAGCTCAGTTGGTAGAGCACAACACTTTTAATGTTGGGGTCCTGGGTTCGAGCCCCAGCCGAGTCACGGAATTCGTAGGTGGAGTTGGATCGTTCCCTTGACCTGCTGTTGGAAGTTGAAATTGGCGAGGATGGGGCGAGAAGCCTGTCCCGCAGCCGCGAGAGCGGAATGCGGGAAGCCCCAGCCGAGTCACAAAGCCAATCGCATCTCACAGTGAGATTGGTTTCTTTGAAAGACTGCCCAGGTGGCGAAATTGGTAGACGCACTACTTTGAGGTGGTAGCGCCCGAAAGGGTGTGCTGGTTCGAGTCCAGTCCTGGGCACCGAAGGTGACCTGAAGGCCCTGCGCAAGCGGGGCCTTCGGCTTTTCGGAGAAAAGCACTGGACGAGAAGCCTGTCCCGCATGCGCGGTGGCCATGAGCGAGATGCGGAAGTCCCAGCACTGAGATGATGCGAAGCCATGTCCTGGCGGAGGTTGAGCCGAGCAGCCCGAGAGAAGCGAGCCCGGGTGATCCAGTTCACGGCCAAAACTGTTCGACGGGCAACAGTCAATCCAGTCTTGGGCACCCAGCGACCTGGGCCCTGGCAAGGGCCTCCTGATATCGCGGAGCCGGCGCAGTCATTGCTCCGCATTGCTCCCGCTACTTTCGACGGCCATGAGCGATGCCCCTCTCTCCCAACTCCTCGTCATCGAAACTGCCACTGTGCTCGCAGGCCCGGCCGTGGGCATGTTCTTCGCTGAACTGGGTGCACGCGTGGTGAAGGTGGAGCCTCCGCAGGGCGATGTGACCCGCTCATGGAAACTCCCCGTCGAGGATCCCGCGAGCAGCGTGAGCGCTTACTTCAGCAGCGTGAATCACGGCAAGGAGCATGTGCGCTTGAACCTGAAGGATGCGCGCGACCGTGCGCGATTCGATGCATTGCTGCGTGAAGCGGATGTGGTCATCACCAATCACATGCAAGAGGATGCGGAGAAACTCGGCCTCACCCGCGAGCGACTGCGTGCCTTGAATCCAAGGCTGATCCATGGGCATATCAAGGGCTTCGCCGCTCAGCCCGAGCGTCCGGCTTTCGATGTAGTGCTGCAAGCAGAAACCGGCTGGATCAGCATGACCGGCACGGATGCACAGCACCTCGCGAAGTTGCCCGTTGCTCTGATCGATGTGCTAGCCGCGCATCAACTGAAGGAAGGCCTGATGGTGGCACTTCTTCAGCGCTCAGCGAATGGTCGTGGCGCATACGTGGAGGTCTCACTGGAGGAAGCCGCTCTTGCAGGACTGATGAACCAAGCGAGCAATCATCTGATGACAGGTGCGGTCGCCAAACCGATGGGCACTTTGCATCCGAACATCGCGCCCTACGGCGAGCTCTTCACATGCTCCGATGGCGGCCGCATCATTGTGGCGGTGGGGAGCAATGCGCAGTTCACCGCGCTTTGTGACGTGCTTGGTGCGGAGCACCTCGCTGTTGATGGGCGGTTCGCGAATAATCGAAGCCGGGTACTGAATAGGAGCGCGCTTGCCGCAGCGCTCACCCCATTGTTCGTGGCTCAGCGTCGCGATGACCTGCTAACTGAACTGATCGCCTCTGGCGTGCCTGCTGGAGCTCTGCGCGGCATGGATGAAGTGCTTGATACTTCGGCAGCGCGAGCGATGGTAGGCGAATCGGCAATAGATGGATCGAACACGCGCAGATTGATCGGCAACGCATTCCGGATCGAGCAGGCCTGATCAGGCCTAGCCCTCCGTCTCCTTGGCCCAGATCGCCTCGGTGATGCTCTGGCCGTTCTTGAAGTAGAAAATGCCATACTTCGCGATCACCTTGCTGTACTCATCTGCCTTGTTCCCGTTCACTACCACGCGACGGATGATCACCTTGTTCCCTTCGGTGTAGCTCTCTTCGGTCACTCCCTGCGGATAGTCGAGCGCTAACTGATTGCGATTGTAGTCCGCGAATGCCCGCTGCTGCCCAACCGGTGTCGCATCGATCTGTTGCTTGTTCCGCTCGCGGATCTGCTCACTGGTGCGAGCGATAGCAGCTTCACGCGCCATGCGCGCCCGTTTCTCTTCCTCCAACGCCTCCATACGGTCCCGATTGGCCTCGTCGGCGGCACGTTGACGAGCTCCTTGCTGCTCAATGGCACGTTCAACCTGCACACGATTCGCTGCCGACCGCTCACTTGAGGAGCTGGCACGTCGGGCCTCGGCGGCGATGATGGATTGCTGTTGCTGAGCGGCCGCAGTGGTCGAGAGCGCATGCTGCTCTTGGCGATTGCCTTCGTCAGTCATCCGCTTCTCCTGCAATGCCACCGTGCCCTCGTGCTGCTGATTGCTCTGCATGCCGCTGCGCTCACGGCGGCGCGCCTCGGCGCGATCCAGTTCGTCCTTCAAGTTACCGACCTGCTCTGCGCTGATCTGCCTCCGCGTATCATCGCCCTGATACATGCCGGCGCGCTGATCCTCGATGCGCGTCTTGTCCTGCACAGCGGCATTGCGCCGACCTGCGGCCTCATCAGCATTCGCTGATTCCTCAGCCGCCAGGTCGTCCTGGAGCTTGCGGATGCGCTGCCACTTCTCGCGTTCTTCACGCTCGAAGGCATCGCGCAGGAACTGTTCGGCCTCAAGCTCCTTCCGTGAATCGACCGTCGTGCTCCTGCGGCTGTCCTTCTCCTCCTGCTCTTTGCGCGCCCTCTCTTCGGCAAGTTCCGCTTCCTGACGTAATCGCCCTGTTCAGCGAGGATGCGATCGATCTGCTC
This sequence comes from Flavobacteriales bacterium, assembly GCA_016713865.1. Taxonomy (GTDB): domain Bacteria; phylum Bacteroidota; class Bacteroidia; order Flavobacteriales_F; family PHOS-HE28; genus PHOS-HE28. Next base: position 54,070 of record JADJOG010000053.1, on the reverse strand, counting down.
GATCTTGGCCAATGGGTAGGTCTCGCCTGGCTTCAGGTCACTTGCTTCGGCATAAAGCCCACGGGCGCGCTGGAAATCCTTCGCGGCGAGCGATTCGTCCGCTTGCACGATGGCTTCGCGGTAGCGCTCCTCCATCGCCTTCGATTCTTCCGCGACCGGCGCTGCCGTTCCTCCTCCAGGCGCCTGGCTTCGGCATCGCGCTCGGCTTGTGCGGCACGTTCGGCGTCCAAGCGCGCTCAGGCATCGGCATCGGCTTGGCGTTGGCGTTCGGCTTCTTCGGCTTCACGACGTTTACGTTCCTCATCCTCTTTGCGCCGCTGTTCCGCCAATCGCTCCGCCTCGTTCTTATTCCTTGCCAGCTTATCCAATTCGGCATCGATGGCGGCCAACCGGTCCTTCGGGTATTTCTCCTGAGGCTTCAGTCCGATAGCCTCATTGAATCGCTCGCGCGCCCTATCGAAATCGGCGCCTTGGAATGCGATATCACCAGCGGTGATGGCTGCTTGGTATTTGCGCTGCAGTTCAGCCTCTTCCTCGCGTTTGCGACGGGCCTCCTCTTCGGCACGGGCCCGTTCATCGGCGGCCAGTTGCGCCGCAAGGCGATCTGCCTCCTCCTTGGCGGCGCGTTCAGCGGCGGCACGGTCGGCGGCATCCTTATCGGCAGCGCTCTTCCGAGCCAGTTCCGCCAGTATCGATTCGATCTCGGCTAAACGGCCCTTCGGATGCTGTTCGTCAGGCTTCACGCCCAATGCATCACTGTATCCGGTGCGAGCGGCCTCGTATCGTTTCGCGGTGAATTCGCGGTCGGCTACTGTGATCAGATCAGAATACCGCTTGTCGCGATCGGCTTTCTCCCGTGCCAGTCGATCCTCTTCGGCCTTCGCCTTCGCAGCTGCATCGAGGCGCGATTCGATATCGGCGATGCGCGCGCGCGGATGCTGCTCCTCAGGCTTGAGGATCAAGGCATCCTTGTAGTCGGATAATGCCAGCGAGTACTTTTCCGTATCGTAGCCCTTATCAGCGCGACTGATGAGGTCTGCATATTTGGCATCGCGCTCGCGTGCCTTGCGGTCTTCTTCGTCGCGGCGGGCTTTCTCCGCGATACGCGCGTCGGCTTCGGCCATGCGATCCTTCGGATATTGCTCGGTGGGCTTGTGCCCGAGAGCCTCCTGGTACTTGGTCTTCGATGCGGTATAATCCTCCTTGCCGAAAAGGCCATCAGCAGCGGTGATGGCTTCGTCGTACTTGCGCTGTGCCTCGGCTTGTTTGCGGCGCTCCTCCGCCTCGGCCTTCTTCTGCGCGATAAGCGCGATGCGGTCCTTCGGGTATCGCTCCGCAGGCTTCAGGCCCGAGGCTTCGTTGTACTTGGCCAACGATGCATCCCATGCCTCCTCGCCGAATGCCGCATCCGCAGCGGCGATGGCCGTATCGTACTTCTCCTGAAGCTCGCGCGCTTTCCGGTCCTCTTCCGCCTTCTTGGCTGCCTCATCCTTGCGGCGCTGCATGAGCGCGATCTGATCCTTGGGATATTGCTCCTTGGGCTTCAGCGTGCTTGCCTCGGTGTACTTCGCGATTGCCTGGTCCCATTGCTCGCTTGAGCCTGCTTGCATGCCTGCCTCGAGCAGCGCCTTGTATTGCTCATCGAGATCTTTCGCCTTGCGCTCCTCCTCTGCCTTTTTCGCCAGATCATCGCGCTTCTTGGCAATCGCTGCCAACTGATCCTTCGGGTATTTCTCCTCTGGCTTGAATCCGAGCGCCTCGTTGTACTTGGCTTCCGACTCATCGTAACGCGCAGCGGTGAAGGCGATATCGGCTTGCGCGATGGCTGCTTGATACTTCTGCTGAAGCTCCTTGGAGAGGCGCTCCTCTTCGGCACGCTTGGCCTCATCAGCCTTCTTCTGCGCGATGGCGGCCAATTGATCCTTGGGGTACTTCTCGTCGGGCTTCAGGCCAGATGCCTCGGTGTACTTCGCCGAGGCGATGTCCCAGCTCGATGCCTTGAAGGCCACATCGGCGCTGGCGATGAGCGCCTGGTACTTCTCGTTCAGTTCCTTTGCCTTGCGCTCTTCCTCGGCTTTCCTGGCGGCCTCGGCCTTCTTGGTCACGATGAGGGCGAGCTGATCCTTGGGATAGCGTTCGTCCGGCTTCAGGCCCGAGGCCTCGGTGTATTTGCCGGTGGCCTGATCCCAGTTCTCCGATTTGAAAGCGGCATCGGCGGCAGCGATCGCGGCCTGATATTTCTCGTTCAGCTCTTTGGCCTTGCGCTCTTCTTCGGACTTCTTGGCCAAATCAGCGAGTATGCCATCGATCTCACGGACCCGCTGCTTGGGATGCGCATCGTCCTTGATCTCAAGTGCCTCGTTGTACTTCGCCTTTGCCGCCTCGTAGTTCTTCTTTCCGAAAAGCCCATCCGCCTCTTTGATCAGTGAAGCGTATTCGGCCCCGCGCTTGGCATCGGCATCCGAAGCCTCAAGGCGCATGCGCGCATCGCTGAGCTTGGCGGTGGCTACCGGGTCATTCGCTTTGAGCGTCAGCGCTTCCGTGAAGCTGTCCACGGCCTTCTTGAAGTCGTTCGCGGTCATGGCAGCATTACCGGCTGTCATCAGCTTGGCGAACTCAGCCTCGGCATTGGCCTCGCGCTTCTTCTTCTCGTCATACTCCTTCAGCAGCGGGCCTGCGCATCCCGCATGCGGCTGGTGTACTCGATGTCCCATGAAATGGTGGCCGCAGCGGGATCGAACTTCGCCTTTCCGAAAGGCTCCAAGAGCACGGAGAAATCAACTCCGGGCATATCGGCCATAAGCGTGAAGTCGATGTTCATCCCGTGACCGCCGGAACGGTCTTCTTCCGGGATGTTCCGCGTGTCGATCACGATGTTCTTGCTCACGTAGCCCTTCTTCGCCAGCAGGAGCTTGTATTCAGCGCCGTAGTCCAGATTCACCTCGTACTTGCCGCTCGCGTTCGACGGAACCTCGACCAGTTTCCCGCCGTTCTTGAACACCGTTACCGTAACGGCGTCGATCTTCTTCGCGGTGGAGAAATCCTTCACGGTGCCGAAAACCACCACCATATCGACCTGGGCGGAAGCCGAACAGGTGATCCAGAATCGCGGCGAATGCTGAGGCCATGCGCCTGATGAGGCGCTGCGAAACACTGTGCTCCAAGGCGATACGGTTTTGCAGGTCTGAGCTGGAACGCCGCAATTTAGGACAACTTTGGCGGCCACTCTCCGAACCATGTCCTTCAGTTTCTGGGAACAAGCCACGTTCCATGCCCCGCCGAGGCTCACCATCGTAGGGGCAGGCATCGTGGGTCTTTGGACCGCGATCCATTTCAAGAGGCGATTCCCGAAGAGCAAGGTGCTGGTGCTTGAGCGCGGCGCTAATCCGGGCGGGGCCAGTGTTCGCAATGCAGGATTCGCCTGCTTCGGAAGCCCAAGCGAACTGCTTGCCGATACTCAGAACGAAGGCAGCGATGCCATGCTCCGGAGGGTCGAGGAGCGGTGGCGCGGCCTGCTGGAAATGCGGGCAGAGCTGGGTGATGGGGCTATTGGATTCGAGCAGACTGGTGGACATGAGCTTTACGCTTCGGACAGCCCCCTGTACAAGCGTGTTGAAGAGGGGTTCGATAAGCTGAACGACGAACTGCGGCGCATATTCGGTGAGCCACCTTTCCGTTGGTCGAATGAGAGGATTGAAGCATTCGGAATCAGCGGGTTGCTCCACATGACCAGAACCGATCTCGAGGGGCCTGTGCATAGCGGGAAACTCATCGCCGCACTTCTCTTGAAGGCGCATGAGCATGGAATCCAGTTCCGATGGAATGCCGTGGTGACGGAACTATCGGAGCAGGCGAATCATGTGCTTGTGCGCCTCAACGACAGCACCGTGCTCAAATCCGAACAGGTCCTGTTGGCCACCAATGGGTTCACCCCGGACCTACTGCCTGATCTCGATGTGGTTCCGGCACGCGGCCAAGTGCTGCTCACCGAACCCATACCTGGCCTGCGTTTGCGGGGCACATTCCATATGGAGGAAGGCTACTATTATTTCCGCGACCTGAATGGCGGAATCCTCATCGGAGGCGGACGGCACTTGGATATTGAGGGGGAAGCCACCAGCAACGAAGGCACCACGCCAATGATCCAGACGGCATTGGAGAGCATCGTGCGTGAACACCTCTGCAGCGACGCCAGCATGCAGGTGTGCATGCGTTGGAGCGGAACCATGGCCTTTGGCAGCCGATCCAAGGAGCCCTTGGTTCAGCGAATGAGCGATCGGATCGGCGTTGCGGTGAGGCTTAGCGGCATGGGGGTGGCCATCGGAATCCGCGTGGCGCGCCGCGCCTCGGAAATGATGTCCGAATGATCCAGGTTATCGGCGCCTCCCCGATGTTGTCCTGATCCCGAGCACACCGAGCAGACCGCGCGTGAGTTCACGCACAATGGTGTTGCCCACTTGCCTTGCCATGGTGTTCTTGGTCACTTTCTCGAAGGTGCTGGGCTCGGCTTTTGGCGCGGCGGGTTTGGGCTGCTTGGCTTCGGCCCGCTCCGCCTCTTGATCCTTGCCTTGCATGCGCTTCTCGAGGATCTCGAATGCGCTCTCCCGGTCAATCTCTTCGTTGTAGATGCGCACGAGCTGGCTGCGCGCCACGAGCCCATCGATTTCCAGCGGGCTCAGCACATCCATGCGGCTCACCGGTGCGCGCAGCAGCGTGTGGGCAAGCGGTGTTGGCGTGCCCTTCTCGCTCAATGCGGTAACGAGCGCCTCACCTATCCCGAGCGAAGTGATCAGCTCCTCGACGTTGTAGAAGGCCGATATCGGGTAGTTCTGCGCTGTCTTCTTGATGGTGGTGCGGTCCTTCGCTGTGAAAGCGCGCAGGGCGTGCTGGACCTTCAACCCTAATTGACCCAGCACTCCTTCAGGGACATCGCTCGGGTCCTGCGTGCAGAAATAGACTCCTACCCCTTTGCTCCGGATGAGTTTGATGATGGTCTCGATCTGCTCGAGCAAGGCCTTGGTGGCCGTGCTGAAGATCAGGTGGGCCTCATCGATGAAGAGCACGAGCTTGGGCTTCTCCGGATCGCCAACCTCGGGGAAGGTACTGTAGATCTCGGCCAACAAGCAGAGCATGAAGGTGCTGAACAGCCTTGGCTTGTCCTGGATGTCAGTAAGGCGAACAATGTGCACTACACCCTTGCCATCGCGCAACTGCAGCAGATCATTCACATCGAATGAGCGCTCGCCGAAGAAGCGCTCGGCGCCTTGCTGTTCAATCTCGATCAGTTTGCGAAGGATGATGTTCACAGTGGCCCCGCTCACCTGACCATACACCTTCTTGATCTCCTCCTTTCCGTCGTCGGTGACGAATGCAGCATCCGTCATGATCCTTCAGGTCGAGCAGCGGGAGGCCATTGTCGTCGCAGTATTTGAACACGAGCGCGAGCACGCTCTGCTGCGTGTCGTTCAATTCGAGGATGCGGCCCAGCAGCACCGGCCCGAATTCGCTCACGGTTGCGCGCAATCGAGCGCCCGGCTCTTTGCTCAGGCTGAGCAATTCCACCGGCATTCCTTGCGGCTCGAATGGGATGCCCAACTTGCCATGGCGCGCTTCGATCTTCTCGTTGCTCGCGCCCGGTGCGGCTATTCCGCTCAGGTCGCCCTTGACATCCATGAGCAGCGAGGGAACTCCATTGAGCGATAGCTGCTCTGCCAGCACTTGCAGCGTCTTGGTCTTTCCGCTGCCCGTGGCCCCGCAGATCAAGCCATGCCTGTTCATGGTGCGCAAAGGCACCTTCACCATGCAACCATCAGGCACATCGCCTTGGAACAAAGCACCGCCTAAATCGATGCTCGCACCCTTGAAGGCATTGCCCTCGGTTAAGACTTGAATGAATCGCGCTGTGTCGCTCATGTTTCAGATTCCGGAGTGCGCAAAGGAAACGGTGAGCGCCGAATCGACGTCCTACCAAAGGGCCGCGACACGGAGCGCAAGTCCTACTCCGCGTGGAACGGCATTGCTGGGCGATTCGAGGCCAAGATTGCATGCATGGAGAGGATTGCACACGAATGAAGGCCCGCCTGTCAAAAGCATCGATTCCGCTATTTTCGCCCACATGAAACGCAACTGCATCGCGGGTATTCTCTGGGGGCAGGCCCTGTTGGCCTTTGCCCAATTGGAGATCCCCGGCCCGTTGCAGCTGAATGGCCCAGACGATAGCCATCGTCAGGTCATCGGCCTCGCTGCTCCAGCCGCTGCCGATGCCGCCATGAGCGTTGATGCCGCACGAAGCGAGGCCGTGAGCTTCTCAACCGCATCCGGCGCGCTCTGGCAGGTGAACCTGACCCCTGCCCCCGACCGCTACTCCGCGGGCATGCTGATCACCGTTCTTCCCGATGCCCCGAATGCGGCGGGCGTGCAGGTTGACGTGAATGGATTAGGCGCTCGCGAAGTGGTGAAGACCGATGGCTCACCGCTGGATACTGCCGAGGTTCGAGGCGGCATGCCGGCCCGATTGCTCTACGATGGCAACCGCTTCGTGCTCATGGGCTCGGCTTACCGTCCGTGCCCGCCGGGCTACAGCCCCGCAGGCCGTGCATACTGCATCGCCGATTCCTCACGTGAAGCGCTCAATTTCTTCGATGCGATCAACGTGTGTGCTTCCGTGAATGCGCGCTTATGCAGCTATGCTGAATGGATCGCGGGCTGCATGCGCACGCCGGGTTTCCTAGGTACGATCGTTGGGCCGGAGTGGGTGGACAATGCCTCGAACAACACCGCCGATGCGAAGACCGTGGGAGTTGGCGGCGATGGCCAGACAGGGACCCCGAACGCAACCGATTGCGAATCGTGCTCGACAACACCTGCTACAAATCTCAGGACATACCGATGCTGCCGACTGAGATGAAAAGGCTCTTGGGTTTGATTTGTCTGGCTGTGACATGCCCGGTATTCGGGCAAGTGCAGGTAACTGAGGAGTTGCGGCTCAGCGGAAGTCAAGGAGCCAACGCGATCATCGGCCTAGCCGACCCCGCTACACACGATGCTGCCATCACTGTCAGCGGCAGCGTGAAGACCGGAGGATACACTTGGTGCACAGGCACGGTTTCGGGCGATACCATCGTGCTGAGCAGCGCGCCGGGCATTGTCGGCTACACTGATGGCCAAGTGGTGCGTTTCGCAAGTCCGACCGCGCTTCAGGGAACACGGTTCCTGAAAAGCGCCGGCTTAGCCGCCCTTCCTGTTGTTCGCCCAGACGGGCTGCCGCTGACCCCCGGCCAGATCCCTAGCGGATATGTGGTTGAAGCCGTGAAGGCAGGCGACCGTTTCTTCGTGATGAGCACCTTGAATAGCGGCTGCCCCCCTGGCTTCATTCAAGCGCATGAGAACTTATGCATCGAGGCGCAGTCCGTGCCGAATCAGCTGTTCAAGCAAGGAGTTGAGCGTTGCGCCAAGCTCGGAGGCAAGCTGTGCAATTGGGATGAGTACATCGCGGCGTGCACATTGGTTCAAGGACAGCTCACCGGCATGTTCGTCGATTGGGAATGGATCGACGATTCATCGAACCACGGCCACGGCGCGGATCAGGCCGGCCGCTTCACCTGCGTGAGCCAGCGGCATTGGGGCTTGTTGCCCGTTACACCTTACCGTTCACGATGCTGCTTCAATCCATGAAGAAGTTGCTGCTCTGGCTGTTCACTTCAGCGGCGTTCTTCAGCGCTGCCGCTCGCTGGTTAGGTCGACCGCCGCATCGAGCTCACCGGTGCCGATGATGGAGCACGACAGGTGACCGGCCTTGACACCACGACCGCTCCCGGCCAGGCTTTGACGGTCGCCGCTGCGCAGCGCGGCGAATACCGCCATGCAATCGCCTCGCCCGGCGCAGCGTGGAGTGTTCAGTTGCCCAGCCTGACCGATCTGCAAGCAGGCACCCACATCACGATCGCGGTTCCTGGCGAGAACCCTGCTGGCGATGCATTCCTGCAGGTGAACGGAGGTTCGCTGCTGCCCGTCGTTTGGGCGCCCGGACTGCCGCTCGATGCAAGCACCGTTGACGAGGGCATGTTGCTCTCACTGGTGTTCAACGGCTCGGAATGGCAACGCATGAACGGCATCGATGATCGGCTGCGTCCATGCCCGCCAGAGATGTCGGCCGTGAATGGGCAGTTCTGCGTGGATCGCGCGCAACGGTCCTCGCAGCCTTTCGATGTGGCCGCGAACATCTGTGCTGCGGAATCGAAACGGCTCTGCTCATGGGGCGAGTTCATTGCCGCATGCCAGCGAAGGACCGCGCTTGGCCTCTTGAATCCCAGTAGTGATTGGGAATGGACCGGCGATTCGGCCAATGAGGAGAATAGTGTGCGTATGGTGAAGTTGGCCAATTGCACTTCAGCGGGAACCCGGAACATGTTCACGCCGGCCGCGCCCTATCGCTGCTGCCTTACACGTTAGCCACGTAGTCGCCGGGCCAAGCGCCGAGCGAGTCGCATCGGCCTGTGTATCGCCACCATGGCCAGCAGCTCGCGGAATGTCCTGACCCGATCCATGCGGAACGGGTAGCGCATGCCGAAGCCATCCGCTGGATTGAAGGAGAACAGGTAGCGCCCTGAATCGATCGCATTGGTCACGTTGCTCTCCGTGGATGGCCTGCAGCCACATCGGCTCGGTGTCCACATCCCGGAGCAATCCGCTCTGGGCGGCTTCATGGTGCATCACATCCATCACCGTGCGCACCGTTACTTCGAGCCGGATGCGCTCGATGCGGACGATGAACGGGTTGCTCTTCTCGCTCACTTGAACCGCGATGCCTTGATCGATGGCGCACTGGATGCCTCTCAGGAAATTGATGATCTCGTCCTGCTGGTCGCGGAGCTCGGCTCGGGCCCTCCGCACCATGCCGCGATGGAAGGCATCGTCGTTATCGATCCGCAGGGTGATCGCGTGCGTCGCTGAAGGCTTCAGCCGCTCACGCACTTCCGCCTGGAAGCGGCCAACCACGTATTCCCATCGCGGCACAGACCGGGACCAGCTGCGGAACTGCCGCCGGTATCGCTCCATGCGCTCCTTGTAGTCGGCAGGCGTGCCGTCGCTGAGGAAGATGAGCCACTCAAAGGCTATGTCGGATTGCGCAATCAGCGATGGCAGGCACACCTGCTCGAACAGTTCGAAGCGCCGTGAGAGCCATGCCTCCGTGCGCGTGGCATTGCCCGATTTATCCTTGCTGAAGTGGGCCTCGGTGTACACCACATTGAAGCGCGTGGCGATGAAGACCTGTCCGCACAGCTCGGTCCGGCTCTCCTCTGGAATGCTCGTTAGCATGGCTTGGCCGCAAAGATGCCGGGTTCACGAAGAACCATGTTCAGGCACGCCCTCGGCGCAGCACGGCTGCCGCATAATGCCGCGCGCGTGGCCATCTGAATTGCCCTGGGCTGAATAGAAAGCTCCCGGCGATGCGCGGCTGACTGCGCAGGACATCCATGAACAACCACTCGGACCGCTTCTGCAGTTCCCGATCCATGGCGTCTGCCGGGCAATACCCCGAGGATGCGCACCACCGCTTCAGAAATGAGATCCAACCGGCCACTGCGCGCATATCCGACCCGCTCGGGTCGCGCGGCAGCACACCGCCGAGCATGAGGTGCGCGCGCACGCTGCGCTCGTCGTGCGGAAGCCCCATGCGCTTGAGCACCTCGGTCGCGAGTATCCTTCCATCGGCCCATGGATCGCGGCCGTGACGCATGTTCTGCTCTCCAACACGATAATGCGTCAAACGCTCTTCGATGTTGGCGTAGGCTGCATGCGCGCCCACTTTGAGCACGAAGAGATAATCCATGCCTGGCGTGAGCCAATCGGTATCGCAGCGCAAGTGGTGCTCTTGGATCACGCTGCGGCGGAACATGGCCGCGGGGTAAGAGACGGGCATGCCGAAAAGCGCAAGAGCCCTGCAATCGGGATCGGTTGTTGGCATGGCGTAAGTGCGCCCATCTCCACCGAAAGCAGGCAACCAAGACCCCACCGCGCCTACGTTGGAATTGCGATCAAGGAAACCGGCTTGCTTCGCCAATCGATCAACGGACATGCGGTCATCCGCATCCAGCACTGCCACATATTCACCTGCTGCAAGATCAAGTCCCCTGTTGGCTGCAGCGGGGCGGCCTTGATTGGTTTCCGAGACGAACAATTTGACCCGCGGATCAACGATGCTCCTGACGATCGCAGGACCGTCATCGGTGCTGGCATCATCAACCACGAGCAGCTCGAAGTCCTCCAATGTGCTCGCGAGGACGCTCTGGACTGCCTCAAGAACATAAGGTCCTTTGTTGTGAAGCGTCATCAGGACGCTGACCTTGCAATGCGGCATGCTGCGCTCCATTCAATCTGAGAGAATCGGGGACGAAGGCTCGTTGCGGACCAACGCCGACCTCGACATGGCGACAGGGGGATCTGGCGGTCGAAATGCGAACCGGAGGAAACCCAGCGGCACTTTCACCAGGTTCTTCAGGTGGTTCGGCCCCGCCAGCCAGATGATCGTGCGAAGCTCGAGCACGGCAAGCTGCCAAGGGCGTAGCTGCAGATCGGAGGAGGCCGTCGGCAATGAACGCGACCATTTCCGCGAAATGGCCCCATTCGTTTCAAGCCAGCTCATATCGTGCTTCCCGGGAGAAAATGATCCATGTGGATATCAGGGGCCACGACCACCTTCAGGCCACTGAAATGGACCTGCAAGCTGATATCAAGGTCATAGCCGTGAAAGCCCTTCACGATTCCTTCATCAAATGCCACTCGCTTGAATACGCTCCGTGGCATGAACAGGAAGAGGCCATCGACGCAAACCACCTCTTCGGCAGGAACGGGTCGCGCGGTATGCTCTTTCCCGCGCCACGCATTCAATGAACCCCTCCTGAAGCGATCGCCTTGGATGCGATTGGTGTGGCTTGTGGCCTGATAGGATTTGAATTTCGTGCCGATCACGCCAAGCAGGCCGAATCCGGGGTCGGAGCGCATATGTTCAATCGCCCGTGCTCCCCAGCCTTGCGACCTGAAAGCGACATCATCATGCACGAAAGCCACGTAGTCGCAGTTGGCGCGACGCGCTCCATCGTTATATGCAGTGGCGATAGATGCATACCTGCCATGCTGATTATCCAACTCGACCCGCTCGAAATCCGCTCCGATCGTGGCTGCGACATTGGCCCAGAACGCTTCGAGCCGCTCCGGCTTGTAGTTCAGTACGACTATGGAGATTGCGGGGCGCACTTGTCCAAACGCGATTGCGGTTCCGCCGCGTGATCACCTTTCGGCCAAGCGCGGATTGATCAATATCCCGAGACCATGATGGAGCGGGTAGTTCAAGGCACGATAGCCCGTCGCCCGGGCAATGTCCCGGACCGCGCGCCGCACTTCGAGGAAGCTCTCGGTATCATGGAACACCACCATATCAGCATTCTTGGCGCACCATAGCCCGCACTCAAAGGTCTCCTTGTAATTGTGCACGATATCGACATGCGCGAAATCGAAGCGCCCGTGATCCTGCTTGATGAAGTCGCGATAGTCCGATCGCACCAGCCGGATGTTCGAGTAAGGGGCCAAACGGGTCTTCGTGGCCTCGTAGTGATCCTGCTTGTTGCGCGTGTGGATGTCCACGGTGAACGTATCCACGCCAACGACCTCCTTGAAGAAGCTGGAGAAGGCGACCGCCGAGAAGCCGAATTCAACTCCGAACTCAATGCATCGTTCGCGGCCCACGCCATAGCGGTCGATGAGGTCCTCGATGATCAGCTCAAGCCCCTTCCACGCGCTGACCACTTCCAGCTTACGCTGCGGGGCGGTCAACTGGCGCGGATGATAGCGTTTGATGCGCGGTAACGTGCCGAACAGCTTCCTTTTGATGCGTTGAATGATCATCGTCTCGTGTGCTTCTGCCCCCTCAGGTTTGCGGTCCGCGAATATAGACCAAGGGTTGCGGGCAGGAGCCCCCTCAGACGTAGCTGCCACCATCCCGGAAGAGCCTCCAGCTCCACGATCTCAATGCCCTCGTAATCAAGCTGGCATCGCCGAATAGGCGAGCGAAGAGTTCTTCCCGCACGGTCACCCAGCGCCACAGCCAAGGTCTCAGCATGAACCTGAAGGCCATCTGCCATGCGGCACCTTTTCCGGGTCGGTCGCGAAGTGTCCAATAGTATCGCCGGGCTGCGATGCGCCGGCGATCGGCCGTATTCAGAACCTGACCGCGGCTCCAAGTCCATAGCTCGTCGTACATCAAGCGCCGGTTATGCGATTCGCGCGATTTGTCCGTGATGCGGTTGTGCCCATGCACCCGACGCATGGCAACTGGGGCATCGATCGAACCGGGATACAAACGAGCGCTATGCGCCAAGCGGAACAGGAATACCGTGTCCTGATGAAGCCGCAAGTGCTCCGGAAAGCAAGGCATCAGGGGCAGCAGTGCATCGCGACGGGCAGTGAGGGCATCGATGGAGAAGTGGCCGAAGCCTCGCCGATCGCCCATGAGCGCTGAGAGCAGCTCATCCGGTGCTACTCGCTCATTCACGGTGGTGATCGCCCTTCCGAATTGGGCCATGAACGCATCGCGCGCGCGGTCATCGTCGAATACCGCGCCAATGGCACCATACACGCCATCGGCATCCGGATGCTCGCGCAGCAAATGCCGTTCGTGCTCGAAACGCGCCGGCAGGAAAAAGTCATCGGCATCGAGGAAGGCGACCCACGGGGCGGTGCAGGCCGCGATGCCCAGATTGCGCGAAGCACCAGCGCCGCGATTGATGCCACCCGGATGACGTAGCACTTTCACCCGAGCATCAGTAGCCGCCAGCTGCTCGCACAACGCCAAGCTGCCATCCGGCGAACCGTCCTCGACCAGCACCACTTCGACCACCTCGGGCTGTTCAAGGCTGATCTGACCGCATCAGCCAAATGCTTTTCGGCCTTGTAAACAGGCACCACCACGGCAACATGGAGCGGCAAGGTGGTGGTCATATCATCGCTGCAATTTCGAGATCACTCGATCGAGAATCGGCAAGTATGCACGCACGCCGTTCCGGATGGTGGTTGTCAGCTTCCAGCCTGCATCGCGACGATGGCGTGCCATGGTGGGCCAGCAGGCGCGCGCCAAAGCGGAATCTCGTTCCCGAACAGCCAGATCCCCAAGCATCCAAAAGCAGACGGCGCTGACGTGGCCAAAGCACGTGGTGCAGATCATGACCTGTCATGCGATCGATGATACCCATGTTGGTGAGCCGCACGCGATAGCGCTCGGCCAACGGAGCCATGGAGAAGAGCCCGCCGGGATGCACGGTGCGCACGGCGGTAGATTCTGGCAAATAGGCCATATCGCCTTGCTTTAGTGCATGCACCCAAAGAATGGTGTCGCCAGAAGGTGCTATGCGGAATTCGGGCGGCAAGGGCATGATCGCGCTGCGCCGGAGCACAATGGTACATGTTGGGACACCCTGCCCGGCCATGAAGTCAGCGAGCGTGACGCGGCCCGATGGAGGTGCTGTCGCGAAGCTGCCATCGAAGAAGGGCCAGCGCTCGCCATCGCGCTCTTGCCATGCGGCGGTGAAACATCCGCACAGTGATCGGTCAGCCTGGAGCATGGCGATCTGACGAGCGAGCTTCGTGCGATCGATCCAATAATCGTCGCCCTCGCACAGCGCCACATATTCGCCCTGCGCATCGTTCAGCAGATCCCGGAGATTGGCCCGGCCCGTTGGGCGGCCCATGATCACCATGACGTCTTTCCGATCACGCAGGGTTAGCTTGATCCGATCCGGATGCTGCGCCGCATAGCGCTGGCAGATCTCGCGCGTCCCATCGGTACTGCCATCCTCGCCCACCAGCACTTCCATGGGCATGTCCAGCAGCTGGTCAAGCACGCCATCGAGGCATTTGCCGATGAACCGGGCGTGGTTGTACGTCGGAACCACTATGCTAACGACTGCCTCTACTGCCATCTCGAGCGCAAGTAATGCCACTTGAGCCTTGCAGTGGCCTCTGCTTTCCTGACGAGGCTGTCTTCCTGCATCATCAAGCACAGCGCACCATGTGGTAATTTCGCGGCATGAACATCCCTCACAGCTCTTCCATAGCGAAGGACGTTGTATTCGGCTTGAACTGCGTGGTCGGAGAAAATGTGCGAATCGGCGCAGGAGCTCGGTTCGGCAATATGTGCATCATCGAGAGCAACACGGTGATTCATGAAGGGGTGAACATGGATCACTTCTGTGTGATCGGGGAGGATTGCATCATTGGTGCGCGCACAAAGGTCCGCAGCCATGTTGAATTGCGGAAAAAGACGATTGTCGGCGAGGATTGCTACATCGATAGTGGCGTTAAATCCAGCGGCCTTAATCGGATCGGGAATCGCGTGACTCTTCGATATGATGCGATCATAGCTCGAGGATGCGACATCAGGGACGATGCCTACATCTGTCCACAGGTGATGACCAATAACCTCGACCATAATGGGAAAGAGGTGGGTGGAGCCATGATTGGAGAGAAGTGCTTCATTGGCACCAACTCGACCATTGGAGCAGGAATCTCCTTAGCCGCCCGCACAGTGGTGGGATCGAAGGCTATGGTCACCAAGACCATCGAGTCGGCCGGTGTTTACGTAGGCGTTCCAGCCGTTCGCATACGGGAACTCTGACTACAATCATTCCGTGCTTGGCCTTGCCCGAGGCACGCCTTTCTTCTGGTCACCGCTTGCAATCTCTCTCGCGGGAACGCCAACAACCGTCCTACCCTTCTCTAAGACATTGTGCACCACGGCTGCTCCTGCGCCCACGGTAGTCTCAGGAGCCAAGGTCGCACCCGAACGAACCGAAGCGCCCGACCCCAAGAAGCAGCGATCACCGATCACAGCGCTTCCGGCCAGGCTCACATTATTCGCGAAGTGGCATTGCTCTCCAATGCGCACGCTATGGCCGACTTTGCAACCCGGCGCCATGACCGTGCCGCGGCCGATGAAGGTCTCTTCGTTGAACAGGCCTCGGACCACTGCAATGCCTGCGGCAAGGAACACATCGTCTTCTATCAGCACTTTGCCTGTTTGAGGGAGCATGATGCGTTCACGACCTGATTCGTCCCAAACCCACAAGGCTCCGGTCACGCCCAAATGACAGCCCGGATCCACCACCACGCGCTTACCGATGGTGCATCCATCCATGATCACCACATGCGCGTGCAGCACGGTGCCATCACCAATGCTCGCTCGGCCCACCACGGCGTAAGGGCCGATATGCACCTGGCTCCCGATGATTGCTTCCGGATGCACGATGGCAGTGGCATGTATGCCTGGTGCGGGCCGGTTGGAGAATAGATGCGCGCACAATCTGTAGAACACCAGTTGGGGGTCCCCCTGCACGAGAATGGCCGTATTGCCGCGCAAATCGCCCCATTCCTGTTCGGAGCAGATCACCGCCGATTCGCTCAGTGAACTGAAAGGGCCTTGAGGCGCACCGCTGAAGTAGTAGAGCCCCCGTGGCTCCTTGTGCAACAAGCTGCACACTTTGACTATAGGCTGAGCCGGGCCAACCAACCGGAAAGCGATGCCCAACCGCTCCAAAGCGCCCAGCGCTTCTTGCCAAGTCAAGCTGTTCATGGCTTCCATTTGGCAACAGCGTTCTTCACAGCATTCACGACGCGGTACTGCATGACACTATCCAGATCGGCATGAAGGGGAATGCAGAATGCCCGCGATGCGGCGTCGCGGCTCACTGGGCACGCTGTTCCGGTTACGTAAGGCAAGGTGTCGAGCGACGGGTAGAAATACCGGCGCCCATGAACCCCTTCTTCTGCCATGCTGCGCAATACATGCTCCCGCTGGGCTTCGCTAGCCGCTAAAAGCGCGTAGTAGCTATGGTTGAGCTTGGTCCCTGCGGGCACCGACGGTCTTGTGAGTCCCAGACCGCCCAGAGCTTCATCGTAAAAGGCACAAGCAGCGGCACGCTGCGCGGCGATCCAAGGCATGTGCGGCAGAATGGCCAGGCCCATTGCGGCGTGCATCTCGCTCATCTTGGCATTCATGCCCAGACTGAAATGCTCATCACCGATATGCCCGAAGCTGCGCAGCAGACGCAGCCGTTCATCAACCTTGTGATCTTGGAGCACAACCGCACCGCCCTCGACTGTATGGAACAGCTTGGTGGCATGCAGGCTGAGCGTGCTCGCATCGCCCCATTGAAGAATGCTCCTCCCCTTCCATTCCACATCAAACGCATGCGCGGCATCGTAGATCACTTTGATCCCATGCCTGCGGGCAAGCTCATCAATCGCTTCCACATCGCATGGCGTTCCGTAAACATGCGTGGCCACGATAGCTGTCGTCCGTTCATCGATCAAGCGCTCGATGGCAGCAGGATCGATGCAGAGCGTATCCGGCCGCACGTCGGCGAAAACAGGTTCGCAGCCTTCCCATAGGATGGCGCTCGTGGTTGCCACATAGCTATACGGCGTGGTGATGACCCGCCCAGTGACACCGAGGGCGCGCATAGCGAGCTGGATGGCCAAAGTCCCATTCGTCATCAGCCGGAGCGATGGAACGTCGAACCTGTTCCTGAGGGTCTCCTCGAGTTCGCGATGCAGCGGACCATTGTTCGTAAGCACGTGGCTCTCGTAGATGCGATCAACGAGGGCATCGAGCTCCGCGCGCGGGGGCAGGAAAGAACGCGTCACATGGATAGGCCCGTCCGTGCTTCCAGTTTCACCTTGCGCATGGGAGATTGGTGATCCTGTTTGAGCCATGAGTCGGTCCGCGTGCGGTCTTCGGTAATTAGCGTGGCGAAGATGGACCTGAGCCCGCTACAATGGCAAACGCTCTGAGACGGTGGCGCGAACGAACTTCGACCAAGAGACCTGTTCGGCGAGCACGGTGAAGGGCGTGAGGCCTTGGTGCCTGCACCGTAATTCCCCGCTGCCTGCATCGCGAAGGCTGATCATGATGGAATAGCGTCCAGCGTTGAGCTCCATGACACCCAACGGCACGCGGAGAAGATGCTCTCCCGGGCCGAGCGTCATGGCCGCACCTCCTGGCTCTCGAACAGGCACCCCGAGCACCTGTGCCATGGAAGCATCATCGACGAAAACATTCATGTGGACCTGCACACCATCATCAACATGCAGGCGCGCGGTAAGCCATGTGCTTCCTCCCTGCCGAATCGTGCCATCCACTGGCACGCCTCCATCGGTGTCCGATTCCAGACGCGCCTCCAGCACCTCTGCTCCACCAGCCCCTGAAACCTGCTGCTTCGATCGCGCCAGCCCATAGTAATGGTTGATGGCCACGCCAGGCTGGTCGGTATCGAGCAAGCGTTGGCCGTGAGCCATGACCAGCACGCGAGCGCCGAAGGAAGAGATCAGCGGCATGTTGTGCGACACGAAGACCACGGCCGAATCGCGCATGAGCTCGCGCACGCGGTTAAGGCACTTGATGGTGAAGCTGATGTCGCCAACGGCCAGCACCTCGTCGAGGAAGAGGATGTCGGGCTCGATCAGGATCGCAGCGATCGCGAAGCCCAAACGCACGTTCATGCCCGAGCTGTAGTGCTGCACGGGCATGTCGATGAATTGCTCAACGCCAGCGAAATCGATGATCTCCTCGATGCGCGCATCAACGGCCTTGCGGCTAAGCCCAAGCACTGCGGCGTTGATGTAGATGTTCTCGCGACCGGTGAGGATCGGGTTGAAGCCGGCGCCCAATGCGATGAGCGCGCCCACTTGCCCGCGAATGGCGATGCGGCCGCGATCCGGCTTGATGAGCCCGTTGAGCATGCGCAGGAGCGTGGTCTTGCCTGCGCCATTGTGCCCGATCATCCCGAGGCACTCGCCACGCCGCAGCTCGAAGCTCGCATCGCGCACCGCCCAGAATTCCTTGTCGCGCAGCTCCATGGTGCGCGGCTTCCCCAGCATCTCACGGCCCAGATCGAAGAAGCCATAGCGCAAGGATGTGGAGAGGTCCCTGCAGAACTTCTTGGAGACATCCTCAACCGATATGAGCTGATCCGCTGCCATGGCTCAGGAACTCATGCGTTCGACGATCACCGGCATGGTGATCCGGTAGGCGAGCCAGCCGAGGAGCAACATGATCACAGTGACCGCCAGCACCCATGCCATGGGCACAAGCATGGTGGCTTCCATACCGGTTGCCCATGCCCGCGCGGTAAGCACCAAGGAGGTCATCGGGTTCAGCATGAAGAGCCTCTCCATCACACCACCGGAAGGCATGGCGAATACAACGGGGGTGAGGTACATGAGCAATTGGGTGGCCAGCGGCAGGGCACGCGCCACATCGCCATAGAGCATGCCCACAGGAGTAAGCAGGAGTCCGACGGCCAAACCGAGCAGCACGATGGCGAGCATGACCAGCGGAACGAGCACGATGCGCCAATCGGGTTGCACGCCCAAAAGCAGCAGCGCAGGTACCAGCACGAGCAGCTTAATGCCTGCGCCGAAAAGCAGCTTCCAGAAGCCGGCCACGATCAACGATTCGCGCGGGAAATTCAGTTTGGCCAGCATGCTCTTGGCCGCAGTCACCTGCCCGCATTCGGGTTCACCAGCGCCTCAGCGAAGAGCTGCCAAAGGATCGTACCGGAGAAGACGTACGCGGGATATGGCAGGCCCGTATCGGCAATGCGCACGATGCCTGCGGTGCTCAAGAAGATCCACACCGCCGAGTTCACCACGGGGGTGATGAAGGCCCACAGGACGCCAAGCAGCGACCCACGGTATTGCGCTTTCACATCGCGGCGCGCCAACTGCCACGCCAGCCCATGGCTGGAACGCAGATCGGCGAGCATGCCGCGGGCCAGCTTGCCCGGCGCGAGCACCAAGGCTTCCGGCGAGTAAATGACCACATCGGATGAGCCAGCAGCAGGGGAATTAACGCTTCGTTCCACCATGCGCGCACTCAGGAGTCGCTTGCCTTCGACTTCGATTTGCCGCTCTTCCGGCTACCGTATCCATACCCGTAGCCATAACCGCTTCCATAGCCATAGGCGTAGCGGTAGCCGTAACCGTAGTTGGTGTTGTAGTAGTACTTGCTCTTCTTCATGCGCACCCCGTTGAGGATGAAGCCAGCATTGGTGACATTGGCACCGCTCAAGGCCTCAAGCGCATTGTTCACGTGATCCTTATTCGCGAAGCGCGTGTTCAGCACGAACAGAGTGGCATCTACGAAGCGCATCATCAGCAGAGCGTCCGAGATCAGGCCAACAGGAGGCGTGTCGACAAGGATGTAGTCGTATTCCTTCCGCGCCTCGTTGAACAACTCCTCCAAATGCTTGCTCAGCACCAGCTCCGATGCATTCGGTGGCGTTGGTCCGCTAAGAATCACGCTGAAATTCTCGAACTGCGTTGGCATCACCGCATCGCGCCAGTTCAGTTTACCAATGAGCACATTGCTCAACCCTGTTGGGCTGCTCATTCCCAGACCGGTGGCCACTTTGGGCTTGTGCAGATCAAGCTCCAGGAGCAGCACCTTCTTGCTGGCCTTCGCGAGTATAGCGCTCAGGTTCACGGAGCAGAAGGTCTTGCCCTCGTTCGGCCTGTAGCTGGTAACCATGACCACCTTTCCACCCGAATCGGAAGAAGGGATGTACTCCAGGTTCGTGCGCACCGTTCGGAAGCTCTCGGTGATCGCGGCCTTGGGGTCGCTGTCCACAACCACGTAATTCTGTTCTGCTTTCTCGCTGGCGATGATCTCGCCATAGATGGGCAGCACGCTGAGTTCCTTGAGCTGTTCCGCATTATCGATGCGGTCATAGAACATCACGCGTATGAACACGACGAAGATCGCCACCACCAGACCGCCCAGGATGAAGGTGTAGAAGATCTTCACCTTGTCCGGTCGCACCACGCCCATTGAACGAGCCGCCTCGATCACCTTGGTCTGCGGCACGATGCCCGCTCGCGCGATGATGGTGCTAGCCCGCTTCTCCAGCAAGAAGAGATACATCTTCTCATTCACCGTCAAGCGGCGCTGGATGTTGAGGATGTCGCGCTGGCTCTTGGGGAGCTTGCGCAGCATGGCTTCGTAATCGCCTAACTGGGCGCCATAATCCGCGCTGCTGCGCTTACGCGATTCGCGCGCATTCGATATGTAAGTGAGCAGGTCCAATCGATTCCTCCGGATGACCGAATCCAGCCGCAGGATAGCAACGTTGGCTTCTGTGCCATCCATGCGCATGTTGTTCCTAGCGATCTGCTGCCCATAGAGCGTGCCCAGCATTTCAATCACGAAGGGGTCCTCGACCACGATGGAGGCTGGCGGCAGCACGCGTTCATCGGTACTGCTGATCAGGTATTGCTCCAAGGCGTCCAATGCCTGAATCTCCAACTCGGTTGTTCGCTTCTTCCGGTCGAAGTACACCATCTCAGTGAAGTAGAGCCCCTCCTCCTTGCTGAGGTTCAGCACATCCTTCGACTCCTTGTACCGCTGCATCTCATCTTCGTGCTGCTCCAGGATCACGGTCACTTCATCGAGCTGCCGATCGATGTAACTGACGGTATTCACGTTGATATCGAGCTCGCTTTGAAGCGTATAGGCGATATAGGTGGATGAGAGGCTATCGAGGAACCGCTGCGCGCGCTGGGCCACCTCATCCTCCACGGTGACCTCCAGGATCGAGGTGAAATCCTGGTTCACCACCTTCATGGCCCGCATGTACTGAGACACGAGACGGCTGCGATTATGCCGCACGAATTGGTAATCGATCACCGTGAGCTCCTTCACCGACTGCGGATTCAGGTACGGCTGCCTGCGCACGGTGAGCAGGTATTCCGGATCCCTTTCCTCCTGATTGAACCTGAACTGGCGCTTCACGGTCTCTCCACCACGCTCATAGCTGATCTCGTAACGATCGAAGTCGATCACATGCAGGTCGATCGGCCGATCATACAGGCCCGGCACCAAGGGCTGCATCTCCACTACGAAAGGCATGGTGCCATATTGCTGCGTGACCTTGAAGCGGCCGATGATATAATAGGAGACATCGAAGTCCAGCTTGTTCAGCGTGTTGTTCACCATGTCGTAGGAGGTGAGCACGCGCTTCTGGTTCACGATGTCGTTGTAGATGCCGACATAGCCGATGTTCTTGTATACCTGGCTCTGATAATCATACACCTCTCTGTCCTTCAAGAGGATCTGGGTGCGCGCCCCGTAGATATCCGGGAGCTTATAGCTGTACAGGTACGAGAGCACGGCTGATAGCACAAGGGCCACCGCCACGAAGTACCAATTCTTCGAGATGATCCGCAGCGCATAGCGCAGGTCCTTCGCATCGATGATGCTGCCGCGCTGCTGGGATTTATTCGCTGACATGGCCGGATGGCTCACGCAGAAGAACCTGCGCTGCCAAAGACCGCCGCCATTGGGCGAACGGGCCGCGAATATAGGGGGGCGGGATGCTCTGCAATTCCGGGGAAAATGGGCTATCCACAGACCCTGTTAGTCGAACTTTCAAATTCAGCTTCCTCATCTCCGTTGTTTCTCTACTTTTGGCCACCCCAGAATGACCCGGCCTCGAAACATCATGATTTTCCGAATCCTGCTGATCATCGTCTGCGCGGTTGCTCCCTTTGGGTTTCAAGTATTTGCCCAACCGGTAGGAGGCCCGCCACCATGCTGGCCCCCACCATGCATTCCGATTGATGGCGGCATCAGTGCTTTGATAGCCGCTGGTCTCGCCTTTGGTGGCCATAAGGCTCTGAAGCTTCGCCGGTCCAAAGCTGCCAATTGACTTTTCCATGGCCAGTGGCGCCCATCGGCTAGGTCGCCTGTGGGCGGACCCCTTCGCTCGGTTCCTGATCATCGGGTTGCTCCTTTTCCTCGTTTGGCAATGGGGCTACAACGCCGTCGTGCATCCATGGGGTGGCCTTGATCGCCTTGTGATCCAGCAACTGGTGGCCCTAGCTGGCGGCATGCTTCAGGCCATGGGCTACGAATTACTGCCTGAGCCGGGTGGCGAGGTGGAGCGGTACATTGGCGTTCAAGGTGGATCGCTCTTATGGATCGGTGACCCTTGCAATGGGGTTCCGCTCTTCGCGGTCTTCACCATTTTCATCCTTTCATTCCCCGGGCCATGGGGCCACAAGGCGTGGTTCATCCCTGTCGGCATCGTGATCATCCACCTCCTGAATGCCATCCGTGTAGCAGCATTGTGCATCGTGGTCACCATCAACTACGATTGGCTCAACTTCAACCACGACTACACCTTCTATGTGGTGGTCTATGGCGCGGTCTTCCTGCTTTGGGCCTGGTGGGTCAGACGATTTGGCCGGATCTCCATCCGCGCTGCGGCATGAACCGGAGAACCGTCCTGAGCCTGTGCCTGCTCGCCATCGCTGGTGCGCTTGGCCTAGGGCGGGAGTTCCTCTTCGTGAATCTCAATTACCAGATCGACCATCTCATCCGCGGAACACCCTATAGTTATGCCCATTCGGCCTTCCAGCATTGGGCGCAACCATGCAGCGCAGATCAGCTTGGCACGATGAAATGGGTGCTCAGCGCGGCATTCGCGACCCTGAACCTCGCTCTTGCCATCGGAATGTGCCGGATCCATCAGCCACTGCGCAGGCTGACTGCGATCGTGACCGCGATCTTCGTGGTGATCGCCGTGTTCTCGGTGGGCTTGCATCTGCTTTCCGGAGATCATGGTTGGATGCACGCCGCTTCGGTGCAACTGGCCCACGCCATCCAATACCCCATACCGGTGCTGATCCTGTGGGCCTTGAGCCTGAGCGTTCGGCCTAGCGCCGACTGATACATTTGGCCGGCCACCAAACACAACCGAGCATGCAACGCGACCAGATCATCTTCGACCTCATCGACAAAGAGCGGTGGCGGCAAACCGTTGGGCTCGAGCTCATCGCCAGTGAGAATTACGTGAGCGACCAGGTGCTTGAAGCGCTCGGCAGCGTGCTCACCAACAAATACGCGGAAGGCCTTCCCGGCAAGCGTTATTACGGCGGCTGCGAATACGTCGACGAGGTGGAGAACCTGGCCATCGAGCGGGTGAAGAAGCTCTTCGGCGCCTCTTGGGCAAATGTGCAGCCGCACAGCGGCGCGCAAGCCAACGCTGCCGTGATGCTAGCCTGCCTGAAGCCTGGCGATACCATCCTGGGCTTCGACCTCAGCCATGGCGGGCACCTCACTCACGGCAGCCCGGTGAACTTCAGCGGCAAGCTCTACCGTCCGGTGTTCTATGCCGTGAGCAAGGAAACCGGCCGTGTGGACATGAACACGGTTCGCGAGACCGCGCTGCGCGAGAAACCGAAGCTCATCATCTGCGGGGCCAGCGCCTATAGCCGCGATTGGGACTATGGCGCATTCCGCGCGATCGCCGATGAGGTGGGCGCCCTGCTCATGGCCGACGTCAGTCACCCGGCCGGACTGATGCAGGCAAATTGCTGAACGACCCCTGCCCCATTGCCATGTGGTGACCACCACCACCCACAAGACCTTGCGTGGACCGCGTGGCGGCCTGATCATGATGGGCCGCGACTTCGAGAATCCGTGGGGCCTGAAAACCCCGAAAGGCGAAACCCGCATGATGAGCGCCGTGGTCGATGGGGCCGTTTTCCCCGGCACGCAAGGTGGGCCGCTGGAACATGTGATCGCCGCCAAAGCAGTGGCTTTCCAGGAAGCACTCTCGCCGGATTTCGCGGTGTATGGCAAACAAGTGATCGCCAATGCCGCAGCCATGGCCGACGCTTTCGTGGCCAAGGGCTACGAGATCGTGAGCGGCGGCACGGACAACCATTGCATGCTGATCGACCTGCGCAACAAAGGCATCACCGGCAAAGAAGCCGAGGGCCTTCTGGGCCAGGCGCACATCACGGTGAACAAGAACATGGTGCCCTTCGACGACAAGAGCCCCTTCGTTACCAGCGGCATCCGGATCGGCACCGCAGCGATCACCCACGCGTGGATTGAACGAGACCGACTGCCGGAAGATCGTCGAGCTCATCGACACTGCGTTGCGCAGCAAGGGCTTATCAAGGCTAATTGGACAGAGTGAAATTCTACGTAGGCGGCATGATGCGCCTGAAGCCGCTGTACGGTTGGGCGGTTGCGAGCTAGTGATGCGCCAGATCCGCCATTCAATTCAATGCACAGCACAGCAATACACCCGACCACATGTTCGCTTCCTTGATCAATCGCGCGCTACGACCTGTTGGACTCAAGCTCAGCCGCCTGAGTCCCTCGGCGTCGGCCCCACGGGCAGCAGCCGCACCCAAGCCAGTGAATCCATGGCTCGAGACCATCCGGCAGAAACCGCTGGATGCCGCTCAACATCTGGGCAATGCGCGATGGTTCATGCAGCATGGCCAATACACCAAGGCATACAGCGCGGCACGCTCAGCGGAGTGCCTGGGCGGCGCCACCAAGGAGACCGAAGCCCTGCTCGCCGAGATTCAGCCACACCTGCCCGACCTTCTTGAAACGAGCCACAACCGGTACTACCGACTCTACTCGCTCGCGAAGGCGATTCGCAAGCGCACCGGGCAGCAACGCCAATCAGTGCTCGATGTCGGTGGCGCCGAAGGCGAGCTGGCCCGGTACATCCCTGAGCACGATTACTGCCTAGCCGAGCCGCTGGTGAATGGCATCGCCGGTGAGGCCCTGCCATTCGCCGAGGGCAGCTTCGATTGGGTGGTTTCATGCCACGTGCTGGAGCATATACCTGTGAACGATCGCGGCGTCTTCCTCGACAGCCTGCTGAAGCGGGCACGAAAGGGATTGATCCTGCTCAACCCCTTCCATGTTGAAGGGACCAATGAGGTGGAGCGACTGCAGCTGATCCTGGATATCACCGGCGCTCCTTGGGCACAGGAGCACCTGGATTGCATACTCCCGCGCACCGAGGAACTGGAGGATTACGCGCGGTCGCGGGGCCTTACCTGCATCTTAACACCCAACGCGACCATTCCGGTATCATTCGCAACCGTGTGGGTAGACTTCTTCTCTTCCAAGGCGAGGATGGGCGAAGCTTGGCGACGCATCAACCGATACATGAACACCAGCATGGTTGACCACGTGGATTCGCCGACACGACCCACCGCATACGTGGCCGAGCTGCTCAAGCCTTGATCCGTGCTCCGCGAGAAGAGTGATCGGCGCGAAATGGACCGCATGAAATCCGAAGTGGGAAGCATGATGCGCCTGAAGCCGCTCTGCAAATGGGTTGTTGCGAGCTAGTGATGCGCCGAACGATGCTTTGGGCCGGCTTCATGCTGGCATCGCATGCCAATGCCCAGGATGCGAAAGGCAGCTTCTTCGCTTATTGGGGCTACAACCGCGCATGGTTCAGCTGGAGCGACATCGATTTCAGCGGCGACGGTTACGACTTCACGCTGCGCCATGTGACCGCCACGGACAGGCCTTCCCGTTTCGATGCATCGACCTACTTCGGTCCTACGAGCGTTTGGATCCCGCAGTACAACTACCGCTTGGGCTATCGCCTGAATGAACGCTGGAGCCTGTCGTTGGGCATGGATCACATGAAATACGTGGTTCGCGCGGACCAGACCGTTCGCATGGATGGTTATGTGAATAGCAGCCGCAGCATGCAGTACACGACCAACGAAGGCTCGCGCGACGTGGCACTGGCCGCGGACTTCCTGCAATTCGAGCATACCGATGGCTTGAACCTGCTGAGCCTCGATGCGGATCATTGGGACCTCTTGTGGCGCGACGTGAGGGACCGCGCACGGCTTTCGCTCTATGAAGGCCTTCACGCCGGTCCGGTAATCCCACGGAGTGATGTGCGCCTCTTCGGTGAGGGCCTGAACAACCGTTTCAACGTGGCGGGATATGGCATTGGAGCGCAATTGGGACTTCACCTCAGCTTCCTGAGGCATTTCTTCTTACGCAATACGCTCCGTGCCGGCATGATCGATCTGCCACGCGTGCTCACAACAGGCCGCGATGAGGATCACTGCAGCCAGCGATTCTGGTTCGTGCAGCACAACATCGTGGTAGGCGGGCAATTCCGCTTGTTCAAGCAGCGCTCAGCGAAAGACTGAAGCACGCGTGCGGATCCGCGTGGATCGCAGCAGGCGATCGGTTGGTTCATCGTCGAGCCAAATGGCATGGCACGCCACGAAGGCCAGCCCCATCTCCGGGATGTCCATCCAGATGGCAGTGCCTAAATGGAAAGCAATGCCCATTACCGTGCAATCGAACCAACACGCTGGTGAACCAATGCAGTCCAAAGCCATGCGCGCTGGCCTATGATGCGCAAGAACGAGTAGCAGCGGGAAGGTGCAGAGCGCGAGCAGCAGCACGTGCATGAGCGCGATGACGGTCAATATCCACTTCCACTGAGTTTCCATCGGAGTGAAGTTGGTGATCGCGGCCGCAATGCACCTTTGCAGCATGTCCGTTAATGCTCATGCCCCTGCCATCCGCTCATGGCTTCCTTGTCCTTCTGGCGGAGATTCCCCGACCCCGAACATCCCATTCGGCGATTTCTCCGCGCTCGGCAGGCACATCCGCATTTGCATACGGTTGGACTGCGACTGGCGCAGCAGCAACCGCTTCATGAATACCAGCACGGTGGACCAATTTGATTCGACGACCCTGCTCACCGCGCACGTAGCAGCGTTGCTCATGCCTTGAGCAGCATTCGGGCCGACAGGGTTAACACCACGCTCCTGGCACATGCTCTTCACCAGTCCGGTCTTCCTCTTCCTCTTCCTTCCGGTGGTTGTGGGCGTGCATTACTTGTTGCCCCGCCCCTCAGGAATAGCTGGCTACTGATCACCAGCCTCTTCTTCTATGCATGGGGCGAGGGCCATGTGCTCATGCTGATGTTGGGCACAATAGCGACCACCTTTTTCGCGGCCCGGCTGATTGAGAGTGGCTGGCGCAAGACCGGCCTTGGACTCGGCGTGCTATCGAGCCTAGCGGCGCTGCTGTACTTCAAGTATTTCAACTTCGCCGTGGACAATTTGATCCATATCGCGGACCTGATCGGTGCCGACGCCGAAACCTTCATGCAAGCCGGAAAGGTCGCGCTCCCGATCGGCATCAGCTTCTACACTTTTCAGTGCCTTTCCTATGTGATTGACGTGCATCGCGGGCAAACCGCTGCGAACCGCAGCTTCATCGACTACGCGACTTATGTCGCGCTCTTTCCTCAACTCATCGCTGGTCCCATTGTGCGCTACGTGGATGTGCGACGGCAGCTCGCCGAACGCCACGCATCGTTGGAAAGAGCAGTAACAGGAGCCAGCCGCTTCGTGATCGGCTTGTTCAAGAAGACGGTGGTGGCCAATTCCTGCGCCGCCGTTGCCGACCCCATCTTCAGCGCGCCGGTGCACGAGCTCTCCACACCGCTCCTATGGGCCGGCGCGCTGGCCTATTCCCTGCAACTGTACCTCGACTTCTCGGCCTATTCCGATATGGCCATAGGGCTGGGCCGCATACTCGGCTTCGAGTTCCTGGAGAATTTCAATCACCCCTATGCAGCTCGAGGCATCAAGGATTTCTGGAGACGCTGGCACATCTCCTTGTCCACTTGGTTCCGCGATTGCCTCTACATCCCGCTCGGAGGCAATCGGGCATCGCCCGCACGCATCGTGGCCAACCTGTTCATCGTCTTCTTCGCCACTGGTCTCTGGCACGGCGCGAGTTGGAGCTTCGTGGCATGGGGCCTTTACCACGGGTGCTTCCTCGTTTTGGAGCGTGGGCGTTTCGGCGATCGGATAGCCCGGGCCAGCAGCCCGCTCGTGCGCCTTTATACCCTGCTCGTGGTAATCGTTGGCTGGGTGCTTTTCCGGGCCGATGACCTCTCGCATGCGATGGCCTATCTCAGCGGTATGGCGATACCGCGGTTGGGTGATGCCGCCACGAGTAGTCAATTGAGCTGGTTCCTTTTCGATGCCCATGCCATCACGATGCTCCTCCTTGGGGTGGTCCTGTGCATGCCTTTGGCCCAAGGACTAAGAAGCCGCCTAAGTCCCGATGCAAGCGCGCGCGCAAGCGGGCAAGCGCTGCGCTACTCTGGCCTCGTCCTCCTGCTCTTGCTTTCTCTGAGCTATATCGCAGCTGGAACCTACAATCCCTTCATTTACTTCAGGTTCTGATGACCATACGCACGCTGCGAATCACCTTCCTGACCCTTTGCGGGCTCATCCTCGCCATGCCTTTGCTGCTTTGGCCCGTGGCACGGAGCAAGGAACCCGCCGACGAGAACCGGAAGCTGGCCGAATGGCTCGACCTATCGGACGCGTTCCATCGCGAAACAGCTTCTGGCAGGAGCCGGGCCAACGCCGCACTCAGCGGCCTCAAACGGTTCGCCGAGTCCTTCGATTCGTTTTTCAGTGACCGTTTCCCCTTGCGGGGCAAGCTGCTCGAACAGCATCATGCCATGCGCCGAAGGATCTTCGATAGCAATCCGATCCAGGAACGGGTTTATTGGACTGAACAAGGCTGGTATTTCCTTGGCGATTCATACGGAGACCTGGTCATGGAAAGCTCAGGGCGCAAGGTCATGAGCGCCCATGAGCTCGCTGCAATCGACAACCGCATCGAGGCCGCGCAGGCGTGGTGCGCTGCTCGTGGCATTGCATTTCATGTAGCCGTGGTGCGCGACAAGCAGAGCATCATGCCTGAGGCGCTTCCCTACGCCCGGCGCGATGCACCGAGCAACTTCAGCCTCATAGCTGCATTACATGCCGGGGCGCAACCGGTCCTGGACCTGAATGCGCTGGAGCGCGCCCACCGCGATTTCCCGCCACGCACGTATCGCCGCACCGACTCGCATTGGAACAGCTTAGGGGCCTATTGGGGGTTCTGCGCCTTGATGCAAGGTCTCGGCTTGGATTCCCTGCTGATTCGGTCTTTCGGGCCTGATAGTTTCCAGTGGGATAGCACCATGGTGAGCGATGGCGACCTTACACGGCTCTTGGGTATTGCTGAAACGGAAACGGTGCCCGATGCACGTCCATTATTCGAGCTCGG
Source organism: Flavobacteriales bacterium (assembly GCA_016713865.1). Taxonomy (GTDB): domain Bacteria; phylum Bacteroidota; class Bacteroidia; order Flavobacteriales_F; family PHOS-HE28; genus PHOS-HE28. The sequence goes on along the minus strand of JADJOG010000053.1, from coordinate 25,086 downwards.
GGCGCAGCCAGCCGATACAACGATCAAATGGGCGAATGGAGACCGGATCGAGATCATCCGCTTCAGGAATCCGCGTCGGCAAGGCCGAATCGTGCTCTTCCGCGATTCCTTTGCTGACGCGAGGCTCCCGTTCCTGCGCGAAGCCTTCGGTGAAACAGTTGTCGTAAGAGGGTCTCTGTTCGACGCCGTGCTCTTGGAGGCTGAGCATCCGGACTACGCAGTAACGCAAGTGGTCGAGCGCCAAGTGGACCATTTGCGCCACTTGACTGTCAGTTACAACCGTAGCGACCGTTAGCGGCTATCCAAACCTCAAGACCTGTCGATTCGTGGCGTCCGATTGCGAATGCCTTCAGTGCAGCCCCCTGCCAAACGCGCCGCGCCCGCTGCTGATATCATGGAGGAGCTCGCTGCAGAGGCTGATTGGTTTTATGCGTCTTTGATTGACCACACGAGAGTAAGCCCTCCCCAAACCAAAAGGCGTAGCACGCCACGAAGGCCAGCCCCATCTCCGGGATGTCCATCCAGATGGCAGTGCCCAAATGGAAGGCGATGCCGAAGAGCATCCACGGCAGCCGCAGCTGGCGGAACCAGATGGCGATGGGGAAGCTCAATTGGAACAGCAGCACGCACCAGGTGATGATGCTCGAAAGGCCCGGCGCCGATGCGAGCCATGCTGGTCCGAAGGCCTGATCGCTGGCGGCGATGCCCATCGCCGTGCCATCGAGCCAATGCGTGCCGGTGAGCTTGTGCAGCCCCGTGGCCAAGTAGGCCAACAGCAATTGCAATCGGATGGCCCAAAGGCCGAGGAATTGCGCGCGCTCCGACCGCATGGCCAGGAAGATGGACCAGAAGAGCACATTGGCCATGAGTTGCTGGCCTCCGCTGCCCGCCATCCATGCGCGGTTCATAAGGTTCACATACGCCAGCCAGATAATGGCCCAAGCCCACCATCGGGCGCCTGCGAAAAGCTGCCATGCCGCAACCATCAGAATCACGGCAGCCGTGAGCATCGCGAAGAATCCGGGCACCTGGCCGCACAAGGCATGGGTCACGTAGCTGATTGGCCCCGGGGGCACCCAAACCGGCGACACTGGAAGATCCCACAACCGCTCCGCGCTCGGCAGGGCCGAGATCATGAAGCCCAGCAACCAGAGAGGGGCTGCACGTTGGAAGAAGCGAGCGGCCATAGTGTGATTCATGGCACCGCGATCTCCGTGATGCGTTCTTCACGCTTAACCGGATCTGCTGCATCAATGGCGCATCGCTCCACCAAGCGAAATCGAAGGTTCGCCTGCTCCCGACTGATGTCGCGCACCATGGCACTCAAGGCTCGTAATGTGGGCTGATCGGGCCGTGCGCCTTCAGCAACCGGGCGTTGCATGTGGCGCGCAATCGATTGAGCCATGCGGCGGTCGAGATATCCATCGCCTTGCCGAAGAGGAACGCCACCCCTCCTCTCCGACCTTCACCTCCACCTTGCAATCGCACAACGGCGGGTCCGGCGCGAAGAGCCGCCATTGCTGGTGGAATAGCGGGCGCGCATAGAACTGGCCGATGATGCGCAGGCGCTCGGGCACGAGTTGATGCGGAAAGGTGTAGAACGCGATAAGGAGCGTGTGCGCGAGCACGACACCGATAAGGATGCGCTTCCAACGAGTTTCCACCGCGGTGAAGTTGGTGAACGCCGCCACAATGCACCTTTGCAGCATGTCCGTGAATCCGAATGCTCATGTTGTCCGCTCATGGCTTCCTTGTCCCGCGAACAGCGATTTCCCGATCCAGAACATCCCGCTCGGCGTCTTCTCCGCGCCCGGCAGGCCCATGCGCATAGGCACACGGCTGGGCGATACGATCATTGACATCTTCATGCTCGCCGAGTGCGACCTGCTGTCATCCACCGGAATCCCGCGAGCGGTTCTGATGGAGACCAGATTGAATAGGCTCTTGAAGGAAGGCCGCGGGCCGGTCAAGAAGTTGCGCGACCGCCTCATCGAGCTCTTCGACACGAACAATCCTGAACTGCGCGACAATGCCGCGCTGCACCCTTCGGTGATGCTCCCGGTCAATGAGGCCGTGATGCATGTGCCGTGCGCCATCGGCGACTACACCGATTTCTACAGCAGCCGCCAGCACGCCTACAATGTGGGCTGCATGTTCCGTGATCCCGCGAACGCGCTGCTCCCGAATTGGCTGCACCTGCCGGTGGGCTATCACGGCCGTGCCAGCAGCATCATCCCGAGCGGAGAGAGCATCCATCGCCCGTGCGGGCAGTACAAGCCCAGCCCCGATGCCGCGCCCGTGTTCGGCCCATCGCGCCAGTTGGACTTCGAACTGGAAGTGGGCTTCTTCACCTACGAAGGCAAGCCGCTCGGCCAGCGCATCAGCACGGCGGAAGCGGAGGATCGCATCTTCGGCTTGTCGCTTTTCAACGATTGGAGCGCGCGCGACCTGCAAGCGTGGGAATACGTGCCGCTCGGTCCCTTCCTCGGGATGAATTTCGCGTCATCCATCTCGCCTTGGGTGGTCACGCTCGATGCATTGGAGCCTTTCCGCGTGGCAGGACCAGTGCAAGAGCCCGCAGTGCTGCCCTACTTGCAGTACGATGGAATGAAGCACTACGACATCGCCCTCGAGGTGGCCATCTTGACCGCAGGCGGAAACGAGACAGTGATCTGCCGCAGCAATTTCAAGCACCTCTATTGGAACATGGCCCAGCAGCTGGCGCACCACACGGTGAATGGCTGCAACGTGCGCGCCGGCGATCTCATGGCCAGCGGCACCATCAGCGGCGATGCGCCTGACAGCTTCGGCAGCATGCTGGAACTGTCGTGGAAAGGCACCAAGCCCGTGAAGCTGAACGATGGCTCAGAGCGCAAGTTCATTGAGGATGGCGACACGGTGATCATGCGCGGCTATTGCGAGAAGGTCGGGATCCGGATCGGATTCGGAGAGGTGCAAAGCACGGTTCTTCCTGCACTGCCCTTCGAAGCCGCCTAATTTCGAAGCCATGAGCGCCCCTGGATCCACCGACAGGAACCGCGAAGAGCGAACCGGCTCACGTGATCGACCACGCTGCCGAGCGCGCCGAGATCCTGCGCCGTTACCGCACCCTGCTGCGCGCGATCAAGGGCGAGCGCACCGGAGGACACGCGCATGATCCGCAAGGCCTTCAACATCGCGGTGGAGGCGCACAAGGAGCAGCGGCGCAAGAGCGGGGAGCCCTACATCTACCATCCGATCGCCGTGGCCCGCATCTGCGCCGAGGAGATCGGCTTGGGCACCACCAGCGTGGTGGCCGCGCTGCTGCACGACACGGTAGAGGACACCGACCTCACGCTCGATGACGTGAAGGACGTCTTCGGCCCCACGGTGGCCACGATCATCGACGGACTCACCAAGATCAGCGGGCTTCAATTCGCTACGGACAGCATCCAGGCCGAGAATTTCCGGAAGGTGCTGCTCACCCTCGCACAGGACGTCCGCGTGATACTTGTGAAGCTCGCCGACCGGCTGCACAACATGCGCACGCTCGATCATCAATCGCGCGACAAGCAGCTGAAGATCGCCAGCGAGACCCTCTACCTCTACGCGCCCCTCGCCCATCGCCTCGGCCTCTACTCCATCAAGAGCGAGTTGGAGGACCTCTCGCTGAAATTCAAAGAGCCCGAGGTGTACGAGGACATCAGCCAGAGGCTGAAGAAAGGCGAAGCCGTGCGGCGCCGCTTCATCAACAGCTTCACCGTGCCGATCAAGCGCGCGCTCGACCGCGAAGCCTTCAGTTTCGAGATCAAGGGCCGCCCCAAGAGCGTGCACAGCATCTACAACAAGATGCTGAAGAAGAACGTGAGCTTCGAGGAGGTGTACGATGTGTTCGCCATCCGCATCATCATCGACACCAAGCAGGAGCTGGAGAAAGCAGACTGCTGGAAGGTGTACAGCATCGTCACCGACTACTATCAGCCCAATCCCGACCGGCTGCGCGACTGGATCAGCACGCCCAAGGCCAACGGTTACGAGAGCCTGCACACCACCGTGATGAGCCCAGGTGGCCGCTGGGTGGAAGTGCAGATCCGCAGCCGCCGCATGGATGAAGTGGCCGAGATGGGATTGGCCGCCCACTACCGGTACAAGGATGAGCAGGATCATGCCGGAGCGCTCGATGCCTGGCTCAATCGCATCCGCGAGGTGCTCGATGATCCGACCACGGACGCCATCGACTTCGTGAACGACTTCAAGCTGAATCTCTTCAGCGATGAAATGGTGGTCTTCACCCCGAAGGGCGAGATGCGCAACCTGCCCGCCGGAGCAACGGCATTGGACTTCGCCTTCGACATCCACACCCAGATCGGTCGCCAGTGCATCGGCGCCAAGGTGAACCACAAGCTGGTGCCGCTGAGCCACCCGCTCAAGGGCGGCGACCAGATCGAGATCATCACCAGCAAGAAGCAGCAGCCCAAGGACGATTGGCTGGGTTATGTGAAGACCGCGAAGGCGCGCCACAAGATCAAGCAGAGCCTGCGCGAGCAGAAGAAGAAGCTCGCAGTGGTGGGTCGAGACCAAGTGGCCCAGGTGCTAAGGCAATGGGGCGCCAAGGCCGATGGCCACAGCATCGATATGCTCATCGCGCACTTCCGCGCCCGCAGCGCCATGGATCTCTACTATCAGGTGGCGCGCGGGAAGCACGATCCCAAGAAGATCGAGGGCGTTCAGATCCGCGCTGGCAAGCTGGTGCTGCCCAAAGCCGAGCCCAAAGCCGAAGAACGGAGCTTGGAGGAGGTGGTGGCCGAGATCCGCGGCGCCACGCCCGGCGCGCTGCTCATCGGAGACGACCTGCAGAAGATCGACTACCAGCTGAGCAAGTGCTGCAACCCCATCGCCGGCGATGATGTGTTCGGATTCATCACGGTCGGCGAAGGCATCAAGATCCATCGCGTGAGCTGCCCTAACGCCGTGCAGCTCATGAGCAATTTCGCCTACCGCATCGTGAAGGCGCGCTGGAAGGGCAAGGACGACCTGGAGTTCCTCGCCGGCATCAAGTTCAGCGGCATCGACGATGTGGGACTGGTGAACAAGATCACCACCATCATCAGCCACGAGCACAACGTGAACATGCGGGCCATCAGCTTCGAGAGCCATGACGGCATCTTCGAAGGCAAGGTGATGGCCTTCGTGCACGACACCGACCACCTCAACGCCCTGATCGAGAAGCTCAAGCGCGTGCGCGGCGTGCGCAGCGTTGAGCGCGTTGAGCAATAGCCCGATCGCCTCAGCGGCCAGGCCTATATTCGCCGCCCCATTGGCCCCGTAGTTCAATTGGATAGAATGACAGATTCCGGTTCTGTTGGTTGGGGGTTCGAATCCCTCCGGGGTCACTGAGGAAAGCGTCCGAAAGGGCGCTTTTCATTTTGAAGCACCCTTCCTTTAGCCCATGCGGATCGACAAGTTCCTCTGGTGCGTGCGGCTGTTCAAGACACGCAGCATCGCCGCCGATGCCGTTCGTCGCGAACAAGCGCAGGTGAATGGTCGCATCGCCAAACCATCAGCCGAACTCAAGCCCGGCGACATCATCGCCATACGGATCGCCCCGATTTGGCGCAGTTGGAGAGTGCTGGCGCTGCCCGCGTCGCGCGTGAGCGCCAAGCTCGTGCCCGGGCTCATGGAGGAAACCACCGCGTTCGCCGACCTCGAGCGCCTTCAACTGTCGCAAATGGCCAAAGCGCAGCATCGCGCCGATGGCGAGGGCCGCCCTACCAAACGGGAACGGCGCGAGTTGGACCGGTTCACCGGAGAGTAGCTGTTCATCACGCTTCGCACCACCGGTCCCGGCGGTTAACGTTCTTTCAATCCGATTAACAAAGCGGCGGTTCCATCGCGGATAGTTTGGCGCACCAAACACCTACAGCCATGATCGCACCCTTCCTTTTCGTCCCTCTGGCAGCCGTTATGGGGATGCAACAGGAGCCCCAGGCGCCTGCCCCTGATCGCAAGGTCCGCATCGAGGTAGTGACCAAGGAGAACGGCGAAACCAAACGCGTTACCAAGGAGCTTGATTTCGCCGATGAGGCAAGGATCCAAGAGGCGCTGCGCGAACTCGGCGTGATCGGCCAACTGAAGCTTGGTGAAGGAGAGCGCGATCTCACGATCGACATCCGCGGATTCGGCGAGGGAGATGAGACCGGCGCGCATCTGCGCATGGCACCCATGCCGCCAATGCCACCCATGTCGCCTGAGCTTTTCTCCTGTGAGCCTAAGGCTTATCTAGGTGTGAGCACGCGCAACCTTGCTAATGCGGACAAGGAAGGGTCGAAAGCGAGATCCGGCGCGCTTGTCACCGAAGTCTCATCGGAAAGCCCGGCCGCAGCGCTCGGTCTGGTGCATGGCGACATCATCATTGAAATCGACGATGCTGAGGTGAAGGGACCAGCGCATCTGGCCGAACTGATCCAAAGCGCACCAGCCCGGCGATATGGTGAAGGTCGAATGGATGCGCGGTGGAAAGGGCATGAAAGGCAAGATTGCCTTGGGCGAACGGAAAGGAAGCGCGTTCGCCTTCAGTTTCGATCCGGACGATATGAAGGAAATGGAGATTCTCGGGGAAACCGATACCTGGCAGAAAGAGAGCTCGGCGTTCCTCGGAATCACGCCGAAAGACGAAGAGGATCAAGGTCGCGGAGTGCTGATCCAGAGTGTGGAAGGAGGTAGCGCTGCGGAGCAGATGGGCCTGCAAGCAGGTGACCGCATCTTATCCATCAATGGTGATGCGATGGAGGATTTCGACGCGCTGGCTGAGCGGATCCGCAGCATGAAGCCTGGAGACGAAGTGAGGATCGGAGCCAGTCGCGAAGGGGAATCCATGGCCCTGAACGGCAAACTGGGCGAGCGGCGCCGGCACTTCCGATGGAATGGAACCGATGGCACGCACGGCTTCCGAATGGAAGGATTCGACCCCGAGTCCCGTGATGCGTTCCGTCGCGAAATGGATCAGCTCAGGCGCGAGATGGACCAATTGCGCCGCGACATGGGCACGGACCTGCGGCGCGAAGTGCGCATTCATGTGCAAGCGCGCAACCTGAGCGACGATGAGAAAGCCCTGCTGCGCAAGAAGGGCGTTGAGATTGACAATGAGCTGAAGCTGGACGACCTGCGCGCGTTCCCGAATCCGAGCAACGGCTTCTTCCGCCTTCAATTCGAACTGCCCGATCGCGGGGATCTCGCGGTTGATGTGCACGACACGAAAGGAGAACGCGTATACCAAGAGCGCATCGTTGGATTCAAGGGCCGATATGAGCGCACCTTGGACCTGAGCGACCAAGCAAGCGGAAGCTATTTCCTGGTGATCACCCAAGGCGGCCGCACCGCGACGAGCAAGCTGGTGAAAGAGTGAGTTCGGCAAGGCCGCTGAAGATGGAAGGGGCCTTCGGGCCCTTTCCTACTTTCACCGCATGAAGACCCTTGCTCGCCTGCTGCTTGGCACCATTGCCGTGCTGATCGCCGACCTCCTGCTCCGCGGCGTCTCGCTGGGCGATATGGATACCCTGGATGGCGTCCTAACCGCAGTGCTTACCGCTACCGTTCTCGCCTTGCTCAACTCCTTCCTGAAGCCGTTGCTGATCCTCTTCACGCTTCCCATCACATTGGTGAGCCTTGGGCTCTTCCTGCTGGTGATCAACGCGGCGCTGGTCATGCTCGCAGACAGCCTCGTGCCCGGATTCACCATCGAAGCGCCGCGTTTCTGGTGGGCGCTCGGCTTCAGCCTGATCGTATCCATTGTGCAGGGCATGCTGCAAGGCATGGATAAGCGAGGTGAACAGCGCGGAGCCTGAACGGTGCGCTGATCAATTGTCTCCGTCGAGCAAGCGGCCAAGGCCACCGAGCAAGCTGCCCTCCTCCTTGCCCTTGCCCCCGGCGCGCGGCGCAGCGGCAATGATGTTATCAGCAAGCCTGCTGAAGGGCAGCGATTGGATCCAGACATGACCGGGGCCGCGCAGCTGCGCGAAGAACAATCCTTCGCCACCGAAAAGCGTGTTCTTGATGCCGCCCACGAATTGGATGTCGTAGTCGATGGTCTGAGTCATGGCCACGAGACAGCCGGTATCAACGCGCAGGGTCTCACCGGGGGCAAGGTCACGTTGAACCGTGGTGCCGCCGGCGTGGATGTACACCTGACCATCGCCCTCGAGCTTCTGCATGATGAAGCCTTCACCGCCGAAAAGGCCAGCGCCCAAACGTTTCTGGAAGGCGATGCCGATGCTCACGCCCTTGGCCGCGCAGAGGAAGCTATCCTTCTGGCAGATCAACTTGCCGTGGTAATCGCGCAGGTCGAGCGGCATGATCTTGCCCGGATACGCTGCCGCGAACCAGGCCGTGCGCCGCACTTGGCTCTGGTTGGTGTAGGTGGTCATGAAGAGGCTCTCGCCGGTGAGCACGCGCTTGCCCGCGCTGAACATCTTGTCCAGGAACCCCTGGGGCTGGCCGCGCCCATCGCCGAAGATGGTCTGCATAGCGATGCCCTCATCCATCATCATCATGGTGCCGGCTTCGGCAACAACGGTCTCTCCGGGATCGAGTGTGATCTCGACGCATTGCATATCGTCACCGACGATGCGGTGATCGAGCTCGTGGGCTTGGCGGTTCATGGGAGTTGTTGAATCCGGACAAAGGTGATTCGGCGTTCGAGATTGGCGCTACCGCTCACCATGCTCAGGTCCCGTTGATCACGATCGCAATGGATCGGCGGGCACCTCAACCGTGCGATGATGCCCGCTCCACGAAGAACATCTGCATCTCGCCCTTGCCTTTGGCCTTCACGAAGCCGCGGGGGGTAAAGTCGAACAGGCTTCCAGCCTGTTCACGAACCAGCGAATACGTCGCCTCGCTGATGTTCACCTGCCCCACCTCGCCGCTGCTCTCCATGCGGCTGGCCGTGTTCACGGTATCGCCCCAGATGTCGTACTGGAACTTCTTCACGCCCACGATGCCTGCCACCACCGGCCCGGTGTGCACTCCGATACGGATCTCGAAGTAGGCTGCGCCTTGCGCCAGTTTCCTTGCCTTGCCTTCGGCGATGAAGTCGCGCATATCAAGCGCAGCCTCGATCACATCATTTGCATGCGTGGCATTGGGCGTGGGCAGGCCACCAGCCGCCATATAGGCATCGCCGATGGTCTTGATCTTCTCCAATCCATGGCTCTCGCAGATGCGATCGAAGGCGCTGAAGCACTCGTGCAGGTCGCGCACCAATTCCTTCGGACTGAGCTGCTCGCTCATGGCGGTGAAGCCTTTGAAGTCGGTGAAGAGCACCGTGGCCTGATCGATCTGCTTGGCTTCAGCCTCGCCCGTGGCTTTCAGCTCTTCGGCAACCTCTTCGGGCAGGATGTTCAGCAACAACTCCTCGCTGCGCTGCTTCTCTTTGCTGATGCGGTTGCGCTGCTTGAGGAAGACGCCTGCGAACAAGGCGACCAGCACGAAACCGCCGATGAAACCGTTGCGCACGAGCTTCTGACGGCGTAGCTCCTGCTGCGCCAAGGCATCCTTCTTCTCTTGCTCCGCCTGTGCTTCGGCCTCCTTCTTATCGAAGCCATATTGCATCTCCAGCCGGGTGAGCTTCCGCGCGTTGTCCTCATTGAACAAGCTGTCGCGGTAGGCGATGTGCCGCTGATGGCTCTCCAATGCGGACTTGTAATCCCCGAGGTCCGTGTACGCATCCATCAATCCCTTGCACAACTGCATCGCCGCGTAATGACTACCGATCTTCTCAGCCATCGCAAGCCCATCGTTATACCACTTCGCCGCTGCAGCGGGCTTGCCCATGTCGAGATGGATGCTGCCGATGTTGGCATAGGTGTTCGCTAAGCCTTGCTGGTCACCGATGCGCTCGAAGATCTCCAATGCGCGGGTCTGGCTCTTCAGCGCTTCTTGAAGATTCCCTTCCTGGTAATGAACGACACCGATGTTGCCGTGGCCTGAGGCGATGAGCTTCGGGTTGCCCTGTGCTTCGTAGAGCGCAAGCGCTGCCTCATAGTTCGTTCGTGCCTCGTCGTACTTCCCCATGGCGCTATAGATGTTCCCGAGCTTGTTGTGCGAATTCGCCAAGCCCCTGCTGTCACCCATTCGCTTCATAATGTCCAAGGCCTTGTTGCTGTTCAAGAGCGCTTCATCGAAGGCTTTCTGCCTGAGATGGATCGAGGCGATGTTGTTGAACGAGTATGTCATGCCCGTGCTATCGCTGCTGGCCTCCTGAATGCGCAGTGCCTCCAAGTTGCTCTCCATCGCCAAGGGGTAATCGCCCTGCGCGAGATGCACGCTGCCGATGTGATTGTGCCAATTGCCCGCCGCTTGCTTTTCGCCTGCGGCCTCGGCCAGTTCTACCCCAAGCCTGTAATGCCGCACGGCCTGCGCATAGTCGCCAAGGCTCTTATACACATGGCCGATGTTGCCATTGGACAGGCCCATGGCCGCCTTGTCGCCCATTCGCTCCCTGATCTCCAAAGCCGCGCGATGCGCCTCCATGGCCGCTTCCAGATCGCCCAACTGGAAATGGGCCAAGCCACTATTGCTGAGCGCTTGTGCTTGCCCGCGATCATATCGCAGTTTCTCGGCGAGCTCCTGGGCTTGCCCGGCGAATACGATGGCGCTATCGTGCTTGCCCGCTTTCCAGCCGGCCTTCTCGCTGAGCATATTGAGAACAATGACCTTATTGGTGTCCTCCTTCCCTGTACGGAGCTCGGTACGCAACGAATCGACCTGTGCGCTCAGGTTATCCTGGCCGTTCGATTCAGTGGATATCCAAACAAGAAGAGCAAGCAAGAAGCAAGTCCTTGCTCTGGTAGGATACGAGTGGTTCATGCGGAAGATGGCGGCATTCAACAACCGTTTGCGCGCCAAGGCCAAAACTAGAGGGCATGCTCTGCTCAGAAGGACTAACCTTCGTTAGGGGCATGTCGGTTGTAGCCTTCCAGCGAAACCGAAATCGGTTTGCGTGGACCAACCGAAACAGGGCCGCTGACATCTGGATCGGCCATTGTCATTGACTCCGAATCGTGCGAAGGACCATCCGCTACCTTAGCCGCTCACGCAACACCATGGCATTCACCGCCAGCAAGCCGCAAGGTCCCGCCCAAGCGGGGAAACTCTCGAAGCCCGGCCTCGCGCCCGACCAGGATACCCTGCTGCGCGCGTGGGACCTGATGTGTACGGCCAAGGCCATGACCGAGCTGTACGAGGAGCACTTCAAGCTCACGAGCAAGTACGTACATGCCACCAGCCGCGGCCACGAGGCCATCCAGCTCGCGCTGGGCATGCAGCTGAAAGCACAGGATTTCGTGGCGCCCTATTACCGCGACGACAGCATCCTCTTGGGCATCGGCATTGAGCCTTGGGAATTGATGCTGCAATTGCTCGGCAAGCGCGACGACCCCTTCAGCGGAGGCCGCACCTACTACGGGCACCCCAGCTTGCGGCGCGAAGGCATGCCGCGCATCCCGCACCAGAGCAGCGCCACCGGCATGCAGGCCATTCCCACCACGGGCATCGCCATGGGCCTGTGGTACAAGGAGCAAGCAGGCATCGCGCACGATTACAACGGATCGAAGGATACCGATGCGCCCATCGTGGTGTGCTCCATCGGTGATGCCGCAATCACCGAAGGCGAAGTGGCCGAAGCCTTCCAGATGGCCGTGCTGAAGAAGCTGCCCATCATCTACCTGGTGCAGGACAATGAATGGGACATCAGCGCCAGTGCCGATGAAATTCGCGTGGCCGATGCGAGCGAATACGCCAAAGGCTTCCCCGGACTCGAGGTGCGCAAAGTGGATGGCGCGGACTTCATCGCGAGCTACAGCACATTGAATGAGGTGATCGGCTTGGCGCGCAAGGAGCGGCGTCCCTTCCTCGTGCATGCGAAAGTGCCGTTGTTGAACCACCACACGAGTGGCGTGCGCATGGAGTTCTATCGCAGCGAAGAGAACCTCGCCGAGCACCGCAAGCGCGACCCTTTCCCGCGCTTCTTCCAGCAATGCCTGGACAATCGCTTGCAGCTTGATGGCTTGAAGCAGATCGAGCAGAAGGCCATCGCCCGCGTGAAGTCCGACTTCGAGCGTGCTCGTGCCGCTGATGATCCCACGCCTGAAGATCTCACTACACACGCCTTCGCACCAACACCGGTAACGGAAGAGCAAGGCGATCGCGCACCCAAGGACCGTCAGCCGACCGTGATGGTGGACAGCGCGCTCTTCGCTATCCGCGAACTCATGCAGGAGGATCCGCGCTGCTTGCTCTACGGGCAGGATGTGGGCGCGCGCCTCGGTGGCGTATTCCGCGAGGCCGCAACGCTTGCGCGCGACTTCGGCGGGCACCGCGTCTTCAACACACCGATCCAGGAAGCCTTCATCATCGGCAGCACCGTGGGCATGAGCGCTGCGGGTTTGAAACCAATCGTAGAGGTGCAATTCGCTGATTACATCTGGCCAGGATTGAATCAGCTCTTCACCGAAGTGGCGCGGTCGTGCTACCTCACCGTTGGCAAGTGGCCGGTGAGCTGCATCCTGCGCGTGCCCATCGGCGCGTACGGCAGCGGTGGCCCCTACCACAGCAGCAGCGTGGAGAGCGTGCTGTGCAACATCAAGGGCATCAAGGTGGCATACCCCAGCACCGGCGCCGATCTGAAAGGATTGATGAAGGCCGCATACCACGACCCGAATCCCGTGGTGATGCTGGAGCACAAGGGCCTGTACTGGAGCAAGATCAAAGGCACCGAAGAGGCGAAGACCGTGGAGCCGAGCGCCGATTACATCATTCCATTCGGCAAAGCGCGCGTGGTGATCGAGGCGGATGCAAGTGTGATCACGAAAGGCGAAGCAGCAGTCGTCGTCACCTATGGCATGGGCGTGTATTGGGCCAAGGCCGCAGCGAAGGACTTCCCCGGCCGTATCACCATCATCGACTTGCGCACCCTAGTGCCCTTGGATGAAGAGACCGTGATGAATGCCGTGCGCGCGCATGGGCGTTGCATCGTGGTCACGGAAGAGCAACTCACCAACTCCTTCGCGCAAGCGCTCGCCTCGCGCATCGGCAACGATTGCTTCGAGCAACTCGATGCACCGGTGCGCACGCTTGGCAGCGTGGACATGCCAGCGATCCCGCTCAACAGCACCTTGGAGGCCGCGATGATCCCGAGCGCGGAAAAGGTGGCGGCGGCGTTGAAGGAACTCCTCGCCTACTGACCGTGGAAGAGCGCTTCATCCAAGTGCAGCGCACGGCGCGCTACCATGTGCTGGGCACTTTGGAGGCAGCGCCCGAGATCTGGATCGCGATCCACGGCTACGGCCAGCTCGCGCGCTACTTCCTCAACAACTTCAAAGGGCTTGAGGAAGGCCGGTGCATCGTTGCGCCCGAAGGCTTGAGTCGTTTCTACCTCGATGCTGAGCATGCCCGCGTGGGTGCCACCTGGATGACCCGCGAGGACCGGCTGCACGAGATCGATGACCATGTAGCTTACCTCGACGCACTGTGCGACGAGTTGCTCAAGCACGCCATGCCCGGTGCGCGCATCTGCGCGTTGGGATTCTCGCAGGGTGTGGCCACGTTAGCGCGTTGGGCCACGCGCTCAGACCGTCCCTTGCACCGCATCGTCCTGTGGGCCGGCTCTCTGCCCCCCGAGCTAGGAAGCGATGCGCTGGCTCGTTGGCGGAGCACCACGATTGATGCAGTGCTCGGGGATGCCGATGAATTCGCCGATCCTGAGCAATTGGATGAAATAGCTGTTCGATTCGAACGTGCCGGGATCTCGATGCGAAAGCACCTGTTCCAAGGCGGCCACCAGCTTGACGCCATCACGCTCGCGCGCTTGCTGCGCGGCGAATGATCAGAAGCTCGCAGGCGGTCGGTTATCCTTCCAGGCCAGCATCTCATCGAAGGTGCGAACCGAGACGCTGTGGTAATTGGGTCGTGCTGCGGCATAGATGCTCTGAGCAAGCACACGGCCCTTCTCCGACTTGTTCAATTCCGTGTAGAGCGGCATGAGGAATTTGCGGCGACCTACCGTGGTCAGGAACTGGTCGAGCCGATCATATGCGGGATCGTAATTATTCCGGATGCACACCTCCAGCCACGCGCTAAGCACCTCGGCATTGCCACTGGCCGTGAAACCGAATGCCTTGTCCAGATCGGTCAGTTGCTCTTTGCGGAGATCCGCAGGAAGGTTGCGCAAGAAGTGCATCCAATGGAAGGTGGTCCATCCCTGCGTATTCAATTGCACCGCTGCGGTCCCCTTGCCCCATTTGCCCACTTCTGCTTCCACCTTCATGAAACTATCGCTCTGCGGCTCGATCGCATTGGCGGGCAGCCCAGCGCCATCGATCCATTCAGCCACATCGAGATCGATGCTATTGGGCTTTAGCAATCGGTCATCCAAGTAAGCCACGAAACCGTCGGTGGTCATGCTCTTGAAAGCATGCTCATCGAAGTACGTGCGCAGGAATGCATCGAAGGTCTCGCGACCGGCCTTCTCCTCGATCAGTTGCAAGAGCGCGAATCCCTTTTCGTACGCGATGTCGGTCATGCCCTCATCGGGGTCGCGGCCCTCGAGGTGAAGGCGCAGGTGGGTATCGGCGTGGTGGCCTTTCGCTTCCAGCTTGTTGATCACACCCTTCAGGTCCTGGCGGCCAAGCAGCTGCAGCATGTGCGCGTAATCTTCGCCGTACACGGCTTCGCAGATACGGTTCTCGAAGTAAACGGTGAAGCCTTCGTTCAGCCAGAAGTCGTTCCAGGTGGCGTTGGTCACGAGGTTGCCGCTCCAACTATGCGCGAGCTCGTGCGCCACCAATGCCGTGAGCGAACGGTCGCCGGCAAGGATGGTGGGCGTTGCGAATGTGAGCCGCGGGTTCTCCATGCCACCGAAAGGGAAGCTGGGTGGGAGCACGATCACATCGTAACGGCCCCAGCGGTAATCGCCATAGAGCTTCTCGGCAGATTCGAGCATGCGCTCCATATCAGCGAACTCCCATGCGGCTGTGCTCACCGTGCCTGGCTCTGCGTAAACGCCGGTACGCTCGCCTATCGGCGCAAAGGCCAGATCGCCAACGGCCAAAGCAATGAGGTATGCGGGGATGGGCTGCGCCATTCGGGAAGCTGTACTGTCCATCGGCGCTTTTGGCAGTGGGGTTCTCGGCGCTCATCACGGCCATGAGGCCTGCAGGCGCCTGCACTTTGGCGTTGTAAGTGAAGCGGATGCCAGGGCTGTCTTGCACGGGGATCCATGTGCGGGTAAGGATGGCCTGCCCTTGCGTGAATAGGAAGAGTTGTTCCTTGCCTGCGGTCTGCTGAGGCTTGAGCCATTGCAGCGCACGGGAACCTTCTGTGGTGCTATACGCGATGGTGACTTCTTTGGCGCCGGGCGCGATGGGCACTTCCAGCGACCGGCCTAAGAAGGTGCTATCGCCTTGCGTGAAATCCGTTTGACGTCCATCTACCGTAACGTCTTCGATCCGCAGGGCTTCGGTATCGAACACGATGCGCTTCGCATCTGGTGCAGTGGCGACTTGGTACCGCGCCATTCCGTTGATGCGCTCTGCCTGCATGTCGACCGTGATATCCAGATCGAGGTGAGTGATGCGCGCCTCTTGCGGCCGAGCATGGCTATGGGGGTCCATGGTGTAGATGGGCTGGTTGGCCTCTGCGGGCTTTTCTGTTGGCGAGCCACAGGCGGCGAGCAAAAGAACGAGGGCCGCGACCGGGGCGGTGTAGGAGAGTTGCATGCGAGATGGAAGGCGGCAAATGTAGAAAGGGGGTCCGGGAAGGGTGGAAAAGGAAGAAACCATCGGATGAACCTAGGGGCTTCAAGCCAGTCGGGGTGACTGGATTCGAACCAGCGACTATCCCGCATGGCATGCAGGATGCCTCCCGATGCGCCATGAAAAAGAAGACCGCCAATTCGGCGGTCTTCCAGATTGCCAGTCGGGGTGACTGGATTCGAACCAGCGACCACTTGCACCCCAGGAAGTGCGCTACGGGCTGCGCTACACCCCGAAGAGACTTGTCCCGCACTTCGCAGCGACCATCCCGCCCTCAGGCGGGATGCGCTACCGGGCTGCGCTACACCCCGAAGAGACTTGTCCCGAACTTCAGAGCGAATCCTTCCATGAAGACTCCGCTGCTGGGCTGCGTTACGCCCTTTTCGGGGCGCGAATGTAGCAAAGCAGTTGAACAGCGATCTCATTGAAGCATCAATCAGCCGTGGCAATGCACCATTCAATCCGAACCCAACGGCACATCCACGACAACGGTTGTTCCACGTCCCGGGCTTGACTCCCAACGAACCGAACCGCCAATGCTGGCAACGCGTTCGCGCACGCCTTTAAGACCCAGGCCCGCTTTCGAGTTGGCCTCGACGAACCCCTGCCCGTCATCTTCGATTATGATCGTGATCGAATCGTCGTCGCGAACAGCATCCAGGGTGAGTCGGCTTGCGCGCATGCTTGAGCACATTGGCCCAAGCTCCAGCACCACCTTGTGCCAGGTCATCTCAACCTTCTGCACAATTCGTTTATCGAACCCGTGGATGCTGGCATCGACCTCAAGCTTGCCGGGCTGATGCAATCGATCCCGAAGCCCTTCAAGTGCTGACCCTAGCCCTCCTCGAGCAAAGGAGTTATCAGCCAGGTCGTGGGCTATTCGGCGCACGTCGGCAACGGCATCGTCGGCCATGCCGATGAGGATGGCAAGATTGGCGTTGCGGTGGCTGACATCAGCTTCCGGTTCAGCATCTATCGTGCTGATTCGCATTCGGATGGCGCTCATGGCGCTGCCTAACCGATCATGGAGATCTTGCGCGATGCGCTCCCGCTCGGATCGCTGGCCATCGAGCATCGCCTCCAATGCGACCACTTCCTGCTCGCTCATGAGCTCGCGCACCTGATTCTCGTGCAGGGCAATCTGCTGTCGCATGATGCGTCGCCGCTGCTGCAAGGTGCGAAGCGCGAGCAGCACGAGCACGACAAGTCCTATGGATGCAAGTATCATCGCATCGCGCTCGAGGGTCCTGCGCCTGCGCTGCTCCTCTTGGAGTGCCAATTCAAGCTGCAGCTCCTCGATCTGTTCCTCGCGCAGTGACGCGTCGTAGCGCTCGCGCTGGTCGGCATTGGCGAAAGCCTCTCCGGTGCTCTTCGAATAAAGACTGTCTACCAGAACGCGCGCCCGCTCGTAGTAGGTGAGCGCCTCATTCGCTTTGCCTTGCCCCCGCAAGTTGTCGGCGAGCGCATCGGTCGCGCTCAGTTCGATATTGAGATTGCTCGCGGATCTGCTCCAGATAAGGATCTCCCGCAGCAGCTGCTCCGCCCTCCCCTTCTCCGAATCGGGCATAACGCCTACAAGGCCCAGCAAGGCAATAGCCCTGTTATCCTCATTGCCCGCTTCTTCGGCCATTCGGATCACCTGCTCGTAGATGACGCGAGCCTCCCCCTTCCGGTCAATCGTTTCCAAAGCGTTTGCGCGGGCGATCAGCGCTTCCTGCTCACACAGGGCATCACCAACATCACGGCAAATCGCTATGACCGAATCGGCATAGGCCAACTGCTCCTGCCCGCGTCCCATCTGGTTGTATAGCACACCCAGGTTCAGCATGCCAACCGTACGTTCCCTCCTCTGCCCCTCGTCAGCGAACATTGCAATCTGCTCCTTCAGGGTCTGTTCCGCCAGTTCGAGCCGTCCCATGCGCCAATACGAGCCTGCCAGCGTGTTCAGCGTTTGCGCCACCCCTGAAGGATCATTGAGGGCTTTGCGAATGCGCAAGGCCTCGAAAGTGGGCGCTATGGCTTGCTCGAAGCGTCCGAGACTTTGAAGGGCCATGGCCAATTGGTTCAAGCAACGGGCTTCCGAGGACTTGTCCTCGATGCGAATGCTGCGTTCGATCGCGCGCTCGAGTACAGGGATTGCTTCGGTCTGCCGGCCCATGCTGGTCAAGGCTGTGCCGATCTTCTGCTCGGTGCTGATGAGCGCCCGCTCGTTCCCCATGCGGTCGTCGATCGACCACGCCGATTGCAGGTACCGCAGGGCCTCTTCTGGTCGCAGTTGGCGCTCCAAGCAAACAGCGATCCGACGGAATGCCAGCGCTAACCGGGCGCTATCGCCTTCGGCACGCGCACGCTCAGCGCCAACATCGGCGTAGTAGAACGCGCTGTCCAGATTCTCATTGATCAGCGACCACGACCTATCGAGCAGCCAACTCGTTGATGATTCCTGGGCTTGAGCAATGCAGCGCACCGACCCGAGCAGTGCAGCAAGGGCCACGAGTGCTGAGAATCCGCTATTGCAGCGCCGAAGCATGGGGCACTATGGTCCCTCACGCGATTCGCGAGGTGTGTTGGTGAGATCACCATCGCCATCGGTGAATGCGCATTTGATGAGGGCGTTACCGAAGGCTGAGACGTTGTGGTCGAAGAAGAGGAAGGCATTCCCCTCTGGATCATCCGTCGCCGAGAACGCGACGCGAGCCTGTCCGATATCGTCAGCAAGACCAAGCGCCTTCGATTTGACATGCATTTGCGCGTAGCCGACCACATATCGCTCGCCATCCACCTTTCCGCCATTCAGGTAAATGATCACGCTCTCTAGTGGTGGCATGGCCGGATCCAATTCCTGAGCATAGGCCCACTTCGCCGCCTTCGGCTTCTTAGTCTTGGGTTGGCCTGGCACCCCGCCCACCTCACCAGTGGCATTACCATTCACATCGAGCACGACCACTTCAACATCCGTGATCCAGCTGCCGTTGAATTTCACCGGTACTTGATGATCCGCGTGGACATATAAAAACCCATTTCAACATTAGGGGTCCGCTTCGGCCTTGAAGGTCATTTGCCAAACGGAATCCTTCAGCACGGCTTCATTCACCAGCGAGTAGGTGAGTTCCTTGGCGTGCGGGATCAAGGTCGATATGAAGTGCATGGTTTCATCCTGCTTGTCCTTCAGGCGCATCAAATGGATGAAGGCTCGATCCAATGCGTAATCCGGTATCTGATCCCCATCGGTATGTTCAGCGCCTCCTTTGAACGCTGCCTTCAGCACTGGCGCGGGGATCTTGGCAAAGGCCTTTGTGGTGTTCGGATCGCCACCACTGGTTCCGCATGCGGCTAGAGCAATCATCACGAAAGGGAAAAAGTGCTTCATCTAATGGAGGGTTTGGTGGGCAACAATGCTTACAGGTGCCAGCCGCGATCAGTGGCGTATTTGAGCAGACCGGCGGAACCGTGGATGCCGAGCTTCTGATGGATATTCTTCCGGTGGGTTTCGACCGTAAGCACGCTCAGGCCAAGCTCTTCGGCGATTTCATTATTCGTGCGCTGGAGCGCCGCCAACCGGAGAATCTCGCGTTCTCTCTTGGTCAGGTGCCCGTTGGTGCTGGCTCTCTCGCCGTTCTGCGCCTTCGCTGACTTCAGGTCATCGAGTGCCTCCCGAGCCATGAAGCGCTCCCCTGCAGCAACGGCGACCAGCGCTTCCTTCAGCTGCTTGCGGCTCGTGTTCTTCAGCAAATAGCCCGAGGCGCCAGCCGCCAAGGCCTCATCGATCAGATCGGCCTTGTGGAACATGCTGAGCATGAGGATGCCCACTTCAGGCATTCGCTTCTTGATCTCGCGCGTGGCCTCGATGCCGTTGATGCCCGGAGGCATGCTGATGTCCATGACCACCGCGTCGGGACCGGTGCGCAGGACAACTTTCACGGCCTGCTCGCCTGAGTTGGCCGTGCCAACCACTTCGAATGCGGGATCACCGTCAAGAAGTGCGGTCAAGCCTTCGAGGATGATGCCCTGATCATCGACAAGGACAAGGCGGATGGGTTTGGGTTGCATGGGAGGGTGGGGTCAAAGTGCAAGCATCAGGCAGAAAAATACCCGATCCTGGGTAGTCCGGGCAGGTTCGCACAAATGCCGGTGAAGAGCGTTTATGGCCCTGACAAGCGGCAGCATTCATTGACCAACGGAACACTTGGCCCCCGGCATGGCCGATAGTTTTGCCGCCCTTCTGATGGCACATACTATACGCTTGGCGCTTCTTGCGCTCTCCCTCGGCGCTGCTGGCGCGCTGTGGGCCCAACGAACAATCACGATGAGCGGCTATGTGAAGGATGCTGCCACGGGCGAGGCCTTGATCGGCGCCAATGTGTACGTGAAGGAGACCATGCGCGGAGGCGCCACGAACACCTACGGCTATTACGTGCTGAACGTGCCAGCGGGCAAGCATACCGTGGTGATGAGCTTCATCGGGTATGAGGACAACGTGCAGGTGGTAGAGGCCAGCGCCGATATGAAGATCAACATCGTGGCCAAGCCGATCGCCATACAGGTGCAGGAGTTCGAAGTGGTGGGTGAGCGGAAGGCGAACACCGAGGATACCCGCATGGGAACGGTGGACCTCGATGTGCAGAAGCTGCAGACCCTGCCCGCGCTCCTCGGCGAGGTGGATATACTGAAGACCATCCAGTTCCTGCCGGGGGTGCAGAGCAATGGCGAGGGCAATGCGGGCTTCTATGTGCGCGGCGGCGGGCCCGACCAGAACCTCATCCTGCTGGATAATGCCATCGTTTACAACGCGAGCCATCTCTTCGGCTTCTTCAGCGTGTTCAATGCCGATGCGGTGAAGAACATCGAGCTGATCAAAGGCGGCATGCCCGCGAACTACGGAGGCCGCATCTCCTCAGTGCTCGACATCAATATGAAGGAGGGCAACGACAAGGCCTTCCATGGCCAAGGCGGCATTGGCCTGATCTCCAGCAGGCTCACACTCGAAGGCCCGATCGTCAAGGACCGCAGCTCCTTCATCGTGAGCGGGAGGCGCACTTACATCGATGTGCTCACCAAGCCTTTCATCAACAAGGAATCGGCGTTCGCGGGAACGGGTTACTACTTCTACGACCTGAACGCGAAGGCCAACTACACCTTCAGCGACAAGGACCGCGTATTCCTGAGCGGTTATTTCGGACGCGACGTATTCAACTTCAAAGGCCAGGGCGAGAACGGCACCGAATTCAGGATACCGTGGGGAAACACGACCGTGAGCGCACGGTGGAACCACGTTTTCGGCCCCAAGCTCTTTTTGAACACCACGGCCACCTATAGCGATTACACCTTCCAATTCGCCGCACAACAGGACCAGTTCCGCTTCCGCCTGTACAGCGGGATCAAGGACTACGGGTTGAAACTCGACTTCGGGCACTATCCAACCGCACGGCATCGCCTTAAGTACGGCGCGCAATACACCTACCCTATCTACACCACCAGCACCGTCGATGTGGCCAGCGGCGATGTGGATTTCAATATCGACACGCCACCGCAGCTGCACGCGCATGAGAGCGCGGTATACGTGCTGGATGAATACGACTTCACCGATCGACTGCGCGCGAACGTCGGCCTGCGCCTTTCGCGCTTCGACCATGTGGGGCCTTACGTGAACTACATCGTAGACGAGCGCGGCAATTCGGTGGGCAAGGAGGAGATAGCGCCCGGAAAGCCCATCGCGAGCTTCATGGCCCTGGAGCCGCGGGCTAGCCTTCGTTACACCACGGGGCCCAAGAGCAGCGTGAAAGCCATCATTCCAGCCGTGCGCAATACGTGCGCTCTGGCCAGTTTCGGTTCCTCTTCGCTGCCCACCGATCGTGGATACCCAGCAGCACACGCGTGAAGCCGCAGATCGGCACGCAATACAGCGCGGGCTATTTCCGCAACTTCCTCGACGATGTGATCGAGGCCAGCGTAGAGGGTTATTATAAGGACATGCGCAATCAGATCGAGTATGGCGAGGGCGCGCAGCCGCAGCAGAATGGCAATACCAACTACGATAACCAGCTCGTGTTCGGCAAGGGATACAGCTACGGCGCGGAACTCTTCGTGAAGAAGCGCACAGGAAAGTTCACCGGATGGGTGGGCTACACCTGGAGCCGCACCATCCGCCGCTTCCCCGACATCAACGAGGGCCGCGAATTCCCGAGCCGCTGGGACCGCCGCCACGACCTGAGCGTGGTGGTGAGCTATGAGCGCAGCAAGCGCTGGAACTATGGCGCGGCCTTCGTGTACGCCACGGGTCAGGCTGTCACCATCCCCGTGAACCGCTATTTCATCGAGGGCCAGCTCGTGAGCGATTACACCGACCGCAACGGCTATCGCATGGCGCCCTATCACCGCATCGACCTGAGCGCTACGCGCAATGGCAATCGAGACCAAGAGTGAAGGACCCAACCGGGCGCTATCACCAAGCTGAAGAAACGATTCCGTGAGCGGCTGGACCTTCGGCGTGTATAACGTGTCAACCGCCTGCAACCCTTACTACATCTACTTCGGGCCGAAGCGCGGCTCGGAGCAGTCCGCTGGGCGATCCCTTTTCAGGATCGTGGCCAAACAGGTCTCGTTCTCGGGGTTCCCCCAGAGCTCACCCGTCCGTTCACCACGGGACCTGCGAGGCTGGATCCCGCGCGGCCTTGTGCTTCGGCCGCCGCCCTAGCCTTGCTGCTCGCTGGCTGCGAGAAGGAGATCACGGTCGATCTCCCGCAGTCAGAACCCAAAGTGGTGGTCGAGGGCAGCATTGAGACCGGCCAGCCGCCGCTGGCCGCATCCGACACCGGGCTGGACCCCATGCATCCTGGCCGTTCGGCAACATTTGCGCATCCACCAGCCTGGACAACCGCCTACTGGGTGTCGAGCGGGCACCTACCGCCTGGAGGTGAGACGGAGCGCAAGCGCTCACCGTGACCACCCTGCCCGTCAGCGTGCAGCGTTCGATTCCACCTGGTTCAAGCTGGCCCAGTCGGCCCAGCGACGACACGCTCGGCTTCATCAGGGGCCGATTAGCGACCCGGACACCCTGGGCATACCGTACCGCTGAGCCGCGCAACGCGCATCAACCACCGCGCCAACGGCCGAGCTGAAGGACCCGCCATCTCGCGCCGGTGTTCTGCGGCGCCGCGACGACAAATATCAACGGGCTCACCTTCGACTTCAACGTAGACCGCGGCGACGTGGCCTTCATCTCCGACCGAGGATGACATCGAGGAACGTGGCTTCTTCAAGGTGGGCGACACCGTTCGGAGTGAAATTCACCGGCATCGGCCTCGGGAGTTCCGCTTCTTCCGGCTCGTATGCCAACAACGTGTCGTCGCGAGGCGATGTGTTCGGCAACTGCCCCCTCGGATGTGCGCTTCAATGTCGAGGCGGACTGGGTATCTGGGTAGGCTACGCCACTCGATTCCGGGACACGGTGGTTTGCCAACCGTGATACTGATCGCCCAAGGCGTCGATCGGGCGGCTGGATTTGCCGCCCCATTATAAACAACGCCCCTGTACACGTCAGGTGCTGATCGTCGGATCGGGCCCCGCTGGTACTCCGCCGCCATTTACGCCGCCCGTGCCGACCTGAAGCCTTTACGATCCGAGGCCCATTGCCCGGCGGTCAGCTCACGCAAACCACCGAGGGTGGTCAACTATCCCGACTACCCGAAGAAGTGCACCGGTCTTGGAGAGTGAGTGGAGGGGCAGCCTGAAGCAGCAAGCCCTCCGCTGGACACGCGCATCACCCAACGGCTGGGTTTGACCAAGGTTGATTTCAGCGGTCCGGTGCACAAGGTGTGGGTGGATGAAAGGAGGAAGTCCACGCCGATACCGTTGATCGTCGGCACGCACCGGTGCCAGCGCCATGTGGGTGGGGCTTCCCAGCGGTCCGCCTACGCGACATCGGTGGCGAGCGTAACGGCCTGCGCGGTGTGCGACGGTTTCTTCTACCGCGGCGAGCATGTGGTGCTCGTTGGCGCTGGCGTTTCAGCCTGCGAAGAGGCTACCTACCCGGCGAAGCTCGGTGCCCCAAGGTGGCCCATGCTCGTTCGCAAGGGATAAAGCTGGCAGAGCCCATTAAGGCCGCTGGTGCATCGTGTGGAGAACACACCGAACATCGAGGTGCTCTTCGACGTCGAAATGAAGGATGTGCTTGGTGAACATGCCGTGAATAGCCGTGCTAACGCGATCCATGGCGCGACCGGCGAAGAGCGTAAACTCGATGTCACGGGCCTGTTCATCGCCATTGGCCCATACCCCGGCCACCGAGACCTTCGAGGGGCCGATGGCGCGCTGGACCCGGACGATCGAGGCTACCTGAAGCACGATGCCGACCGCACCAACAAAAATGCCCGGAGCTGTTCCGTGGCGGGCGATTGCGCCGATAAGGTGTACCGCGACTGAAAGCGGTTACCCAGCGCGCGAAGCAGCTGCGTAAGCGGCACTGGAGATGCCGAAGCGCTGGCTGGCTGCGCAAGGAAAGCTTTAGAGGAATGAGGCGGGATGACCCTCAAGAAGCACAAAAGCAAGTCCACGTGACCCGCGGGTTACGTGAAGGAGGGACGACCAGGAAGAACACCCTGCATACCGCCGCGCCAAATTGCTGATCGGAGTTGCCAATGGCGGTACGCCACGCGGTACGCGAAAGCTCCTGCACGAAGAACTGCGGCGCATGCCAAACGGATCGTAGCCGGGAGGAGCGCGCTTGCAGCGTATCGCATCGCTCTCATCGAATATGGGGGAAAAGGCACCATAGCCGGGCTTGTTGACCCAATCGCACTGTTGCAGGAGCTGCATAGTGCAACTTGCACCAGGAAGTGGTGGAGCCGAACGATTCCGTTACAAGTGCTGTCACGCTGACCGATTGCACGGTGAGCACCAAACAATAGGACCGCAGTACCGCACGAGGCATCCGGTGCCGCTTTGCACCATCGTGAAGAGTTGATGAAGCCGATCTTCTGGAAAAACGCATCACTTTCACGGCTCGGATCGCGCGGGCGCGATCGTCCGTACAGAGCGTGGGCGAAACGGTCGCATTCCCGCCCGGGCGTACTCCCCATTCAACAGTGGGCAACGTTAGCCATCAGAAAACATTCCTGATTGAAGCCGCTGCCATGATCGAAGTCGCCTGGACAACGTCCTTTCCATCTTCCGCCGTGATCGTCGAACGCGTAAGATGACGAAGAACTGCTGGGCGATTCCAACCTATCACCTTGGCAAGAGGTCAGCACAGCCCAAAGCACGAAGAGGACGAAGACTGAGCGAAGAAGCGAGAAGCGGA
>JADJOG010000052.1 GCA_016713865.1 Flavobacteriales bacterium | reverse complement strand
GGGTGAAGTGCATCCGCAGCCGCCGCATGGATGAAGTGGCTGGTGATGGGATTAATCGCTCACTACCGGTACAAGGATTTATATGATCATGCCGGAGCGCTCGATGCTCCACTCCCTCAATCGCATCCGCGAGCGTGCCTGACGCATCCGACCACGGACGCCATCGACTTCTGTGAACGACTTCTAGCCCAGTCTCTTCAGCGATGAAAATGCGGGTCTTCACCCGGAAGGGCGAGATGCGCAACCCGGCCCGCCGGAGCAACGGCACGGACCTCGCCTTCGACATCCACACCCAGATCGGTCGCCAGTGCATCGGCGCCAAGGTGAACCACAAGCTGGTGCCGCTGAGCCACCTGGCTCAGCGGCGGCGATTCGGGACGGGAGATCATCACCAGGCAAGAAGCAGCAGCCCAAGGATGATTGGCTGGGCTATGAAGACCGCGAAGGCGCGCCACAAAGATTGGGCAGAGCCTGGTGCGAGCAGAAGAAGAAGCTCGCAGTGGTGGGTCGAGAGACCACGTGGCCTGCGGCGGCTAAGGCAATATGCCAAGCGCCGATGGTCATACAGCATCGATATGCTCATCGCGCACTTCCGCGCCCGCAGCGCCATGCATCTCTATCATCAGGTGGCGCGGGGGAAGCACGATCCCGCGAAGATCGAGGGCAACGATCCGCGCTGGCAAGCTGGTGCCGCCCAAAGCCGAGCCCAAGCCGAAGAACGGAGCTTGGAGGAAGTGGTGGCCGAGCATCCGCGGCGCGGTGCCCGGCGCTCTGCTCATCGGCTACGACCTGTGAAGATCGACTACCAAACAGCAAGCGTAATCCCATCGCCGGGGACGATGTCTTCGGATCTACTACTTTTGGTCGGCGAAGGCATCGCATCCATCGCGTGAGCTGCCCTAACGCCGTGCAGCCTTATGAGCAATTTCCCGCCTACCGCATCGTGGAAGGCGCGCTGGAAAGGCAAGGACGACCCAAAGTTCCTCGCCGGCATCAAGTTCAGCGGCATCGACGATGTGGGACCCTGGTGAACAAGCATCACCACCATCATCAGCCACGAGCATAACGTGAACATGCGGTCTTTACCTAACAGAGCCATGACGATCTCTTCGAGGGCAAGGTGATGGCGCATGCAATGACACGGACCACTTGAATGCGCGGATCGAGAAGCTTCGAGCGCGTGCGCGGCGTGCGCAGCGTTGAGCGCGTTGAGCACAGTCTATCGCCTCAGCGGCTATACTTATATTCGCCGCCCCCATTGGCCCTGTAGTTCAATTGGACAGAATGACACAGATTCCGGTCTCTGTTGGTTGGGAATTCTAACTCTCCGGGGTCACTATTAAAAAATCCGCAAGGGCGCTGTTTTGAAGCGCCCTTCCTTTAGCCCATGCGGATCGACAAGTTCCTCTGGTGCGTGCGGCTGTTCAAGACACGCAGCACGCCGCTGATGCCAAGCCCGCCTGCACGCTTGCGGTGAATGGTCACTCGCCAAACCATCAGCCGAATCTCCGCCCGGCGACATCATCGCCATATTTGAACGCCCGATTTGGCGCAGTTGGAGAGCGCTGGCGCTGCCCGGCATCGCGCGTGAGCGCCGCGCTTTCCGTGCCCGGGCGCGTGGAGTGAAAACCACCGCTCAAGCCGACCTCGAGCGCCTTCTAACTGTCGCAAGTGGCCAAAGGCAGCATCGCGCCGATGGCGAGGGTCGCCCTACCAAACGCGGGAACGGCGCGAGCTGGACCGGTTCACCGGAGAGTAGAAGGTTCATCACGCTTCGCACCACTGGTCCTGGCGGCTAACGTTCTTTCAATCCGATTAACAAAGCGGCGGTTCCATCGCGGATAGCCTGGCGCACCAAACACCTACAGCCAGCGACCGCACCTCTTCCTTTTCGTCCTCTGGCAGCTGTTATGGGGATGCAAACAGGAGCCCCTGTTGGGCGGCCTGCCCCCATCGCAAGGTCCGCATCGAGGTAGTGATTTCGCGAGAACGGTGAAACGGGCGTTACCAAGGAGCTCGATTTCGCTGATGAGGCAAGCGATCCGCAGGCGCTGCGCGAACTCGGCGCGATCGGCCAACTGAAGCTTGGTGAAGGAGAAAGCGATCCTCACGAGCGACATCCGCGGATCTGGCGAGGGAGATGAGACTGGCGCGGATCTGCGCATTACGGCACCCATGCCCAGAGTCGCCACCCATGTCGCCTGAGCTTTCCCGTGTGAGCCTACGGCTTATCTAGGTGTGAGCACGCGCAACCTTGCTGATGCGGACAAGGAAGGGTCGAAAGCATCCGGCGCGCTTGTCACCGAAGTCTCATCGGAAAGCCCATCGCAGCGCTCGGTCTGGTGCATGGCGACATCATCACCGAAATCGACGATGCTGAGGCGAAGGGACCAGCGCATCTGGCTTCGAACTGACCAAAAGCGCACCAGCCTGCGATATGGTGAAGGTCGAATGGATGCGCGGTGGAAAGGGCATGAAAGGCAAGATTGCCTTGGGCGAACGGAAAGGAAGCGCGTTCGCCTTCAGTTTCCATCCGGACGATATGAAGGGAAATGGAGATTCTCGGGGAAATGATACCTTACAGAGAGAGCTCGGCGTTCCTCGGAATCACGCCGAAAGACGAAGAGGATCAAGGTCGCGGAGGCCTCATCCAGAGTGTGGAAGGAGGAAGTGCTGCGGAGCAGATGGGCTCAGGAAGCAGGTGACCGCATCTTTATCCATCAACGGTGATGCGATGGAGGATTTCGACGCGCTGGCTGAGCGGATCCGCAGCATGAAGCTCAGACGAAGGGATGATCGAGCCAAATGCGAAGGGGAATCCATGGCCCTGAACGGCAAACTGGGCGAGCGGCGCCGGCACTTCCTGATGGAATGGAACCGATGGCACGCACGGCTTCCGAATGGAAGCGATTCGACCCCGAGTCCTGTGATGCGTTCCGTCGCGAAATGGATCAATTCTGGCGCGAGATGGACCCAATTGCGCCGCGACAGCGGGCACGGGACGTGCGGCGCGAAGTGCGCATTCATGTGCAAGCGGAACCTGAGCGACGACGAGAAAGCCCTGCTGCGTAAGAGGGGCGCTTGGGATTGACAATGAGCTGAAGCTGGACGACCTGCGCGCGTTCCCGAATCCGAGCAACGGGCTTCTTCCGCCTTCGATCTGAACTGCCCCATCGCGATCTCGCGGTTGATGTACGACACGAAAGGAGAAACGCGTTTTACCAAGAGCGCATCGTTGGATTCAAGGGCTGCCATGAGCGCACCTTTGATCTGAGCGATCAAGGCGGAAGCCATTTCTAGCGATCACCCAAGGTGCGGCTGAACCGCGACGAGCAAGCTGGTGAAAGATGCAAGAGTTCGGCAAGGCCGCTGAAGATGGAAGGGGCCCGGGCCCTTCCTACTTTCACCGCATGAAAATTTGCTCGCCTGCTGCTTTGGCACCAAGCCGCCCGATCGCCGGGAATCCTCCTGCTCCGCGGCGTCTCGCTGGGTGATATGGATACCCCCATGGCGTCCTAACCGCAGCGCTTACCGCTTCCGTTCGCCTTTGCTTAACCCTCTTCCCTGGAAGCCGTTGGGTCGATCCTCTTCACGCTTCCCATCACATTGGTGAGCCCTTTGGCCTTCCCGGCGCGATCAACGGGCGCTGGTCATGCTGCTCGCAGACAGCCCTCCTTTCGGATTCAACCATCAAGCGCCGTTTTTGGTGGGCGCTCGGCTTCAGCCCCGATCGTTTCCCATCGTGCAGCCATCGCGGCGGTGCTGGCATGAGCGTGGTGAACAGCGCGGATCCTACCGAACGGTGCGGGCTGATCAATTGTCGCCGTCGAGCGAGCGGGCAAGGTCATTTTTGAGTGAGGTTGCCCTTCCTTTGAACGTCCTTTGCCCCCGGCAGCGGCAGGTGCAGCGGCAATGATGTGTTATCGGCGAACCTGCTGAAGGGCGGCGATTGATCCATCATGACCGGGGTCGCGCAGTCGGAAGGAACAACCCCTCGCCGCCGAAGAGCGTGTTCTTGATACCGCCTACGAACTGAATGTCGTAGTCGATGGTCTGCGTCATGGCCACGAGGCAGCCGGTATCAACGCGCAAGGTTTCGCCGGGAGCGAGATCACGTTGCACCGTGGTGCCGCCTGCATGGATGTACACCGTACCATCGCCCTCGAGCTCTGCAGGTATGATGTAGTCTTCACTCGCCGTGTGGGCCACACGCCCAAACGCTTCTGGAAGGCGGAGCCGATGCTCACGCCCTGGCCGCGCAGAGGAAGCCATCCTTCCGGGCGCGGATCAACTTGCCGTGGTAATCGCGCAGGTCGAGCGGTACGATCTTGCCCGGATAATGTGCCGCCAACTACAGTGCGCCGCGCTTAATCTGGCTGGTGCGGGTGGTCGTGAAGAGGCTCTCGCCGGTGAGCACCGCGCTTTGCCCGCGCTTAATATGTTTTCCCTAAGCCGGGGCTGGCTTCGCGCCCATCGCTCGAAGATGGTCCGCATGCCAGCGATGCCCTCGTCCATCATCGTCATGGTGCCGGGCTTCGGCAATAACGGTCTCTCCGGGGTCGAGTGCGATCCCGACGCATTGTATGTCGCTCACCGGACGATGCGCGACCGAGCTGTGGGCTTGGCGTTCTGGGAGTTGTTGAATCCGGACAAAGGGATCTCGGCGTTCGAGATGGCGCCACCGCTCACCCATGTTCAGGTCCCGCCTGGACATCACTTCTCGTAGGTACTCCGCGGGCACCACCGTGCGGTGATGCCCTTGCTCCACGAAGAACATCCGTATCTCGCCCTCGCTTTGGCCTTCACGAAACCGTCGGGGGTGAATGCGAATGCGGGTTTGACTGTATTGTTGGGGCAGCGTCAATTTTCTTATTGGTCGACCCGGGGGTCGACGCCAGACGATTTGTCCGCTGGACTTCGTTCTTCACCAGTGAATACGTCGCCTCCGCTGATATTCACATGCCCCACCTCGCCGTTGCTCTTCACGCGGCTTGCCGTGATCACGGTATCGCCCCAGATGTCGTACTGGAACTTCTTCCCACGCCCATGCCGCTGGCCACCGGTCCGGTGTACGCCGGATCCGGACCTCGAAACAGGCTGGCCTTCGCGCCAGTTTCCTAACCTTGCCTTCGGCGATGAAGTCGCGCATTTCCAACGCCGCTTCGAGATCACATCCCGTGCGCGCGGTGTTGGGCGTGGGCAGTCCACCGCCGCCATGTAGGTATCACCGATGGTCCTGACCTTCTAATCCATAGCTCCCGCAGATGCGATCAGGGGCGCTGAAGCATTCGTGCAGGTCGCGCACCAGTTTCTTCGGGCCGAGGCTGCTCGCTCATGGCGGTGAAGCGTTTTGGAAAATCGGTGTGGTGGAGCACCGTGGTCCGACCGATCTGCTTGGCTTCTGGCTCGCCCGTGGCTTTCAGCCTTCGGGCAACCTCTCGGGCAGGATGTTCAAAAGTAACAACTCCTCGCTGCGCTGCTTTCATTGTTGATGCGGTTGCGCTTTTTGAGGAAGACGCCTTCGAACAAGGGGCGACCAGCACGAAACCGCTGATGAAAACCGTTGCGCACGGAGCTTCTGACGGCGTAGCTCCTGCTGAGCCGAAGCAGTATCCTTCTTTCTCTGCCTCCGCCAGTGCTTCGGCCTCCTCTATCGGAGCTATATTGCACCTCCAGCCGGAGCCTCCGCGTTGTGGGCGTCCTCCATTGAATAAGCTGTCGCGGTAGGCGAGATGTGCGCTGATGGCTCTCCAACGCGGATCGTAATCCTCGAGGTCCGTGGGTACGTATCCATCAATCCCTTGCACAACCGGGATCGCCGCGTAATGACTTCCGATCTTTCAGCCATCGCAAAGCCCATCGTTATGCTACTTCACTGCAGCGGGTTCGCCCGCGTCGAGATGGATGCCGCTGATGTTGGCATGGGGTGTTGCTAAGCCTTGCTGGTCACCGATGCGCTCGGAAGATTCTCCGTTAATGCGCGGGTCTGGTTTTCTCAGCGCTTGTTGAAGATTCCCTTCTTGGTAATGAACGACACCGATGTTAGGCGTGGCCTGAGGCCGGAGTAACGAGCTTCAGGCTGTCTCTGTGCCCCGTAGAGCGCAAGCGCCGCCACTGAGTTCGTTCTGTGCCTCGTCGTACCTCCCCAGGAGCTTGACATGCTCCCGGAGCTTGTTGTGAGAATTCGGCTAGCCCCGGCTGTCTCCCATGCGCCCCCTTGATGTCCAAGGCCTTGTTGTTGTTCCTAGAGCGCTTCATCGAAGGCTTTCGGGCCCGGAGATGACTGAGGCGATGGTTAGTTGAACGAGTATGTTATGCCCTAAGTACCGCTGCTGGCCTCCCGAATGCAGTGCCTCCAAGTTGTTTCCCATCGCCAAGGGGTACTGCCCCGCGCGAGATGCACGCTGCCGATGTGATTAAGTGCCAATTCCTCGCCGGGCTTGCTTTTCGCCCGCGGCCCCGGCCCGCCCCACCCCAAGCCTTTAATGCCGCACGGTCTGCGCATAGTCGCCAAGGCTCTTGTACATCGGTCTGATGTTGCCATTGGACAGGCCCATGGGCCGCCCTTGTCGCCCATTCGCCCCCGGGACTCCGTAAAGCCGCCTTGATGCGCCTCCATGGCTTTCCACGCCCAACTGGAAACGGCCTTTACTATTGCTGAGCGCTTCGAAGCTTGCCCCTCGACTATATCGCCGCTCTTTCGGCGAGCTCCTCGGCCTTGCCTTCGCGTAATAGATGGCGCTTATCGTGCTTGCCTGCTTTCCAGCCGGCCTCTCGCCTCAGCATGGTTGAGCGCGATGACCTTTGTTGGTATCCTCCTCGCCGCACGGAGTCCAGTACGCAACGAATCGACCTGTCCGCTCAGTGGTTATCCCTTACCGTTCGATTCAGTGGATATCCAAACAAGAAGAGCAAGTTAAGAAGCAAGTCCTTGCTCTGGTAGGATACGAGTGGTTCATGCGGGAAGATGGCGGTATTCAACAACCGCTTGCGCGCCAAGGCCAAAAACTGAGGGGCATGCTCTGCCTCGCAGGAACGACTAACCTTCGTTAGTGGCACGTCGGTTCTAGCCTCTTCCAGCGAAACCGGAAATCGGTTTGCGGCACCGTCCGAAACAGGTGCCGCTGACATCCGGATTTTCGTTCATTGACCCCGAATCGTGCGAAGGACCATCCGCTACCTTAGCTGCTCACGCAACACCATGGCATTCACCTCCCGCCAGTACGCGTCCTCCCCCAGCGGAAACCCCCGAAGCCC
Source organism: Flavobacteriales bacterium (assembly GCA_016713865.1). GTDB lineage: Bacteria > Bacteroidota > Bacteroidia > Flavobacteriales_F > PHOS-HE28 > PHOS-HE28. The sequence continues at coordinate 18,767 of JADJOG010000052.1, read as the reverse complement.
GGCCCTCGCGCCTGACCACACTCCCTGCTGCGCGTGGACCTGATGTGTACGGGCCAAGGCCGCGACCGAGCCCGTACGAGGAGCAACTTCGTAAGCTCACGAGCAAATACGTGCATGCCAACAGCCGCGCGGCCACGAGGCCATTCCCGCTTCTGCGCTGGCTGCAGCCGGTTAAGCAGGATTTTCGGCGCCCTATTACCGCGCACCGACAGCATCCTCTCGGGCATCGGCATGGAGCCTTGGGAATTGACGCCGCAATTGCTCGCAAGCGCGACGGACCCTTTTCAGCGGCGGTCGCGCCTATTACGGGCACCCCGCTGCAGGCGCGAAGGCAGCCGCGCATCTCCGCACTGTAGCAGCGCCACCGGTACAGGCCATTCCCACCACGGGCATCGCCATGGGCCTGTGGTGGTGGCAGTTAGAGCAGCATCGCGCACGATTACAACGGATCGAAGGATACTGATGCGCCCATCGTCGGCTTGGTCCCATCGGGTGATGCTGCTAATCACAGAGGGCGAAGTGGCCGAAGCCTTCCAAATGGTTGCGCAGAAGAAGCCGCCCATCATCTACCCTGGCGTATGACAACGAATGGGACATCGTAGCGCCAGTGCTGATGAGATCCGTGGGTGGTCGATGTGCGAGCGAATACGCAAGGAGGCTTTCCCGGCCTGGAAGTGCGTAAGGTGGATGGCGCGGACTTCATGGCGAGCTATGACCTTCCGAATGAGGCGTATCGGCTTTCTGGCGCGCGCGAGCGTCGCCCATTCCTCGTGCATGCGAAAGTGCCGCTTGTTGAACCACCACACGAGTGGCGCGCGTATGGAGTTCTACTGCAGTGAAGAGAACCTCGTTGAGCACCCCGTGCGTGACCCTCTCCGCGCTTCTTCTTCCAGCAATGCCCTTTCGACAATCGCTGGTAACTCGATGGCTTGGGGGAACTGAGCAGCAGGCCATCGCCCGCGTGTGAAGTCCGACTTCGAGCGCGCGTGCCGCTGACGATCCCACGCCTGATTTATCTCACTACGCACGCCTTCGCGCCAAACACCGGTAACGGAAGAGGCGCGGGGAGAGCGCAACCTGGCGACCGTCAGCCCACCGTGATGGTGGACAGCGCTCTTCGCCATCCGCGAACTCATGCAGGAGGATCCAGCTGCTTGCTCTACGGGCAGGATGTGGGCGCGCGCCTCGGTGGCGTATTCCGCGAGGCCGCAACGCTTGCGCGCGACTTCGGCGGGCACCGCGTGTTCAACACACCGATCCAAAGGCCTTTCATCATCGGCAGCACCGTGGGCATGAGCGCTGCGGGTTTGAAACCGATCGTGGAGGTGCAATTCGCCGATTACATCTGGCCCGGACTGAATCAGCTCTTCACCGAAGTGGCGCGCTCGTGCTACCTCACCGTGGGCAAGTGGCCGGTGAGCTGCATCCTGCGCGTGCCCATCGGCGCTTATGGCAGCGGTGGCCCTACCACAGCAGCAGCGTGGAGAGCGCTGTGCAACAGCAAAGGCATCAAGGTGGCCTACCCCAGCACCGGCGCCGACCTGAAGGGATTGATGAAAGCCGCCTACCACGACCCGAACCCCGTGGTGATGCTGGAACATCAGGGCCTTTACTGGAGCAAGATCAAAGGCACCGAGGAAGCGAAGACCGTAGAGCCCAGCGCCGATTACATCGTGCCCTTCGGCAAGGCGCGCCTTGTGCTCGAAGCCGATGCCGATGCCATCGCGAAGGGCGAGGCAGCAGTCGTCGTCACCTACGGCATGGGTGTGTATTGGGCCAAAGCCGCCGCGAAGGATTTCCCCGGCCGCATCAGCATAATCGACCTGCGCACGCTCGTGCCATTGGATGAAGACACCGTTATGACTGCGGTGCGCTCGCATGGCCGCTGCCTTGTGCTCACCGGAAGAGCAACTCACCAACTCCTTCGCGCAAGCGCTTGCATCGCGCATCGGCAACGATTGCTTCGAGCAACTGGATGCACCGGTGCGCACGCCAGTTAAGCGGGATATGCCAGCGATCCCGCTCAACAGCACCTTGGAAGCCGCGATGATCCCGAGCGCGGAGAAGGTGGCGGCTGCGTTGAAGGAACTCCTCGCTTACTGACCGTGGAAGAGCGCTTCATCCAAGTGCAGCGCACGGCGCGCTACCATGTGCTGGGCACTTTGGAGGCAGCGCCCGAGATCTGGATCGCGATACATGGTTACGGCCAGCTCGCGCGCTACTTCCTCAACAACTTCAAAGGGCTTGAAGAAGGCAGGTGCATCGTTGCGCCCGAAGGATTGAGCCGCTTCTACCTCGATGCTGAGCATGCGCGCGTGGGCGCCACTTGGATGACTCGCGAGGATCGGCTGCACGAGATCGATGACCATGTAGCTTACCCGGACAGAGCTGTGCGACGAGTTGCTCAAGCACGCCATGCCCGGTGCGCATCTGCGCGTTGGGATTCTCGCAGGGTGTGGCCACGTTAGCGCGTTGGGCCACGCGCTCAGACCGTCCCTTGCACCGCATCGTCCTGTGGGCCGGCTCTCTCCCCCCGAGCTAGGAATCGATGCGCTGGCTCGTTGGCGGAGCACCACGATAGATGCAGTGCTCGGGGATGCCGATGAATACGCCGATCCTGAGCAACTGGATGAAACAGCCGTCCGATTCGAGCGTGCTGGAATCTCGATGCGAAAGCACCTGTTCCAAGGCGGCCACAAGCTTGACGCCATCACACTCGCGCGCTTGCTGCGGGGCGAATGATCAGAAGCTCGCAGGCGGTCGGTTATCCTTCCAGGCCAGCATCTCATCGAAGGTGCGAACCGGAGACGCTGTGGTAATTGGGTCGTGCTGAAGCATAGATGCTCTGAGCAAGCACGCGGCCCTTCTCCGTCTTGTTCAATTCCGTGTAGAGCGGCATGAGGAATTTGCGGCGACCTACCGTGGTCAGGAATTGGTCGAGCCGATCATATGCGGATCGTAATTATTCCGGATGCACACCTTCAAGCCACGCGCTGAGCACCTCGGCATTGCCACTGGCCGTGAAACCGAATGCCTTGTCCGTATCGGTCAGTTGCTCTATGCGGAGATCCGCAGGAAGGCTGCGCAAGAAGTGCATCCAATGGAACGTGGTCCATCCCTGCGTGTTCAGTTGCGCCGCAGCGGTCCCTTTGCCCCAATTGCCCACTTCCGCTTCAACCTTCATGAAACTATCGCTCTGCGGCTCGATCGCATTGGCGGGCAGCCCGGCGCCATCGATCCACTCGGCCACATCGAGATCGATGTTATTGGGCTTGAGCAAACGATCATGCAGGTAGGTCACGAAACCGTCGGTGGTCATGCTCTTGAAAGCATGCTCATCGAAGTACGTGCGCAGGAATGCATCGAAGGTCTCGCGACCGGCCTTCTCCTCGATCAGTTGCAAGAGCGCGAATCCCCTTTTCGTACGCGATGTCCGTCATGCCTTCATCTGGGATCACGGCCCTCAAGGTGAAGGCGCAGGTGGGTATCGGCGTGGTGGCCTTTCGCTTCCAGCTTGTCGATCACACCCTTCAGGTCCCATGGCCAAGCAGCCGCAGCATGCGCGTAATCTTCGCCGTACACGGCTTCGCAGATGCGATTCTCGAAATACACGGTGAAGCCTTCGTTCAGCCAGAAGTCGTTCCAGGTGGCGTTCGTCACGAGGTTGCCGCTCCAACTATGCGCGAGCTCGTGCGCCACCAATGCCGTGAGCGAACGGTCGCCGGCAAGGATGGTGGGCGTTGCGAAGGTGAGCCGCGGGTTCTCCATGCCACCGAAAGGGAAGCTGCGGGGAGCACGCATCACATCGTAACGGCCCCAGCGGTAATCGCCATAGAGCTTCTGGCAGATTCGGAGCATGCGCTCCATATCAGCGAACTCCCATGCGGCTGTGCTCACTGTGCCTTACTCTGCGTAAACGCTGGTACGCTTCGCCTATCGGCGCAAAGGCCAGATCGCCAACGGCCAAAGCAATGAGGTATGCGGGGATGGGCTGCGCCATTCGGAAGCTGTACTGTCCATCGGCGCTTTTGGCAGTGGGGTTCTCGGCGCTCATCACGGCCATGAGACCCGCAGGCACCTGCATTTTGGCGTTGTACGAAGCGGATGCTATGTCTGTCTTGCACCGGATCCATGTGCGGGTAAGGATGGCCTGCCCTTGCGTGAATAGGAAGGGTTGTTCCTTGCCTGCGGTCTGCTGAGGCTTGAGCCATTGCAGCGCACGGGCACCTTCTGTGGTGCTATACGCGATGGTGACTTCTTTGGCGCCGGGCGGATGGGCACTTCCAGCGACCGGCCTAAGAAGGTGCTATCGCCTTGCGTGAAATCAACTTGGCGCTCATCCACCGCCACTACTTCAATCTTAAGCGCATCGGTATCGAACACGATGCGCTTCGCATTTGGTGCAGTGGCGACTTGGTACCGCGCTGTTCCGTTGATGCGCTCTGCCTGCATGTCGACCGTGATATCCAGATCGAGGTGAGTGATGCGCGCCTCTTGCGGCCGAGCATGGCTATGGGGGTCCATGGTGTAGATGGGCTGGTTGGCCTCTGCGGGCTTTCTTGTTGGCGAGCCACAGGCGGCGAGCAAAAGAACGAGGGCCGCGACCGGGGCGGTGTAGGAGAGTTGCATGCGAGATGGAAGGCGGCAAATGTAGAAAGGTGGTCCGGGAAGGGTGGAAAAGGAAGAAAGCATCGGATGAACCTTGAACTTCAAGCCAGTCGGGGTCACTTGATCGAACCAGCGACCATACCACATGCCATGCGGGATGCGGTCCCATCCCCATGAAGGGGAAGACCGCCTGTTCGGCGGTCTTCCAGATTGCCAGTCGGGGTGACTGGATTCGAACCAGCGACCATCCCGCATGGCATGCGGGATGCGCTACCAATCACCATGAAAAGAAGACCGCCAATTCGGCGGTCTTCCAGATTGCCAGTCGGGGTGACTGGATTCGAACCAGCGACCACTTGCACCCCATGGGCGCACCGGGCTGCGCTTATACCCCGAAGAGACTTGTCCTGCACTTCGCAAAGTGACCATCCCGCCCTCAGGCGGATGCGCTACCGGGCTGCGCCACACCTCGAAGAGACTTGTCCCGCACTTCAGGCGACCATCCTGCCCTCAGGCGGGATGCGCTACCGGGCTGCGCCACACCCCGAAGAGACTTGTCCTGAACTTCACAGCGAATCCTTCCATGAAGATTCCGCTGCTGGGCTGCGTTACGCCCTTTTCGGGGCGCGAATGTAGCAAAGCAGTTGAACAGCCATCTCATTGAATGATCATTCAGCCATGGCGATGCACCATTCAATCCGGAACCCAACGGCACATCCACGACAACGGTTGTTCCACGTCCCGGGCTTGACTCCCAACGAACCGAACCGCCAATGCTGGCAACGCGTTCGCGCACGCCTTTAAGACCCAGGCCCGCTTTCGAGTTGGCCTCGACGAACCCCTGCCCGTCATCTTCGATTATGATCGTGATCGAATCGTCGTCGCGAACAGCATCCAAGGTGAGTCGGCTTGCGCGTGCATGCTTGAGCACATTGGCCACAAGCTCCAGCACCACCTTGTACAAGGTCATCTCAACCTTCTGCACAATGTGTTTATCGAACCCGTGGATGCTGGCATCGACCTCAAGCTTGCCGGGCTGATGCACTCGATCCCGAAGCCCTCTTCGTGCTGTGACCCCAGCCCTCTCGAGCAAAGGAGTTATCAGCCAGGTCGTGGGCTATTCGGCGCACGTCGGCAACGGCATCGTCGGCCATGCCGATGAGGATGGCAAGATTGGCGTTGCGGTGGCTGACATCAGCTTCCGGTTCAGCATCTATCGTGCTGATTCGCATTCGGATGGCGCCTCGTGGCGCTGCCTAACCGATCATGGAGATCTTTGCGCGATGCGCTCCCGCTCGGATCGCTGGCCATCGAGCATCGCCTCCAATGCGACCACTTCCTGCTCGCTCATGAGCTCGCGCACCTGATTCTCGTGCAGGGCGCATCTGTTGTCGCATGATGCGTCGCCGCTGCTGCAAGGTGCGGAAGCGCGAGCAGCACGAGCACGACAAGTCCTATGGATGCGGCATCATCGCATCGCGCCCGAGGGTCCTGCGTCTGCGCTGCTCCTCTTGGAGTGCCAATTCAAGCTGCAGTTCCTCGATCTGTTCCTCGCGCAGCGACGCGTCGTAGCGCTCGCGCTGGTCGGCATTGGCGAAAGCCTCTCCGGTGCTCTTCGAATAAAGACTGTCTACCAGAACGCGCGCCCGCTCGTAGGTGAGCGCCCCATTCGCTTTGGCTTGCCCCGCAAGTTGTCGGCGAGCGCATCGGTCGCGCCTCAGTTCGATATTGAGATTGCTCGCGGATCTGCTCCAGACACGGATCTCCTGCAGCAGTCGCCTCCGCCCTCCCCTTCTCCGAATCGGGCATAACGCCTACAAGGCCCAGCAAGGCAATAGCCCTGTTATCCTCATTGCCCGCTTCTTCGGCCATTCTGATCACCTGCTCGTAGATGACGCGAGCCTCCCTTCCGGTCAATCGTCTCCAAAGCGTTTGCGCGGGCGATCAGCGCTTCCTGCTCACAGGGCATCACCAACATCACGGCAAATCGCTATGACCGAATCGGCATAGGCCAACTGCTCCTGCCCACGTCCCATCTGGTTGTATAGCACACCCAGATTCAGCATGCCAACCGTTCGGCTCCTTCCCCGCCCCTCATCACCGAATATCGCAATCTGCTCCTTCAGGGTCTGTTCCGCCAGCTCTAGCCGTCCCATGCGCCAATACAAGCTTGCCAGAGTGTTCAGCGTTTGCGCCACCCCTGCCGGGTCATTGAGGGCTTTGCGAATGCGCAAGCCCTCGAAAGTGGGCGCAATGGCTTGCTCGAAGCGTCCGAGACTTTGAAGGGCCATGGCCAATTGGTTCAAGCAACGGGCCTCCGAGGGCTTGTCCTCGATGCGAATGCTGCGTTCGATCGCGCGCTCTAGTACAGGGATTGCTTCGGTCTGCCGGCCCATGCTGGTCAAGGCTGTGCCGATCTTCTGCTCGGTGCTGATGAGCGCCCGCTCGTTCCCCATGCGGTCGTCGATCGACCACGCCGATTGCAGGTACCGCAGGGCCTCTTCTGGTCGCAGTTGGCGCTCCAAGCAAACAGCGATCCGACGGACGCCAGCGCTAACCGGGCGCTATCGCCTTCGGCACGCGCACGCTCAGCGCCAACATCGGCGTAGTAGAACGCGCCGGTCCAGATTCTCATCGATCAGCGACCACGACCTATCGAGCAGCCAACTCGTCGATGATTCCTGGGCTTGGGCAAAAGAGCGCACCGTCCCGAGCAGTGCCCCAAGGGCAACTAGTCCTATTAATCCACGCTTGCAGATCTGAAGCATGCGGCACTAGGGTCCCTCCCGCGATTCGCGAGGCGTGTTGAGGATCGTCATCGCCATCGGTGAATGCGCAGTTGATGAGGGCGTTACCGAAGGTTGTGACGTTGTGGTCAAAGAAGAGGAAGGCATTCCCCTCTGGATCATCCGTCGCCGAGAACGCGACGCGAGCCTGTCCGATATCGTCAGTAAGACCAAGGGCTTTCGATTTGACATGCATTTGCGCGTAGCCGACCACATATCGCTCGCCATCCACCTTTCCGCCGTTCAGGTAAATGATCACGTTCTCTAATGGTGGCATGGCCGGATCCAATTCCTGCGAATTAGCCCACTTCGCCGCCTTCGGCTTTTTCGTCTTGGGTTGGCCGCGCATCAAATGGATGAAGGCTCGATCCAATGCGTAATCCGGTATCCGATCCGCATCGGTATGTTCAGCGCCCTTTGAACGCTGCCTTCAGCACTGGCGCGTGATCTTGGCAAAGGCCTTGTGGTGTTCTATCATCGCCACCACTGGTTCCGCATGCGGCTAGAGCAATCATCACGAAAGGGAAAAAGTGCTTCATCTAATGGAGGGTTTGGTGGGCAACAATGCTTACAGGTGCCAGCCGCGATCAGTGGCGTATTTGAGCAGACCGGCGGAACCGTGGATGCCGAGCTTCTGATGGATATTCTTCCGGTGGGTTTCGACCTGTGCACGCTCAGGCCAAGCTCTTCGGCGATTTCATTATTCGTGCGCTGGAGCGCCGCCAACCGGAGGATCTCGCGTTCTCGCTTGGTCAGGTGCCCGTTGGCGCTCGTTCTCTCGCCGTTCTGCGCCTTCGCTGACTTCAGGTCGTCGAGTGCCTCCTGCGCCATGAATCGCTCCCCTGCAGCAACGGCGACCAGCGCCTTCAGTCGCTTGTGGCTCGTGTTCTTCAGCAAATAGCCCGAGGCGCCAGCCGCCAAGGCCTCATCGACCGAGATCGGCCTTGTGGAACATGCTGAGCATGAGGATGCCCACTTCAGGCATTCGCTTCTCGATCTCGCGTGGCCTCGATGCCGTTGATGCCCGGAGGCATGCTGATGTCCATGACCACCGCGTCGGGACCGGTGCGCAGGACAACTTTCACGGCCTGCTCGCCTGAGTTGGCCGTGCCAACCACTTCGAATGCGGGATCACCGTCAAGAAGTGCGGTCAAGCCTTCGAGGATGATGCCCTGATCATCGACAAGGACAAGGCGGATGGGTTTGGGTTGCATGGGAGGGTGGGGTCAAAAGTGCGGCATGCATCAGGCAGAAAAAATACCCGATCCTGGGTAGTCCGGGCAGGTTCGCACAAATGCCGGTGAAGAGCGTTTATGGCCCTGACAAGCGGCAGCATTCATTGACCAACGGAACACTTGGCCCCCGGCATGGCCGATAGTTTTGCCGCCCATCTGATGGCACATACTATACGCTTGGCGCTTCTTGCGCTCTCCGGCGCTGCTGGCGCGCTGTGGGCCCAACGAACAATCACGCATCAGCGGCTAAGTGGAAGGATGCCGCCACGGGCGAGGCCTTGATCGGCGCCAATGTGTACGTGAAGGAGACCATGCGCGGAGGCGCCACGAACACCTACGGCTATTATGTGCTGAACGTGCCAGCGGGCAAGCATACCGTGGTGATGAGCTTCATCGGGTATGAGGACAACGTGCAGGTGGTAGAGGCCAGCGCCGATATGAAGTTCAACATCGTGGCAAGCCCGATAGCCATACAGGTGCAGGAGTTCGAAGTGGTGGGTGAGCGGAAGGCGAACACCGAGGATACCCGGCATGGGAACGGTGGACCTCGATGTGCAGAAACTGCAGACCCTGCCCGCGCTCTCGGCGAGGTGGATATCCTGAAGACCATCCAGTTCCTTCCGGGGGTGCAGAGCAATGGCGAGGGCAATGCGGGCTTATGTGCGCGGCGGCGGGCCGGACCAGAACCTCATCCTGCTGGATAATGCCATCGTTTACAACGCGAGCCATCTCTTCGGCTTCTTCAGCGTGTTCAATGCCGATGCGGTGAAGAACATCGAACCGATCAAAGGCGGCATGCCCGCGAACTACGGTGGCCGCATCTCCTCAGTGCTCGACATCAATATGGAAGGAGGGCAACGACAAGGCCTTCCATGGCCAAGGCGGCATTGGCCTGATCTCCTGCGAGGCTCACCTCGAAGGCCCCATCGTGAAGGACCGCAGCTCATTCATCGTGAGCGGGAGGCGCACTTATATCGACGTGCTCACCAAGCCCTTCATCAACAAGGAGTCGGCATTCGCGGGAACGGGGGACTACTTCTACGACCTGAACGCGAAGGCCAACTACACCTTCAGCGACAAGGACCGTGTATTCCTTAGCGGCTATTTCGGACGCGACGTGTTCAACTTCAAGGGCCAAGGCGAGAATGGCACCGAATTCAGGATCCCATGGGGCAACACGACCGTGAGCGCTCGGTGGAACCACGTGTTCGGCCCCAAGCTCTTCCTGAACACCACGGCCACCTTCAGCGACTACACCTTCCAATTCGCCGCGCAGCAGGGACCAGTTCCGATTCCGCCTGTACAGCGGGATCAAGGACTACGGGCTGAAATTCGACCTCGGGCATTACCCCACGGCACGTCATCGCCTCAAATACGGCGCTCAATACACCTACCACATTTACACCACCAGCACGGTCGATGTGGCCAGCGGCGATGTGGATTTCAATATCGACACGCCACCGAAGCTGTATGCGCACGAGAGCGCCGTGTACGTGCTTGATGAATACGACTTCACCGATCGATTGCGCGCGAACGTGGGCCTTCGACTTTCACGTTTCGATCATGTGGGGCCTTTACGAACTACCATCATAGATGAGCGCGGCAATTCGGTGGGCAAGGAGGAGATAGCGCCCGGAAAGCCCATCGCGAGCTTCATGGCCCTGGAGCCGCGGGCTAGCCTTCGTTACACCACGGGGCCCAAGAGCAGCGTGAAAGCATCATTCAGCCGTGCGCAGCAATACGTGCATCTGGCCAGCTTCGGCAGCTCTTCGCTGCCCACCGATGTTTGATACTCCAGCAGCACGCGCGTGAAGCCGGATCGGCTCGCACACAGCGCGGGTTACTTCCGCAACTTCCTCGACGATGGATCGAGGCCAGCGTAGAGGGCTATTACAAGGACATGCGCAATCAGATCGAATACGGCGAGGGCGCGCAGCCGCAGCAGAATGGCAATACCAACTACGATAACCAGCTCGTTTTCGGCAAGGGATACAGCTACGGCGCCGAATTCTTCGTGAAGAAGCGCACCGGGAATCTGACTGGCTGGGTGGGCTACACCTGGAGCCGCACCATGCGGCAGTTCCTTGACATCAAGAGGGCCGCGAATTCCTGAGCCGTTGGGACCGCCGCCACGACCTGAGCGGTGGTGAGCTGGCATGAGCGCAGCAAGCGCTGGAACTATGGCGCGGCCTTCGCTTACGCCACCGGGCCAGGCCGTCACCATTCCTGTGAACCGCTACTTCATCGAGGGCCAGCTCGTGAGCGATTTCACCGATCGCAACGGCTATCGGATGGCGCCCTACCACCGCATCGACCTGAGCGCTACGCGCAATGGCAATGAGACCAAAGAGGTGAAGGACCCAGTAACGGGCGCTATCACTCAAGTGAAGAAACGATTCGTGAGCGGCTGGACCTTCGGTGTGTATAACGCCTACAACCGCCGCAACCCTTACTACATCTACTTCGATCCCTCGGGCAATCCCGCCGTGGGCGATTTCCAGATCGTGGCCAAACAGGTCTCGCTGTTCTCCATACTACCCTCTGTCACATGGAACTTCAAGTTCGATCCCGCGCGCTGCATGGGCCGCAGCACTTGCCTTCGCTGCTCGCTGGCTGCGAGAAGGAGATCACGGTCGATCTCCCGCAGTCAGAACCCAAAGTGGTGGTCGAGGGCAGCATTGAGACCGGCCAGCCGCCGCTGATCTTCCTCACGCGCACCCAGAGCTACTTCGCGCCCACCAGCATCTCGAGCATCGCAGCGACCTTCATCAGCGATGCTGTGGTCACGATCGACGATGGCACTACCGTGCATTTGCTCGATCGCCTCTGCAGTGAACTGATCCCTGATTCGCTCATCGATGAGGTGGCAGCAGAAACCGGGATCGATGCCAACATCCTTCGTTCCGCGAACATCTGCGCATGGACCAAATTGGACAACAGCCTGCTGGGTGTCGAGGGCCGCACCTATCGCCTGCGCGTTGAAACGGAAGGCAAGACGCTCACGAGCACCACCACCATCCCTCATGGTGTAGCGCTCGATAGCACCTGGTTCAAGCTGGCCAACCAGCGACCCAACGACGATACGCTCGGCTTCATCTGGGGCCGATTGAGCGATCCCGACACCATTGGCAATGCCTACCGCTGGTTCGCGCAACGGGTGAACCAGGCGGCCGATGGCGGGCCCAAGGACAGCCGCCATCTGGCGCCGCTGTTCTCGGTGTTCGAGGACCGCTACGTCAACGGGCTCACCTTCGACTTCGCTTATAACCGTGGCAACGTGGCCTTCAGCTCAGCCGATGACGACATCAATGAGGAACGTGGCTTCTTCAAGGTGGGCGACACCGTTTCGGTGAAATTCACCAGCATCGGCCTCCGGGAGTTCCGCTTCTTCGACTCTTCGCCAGCAACGTGTCGTCGCAAGGCGATGTTTCAGCAACCCCTCGAATGTGCGCACCAATGTCGAGGGCGGACTGGGTATCTGGGTAGGCTACGCCACGCGATTCAGGACGGTGGTTTGCCAGCCGTGATACCGATCACCAAGGCACCGATGCGGGCGGCTAGATTTGCCGCCCCATTATGAGCAACACCCCCGAACACGTCAAGTGCCTGATTATCGGATCGGGCCCCGCTGGTTACTCCGCCGCCATTTACGCCGCCCGTGCCGACCTGAAGCCTTTGACGCATCGAAGGCCCATTGCCCGGCGGGTCAGCTCACGCAAACCACCGAGGTGGACAACTATCCCGGCTACCCGAAGGGGCGCACCGGTCCTGAGATGATGGAGGACCTGAAGCAACAAGCCCTCCGCTTCGAGACGCGCATCCGCAACGGCTGGGTGACCAAGGTTGATTTCAGCGGTCCGGTGCACAAGGTGTGGGTGGATGAAAAGGAGGAGATCCACGCTGACACGGGCGATCATCAGCACCGGTGCCAGCGCCAAGTGGCTGGGGCTTCCCAACGAGATCCGCCTACGCGACATCGGTGGCGGCGTTACGGCTTGCGCGGTGTGCGATGGCTTTTCTGCCGCGGCCAGAACGTTGTGCTCGTTGGTGCTGGCGACTCAGCGTGCGAAGAGGCCACGTACCTAGCCAAGCTCTGTCCCAAGGTGTACATGCTGGTGCGCAAGGACCACTTCAAGGCCAGCAAGGCCATGGTGCATCGCGTGGAGAACGCGCCCAACATCGAGGTGCTCTTCAATACCGAAGTGAAGGATGTCCTGGGCGAGCATGCCGTTGATGGCGTCCTCGCGATCAATAATGCAACCGGCGAAGAGCGCAAACTCGATGTCACGGGCCTATTCATCGCCATTGGCCATACCCCGGCCACCGAGATCTTCAAGGGCCAATTGGACATGGACGATTCAGGCTACCTGAAGCACGATGCCGACCGCACCAGCACCAAAGTGCCAGGTGTGTTCGTGGCAGGCGATTGCGCCGATAAGGTGTACCGACAAGCGGTTACCAGCGCGGGAAGCGGCTGCATGGCGGCACTGGATGCCGAGCGCTGGCTGGCTGCGCAAGGGAAGCACTAGAGGAATGAGGCGGGATCAAGCTCAAGAAGTACAAGAGCAAGTCCCATGAGCCGCGGATTCGTGAAGGAGGACGACCAGAAGAGCCGCCTTTCATACCGCCGCGCGCCCTTGCCCGATGGAGTGCCCAATTATGTGACGCCACGCGGTCTGCGGCTCCTGCACGAAGAACGCGACATGCTTGAGCGATCCTTAGGAGGGGCGCGCAGCGATGCATCGCTCGCCGACTATGACCTGCGCCGCACCATAGCCGAACTCGATGGCTGCCTCGCACTGTTGCAGGAACGCATAGTAACCGCCAAGGTGGTGGAGCCGAACGATTCAGTTGCAAAGCGATGTCCGCTTCGGTTGCACGGTACGCTTCAAACAGACCGCAGGACCGCAGCAAGGCATCGAGCGAAGCTTCACCATCGTGGGGGTCGATGAAGCCGATGTGAAGGAAGGCCGCATCGCTTTCACGGCGCCGATCGCGCGGACACTGATCGGCAAGAGCGTGGGCGAGCAGGTCGCATTCCGCTTGGGCAATGCTATTCAACAATTAGAATTGATCGCCATCAGACAGCATTCCCAATTGTGGCCGCTGCCATGATCATCGCCTGGCGATCATCATTTCCATGTCCGCCGCGATCGTCGAACGCAGATGACGAAGAGCTGCTGGGCGATTCCACCCCATCGCGGCGGCAAGAGGTCAGCACAGCCGAAAGCACGAAGAGGATGAAGACTGAGCGAAGAAGCGGGAAGCGGACCAGATTCAGCGCGATGTTCATGGTGCATGTGTTCTGAGCAGCGAACCTATCGGCACCTTCAGGCTATCCCAATCAACGCTGACGAACCGGGAAGCGATCGAGATGAAGCGGGCAGGACTTCCTTTGCGGCATGAGCACCATCGTGATCGAGCTGCGCGGCGACTACATCGAACTGAACCAATTGCTCAAACTCGCGGGCGTTTGCGACAGTGGCGGACAAGGCAAGCAGCTGGTTGCCGATGGCCTCGTGAAGGTCGATGGTCAAGTTGAGCTGCGAAAGACGAACAAGATTCGCGCGGGACAGGTGGTTGAATGCGAAGGCCACCGGATCGAGGTAGCGCCTCAATCCGCGGGTTGAGCAGCGAAGAGCATGTGACGATAGCTGCGGTCGAAGGCGATGATGATAACGATGAAGACCGCCATCGTGATGAAACCACCAACACCTACGATGCTCGCCACGAGCGCGTGACCACCCCATGCGAAGAGCATGGAACCGATCGCGGTCCCGTTGATCAAGCCATGCAGCATGGCCGATGACCAGATGCTCCCGCTGCGGGCGCGTGTCCAGTCGAAGAGCAATGCAGCCAACAGGCAGAAGATCACCATCAAGCCGATGCCGACGTATCGGATAGCCGGGATAGTTGTGCCCCATCGCGATGAGCGGTGCGTGCCAAAGGCCCCATAGTACGCCTGTGAGCGCGATCCGCCGCATGCCGCTCCAGTTCCGAGTTATCTGATACAAGTAGCCGCGCCAGCCCAACTCCTCACCAAGCATGAAAATCAGATTCAACGAGAACGAAGAGAGAAGTGCCGCGAATTGGATGATGAGGAGCACCGCCCAGGCTGGCAAGCCAAGCAGCACGGATTGATCGCTCTTCTCCCTGCTCCAAAGCTCTCCCTTCAATTCAGCAAGAGCAGTCGAAAGCCGTTCATCCGATACGGCCGAATGCCTGAAAGAAGCAATACCAAATTGATCGCCCAATACATGCTGAATGAGCAGAAACAACGGTACCAGGAGCATGCCCATGGCCGCTGTAAGCAGAAGCACGCGCAGATCAGTGCCCTGTATCCGCAGGCCCAGCCCCGCCCACGGCATGCGATCAACCTTCCGCTGCATGATGATGGCCGCTATGGCCGGACCCAGCATGCACAGTCCGGCGAGCACCATGTACGGTATCAGTGCTTCCGTGGTGACTCCCATGAGCCAACCGATGCCAGCAACCAACCACGAGTATCCGTATGCGATCGCCGAGAATCGGATGATGCGTTGCTTCTCCATGGCCGTTCAATTCGTTAATGGCTCGATTTCGCGATGCGCACATGCGTCAGCTTCAGCACCGCCGTTGAGGAGTGATCGCGCAGCCGCAGCGCGCCAGCCCGTTTGCCGCCGCCCGTCACCTGCTCGATCTTCAGCGATGAATGGCAGCGTTCGATATTGAGCCGAGGAGCATCAATGCGCGTGGCGATAACGAAAGCATCGCTCCACCAGCCAGCATCCGTAAGATTCACCTGCCCGCTGACGTACTCGATCACGGGTGCCTTCATGGATCCGTTCCAATACACGCCTTCGAGCGCAATGCTCGCTCGCTGCGGCATGTTCACGTAGATGCTCGCTTTGCGCGCGCTGTGCTCCACATGGAAGTTCGATAGCGCGAACTGCTTCACCACGGTGTTGCGCGCGCTTCGATTCATCGCCATCAACGGCCGCGCTGAGGAAGAGGGTCGCGCATCGCAGGGCGCCCCCTCGCTGATGCAATCACGCATGCGCACACCATTGCAGTGCAGCACGGCGAAGGCTTGGTGTCGTAGTGGCCGCGCAATACACCCGGCATTGGTCCAGCACGGTGTGGTTGCTCTGGCTGTTGCTCGGTCGCGCCGGGCCAATCGCCTTGGCGCACCACGATGCCGCGGCCCTTCGGATTGGTCACGAGCATTGGCCACGCGTGTCATCAGGGCGAAGCGCGATCGATCGCGGCTTCGACTGGCCCACGCAGCGCACATTCTCGATCACGCTGCCCAATGTCGCCTTCAGATCGATAGCCTTGAGACCGCCTTCAATAGCCGCGAAATCACGTATCGCGTATCGGCTGCTCGTGCGCGACAGAGCCTCCTTCTGATCCTTGATCAACCGCGTGAAGCCATTGCTCTTGGGACCGAGGATGAGTTTGGCACCGGCACCATCAATCACCAACAGCTGCGCATCGGGCAGCACGATGTCCTTCTCGCACTTGTAAATCGCGGCCGCCGAGAACACGACACGAGTGGCGTCCTTGGGCAGCGCGGCGAAGAACCCTGCCAGGTCGTTCACAGGCACCACGTAATCACGGGCGCTGGAACCCATCGGTGCAATCCCAGCAAAGAGCACGATAAGGGATCGAATTGCCGATCCAGTACTTCGCAAGAGTGCTGTGTGTGCGCCTGAGATACGTTCTGGGATCATGCTGCTCGGCGGCGGCCCGCTCTACGCCCTTGAAACGCATGCGCTGCTCGTGCTACCCGACGCGCAAGCTAGCTACGCGCATTCACAGCATGCTCAAAGGAAGAGTTGCGGATGAAGCGATAAGTCCATTCAAGCGCTCGCTCACTTCTCCATGGTCATCGGCTTCCACTGCTGGTCCTGGAACACCGAGCTGGATCGGTTGGGGCTGTTGCTCAGGATATAGCTTCCATCGCCTCGGCTCCACGCGTGGTTGTAGCCGCTCGACAACTCCACTCGGCCATTGCTCCCATCATTCCAGGTCTCCACCTCGCGGATCGTCTTGATGAACTGCGTGTGCTGGCGGTCCTGCGACGATTGCCGCTGCTCCCATGTTCGCATCTGCTGATCCATGGCGCCCATGCGCTCGTTATGGCGGGCGGTGTTCGCAGCACCCGCTGCCGCGATCGTTCATCCGTTGTTGATGTCCACGACGGTCGGCCGCCTTCGCCTCTTCCAAGGCCGCCATGCGCTGATGATGCGGCCGATCCTGCACATTCCGCACTTTGGAGCAGGTATCCGTTCACCGCTTCGGCCTACTGCGGGTCCTGTGGCATAGCTGCCCTGGATGCTCGCAAGGACACGCTCCGCTTCATCGCGTCGTGCCGCCGGGAATCGCATGATTGACCGGTCCGCCGCTGTGCTGTTGCTATTCTGCTGCATGGCCCCGGTGTACATGTCCATGTTGACCATCACCACGTTGACAATGGAACAGAATGCGATCCCTCCGTCCCGTCTGCCCATTTCAAGCGTGCAACGATAGCACCTGGAAAGCTGGGCCTGTCCACCCCACTGCTCAAAAGCAGCCTTGTTCTGCATCGCTTTGCGCTCCAGTTCACGCGCCACCTCCACGTTCTCCTTGACCTCGGTCACAGTCGCACCGTCCAGGTCCCCAAAGCATCATGACCTGTCTCAAATACGAGTTGGCATCCATGGGTGTGCCCACCTCACAGCCTCTTGTGCGGCCTGCATATGCATCATCTGCAGCATCATTTGGATCGCTGGCCGAGGGCCAACTATGGTTCGGAAGAACCCCGCAACGAATAGCCCCGTCCGGTGATTTGGCTGTCCAACGAGAGGTCACCATCTCTGCACGGCATTCGTTCAGGCCTTTCCAATGGATACCGCCTTCATGCGACCAGCCCTCAGGGCAGCAACACGCTGAACGCTTCGGCCGGACGCTGGAAGCCGGTGTTGTCCATGAAACGCACGCGCTCCAGCCTGATATAGTCCTTGCCTTCCGTGAACCGGGGTTGTCGATCGTCACCGCCTTCCTCATGCGCTTCGGCATCGTTGGCAGCGGTTGATCCCGGAGTGCTCGAACAGGAGATCAGGGCGGTGGCGGATAGCAGCAGCGCGCTCTTGGCAATGGACATCGGATTGGCTTTCCCCTACATCGGAGAAGGGCTGCTGATGTGAACAATGGGGCTCGGACCTCCACGAGCGTTCGCAGCTCCCGCGATTCCCACCTTCGTCAAGCGAGGAGGGAATCCCTACCAGGGTCTTGGCGGCATAACCAAAACGACGCCCTAGCTGCTATTCACTCCTCTGACGCTCCTTCAAGCGACTTCCGGTCTGTCCAGGATCCACTCGCTCATCAGCTCACCGGGTCGCTCTATTGCTCGACCCTGCATCGACGATCCGCTTCATCAAGATCTACATCTTGATCTTGTCCAGATCATCTTCTGAAATCATCGAACTGTTAGCGGCATGTTCACCACATAGTTGCGGTGCCTGCGACCCTTCGGCAGGCGCAAGCGAGCGCATGAACCGCGTCCATCAAGAAGCCTCAGTGCCTCCGACGAAGATTGGCAATCGCTTCAGTCCGTGATACACAGACGCTGCGTGGAGACCTCCGCGTCGAGAACCATCCGCGATCATAGAATCCGGGTTGCAGGTCGCGCGGTGCAGAATACCACACCGATCCACCTTCAGTTGCAAGCGCACGGAGTCGACAACTACGTCCACTGGCATCGGCCAAGCGAGACCATAGGGTCCCAGTGGCTGGCTCATTGAACAGGATGGTGAACGCGCCCTGATTCGGGTTGGGGAAGATGAGAGGAGCGCTGCCGTCGCCTTCCAACCACAGCGTCACGATCGGATAGTCCGTAACCGTCCCATCCGTATCGGTCTGCCGGAGTCGGTAGTAGCTGATTCCGTAATGGGGATTATGGTCCGTGACCTCGTACTGCGACAGGGTCTGACTGTTGCCCACGGCATCCACGGTGGTCACTGCCGTCCAGGAGCTGGGATCACTCGCGCGCTCAACGGTGAAGCTCGCGCTGTTGTTCTCCGAGGCGGTGGCCCATTGCACCAAGGCCGTTCCGTCTTCGGCAGGGGAAACAGTGAAGGAGATCAGCTCGACTGGCAAGGGTGTCGAAGACATGTTC
>JADJOG010000051.1 GCA_016713865.1 Flavobacteriales bacterium | reverse complement strand
CGACTACCGGCGAAGCCATGCTGGTTCCTCCATTGCGCGCATGCATGCAGAACTCATCGAGCTTGTCGAAGTTGGTGGTGGCCCAATCCGCCAGGATGGGCAATGGCGCTGCTGCCATGGTGATGTCGCCCGGTGCGGCGATATCGGGTTTCCAGCGATCGTCGCGCGTGGGGCCGGCGCTGCTATTGCCGGAGATCAACCACGGCGAGACCCCGAAATTCTGGTAAGGCCCGCTGCATGGCTGGTACTCCATCTGATTCAGGTAGTTGGCCGTGGTGAGCGTATGCCCGGAGCAGGCCCACGAATCGACGATGTGCTTGTCGCGATCGGGCGCGCGGTGCTTGGCCATGGGCGGATAATCGATCGCGGTAGGCACCGAACCGGGAGCGATCTCGTTGCTGGCCATGTTCGCGGTTCCGAATGCGGCCGTGCCCGATCTCGCATCGGCCAGCGCCCGTCACCATGAACCGCCAATTATAGCTGGCCGAATCGGGCTGTTGCATGAAGACCTGCAACTGCACCTGCTGGCCCCGCTGCTGCATGGAGTATTGCACGTTAGCCAGCACATTGCCGCTGGTGCTCACCAACTGCTCGCTGATCACGCCACCCATGTTCTGGGCCATGGTATGGTAAGGCGTGCGGCCGCGGAATGCATAGCTGGGAGATACGCGATCGGCGCCAATGGCGTACTGCATGTTCTGGAAATCAGAGATGTCGGCCCAAACCTCGAAGAACACATTCGGGAAATTGAAGATGTTCGCAGGCGGCGGATAGCTATTCGTAAGGAACCACGTGAACACGGTATCGTTCGCGGGCTCCAAGCGGCGGTGCATGGGCCCCCATTGGCCAGCGTTGCCTGCGGCGCAAACGAAAGCACGGCCTGGCTGCGCGTCTAGCATGTTGTTGATCGATAGCGCGGCAGCATCGAGGCCATCGTGAGAACCACTATAGGTGCCGAGGCTCGCATTCACCACCGCAGGTTTGCCCAGCTGCGCAGCGCGGCGGTAGATGAAATCGGTGGCATCGGCCACCTTTGCGCGGAAGTCGCCTTGGCCGCTGTACTTCACCACGATGATATCCGCAGCAGGTGCCACTCCCTTGTGGCGACCATTCGCAAGGCCATTCCCCGTAGCAGAGCCCGTTACCGTGGTGCCATGCGCACCGGAATCCGTGCTGCCTATCTGACCCGCATTGATCTGGGCATTGCTCCATTCGCGGCCATAACCGAACTCCACCGGTGTACCAGAGCCAGTGAGGTTCTGGTCCCAATAGAACGCCACGCGCGAAGTGCCGTTCGCGTTGCGGAAATCGGGATGGTTCACATCGAGACCGGCATCGATGAAGCCGACCACGACACCTTGGCCGTCGTATGCCTGCGGCAAAGGAGCAAGTCCGGCATGCACCTGATTCACGCGGGCCTTCACGCGCATCGAATCGCTCAGCAATTCGCCGCGATCAAGGCTGAACTCGAAGCGCTTCACGGCGGTGCTCTGTCCGAGGCTCAGCACCGCATCAACCGGAACCCGAGCCGCCACGATGCCCGGCAAGGCGCGCTTCACGAAACCGCCATGCGCCTGCACCGCTTCGGAAACGCGAGACTCATCGCCGTGGATGAAGAGATCCATCACCTCGCCCGGCTCATGAGGCTGCGCGAGGAAATGCTCCAGATGGAAATCGTGCTTGCGCGGCTCGAAGCGCTGGGCATTGGCGATGACGGCCAAGGTCAGCAGGGGAAGCAAAGCGGCGTATCGGTTGCTCATGCGATCAAAGGTAGGCGGGTTCAAATGGCCGAAAGGGCGGCGTGCATCGGGATCTCCACAAGGAAGTCCACGGAACCAGTGGCCGCATCCACGCGGCAGCAATAATGCTGAAGCCCGTTGGTCACAATCAGGAATGCCACCTTGAACACAACATTGTACCGGGCAGCTTGTTCGAACACCGCCTGGCCCAGCTTCACGCTAGGAGCCTTGCATTCGACCAGCGCTACAGGCCGGCCATCGGCGGCATGCACCACGATATCGGCGCGCTTGGTGAGCCCATTCAGCGTGAGCGCGCGCTCCACGGCGATCAGCGACGCCGGGCAGCCCTTGTCCATAACAAGGAAATTGATGAAGTGCTGCCGTACCCACTCCTCGGGCAGCAGCGCCACCCATTGCCGGCGGATGCTATCCCACACCTGCGGGCCTTCGGCTCCGTGCCTAGTTTTGAGCCCGTAGTCGGGAAGTGCCAATGCAGGTGCTACCGGTCCGCTCATCACCGCAAAAGTGCATACCAAGCAAGACATCGTCGGCAATTGGCTACCCCGCTACACGGGCCACGAGCTCGTGGGATTCAAGAAGCACCTGCTGCTCACCAACTTCGACAACTACCTCGACCACTTCTGCCAACTCACCGGCGCCGTGGTTAGCCATAAGGACAAAGCCATGAAGGTGGCCGTGGCCGACGACATGGCCATGATCAACTTCGGCATGGGCAGCCCCAACGCCGCAACGCTCATGGACCTGCTGAGCGCCGTGCAACCGGAAGCGGTGCTCTTCCTGGGCAAATGCGGCGGGCTGAAGAAGAAGAACGAGCTCGGCGACCTTGTGCTGCCCATCGCGGCCATCCGCGGCGAAGGCACCAGCAACGACTATTTCCCACCGGAGCTGCCCGCGCTGCCCAGTTTCATGATCCACCGCGCGGTAAGCCACGTGATCCGCGACATGGAGCTCGACTACTGGAGCGGAACGGTGTACACCACCAACCGCCGCGTGTGGGAGCACGACGACAAATTCAAAGAGCATTTACGCGCGCTGCGGGCCATGGCCATCGACATGGAAACAGCCACGCTCTTCATGACCGGCTTCGCGAACGAGATTCCCACCGGCGCGCTGCTGCTGGTGAGCGACCAGCCAATGGTGCCCTGGGGCGTGAAGACCAGTTCCAGCGATGCCAAGGTGACCGGCTCGTTCGTCGAGACCCACATCCGCGGGATCGAGAGAGCCTGCGCGAAATCATCAACGGCGGTCGCAGCGTGAAGCACCTGCGATTCGAATAAGCCATGGCCGCCACCTCCACCACCGAGGAGTACAAGAAACTGATGACCGAGTTGCGCTCGGGCAATTTCAGGCCGGTCTACATCCTGCACGGCGAAGAAGGCTTCTTCATCGACCGCATCGCCGAAGAGGTGGAGCGCCTGGTGCTGCAGGATCATGAGCGCGACTTCAACCAGACCATCCTATACGCGCGCGACACCGATCCCGATCAGGTGAAGGACGCCTGCCTGCGCTTTCCCATGATGGCCGAACGGCAACTGGTGCTGGTGCGCGAGCTGCAGACCTGGCGCATCGATCAAGTGGAGAAGCTGGAGAACTACCTGGCCAAGCCCACGCCTACCACGGTGCTCGTGCTCTGTTACAAGCACAAGAAGATCGATGGCCGCAAGAACATCCTGAAAGTCGCTCAGAAAGGCGGCGGCGCGGTGTTCACCAGCGACAAGGTGCGCGAGGAGAAGCTGCCCGAGGTGCTCATGGGTTTCGCGAAGAGCCAGAAACGCAGGCTCGGCAGCGCCGAAGCGCAATTGCTGGCCAGTCACCTGGGCAGCGATCTGGCCAAAGCCGTGAAGGAGGTGGAGAAGCTCTGCCTGGTCACGGAAGAGGGCGGCGCCATTACCAGCGATGTGATCCAGCGCTACGTGGGCATCAGCAAGGAGTACAACATCTTCGAGCTGCAGAACGCCATTGGCATGCGCGATGCCGCCAAGGCCCAGCGGATCGCCAACCATTTCGCATCGGACCCCAAGGACAACCCCCTGGTTCTCACCGTGGGTTTCCTGAACACCTATTTCAGCAAGCTAGCAATCGTGCATGCGCACCAAGGCAAGCCGCAGCAGGAATTAGCCGCCGCCCTGAAGGTGAACCCCTACTTCATCAAGGATTATCTGGCGCAAGCCCGCAATTACCCGCAGTCCAAGTTGATGGAGGTGCAGCGCCATTTGCGCGCCTGCGACCTTCGAAGCAAAGGCGTGGGCGGCGATGGCGGCGACCAAGGCGAATTGCTGCGCGAGCTGTTGGCGAAGGTGATGGGGTGACCCCGCCGCAAACCCAGCCAATGCAACCGCTCGTCCATTGGCTACTCGCCCAAAGACCCAACTTCTACCTTAGCCGCCTTCCCGAAATCTCCGGGACGTAACGCCTGCAAGCGAACCTTCCATGATGCGCTCATTCCTGAAACTCGGCACTGCCGCCGTGGCTCTCCTCCTTTGTTCCGTGGGCATGGCCCAAACCGGCACCATCCGCGGCTTCGTGTACGACAAGGCCACGGGCGAGCCCATCATCTTCACGAACGTGGTGCTCAAGGGCACTACCATCGGCTCGGCCACCGATGTGAACGGCTACTTCCTGATCACTTCGAGGTAACGGGCGAAAAGCAGGAGATGCAGAGCCAGGTTCGCATGAGCGTTACCAAGCTCACCCCAAAGCAGATCAAACGGCTACCGTCGGTGGGCGGCGAGGCCGATCTGGCGCAATACCTCCAAGTGGTGCCTGGGGTGATCTTCACGGGCGACCAAGGCGGTCAGCTATACGTGCGCGGTGGATCGCCGATCATGAACAAGGTGATGATGGATGGGATGGTGATCTACAATCCCTTCCACAGCATCGGCCTGTTCAGCGTATTCGACAACGATATCATCCGCAACGCGGACATCTACACGGCGGGCTTCGGCGCTGAGCATGGCGGCCGCATCAGCAGCGTCATGGACATCACCACGCGCGACGGCAACAAGACGCGCCTCTCAGGTCGCGTGAGCGCGAGCACCTTCGCGGCCAAGGCCTTGCTCGAGGGGCCTCTTAAGAAGGAGAAGACGCCCGGCGGCGGCTCCAGCTCCTACCTGCTCAACTTCCGTCACAGCTACCTGGATCAAAGCAGCAAGACGCTTTACAGCTTCGTTGATACCGCAGGGCTTCCCTTCCGCTTCACCGATGCTTATGGCAAGCTCAGCTTCAATGGCGCGAATGGCAGCAAATTCAACCTCTTCGGATTCGACTTCACCGATGGAGTGAATTACCGCAACGTGAGCGACCTGAGCTGGAACAACTTCGGCGCGGGCACCAACTTCGTGCTGGTGCCTTCGGGCAGCGCAGGCGACAACGAAGCGCGCTACGGCGTGGAGGTGCTCGGCTTCCGCACCAACTTCGCCTTCTTCAACAGCCTGGGCCGCGAGTACAGCCAAACGCAGAACACCTCGGAGATCGCGGGCTATTTCAACTACCGCCTCAACCTCGGCGCTGCACCGGCATCGGCCCGCTACACCAAGCGCTTCGTGATCGACCCCGGTATCCGCCTGCACTATTATGCCTCGCTCTCGGTAGCCAACGTGGAGCCGCGCTTGGGCTTCAAGTGGAACATCAACGACGACCTGCGCTTCAAGATGGCCGGCGGTCGCTACAGCCAGAACCTCGTAGCCGCCAACAACGACCGCGATGTTGTGAATCTCTTCTATGGCTTCCTGGCCTCGCCGGAGAACCTGCCGCGCGAGATCCCCACACGCGATGGCGGCAGCCGCGACCTGAAAGACCCCTTGCAGCGAGCCAATCATTATGTGGCCGGCATCGAATACGACATCACGCGCGAGCTGAGCCTCAACTTCGAGGTGTACCTGAAGGACTTCCGCCAAGTGACCAACCTGAACCGCAACAAATACTTCAACGACACGGAGGAGTTCGCCGACAAGCCTGATGTGCTCAAGAAGGACTACATCGTGGAGACCGGCCAGGCATACGGCGCGGATCTGCAGCTGAAGTACGAACGGAACAAGCTTTACCTCTGGGGCGTGTACAGCTACACCTTCGTCGACCGGTACGACGGCGTGCAGGAGTACAACCCGATCTGGGACCGTCGCCACAACATGAACCTCGTGGCCAGCTATGCCTTCGGCAAGTTCGACGCCTGGAAGGTGAATGTGCGCTGGAACTACGGCAGCGGATTCCCCTTCACCCCCACGCAGGGCTTCTTTGGATCGGTGCCCTTCAATGGCGACATCAACACCAACTACGCCAACAGCAACGCCGACTTGGCCACCATTTTCGGTCAATTGAACAGCCGTCGACTGCCAGCCTATTCACGTGTTGATGTGGGCGTGACTAAAACCTGGCGCTTCGACGAGCATAGGGCCCTGGAACTGGACCTGAGCGTGACCAACACCTTGGATCGCAAGAACATCTTCTACTTCGACCGCGTGCGCTTCGAGCGCGTGAATCAGTTGCCGCTGCTGCCAAGCGCAGGAATCAGCTACAAGTTCTAAGGCCAAAGGAGTTTGGACCGATTGAAGGTGAGAAACCTTTGATCGCATCCATCTTCATCCCGGAATTCTACATTTACACCCCCGTGATCGCGGCTCCCCATTCAGGGCCCTTTCCATCGGCGATGACGGGCTCCACCAAATACATTTTCGTTACCGGAGGGGTCACCTCCAGCCTCGGCAAAGGCATCATCTCGGCCTCCTTGGCCAAGCTGTTGCAGGCACGCGGCTTCACGGTCACCATTCAGAAACTCGATCCCTACATCAATGTGGATCCGGGCACACTCAACCCCTACGAGCACGGCGAGTGCTTCGTGACGGAGGACGGCGCCGAGACCGACCTCGACCTGGGCCACTACGAACGCTTCCTCGATGTGCCCACCAGCAAGGCCAACAACGTCACCACGGGGCGCATCTACCAGAACGTCATCAGCAAGGAACGGCGCGGCGAATACCTAGGCAAGACCGTGCAGGTGATCCCGCACATCACCGACGAGATCAAGGCGCACATCCAAGCGCTCGGCCGCAAAGGCATCTACGATTTCGTGATCACCGAGGTGGGCGGCACCGTGGGCGACATCGAAAGCCTGCCCTACGTGGAGGCCATGCGCCAACTGAAGTGGGCCAAAGGCAAGGACTGCCTCACCATTCACCTCACGCTTTTGCCCTACTTGGGCACCACCGGCGAGCTGAAGACCAAGCCCACTCAGCATAGCGTGAAGGAGCTGCTTAGCCTTGGCGTGCAGCCGGATGTGCTCGTGTGCCGCACCGAGCACCCCATGCAGAAGGGCATGAAGGAGAAGATCGCCCTCTTCTGTAACGTGGATGCGGAGGCCGTGATCGAGAGCCGCGACGCCGATACGATCTACGATGTGCCGTTGATGATGCAGCACGAGCGCCTCGATGAGGTGGTGCTGAAGAAGCTTGGCGTGAACACTTGCCCGGACGCCGACCTGAACGCCTGGAAGGACTTCCTGCGCCGTTATAAGGAGCCGAAGGGCGAAGTACACATCGGCCTTGTGGGCAAGTACGTGGAGCTGAAGGATGCCTATAAGAGCATCAAGGAAGCGCTGGAGCACGCTGGCGCCGCCAACGAGCTGAAGGTCCACATCAAGTGGGTGCATAGCGAGAAGCTCACGGCGAAGAATGTCGCCAAGCACCTCGGTGGACTCGCGGGCATCCTTGTGGCGCCGGGCTTTGGCCACCGCGGCATCGAAGGCAAGATAGAAGCGATCAAGTTCGCGCGAGAGAATAAGGTGCCCTTCCTCGGCATCTGCCTGGGCATGCAGTGCGCGGTGATCGAGTTCGGCCGCAACGTGCTCGGTTACACTGATGCCAACAGCACGGAGATGAACGCCGACACCATGCACCCGGTGATCGCGATGATGGAGGAGCAGAAGCAGATCGAGAACAAGGGCGGCACCATGCGCCTGGGAGCCTACCCATGCAAGATCGAGGACGACACGCTCGCCAAGCAGGTCTATCGCAAGCGGGACATCAGCGAGCGCCACCGCCACCGGTACGAGTTCAACAACGCATACCTGAAGGCCTACGAGAAATCGGGCATGGTAGCATCAGGCATCAACCCGCAAGGCAAGCTCGTGGAGATCGTCGAGATCAAGGGCCACCCTTGGTTCATGGGCGTACAGTTCCACCCGGAGTACCGCAGCACGGTGGCCAAGCCGCACCCGCTCTTCATCGCTTTCGTGAAAGCTGCGATGAGCATTGGAGTGAAAGAGGTGGTCAAGGCGGAGGCGTGAGCCCCTGAGCCGCACTGAGCATGCCCAGTGCAGGATCAGCAGAAGCCGGGGTTCGGCCTCCTAGCTTTTACTCCCACTGCCAAGGACTAGTCCGGCTACAGCAGCAGTCAGGGCCGCCATAACGCCGCCTGCCAAGGCATCGACCACGATGAACATGCGCTCATAGAAGATGTTGCTCATGGCGTGCATCATCAGGTCGAAATTGGCCGAAAGCAAGAATCCGATGACGAAGCCGGGCAGCAGTGCACCCTTGGCCGTGGTAACGCCCATGCGCCACATGATGAACGCGAGCAGGCAGCCATAGGCAACATTGCCCGCGATCAGCGAGAGCCAGCTCCAATTCTCTTCGGCCTTCATGAATCCATCGAACTTGTTCATGGCCGCTTCGGAGTAGCTGTGAAGAGCGATGCCGTAGATGCCCCATCCGAGCAAGAAGGCAGCAACCGAAGCGGCAAGCGCGGCAAGCAGGACTTTCATGTTCATGGTGATTTGGTTTGGTAGACCGAAGCTAGAGGGTCGCGCAGGGAATGGCGGAGCCGCCAGAACCCCTTATCCACCACGCCCTGTGCGGAACAGCGGGATTGGAGCGCAGATGACGAGTGCTGGGCATGCAGGCATTGCGGCGCGGAGCCTCCGGCTATCTTCGCCCGCCTTCGCCGAAACGGGGTCCGGAAAGCCGGCCAGTGCGGCCCTTGGAAAAAATCAGAATGGACAGGAATTCAATCACCGGCATCGTCCTCATTGTGGCCATCCTCTTCGGCTACACCCTTTGGACCATGCCCAGCGAAGAGGAGCGCGCCAAGCAACAGCGCACGCTCGACAGTTTAGCGGCAGTGGACCTGGAGCAGCGCGCGAAAGCCGCAGAGGAGCAGTTAAAGACGGCTACCGCGCAAGTGCCTGTGGCAAGCGTCGCGGATACCACGATCGACCCTATTGACCGCGCCATTGCCGACAGCCTGATCGCCAACGCCAAAGCCCAACGCTTCGGGCCATTCGCGCCTGCGAGTGAAGGAAGCGCCACGGAGGTCACCATCGGCAACAGCCGTTTGCAGGTCACGATCAGCACGCATGGGGCGCGGCCCACGGTGATGCGGCTCAAGGAGTACCAGACCTACCGCAAGACCCCGCTCCTGTTAGCCGACCCTGATTCGGGCACCTACGAATTCAAATTCATCGCGGGAGCATCGGACCTGAGCACGCGCGACCTCTACTTCGATGCGGAAGATGTGAAAGAGGACGCCATCAGCCTGATTGCCCGCACCACTGATCCTGCTAAAGGGCTGCGCATAACCTACCGCTTGGATAGCGCCACCTATTTCCTTCACACCGATGTTGAATTCATCGGAATGAAAGGGGTTGTGGATCCGCGCAGCCTGCTGTTCCGCTGGGAACTCGCTGGCCTGAGCAATGAGAAGCACCAGCCAAGCGAATTGCAGAAGTGCGGTGTGTATTACAAGTACTTCAACGATGACCGCAATTACCTGAGCGAGACCTCCGCCGAGGAGAAGAAACTGGAGGGCCGCACCAACTGGGTGGCTCTTAAGCAGGACTTCTTCACTGTAGCCATGGTGAGCGAGGAAGGCTTCAGCAGCAATGGCAGCCAGATTGCCATCAATCCGCTGACCGAGCTCACGCACACCAAGCATTACAGCGCCAAACTGTTGTTCGAGAAAGGGCGTGATGCGGAACCTGCCGCCAGCATGCGCTTCTACCTCGGACCGAACCACTTCGGCACCTTGCGCCGCACGGAGGTGGCCGATTTCGATCGCATCATCGATTTGGGCTGGGGCATTTTCGGATGGATGAACCAGTGGCTGGTGATCCCCATCTTCAACTTCCTCGATGGCCTCAACTGGAGCTATGGCATCATCATCCTGGTGCTTACCGTGGTGATCAAGCTGCTGCTGATGCCACTCACTTACAAGAACCTCGTGGCCAGCGCCAAAATGCGCGTGCTCAAGCCCGAGACGGACGCTATAAATGCCAAGTTCGAGAAGAACGATGAGCCATTGAAGAAGCAGCAAGCCACCATGGAATTGTACCGCAAGGCTGGCGTGAACCCGGCCAGTGGTTGCGTACCCATGCTCATCCAGCTGCCCGTGCTCTATGCCATGTTCCGCTTCTTCCCGGCCAGCATCGAACTGCGGCAGGAGAAATTCCTATGGGCCGATGACCTCAGCAGCTACGACAGCATCCTGGACCTGCCCTTCACGATTCCGGCTTATGGCGACCATGTGAGCCTCTTCACCCTGTTGATGGCCGCCAGCACCATCGTCTATTCGGTGATCAACCAGAAGCAGATGCCCAGCCAGCAGAACATGCCGGGCATGAAGATGATGATCTACCTCTTCCCGATCATGATGCTGTTCTTCCTGAACAACTTCAGCTCGGGCCTTAGTTACTACTACCTGCTGGCCAACCTGATCAGCATCGCGCAGATGACGGTGCTGAAGAGCTGGTTCGTCGATGAGCAGAAGATCCGCGCGCAACTGGAACTGAACATGCGCACGCCGAAGAAGAAGAGCAAGTGGCAGCAGCGCTTGGATGACCTGCAGAAGCAACAGCAGCAGCGCCGGAAGTAAGCGAGACCGGCGTCCTTCGGGTTGAACAAGCCAACGACGAACTTCAGGCACGACATTCGTAATCCGTCCAGCCCATGAAGCACCTGATCATCATCGCCATCGCCGCCATCGCCATGGCGTGCAACAGCAGCAAGAAAGCCGTAACCCCGGAGCCAGCGCCGCAGCCCGCGAGCGCATCGGATGCCGACATCGCCCCTGGCTCAGGCAGCAACAACAAATCCGATGGGCTCTTCCTCTACTTAGAGCGCACGCCTTGCTTCGGCATGTGCAAGGCCTATCGGCTCGAGGTCAAAACCGATGGAAGTGCCACCTATACCGGTCGGGGGAACGTGGAACTCATGGGCGCCCACACCGCAACGGTGCCGCAGGAATCCATCAAGTTGATCAGAGCCAAAGCAGAGGAGCTCGGATTCAGGCAGATGGACGACAAGTACGATGCTGAGGTGACGGACCTCCCATCTACCGTGCTTCGCCTGGATCTCGGCGGCAAGCCCAAACAGGTGCTCGGCCGGGTGGGCCAGCCCGCCGCCTTCAAGCAGCTGGTCGCTTACATCGAAGAGTTGCTGCTGCCCCTCGATTGGAAGCCCGTTGCCAGCGACCGGTGACCTTGGTCACAGCTCTTGCGGCCTGTCCCTAGCGGTCTCTTCAACTACGCACCATCCGGCTACATTTGGCGCCCCTCAAACGGCCTAGCCCAACCGGGCCAAACCCTTAACACACGCATGAAGAAGTTCCTTTCACTGCTCGTCGCCGCGCTGGTGACATTCTCCGCCTCAGCCCACGAAGGCATGTGGCTGCTCACCAAGCTCAAGCAGGTGAACGAAGCCGAGATGCAGAAGCTCGGATTCAAGCTCACCGCGGATGACATCTACGCCATCAACCGCAGCGGCATCAAGGACGCCGTGGTGCGCTTGGGCCGTGGCTTCTGCAGCGGCGAGATGGTAAGCGCCGAGGGCCTCTTCCTCACCAACCACCACTGCGGCTATGATGCTGTGCAGGGCCTCAGCAGCGTGGAGAACGACTACCTCACCAATGGCTTCTATGCTAAATCCCGCAAGGACGAAATGCCCGCTGGCTTCAACGTGAGCTTCTTGCAGCGCATTGATGATGTGACCGCCGAAGTGATGGCCGAACTGAACGATGGCATGAGCGAGGATGACCGCAGCGCGAAGATCCAGGAGGTCGCTGCCAAGCTCAAAGATGCCGTGGGCAAGGCCAACGGGCTCAGCGCCGACTTCAAGGTGATGTTCGAGGGCAATGAGTTCTACCTCTTCGTGTACAAGACCTACCGCGATGTGCGCCTGGTTGGCGTGCCCCCGAGCGCCATCGGCAAGTTCGGCGGCGATACCGACAACTGGATGTGGCCGCGCCACACCGGCGACTTCTGCCTCTTCCGCGTGTACACGGGCCCTGATGGCGAGCCTGCCGACCCCAGCGATGCTAACATCCCCTTCAAGCCCGCGCACCACTTCCCCGTGAGCGTTGCCGGCGTGAAGGAGGGCGACTTCGCGATGGTGATGGGCTACCCCGGAGCACCGACCGCTTCCTGAGCAGCCACGGCGTGAAGCTGGCCCCTCGACATTGAGCAGCCCAGCCGCGTGAAGATCCGTGGCAAGAAACTCGAGCTCATGAAACAGGACATGGATGCCAGCGACCAGGTGCGCATCCAATATGCGAGCAAGTACGCGCAGGTGAGCAACTACTGGAAGTACTTCATCGGACAGCAGCGCGGCCTTAAGCGCCTACGCGTATACGATAAGAAGAAAGCGCAAGAGGAGGCATTGATGGCTTGGGTATCGGCCGATGCCAAGCGGAAGCAGCAATACGGCGAGGTCGTCAACCTGCTGCAGCGCGGCTATACCGAGCGCGCCAAATTCGAGAAGGCCAGCACCTACATGCAGGAGGCGGCGTTCGGCAGCGAGACGATCACCCTCGGATTCCGCCTGCTCGGATTGAAGGCAGCCTTGGAGGCCGATGCCAAGGACGCGGCGAAGATCAGCGCCGCTGTTGCACAGACACAGGCCATGACAGAGGAGCATTGGAAGGACTTCAATGCCGCCACCGACGAGAAGATCACCGCGGCCATGTTCGAGCTGATCCGCAACGATGTGGAGCGCGACCTTCAGCCCAGCGTGATGGCCACCATCGACAAGAAATTCAAGGGCAATACGGCCGCGTGGGCAAAGAGCGTATTCGCCACCAGCATCCTCACGGACAGGAAGAGACTAGACGCCTTCTTGGCCAAACCATCGCTGAAAGCGCTTCAGAAGGATCTCGGTTGGCAGGCCAGCGAGAGCTGCTTGAACCATTGGCGCAACATCATCGGACCCGCTGTTGGGGCAAGTGAAGCAGATACCGAAAAGGGCTATCGCTTGATGGTGGCCGCCATGCGCGAGATGGAACCCAACAAGAGCTGGTACCCCAATGCCAACAGCACCATGCGCCTCACCTACGGCACCGTGGGCAGCTATGTGCCTATGGACGGCGCGTTCTACCACCATGTGACCACCGCGAAGGGCATCCTGGAGAAAGAGGACCCCACCAACGATGAGTTCATCGTGCCGGCCAAGCAGAAAGAGTTGCTCGTGAAGAAGGACTATGGCCGCTTCGCTGATGAGAATGGTGAGCTGATCGTATGCTTCATCAGCAACAACGACATCACCGGCGGCAACAGCGGCAGCCCGGTGATCAACGGCAATGGAGAGCTCATCGGCATCGCGTTCGACGGCAATTGGGAAGCCATGAGCGGCGATATCGCTTTCGAGCCGGAGCTGCAACGCACCATCAGCGTCGATATCCGCTACGTGCTCTGGTGCATCGAGAAGGTGGGCGGCGCCAAGCATCTCGTTGATGAGATGACCTCGGTGATGGCTAAGCCGAAAGAGGAGCCCAAGGCTGAGATCCCGCCTCCTGCACCTGTACCGGCCAAGAAGCCTGCTGGGAAGAAATAAGCAACACGCATTCTGGAAGAGGGGGCTTCGGCCCCCTCTTCTGCTTTCTGGCGTTCAAGCGCGAGACAGCGCTGTGCCTTCTTTGCGCAACACCGCGATCGAAGCACCCACGCTCGCCATCACCGGTGCCAGCATCAGCCCGATGAGCGGAATCTTCATGAGCAGGCTGAAGCACATGCCGTTGGCCATTACCGCGCCCAGCTGGCTGTTCACCGCGCGCGTGCTCTCGCCGATGCGCATCCTGCGACGCTCGTGCACGTAATCGAACATGCTGAAGCCATAGAAGTACGAAGAGACCAGGAAGAGCAGGATGAAGCTGATTGGCGTTATGATCGGCAGCAACAAGGAAGCGATCCAGATGACGATGGTGATGCTCATCTCCAGCATCCCATTGCGAGCAGCGATCAATGCCCCTCGAAACGCATCCTTCATCAACTGGCCGAAGCTGAACGGGAAAACGCGGCCGGTGAGCTTCTCCTCCGCCACCTCGCTCGCATACGCCAGCAAGGGCGACAACAGCACAAGCACGATGTACTTATTCGCCACGAGCAGCACGTAGCCGATCGCGATGCGGAGGATCCAGCGGACGATCGCATCGCGCGCCCCATTGATCCATGCTTTCACATCTGCCCACCACGATGCCTCCTCGGCATCGAGCGGGATCTCCAGGTATCCCGAAGCCCATGCGCTCAGCGACTCGGTCAAAGCCTCCAGCCCATGGAACATGCCGTAGGCGAGAAGCGCCCACAGCGCGATGGGAACGAGGAACATCCACCACAGCCCATGCCGGAAGCAGAAGCCGAAAGCGCTGAAGAAGCCGTTGAGGCCGAGACCGAAGTACCGCATGCGGAAAGGACAAAGATGCGCGAGAGGCACGGGCTACCTTTGCCGTTCATCACACCGCATGGACCTCGATGCCCTCTCTGCCATCTCCCCCATCGATGGGCGATACCACGACCGCACGCGCGCACTTTCGGCCTGGTTCAGCGAGCAGGCCCTCATGCGCTACCGCCTGCTGGTGGAGCTGGAGTACTTCGAGTTCCTCTGCACCGTGCCGCTGCCTGAGCTCGCCGGCACGAGCCTCGGCCCGCTGAAGGCCATCCGCGCGCGCATCGAACAGCTGAGCACCAGCGATGCGCAGCGCATCAAGGACATCGAGAAGGTGACCAATCACGACGTGAAGGCCGTGGAGTATTTCCTGAAAGGCCTGCTGGAAGAGGCGGGGCTGAAGCAGCAGCAGGAGTTCGTCCATTTCGCGCTCACGAGCCAGGACGTGAACAACACGGCGCTCCCCCTGCTGATCAAGGATTTCGTGAGCACCTCATACCTGCCCGCGATTGTCGGCCTGCGCGACCGCCTGCATGGCCTTGCCTTGGAATGGTCGCAGATACCCATGCTCGCGCGCACGCATGGCCAGCCCGCTTCGCCCACACGCTTGGGTAAAGAACTGCAGGTGTTCGTTGAGCGGCTCGACCAGCAACTTAGGCTCCTACGTGATGTGCCTTTCACCGGGAAATTCGGTGGAGCGACCGGCAACTTCAACGCCCATCATGCGGCGTATCCTGAGCTCGATTGGGTGAAGCTTTCCGACCGGTTCCTGGAAACGCGGCTCGGTCTGAAGCGCCAGCAATTC
Source organism: Flavobacteriales bacterium (assembly GCA_016713865.1). GTDB lineage: Bacteria > Bacteroidota > Bacteroidia > Flavobacteriales_F > PHOS-HE28 > PHOS-HE28. The sequence goes on along the minus strand of JADJOG010000051.1, from coordinate 29,993 downwards.
ACCACGCAGATCGATCACTACGATAACCTCGCAGCTCTCTTCGACGCATTCCGCCGGGTGAACACGATCCTGATCGACCTCAGCCGCGACCTCTGGCATTACATCAGCCTCGACTATTTCCGCCAGCGCACAAAGGCCGGCGAGGTGGGCAGCAGCGCCATGCCGCACAAGGTGAATCCGATCGACTTCGAGAATGCCGAAGGCAACCTCGGTATCGCGAACGCGATCCTTGGCCACCTGAGCGAGAAGCTCCCGGTGAGCCGCTTGCAGCGCGACCTCACCGATAGCACCGTCACGCGCAACATCGGCGTTCCCATGGCCCACAGCGTGCTCGCCATCGAGAGCATCGGCAAGGGCATCGATAAGCTGCTGCTCAATGCGCCGGCCCTCGAGCGCGATCTGGATGCGCAGTGGCCGGTGGTGGCAGAGGGCATACAGACCATACTTCGGCGTGCTGGATATCCGCAGCCCTACGAAGCCCTGAAGGAACTGACGCGCGGCAAGGAGCGGATCACGAAGGAGGATATGCACGCATTCATCGATGGACTCACGATCGACGCTGCGCTGAAGGCGCAGTTGAAATCACTTTCCCCGCGCAACTACACCGGCATCGACCTGCTCGCTCGCGTCATGCCCTAGCAATGCGCTACGGCAAGCTGCGTTGATCCACCATGGAAACCGGACGCCGTCTCTTGCTCCGTCGTTGGGCAGCTCGCGCGGTGATCGCCGCTGGCCTCGTCTTCGTCGCGCTAGTATCATGCGACCTGATCATCCGCAGGAGCACGAAAGACCAACTGCACGATTCCATCGAGTCGATCCCGACGAATGAGGTAGGCCTCGTGTTAGGCACGTCGGACCGCGCGCGCGGAGGCGGCACCAATCTCTTCTTCAAGCACCGGATCGAATCGGCCGTGGCACTCTACCGCGCGGGAAAAGTGAAGCACTTGCTTGTTAGCGGCGACAATGGCACGCTCAGCTACAATGAGCCACGCCAGATGCGCCGCGCCCTGCTCGCCGCTGGTATCGATAGCACCAGGATCACCCTCGATTTCGCGGGCTTCCGCACATTGGATTCCGTGGTGCGTGCGAAGGAGGTCTTCGGCCAGGGCAGCTTCACGATCATCAGCCAGCGCTTCCACAACGAGCGTGCGGTGTTCATAGCCCGCAAGCATGGCATCGATGCGGTCGGCTTCAACGCGCCCGATCCTCCAGCTTGGTGGAGCATACGCGTTTGGTTGCGTGAGCGCCTGGCCCGCGTGAAGGTGTTCTCCGACCTGCTCATGGGCACGCAGCCGCGCTTCTTGGGTGATGCGGTGCATATTCCACCGGCATCCATTGACTCGACGGAATCAATCGGTGAGCTCAGTTCCGATTCGTTGAACGTGATGGATTGAAGCGCCGTCGCAGCAGATGCATCAGGGCCGAAGCAACGCGCGCTGGTACACGATCAAATCGTTCGCCGGAATCTCTTCCAGGCCAAGGTTCCGCATCATGGTGATCACCTGCCCACGGTGCTGCGTGCTGTGGTTGATGCAATGCATGATCATGCGCCACGCGGGTGATGCATGCGCGTTACCCTTGAGGTCCTTGTAAGTGTGTTCGGAAACGAGGTCACTGACCGAATAGTTCTGCACGAGCTCTTTGAAGCGCTTGGTAAATGGCAGCACCGTGCCGATATCCTCGCTCGTATCCGCTGGCCATCGCATCGGCTCGCCCAAGAGCCGCAAGGTCCAAGCGTTCTCGGCATCGCGGATGTGCAGCAATGTCTTGCGAAGCGAGGGAAAGCTGCTGGCAACCGCGGCATCGAGCACCGCGCCGGACTCACGTCCAAGGCGCTCAACGAAGCGCGCATTGGCCCAGAATCCGTAGGCGGCATACTCGTGGATGAGCTCCGTGTTCATGGTAACGGGTGGATAACCTTGTTGAAATCGCGCCCTAGGGATACGAGCGCGCTCTTCGCGCGCATGGGATCTTCGCAGGAACCAAAGATGGCATGATCACGGCGCTGTTCGGGAGGAAGAGGATCACGGAGGATAAGTTGGCGAATGTGTTCGTGAGCGCGGTGCTTGACCTGTGCGCTGAAGGCTTCCCCCTCTTCGTGGATGAGCTGAACGAGGCGCCAGAGTTCGAGACCTCGCCCGGCCTGAGCCATGAGGACGACCAGCGCTTCCTGCTAATCGTGCTAACGGCCAACCTGATGGAGATGAACCGCGCCATGGAGCCCGGCGTCGATAAGCGCATTCAGGCCATTTCCATCTCGAAGTTCGCGCAGGCCGTGGGCATGGGATGCACGGATGTGGAGGACGAGGTGCGCCGATTGAAGGACCGCATGGCGCGACTGAACGCACCAAGCAAGAATTGGGTGTACGCCATGGCCAAGGCCGTTTTCCTTGAGTACGACCTATTCCCGCATCAGGACGAGTACTTCCGCGGCATGCGCAGCCCGAACCCCATTGTTCTCAAGCGCCTCAATTCGCTGTTCGCCTACATGCTCTTCGACTGGGATGCGGTGAAGGAGCAGTACCGCATCGGGTAGGCTATTCGCTGTCGAAACCGTTTCGCGGAATTCCCGAATTGCCCCTTGTGATAGTTCCGATTCTGTTCGGCGCTGCAGCCTAGGAGCCCAGACGCCACTCGCGCGCGGCCATCTCGGTAATGTGGCCTCCAATGGCCAAGGCGGCCGTAGCTGCCGGTGAGGGTGCATTCAGCACGTGGATGCGATTGCCCATTCGCTCGATCCGGAAATCATCGACCATGTTGCCATCGGTTCCCAAGAGCATGGCGCGCACGCCTGCCCTGCCGGGCGCTATATCATCCATGGTCAATGATGGGATCAAGCGCTGGAGCGTCTTCAAGAAGAGCCGCTTGCTGAATGCGCGGCGGTACTCGTTTATCCCGTAGCCCATATTGCGCGCGAAGAGCTTCCATGTGCCGCCGTACGTGAGCGCATCCATCGTATCCTTCAAATCGAAATCCGTTCGGCCATAACCCTCGCGCTTGAAGGTGAACACGGCATTGGGGCCGCATTCGATGCTGCCATCGGTCATGCGCGTGAAATGCACGCCCAAGAATGGAAAGCGCGGATCGGGCACGGGATAGATCAAATGCTTCACCTTGTGCTTGCCCTGCTCAGTGAGGTCGTAGTAATCGCCCCTGAAACCAACGATGCGCTCCTGCACGGCAGCGCCATCGGCCTTGGCTAACCGATCGCTCTGCAAGCCTCCGCAGAAAATGGCGAAGCGCGCGCGATGCACGCCATTGCTCGTGCGCACCTGCACGCCGCTATCCGAGCTTGCGATTCCGGTGAACTCTTCAGCAAGCGCCACGCGGCTCTCTGGCTGAAGGGCGAGCGCCAAACGCGCCATCGTGTTGGTTGCCCCCTTGAAGTCGATTATGCCCGTGCAGCCGACATGAAGACCGGCGATACCAATGCAATGGGGTTCAATCTCACGGACCTCTTCAGCGGTCACCTTCCGCATATCCTCGATGCCATTGGCGATGCCGTGGCCATGGATCTTGTCGAGCCGTGGAAGCTCCGAGGCATCAGTGGCCACGATGAGCTTGCCGCAGATGTCGTGCTTCACGCCGTGCTCCTTGGCGAAGGCCACCAGCTCGCGACGGCCATCGACGCAGTTCTTCGCCTTGTAGCTGCCGGGCTTGTAGTAGATGCCGCTATGGATCACGCCGCTATTGCTCCCGGTCTGGTGATGCGCCAACTCCTGCTCCTTCTCCAGCAGAAGGATCCGGAACTGCGGGTAGCGCACCTGCAACTTGTACAACGTGGCCGCGCCAACGATGCCGCCACCAATGATCACCACATCCCAAATGCGATCGTCACTCATGCCGCGAAGATGCGGATCAAGCGGCGGCCACCGTGTCCGGTTCCTCCTTCGGCACACGCAGAAGCAGGATCAGCCCAGCAAGAAAGAAGGCGCAGAGCGCTATGGCCGTGTTGCGCAGATCGCTGGTGAGCTGGAAGACCACCCCGAAGACCACCGTGCCAAGCACGGTGCCCAGGTAGTAGCTCACATCATAGAAGCTGAAATAAGAGGCTGTATCGTTCGTTGGCGGAAGGAACTTGGCGTAGGTGCTCCGCGCGAGCGCCTGGCAGCCGCCCATCACCAGACCCACGCCGCAGGCGAGCATATAGAATTCGCTGGTCCAATGCGTGAAATAGGCGGCCACGCACAGTGCCACCCATATGGAAACACCGATCACCAGTGCACTGATGTTCCCGAAGCGCGCGCTGAGGCGCACGAAAATCATAGCGCCCACCGCGGCAACAAGCTGAATGAGCAGGATGCTGATGATGAGGCTCTCGGACGCGATTGGCACCACGGCTCCGTGCTCATCAATGCGCTTGACCTCCTCTTCGGCGAAGATCACCGCGAGGTACATGATGGTCTGGATGCCCATGTTGAAGATGAAGAAAGCCAGCAGGTAGCGCTTCAGACGAACGGTGGCCATGAGCTGGCGCCACACCTTGCGCAACTCGGCGTAGCCGCTCCAGAGCACACCATCGTGGCCATTCGAGGCGGGCGTGCGCTTCGGCAACCGGCGGAAGGCGATCTGCGCGAAGCCTGCCCACCAGAGTCCTACTGTGATGAATGTGGTGCGTGCCGGAACACCACCATACGTGGTATCGCCGATCGTGATCTCGTTCGGCAAATGGAACCAATCCGGATTCATCACCATGAGCAGGTTCACGAGGAGCAGGATCACGCTGCCGATGTAGCCCATGGTGTAGCCTCGCGCGCTCACTTTGTCGTGCTGATCCTTGCTGGCTATGTCCACGAGGAAGGCATCGTAGAACACCAGGCTTCCGCTGAAGCCGATACAAGCTAAGGCTACGAGCCCCAAGCCCCACCAGATGCCATCGAGCGTGAAGAAGGCCAGGCTAGCGCAGCTCGCGGCGCCCAAGTAGCAGAAGACCTTGAGGAAAGCGAGCTTATTTCCGCGACTGTCAGCAATGCCGCTGAGCAAGGGCGCGATGAGGGCGACGATCAAGAAACCAGCGGAAAGCGCATAGGAGTAAAGCGATTGTGCTGGAATACCATGTTTCTCCGCAACAAGATCCTGCCCTGCTTCACTCTTCGTGATCGCCGTGTAGAAGATCGGGAAAACCGCGCTGGTGATGGTGAGCGAATAGACGGAGTTGGCCCAATCGTAGAAGGTCCAGGCACGGATGACCTTGGGATCGTTCTTACCGCCTGTCATTGCCGGGCAAGGTAGTCCGCGGCAAGAAAGCAGAAGGGCGCCAACGGATCAACCATCGGCGCCCTTCGTGAAATTCTGATTCAACTACTTCACCACCACTTCCACCCTTCTGTTCTTGCTCATGCCCACTTCGGTACCGCTGTCGTCCACCGGGAACGAAGAGTCCTTGCCCGTGATCGTGATGCGGCCTGCCTCCACTCCTCCTTCCACGAGGGCATCACGCACGGCTTCAGCGCGCTCCTTCGAGAGCTCAACCAGATCCGGGCGCACGCGCGTCCGATCGGCCTCGGTGGCATCGAAGTGACCGACCAATTCGATCTTGAACGTTGCATCAGCCTTCATCGCATCGATCAGGTTGGTGACCCACGGATCCATCATGGGGTCCAGGTTGCGTTGGAAGCGCTTGAAGTAGAACACCTGGTTGGCCGCCTTCTCCTTCGGTTTCATGCCCGGAGGGGTAACACCCTTCCGGCTGAAGATGTACTCGCTCTCGGCGTCCTTGATCTGCTCGCACGAGCAAGAGGTGCGGTTCTTCACCGGGTACACCTCCACGTTATCGATGTAGTAGTAAGCGCTGAAGACTTGCTGACGCGTTTCGCCACGAGGCCGCTTGGCCTTCTCGTTCAGTGTTTTCTCGTTAGCGCCGAAGTTGCCGATGAGCATCCACTCCTCGTTGCCCTTGCTCTCGTATGTGCCGCAAACGCCCTGCCAGCTGAACATGTCGTTGTAGATCTTGGTGCGCACGGCGGGCACGGTCACGTCGTAGGTCAGTGAGAAGGCGTCCTCCTTGCTTACCTGCTCCTTGCCGAACCATGACCCAAGTTCACCGGTGGCGTATTTGCTCAGGTCCGCTAGGCTCACATAGAAGCGCACGCAGTAAAGCGAATCCTTCTTCATCTTGTGCTTGAGCTTGGTCTGCACGTAGGTGCGGGGCTCCTTGTTCTGGTAGCTCCACCAGCGCACGCCGGCGTAGTTGCTGCCGCTGAGCGCCATCTGCTCACCTGCGAAGTTCTTCGGCGCGCTAACTGTGCTTTCCACAGGAGCTGTTTCGCTGAAGAGATCTGCTTTCTTGCCCGTGGCGCTGCCCCAGCCTTTGGCGTACTGGATGCCGCCCACGCGCTTCAGCTTCGACTTGCCCTCGAACTGCTCGAAGTCGCCGTTGACCACCCATGTGCGAGCGGTATCGATTTGCTGAGCGCGCACGCCCGAAAGGACAAGAGCGAGTGCGAAAAACCCGAAAGAGCGGAGTATCTGGTTCATGGAGGGTCGATGTGAGCGCGCCAAAATAAGACTGCTCGGTTTGTTGCGGGGCGGCCAAGGACAACCACCGTGCCGCTGGCTGGAAAAAAAACAAGGCCGCCCCGGGAAGGAGCGGCCCTGCCTAACAGTGTTCCTGACTTAGTTGCCCAGGTAGATGCCGAAGTTGATGAACAGTCCGAATGCCGAACCGCTCACGCTATCACCTTCATCCGGCTTGGCGCTGGTCATGTCGTAACGCACCATCGGTTCGATGGAGATGTTATCATTCAAGAAGGCAGCGTAGCCTGCGCCGATGCCAAGGTCGCCGGTGCTGTAAAGCTTCTCGCCACCAGCGCTCACGCTTCCGATCTGGTAGCTAAGCTGACCGAATACCTTCATCGGGAGGTAGTAGCGGACCATGGGGCCCACAACGAACGAAGACACAGCGTCATCTGCGCCAGCCTCCTTGCTGCTGCCATAGCCCAAACCAAGGCCAACAGAAAGGTTGTCCATCACGAAATAGCCAGCGCTCACGTTCAGGTTCATATCCGATGCAGACTCGTCCTGCTCGCTATCGAACTTGGAGCTAACGAAACTGAAATCAGAACCTGCGCCGAACATCCATCCGCCCTTATCGGTCTGGGCCATAGCGGAGGTGCCCAGCACCAGCGCCGAAACTGCAACGATGATCTTCTTCATGTGTGTGTTGTTTGGTTGGTCTTGGTCAGACTTGCGGCCAAATCTATGCCGCCGACGAAATTCTCCAAATGATCGATGAGCTTGACTAATCCATGGCAGGATGTGGAGAACAAAAGGAAGATTGTCCCTTTTGTGCCCCAACGGATCACCTCGCGCTACTCCAGCATGGTCAGTTCTTAGCCAGATTATTCAGCGCGCTTCCCGCCTTGAACCACTCAATCTGCTGCGCATTGTAGCTGTGGTTGCACAGGATGGTGTCGCTGCTGCCGTCGGTGTGCTTGAACACTAGGGTGAGCGGCTTGCTGGGCGCGAATGAAGTGAGGTCCGTGAAGTCGATGCGGTCGTCCTCCTGGATCTTGTCGTAGTCGGCCTCATTGCTGAAGGTGAGAGCGAGCATGCCCTGCTTCTTCAGGTTGGTCTCGTGGATGCGCGCGAAGCTCTTCACCAGCACCGCTGCCACACCGAGGTGACGCGGCTGCATGGCGGCGTGCTCGCGACTGCTGCCCTCCCCGTAGTTCTGGTCGCCTACCACGATGCTAGTCACACCGGCGGCTTTGTACGCGCGCTGGGTAGCTGGCACGGGACCGTATTCGCCGGTCAACTGGTTCTTCACTTTGTCGGCCTCGCCGTTGAAAGCGTTGGTAGCGCCGATCAGCGTGTTGTTGCTGATGTTGTCCAAGTGACCGCGGTAGCGCAGCCAAGTGCCGGCCATGCTGATGTGGTCGGTGGTGCACTTGCCTTTCGCCTTAATGAGCAGCACTGCATCGGTGATGTTCTTGCCGTTCCACGCAGGGAAAGGGGCGAGCAATTGCAGACGCTGGCTGTCGGGCTTCACCACCACTTCCACCTTGCTGCCGTCCTCTGCAGGGGCTTGGTAGCCGTTGTCCTCCACGGCGAAGCCTTTCGGCGGAAGCTCCCAACCGGTTGGTTCGGCCAGCTTCACTTGTTCGCCTTTGTCGTTGGTGAGCGTGTCGCGTACGGGATCGAAGGTGAGCTTGCCGCTGATGGCGATGGCGGCTACCATTTCCGGCGAGGCCACGAAGGCGTGCGTGTTGGGGTTGCCGTCGGCGCGCTTCGCGAAGTTGCGGTTGAAGCTGTGTACGATGGAGTTCTTCTCCTGCTTGTCGGCACCCTCACGCGCCCATTGGCCGATGCACGGACCACAGGCGTTGGTGAAGATGGTGGCGCCGCTCTTCTCGAAGGTCTCGATGAAGCCATCGCGCTCGATGGTGTAGCGCACCTGCTCGCTTCCGGGGTTGATGCCCAGGTGCGACTTCGGCTTCAGGCCCTTGCTCACGGCGTCGGCAACGATGCTAGCGGCGCGGCTGATGTCCTCGTAGCTACTGTTGGTGCAGGAGCCGATCAGCGCCCATTCGATCTCGGTGGGCCAATCGTTCTTAGCGGCCTTCTCCTTCATCTCGCTCACCGGCGTGGCCAGGTCGGGTGTGAAGGGACCGTTGAGGTGTGGGCTCAAAGTGCTCAGGTCGATCTCGATCACTTGGTCGAAGTACTTGGCTGGATCAGCGTACACCTCGGGATCGCCGGTGAGGTCGGCGGCGATGGCATCGGCGAGCGCAGCGACTTCCGCACGGCCGGTGGCTTTCAGATACCGACGCATGCTGTCATCGTACCCGAAAGTGCTGGTGGTAGCGCCGATCTCAGCGCCCATGTTGGCGATGGTGCCTTTGCCGGTGCAGCTCATGCTCTCGGCGCCGGGGCCGAAGTATTCCACGATCGCGCCCGTTCCGCCTTTCACGGTGAGGATTCCGGCCACCTTCAGTATCACATCCTTGGGGGCGGTCCAGCCGTTGAGCTTGCCGGTGAGCTTCACGCCGATGAGCTTGGGGAACTTCAGTTCCCAGGGAAGGCCGCTCATCACGTCGCAGGCATCCGCACCACCCACGCCGATGGCCACCATGCCCAAGCCGCCAGCGTTCACCGTGTGGCTGTCGGTGCCGATCATCATGCCGCCGGGGAAGGCGTAGTTCTCCAGCATCACTTGGTGGATGATGCCCGCGCCGGGCTTCCAGAAGCCGATGCCGTACTTGTTGCTGATGCTCTCCAGGAAGTTGAAGACCTCGTTGCTCTTATTCAGCGCTTCCTGCAGGTCCTGCTTCGCCCCAACGCGCGCTTGTATCAGGTGATCGCAATGCACGGTGCTGGGCACGGCCACCTTCTTCCTGCCGGTGGTGCTGAACTGCAGCAGGGCCATCTGGGCGGTGGCATCCTGCATGGTCACGCGGTCGGGGGCGAAGTCCACGTAGTCCTTGCCACGGCCGAAAGTGGTCTTGGCTTCGCCGTCCCAGAGATGCGCGTAGAGAATCTTCTCAGAGAGAGTGAGCGGCTTGCCAACCGCCTTCCGGGCAGCGGCTGCGCGTGAAGGGAAGCGGCTGTACACCGCTTTGATCATATCGAGGTCGAAGATCTGGCTCATCAATGGGCTGATTTTGCGGCCGCGAAAGTAACCCGCTGAACCCTAGGGCCGAAAAGCAGAGCGGGCCGCGCATGCGGCCCGCTCCACAACGAACGTTTACCGACTACTCGGTTATGGCTGCGGCCAAGTTGGTCATGGCTGCTTGATTATTGGGACCACCGCCCATAGCTACCGGGTTGGCCAGGAAATCGAGGCCTGTGACCAACAAGGCCACATTCACCTTGGCCGTGATCACAACAGTGCCGCCATCAACATCCTGATGGAAGTGGATATGATCATCGCCCAACAAGGCATCCGTGGCGCAGTGGTAGGTGAAGGGGACATCCTCCGCGTCATCGAAATCGCCGTCGCCATTACCGTCCACGTGCCCTTCCATGTTCAGGAACTTATAGCCAGCGGCGGGGTTCCAGCTCCAGTGCATGCCGGGAATATTCAACGGATAAGCAGCCCCTGTCGGATCGGCGTGGTTCACAGTGCTGTTCAGTCCCAGGCTGAAGTGCACCTCGTGGATATGGCCGTGGCCCATGGTGCCCAAGGTCTGCGCAACGCTATTCGATGCATCGGCGAGCACCGCCATGTTCGCATAGTTGCCTACCGTGGTTCCAGCGTCGTCCATTAATACGAAGTCAGACGCATAGAATTTGAGTGATGAGAACTTGATGGCGTGCCCCGCACCATCGGCGTAGGTGCTATTGATGTCGAATGCGTTCATGCCATGCACGAAATTGAATTTGGCTTGGATGGTAGCATTGTGGTCGTGATCATGATCATCGTCATCGTCCTTGTCCTTCTTACAAGCGGAGAGGCTCAGGGCCGCGATGGCCAGTAGTGCGAGTTTGCTGGTGTTCATGTTGTTCAGTTCTGTTTCAGGTTGTAGGTGAGTCCGATGATCAAGCGCTCGCGGTTAGGCACCATCAACTCACCCAATTGACGCGCGAAGGCGTATTGAAAGGTGCCCATGAATGCCCAGGAGCGCCACCACACGCGAACTCCTGCGTGGGTGAAGAATGTAGAACTGCCGCTGCCCGCCACAGCCTCGCCGTGGTCCGCATCCTTGCCGGACAGTTCGTGATAAACACCCAAGGAGGGCATCAGTTTCAGGTCGTCATTTAGATCGAATCGGCGGAATGCCTCTGCTGTCGCGCTTATTCCATGGCCCAAACGGTATGCTTCGGAATTCACGCTGTTCGCACGCCCGATGGCCGTGAGTGAAGCGCCATTGCGATCGCGACGGATGCTGTATTCCGCGCTGATGAGCGCATCCCAGGTACCGGTGCCGGGCTGCAGATCATGCCCGACCTCTGCATCGCGGTACGTGAGGTCTTGGCGGCCCAACGGCATTTTAGCACCAGCGCCCAACATCAGGCGATGAACCGTCCGTTCGTCGGTAGTGGTGCAGCGCGTATTGGCCACGAGGTAGCGGGCGATCACCAGCGGGTCTCCGACGCCATACAGGTCCGCGCGAATGATGCCTTCCACCGCTTGGTAGTTGTTCACTACCGGCAAAGCGGCAAGCACGGCGAATCGTTCAGTGAGCCACAGATCAGCGCGCAGCTCCATCACTTGATACAGCTCACGGTAGCGTGCAGGGCCAACGGCGCCATCATGCCCAGCGTGTTTCGGGTAGGCCTTGGCCAGCGAGGTAGCGCCCACCATGCCTTCTAACCGGCGGTAGCGGTAAAGCAGCGATACGGATGATCTGCGGTCGTTCGGCTGTATGCCGAGGAAAATGCCGCAGACATCGCATGCCACGGATGTGGATAGCGAGAGCCCAGCAATCAGGGCCAAAAGCGTTCTCATGAATTGGATTTGAGGTTCGACCATGCACCGGAACAGCGTCCAGTGCCATCCGGTAGACCTCAGCCCCAGGGCACGTGCTCCAGTGAACGGGCGTGGCCATCGGCAGCCATCACGCGCGCCCAGAAAACAAGCTCAGCATCAACCGACGCTTGATCGGTCATCGCTGAAGCCATTGGCTCCACCACCATCGGGAAATCACGAAACTGGAGTTCCTCGGCTGGGAAACCTTTCTCAGCCTCCTGCTCTAATGCCTTCAGACGCTTGCTCAATTGGCATTCGCCGTGGCAGGTGCGCATGCCCTCGGCGAGGTCGCGCTGCACGCAGAGTTCGCGTTCAATGTACGACCTGTGAATGTGGAAATCGAGCAGCGTGAGCGAAGGAGCCAGCATCGCCAAGGCGATGAGCAGTGCCGAGCATATCGCGATTATTCCACGCACGGCGCGAAACTAAGGCCAACGACCGCGAACGGACTGACAATGATCACCGATTGGTATGTGAGCATCTTTGGACCGCAACCGCAATCAGAACCGCATGCACGCTGGCCGTCGATTCACCTTCACGCAAGTGGTCAAATGGACCCGTCGCGACATCTACTTCTTTCTCGTCCTGGGTGCCGTGCCCACCTGCCTGTACCACTTCGCCGGCTGGACCTGGCTCACCATACCATGGGTGCCGATCGCCATCGTTGGTACGGCGGTGGCCTTCATCGTGGGCTTCAAGAACAATGCGACCTATAGCAGGCTCTGGGAGGCGCGCCAGATTTATGGGGCCATCGTGAATACGAGCCGCTCCTGGGGCATCCTAGCGCGTGACTACGTGAAGGACACCGAGGCCAGCACGCGGCTCATCCACCGCCACATCGCCTGGTTGCACGCGCTCCGCTTTCAATTGCGCCAGCCGAGGGCCTGGGAGCACATAATCAAGGTGTACAACCGTGAATTCCAGAAGCATTTTGCCGTGGATGAACGGAGCGGGCCTCCTCTATCCGAAGTGATCACTGGCTTGGTGAGCATTTCCGAGCGCGATGCAGCGCTTTCCCGAAGCAATGCGGCGACGCAGTTGCTCGCTCTGCAGTCGCAAGACCTGGCTGAATTGCACGCCCGAGGAGCCATTGCCACGCTGCATCATGTGGAGCTTGGTCGCTTGCTGGTTGACCTCTACGAGCAGCAGGGCAAGTGCGAGCGTATCAAGAACTTCCCATACCCGCGCCAGTATGCCACGATCAACCTCATGTTCGTTCGGCTGTTCAATTGGATGGTGCCGTTCGGCATGCTTGGTGAGTTCGCGAAGCTGGGCGGCCACTTCATCTGGCTTACCATTCCATTCACGGTGCTGGTGTCCTGGGTATTCATGATGATGGAGCGCATCGGAGAAGCCACGGAGAACCCTTTCGAGGGTAGCGCCAACGACGTGCCCATCACGGCCATCACGCGCACGATCGAGATCGACCTGCGCGAAATGCTCGGTGAAACGGAGATTCCGCCGCCTTTGAAGCCCGTGAACGATATCCTGATGTGAGTGAAAACAGAAGAGGGGCCTCGCGGCCCCTCTTCTTCATTGCGTCTTGGTCGGCGCTTACTCCTCCACCACCTCGAACGGGATGGTGCGCACCACATCGCGGTGGAAAGCCACTTCAGCCTCGTACTTGCCGGTGCTCTTGATGGCCTCGCCCTTGATCTTGATGCTCTTACGATCCACCTCGAAGCCCATGGCCTTCAGCGCATCGGCGATCATGATGGTATTCACGCTGCCGAAGATGCGGCCCTTCTCGCCCACCTTGGCACCGATCTTCAGGGTCTTGCCTTCGACACTGCCTGCGAGCGCTTCCGCATCGGCCTTGATCTTGGCCAGCTTGTGCGCGCGTTGCTTCAGAGTCTCGGCCAGTTGCTTCTGTTCGCTGGGGGTAGCCACAGTGGCCAGGCCGCGCGGCAACAAGTAGTTGCGGGCATAGCCCTCGCGCACCTTCACCACGTCGTTGGCGTAACCCAGGTTCTCCACGTCTTTCTTCAGGATGACTTCCATTGGTCTGGCGTGTTGAGGGGTTATTTCATCATGTCGGCCACGTAAGGCATCAGCGCCAAGTGGCGGCTGCGCTTAACGGCCTGGCCCACCTTCCGCTGGAACTTCAGGCTGGTGCCTGTAAGGCGGCGGGGCAGGATCTTGCCTTGCTCGTTCACGAAGCGCAGGAGGAAGTCGGCATCCTTGTAATCGATGTAAGTAATGCCCATCTTCTTGAAGCGGCAATACTTCTCCTTCTTCGTCTCGATGGCGATCGGGGTGAGGTAGCGGATCTCTCCGCCTGTGTTCTCTGCAGCCATGTTCTTAGGCGTTAGCTGTTTCCACGGTCTCCTTCTGCTTGTTGCGCTTACGCTCAGCGAACGCCAGATGGTGCTTGTCCATCTTGGTGGTGAGGAAGCGGATCACGCGCTCATCGCGGCGATACTCGGTCTCGAGCTTGGCAACGAACGCAGGGTCCGCCTCGAACTCGATCAGGTGGTAGAAGCCCGTGGACTTCTTCTGGATCGGATACGCGAGCTTGCGCATCCCCCAGCTCTCTTCGTGGTGGACCTTTCCACGGCCTGTTTTAATCAGGTCTTTGATTTTTTTGACCGCCTCCTTTGTCTGGTCCTCAGACAAAACGGGAGTGAGAATGAAGACGGTTTCGTACCGGTTGGTCATTGCCTTTCGGTTGAAAATGGGCCGCGAATCTAGCGGATTGCACAATGCCAGCCGCATATCCCTCTCACGGACATGGCTCGGATGAGAAGGTGCCATCGCAGGAATGACCGCTAAGCTGAAATCAACAATCGTCTATTGCCCTGATATTCCGACGATTGAAAGTCCAAAGCAATCAACTTCTCAACCCTGCGGCCAGCCGTGAAGCAGCGCCTCTACATTCGCCGCCGATGGAATCATTCGTCGTTAGCGCCCGCAAGTACCGCCCCGAGACCTTCGACACTGTGGTTGGTCAGGAAGCTGTGACCAGCACGCTCATGAATGCCATCCGCACCAAGCATCTGGCATCGGCCTTCCTCTTCACCGGACCACGCGGCGTGGGCAAAACCACCTGCGCCCGGATCCTCGCGCGCACGATTAATTGCGAGCGACTCAAGGACGACCTTACAACCTGTGGCGAATGCGCGCCGTGCAAAACCTTCCTTGAGGGCCACAGCCTGAACATCTTCGAACTGGATGCTGCCAGCAACAACAGCGTGGACGATATCCGCAACCTGATCCTGCAGGTGAGCATCGCTCCACAGGTAGGAGAGAAGAAAGTGTACATCATCGACGAGGTGCACATGCTCAGCCAGGCGGCCTTCAACGCCTTCCTGAAAACGCTCGAGGAGCCGCCACCCTACGCGATCTTCATCCTGGCCACCACGGAGAAGCACAAGATCCTGCCCACGATCCTGAGCCGCTGCCAGGTGTTCGACTTCCGCCGGATCCAGATCGCCGACATCACCAAGCATCTGGCATCCATCGCGAAAAAAGAGGGAATCGAAGCCGAAGCGCAGGCACTGCACGTGATCGCCCAGAAAGCCGATGGCGGCTTACGCGATGCGTTGAGCATCTTCGACCAGTTGGTGAGCTTCTCGGGCAATCGCCTCACTTATCAGGATGTGGTGAAGAACCTGAACGTGCTTGACCATGAGCACTACTTCAGCATGACCGAGAGCATCGTGAAGGGCGATGTGCCTGCCGCGCTGGTGGAGTACAACTCCATTCTCGCTAATGGCTTCGATGGGCACCTCTTCGTGACCGGTTTGGCGCGCCACTTCCGCGATCTTCTCGTGAGCCAGGATGCGCGCACGCTACCATTGCTGGAGGTGAGCGAGGACCTGGTGAAACGCTACGGCGCCCAAGCGCAAAGCACCCCGCGCGAGATCCCCAATCCGTGGCCTCGACCGCTTGGCCCAATGCGACACGCAATTCAAGCTGAGCAAGGAGCCGCGCATGCTGGTTGAACTGACGCTGATGCAGCTGTGCCGATTGAATGCACCCGCTGCCGAGGCCCCCGCCACTGCGGAAAAAAAAAGTCCTGACGTAAGCAATCAGCCAACGCCGGCCGCTGTTCCCGCCTCAGCGAGCGTTGTCGCGGAGCCCCAACCGGCGGCGCCACAGGCTTTGCAAGCGCCGCGACGACGCCTTGCAGGTGATCATGTGAGCATAAAACCGGTGATGGTGGCAGCAGCTGCACCCACCACAGGTACAGCCACCATCGACACGGACGAGGGGCCCGCTTTGGATCTTGCAACGAAGGCGGTGAACCCGGCTCTGCTCACCCGGGTGTGGAGCGCCTATGCGGCAGCTCGCAAAGCCGAAGGTAAGAACAGCCTGCATGCCACATTGAGCGCGCACGAGCCTGTGGTACTCGGCCCCAGCCTCGTTAGCTTCTCCATCGTGAACGATGTGCAGGAGAACTACATGCGGGAAGAGAAACCCACCCTCCTCTCCCACTTGCGGCGAGAACTTGCCGATCCAGCGCTTCAGCTCGAAGTCAAGAAGGAAGCTGTTGTGGCGCGTCCGCGCTACACGAAGCTGGACAAGTTCACCTTGATGGCCGAGAAGAATCCGGCCTTGCAGAAGCTGCGCGAGGAACTGGATCTGGACCTGGGGTGACAGTTGTTCGTTGCGCGTTGAAAGTTGATCTGGCTGGTGGACCACCAACGCGGCGCATGCGAATAATTTCGCGGCCCAAACCAAGCCCGCAATCATGTCGAAGATCAAAGTCGCGAACCCCGTAGTCGAGCTCGATGGCGATGAAATGACCCGCATCATCTGGAAGTGGATCAAGGATCAATTGGTCCTTCCCTACGTGGATGTGCCCATCGAATACTACGACCTCGGCATGGAAAGCCGCGACAAGACAGACGACAAGATCACGGTGGAGAGCGCGAAGGCGATCCTGAAGCACAACGTGGGCATCAAGTGCGCGACGATCACTCCGGACGAAGCGCGCGTGGAGGAGTTCGGCCTGAAGCAGATGTGGAAGAGCCCCAATGGCACGATCCGGAACATCCTCAATGGAACCGTGTTCCGCGAGCCCATCGTGATCAGCAACATCCCGCGCCTGGTGCCGGGTTGGACGCAGCCCATCGTCATCGGTCGGCATGCCTTCGGCGATCAATACCGCGCAACGGATGCCGTGATCAAAGGCAAGGGAAAGCTCACCATGACCTTCACCCCGGAGGATGGCAGCGCACCCACGAATTGGGATGTGTATCAGTTCGACGGCAATGGTGTTGCGCTGAGCATGTACAACACCGATGAGAGCATCGAAGGCTTCGCGCACAGCTGCTTCAACCTCGCGCTCGCGAAGAAGTGGCCGCTCTACCTCAGCACCAAGAACACCATCCTGAAGAAGTACGACGGCCGCTTCAAGGATATCTTCGAGGACATCTACCAGAAGCACTACAAGGCCGACTTCGCGAAGGCCGGCATCGTTTACGAGCACCGCTTGATCGACGACATGGTGGCCAGCGCCATGAAGTGGAGCGGCGGCTTCGTGTGGGCCTGCAAGAACTACGACGGCGATGTGCAGAGCGACACCGTGGCGCAGGGCTTCGGATCACTCGGCCTGATGACCAGCGTGCTGATCACGCCCGATGGAAAGACCATGGAAGCTGAGGCCGCGCACGGCACCGTGACGCGCCACTACCGCATGCACCAGCAGGGCAAGCCCACGAGCACCAACCCCATCGCCAGCATCTTCGCGTGGACGCGCGGCCTGGCCTTCCGCGGCAAGATCGATGGCAATCAAGCGCTCATCGATTTCTGCACCAAGCTCGAGAAGGTGTGCATCGAGACCGTGGAGAGCGGCAAGATGACCAAGGACCTCGCAGTGTGCATACACGGTGAAAAGGTGGGCGCTGAGCACTACTTGACAACTGAGAAGTTCATGGATGCGCTGCGCGAGGGGATCGAGCGGGCATAGCGCTTCTCGCCATCTTCGCGCTTCCCCCGGATGCGCCTCCCATCTTTGAATCTTTGGTTCTGCGCGGCAGTGTTCATCACCGCTGCTTGGTTCGGCGTGGGCTTGCAATCGGAAGATGAGTTCCAGCACGTGATCCTGATCGCCGAGCACCTGCGCGGCCATGTGGGCGCCGAGGCCATGCCCATCGATTTCCAAGCGCAGTGGCGCGGCATGCTGCTGCCCGTGATCGCCACTGGTGTGTTCGAGACCTGCGCATTTCTGAGCATCACCGATCCGTTCACGCTCACACTCCTGCTTCGGCTCATCACCGCAGCTTTCGCCTTGTGGGTGATGCATGGACTAGCGCGCTCAGCGAAGCACACCCTTCGCATGGAGCATCATCAAGCGCTGGACACGCTCAACTGGTTCCTGTGGCTCGTGCCCATCCTGCTCATCCGCTTCACCGGCGAGACCTGGAGCGCGCTGCTCTTCGCTCGCGGTCTCGCGCTTCTCCTCGACGATAAGCCGCGCAGTGCACTCGCCATCGGCCTTTGGTGGGGCGCGGCGGTGATCGTAAGGCCAGCTGCTGCCGTGCTGCCGGTAAGTGCTTGGCTCTGGTCGCTGCTGGTGAAGAAGGATGATCGCGCACGGCTCGCGCTTATAATCGGCGGTGGAATGATCGCGATCGCCATTCTCACCGTGATCGATTCCATCTGCTATGGCACACCGGCAATTCCGCTTTGGAACTATTTCGTTGCGGCGATCACCGGGCAAGAGAGCGCGCGCTTCACGGCGCTGCCTTGGTTTCATCATGGCCTCTTCGTGATCAAGTACGCAACCATTCCTATCGGCGCGCTCCTGTTCGCATCGCTGGGCATTCTGCTCTGGCTGAAGCCCCGCCATGTGCTGGTTTGGCTGATCATCCCATTCCTCATCGCCCATGCGATCATCCCGACCAAGGAATTGCGCTTCCTCTTCCCGCTTGTGGTTTTGATGCCTTGGCTCCTTGTGGCCGCATGGGATGCGCTTTGCGAGCGTTGGCCCCGAACCATGCAGCGTGACCTATGGCTTCGACTGCTTTTCCCTTTCGCTGTGGTGAACCTCGTTGCGCTGGTCGTGGGCATTGTCACGCCGGCAGGGAACGGACGTATCAAGCTGGCACAGGAGATCAGTAAGCGATACGGCGCGCAGGCCGTGCACATCGATGCGCTGGGCGATTGGCGCATGGCGGTGCCAGCCTTCTATCTGAGCGCTGGCAGCTCGTTCGTTTACGTTGACCGCATTGTGCCGAGCAAGGAGAACGACCGGCATGTGGTGATCGCGAAAGCGAGCTCCGACCTCGAGCGCGTACAGAGCCTCGAGCGCATCGCAACGGCCACCCCGGAATGGACTCACCGTTTTCTCCGCTGTTACAGCCTGGAGGATGGGTACGACCCGCTGGTTCTGTACCGCCTCACCACCGAGAACATCGGCCATTGAAGCGGACCGAGGTTAACGGCATGTCATCTTCGCGCCGCCTTGAGCGTTAAGCAGAGCATCACGCGAAAAGACATCGATCGGCTTGCCGTGCCGGCGATCATCAGCGGTATTGCTGAACCGGTGATCTCCTTAGTGGACACCGCTTTCGTTGGTCGTTTGGGCACTGCCGACCTCGCGGCCGTAGGAATCGCGAGCAGCTTTTTCCTGCTTGTGGCATGGGTGCTGGCGCAAACACGCAGCGCGGTGCTGGCAGTGGTGGCGCGCTACTACGGCGAGGGTCGTCTCGAGGGCATCATCGGCCTGGTGCCCATCGCCATCTGGATGAACTTCCTGCTCGGGCTGTTCTTCTATGGCCTCACCACCGGGTTGGCCGAACCGATCTTCCGCATGTACAATGCGGAGGGCGAAGTGCTGGAGAAGGCCGTGGAGTACTATCGCATACGCAGCTTGGGGCACCCCATCGTGCTGGCCACATTCGCGCTCACCGGCGCATTCCGCGGTATCCAGAATCTCAGTTGGGGCATGTGGATCTGCATCGCCGGCGCTTTGGTGAACGGCGCGCTGAACCCGATCCTGATCTTCGGCTATGGCTCATTCGAGGGCATGGGCATCGCGGGCAGCGCATGGGCGAGCCTTGCGGCGCAGGTGGTGATGTTCGTGATCGCCGTCTGGATCCTGAAGTCGCGCACCCCATTCCCGATCGTGCCCCGGAGCTGGCATCACCCCGAACTGAAGACCTTATGGCTGCTCAGCGGCAACCTGTTCGCGCGCACCATCGCGCTCAACATCTGTTACTACCTCGGCAACCGTTACGCTACCGGATACAGTGAAGCGCACATCGGCGCTCACAGCATCGCCATGCAGGTATGGCTCTTCAGCGCATTCTTCATCGATGGCTATGCCGCAGCGGGAAGCGTGCTCGTTGGCCGCTTGAATGGCGAGCGGAACTGGCGGGAGGTGCATCGCGTGAGCTGGCAGGTGGTTCGGCGCAGCGTGGGCATAGGCGCTGCGCTGGCGCTCATCTACCTGATCGGTTATAATCGCATCGGGGCGATCTTCACGAACGATGCAAGCGTGCTCGCGCTCCTGGGCGGCGTATTCTGGATGGTAGCGCTCACGCAACCGATCAATGCCGTGGCCTTCGCATTCGATGGCATCTATAAGGGGCTTGGCGATGGCAAGATCCTACGCAACGTGCTGCTGATATCCACCTTCCTCGTATTCGTGCCAGTGGCATGGGGAACCGATGCAATGGGCTGGCAGCTACACGCTGTATGGACCGCCTTCGTCGCATGGATGGCCGTGCGAGGGCTTCTGCTCGCGCTGCATTTCGAAAAGCGGCACGCCCCGGCGCACGCATCCGAAGGCGGATAACTTCGCCCTCATGAAGCGCCACTTACTTCTCTTCTTAGGCTTGGTCCTGTGCTCCATGATGCATGCCCATGGACCGCCTTTGGCCGCCCCGAAGGATACGCGGTCCATTGGCGATCGGCTCTGGTTCGGCGGCGGCGTAGGCCTGTCGTTCGGCACGGTCACGGCCATCCAATTGGATCCGCTTGTAGGCTACAAGGTCGATGAGAATGGGAAACTCTCCGTTGGCCTTGGCGCCAGCTATTGGTACTTCCGCGACAACCGCTTCGTGCCGGCTTACGAGCTATCGGGATACGGATACCGCACGTTCTCGCGCTATCGCTTCATCGAGCAGCTTTTCGCGCACGCTGAATTCCTTCACCTGAACGTCGAGCGCTATGTGGTAACCGAGGATGCGATCCGCCGCATATGGGTTCCGCACCTTCTCGTAGGAGCCGGATACGCGCAACCGCTCGGTGGCCGGAGCTCCATGTATTTGCAGATTCTTTTCGATGTGCTTCAGGACCCCAACAGCGTCTATCGGAACCAAGGACCGATCATCAGCGGCGGGATCGGAGTGGGGTTCTGAGTGGGGGGCGAGAAGAACGGAGCGGTGCCGCTTACGCAGCACCGCTCTTTCTTTCGTGGAGCCGGAGGGAATCGAACCCTCGTCCAAACGACCGTGAGATGGGCTTTCTACAGGCTTAGCCGCTTCATTGGTTTTCGATCGTCTGCTGGGGAAGGGCACCCCACCAACGACTTAGGTCCTGTTTCTTACCTGCGCTCCGAACCACCGCGCAGGCCAGTCTTCCATGATGACACCCCTTAGCCGGGAAGGAGGTTGACGGGCCTCCCCGAGAGGTACTCGTCCACGCTACTGTTATTCACGTGGATTAAGCCGAATAGCCTTGGGCTATTAAGCTGCGAGAGCGTAGTCTACTTCGCCAGTTATGGCTTTGATGCACTGGGATACGGGCCGCACATCACGCCCGGCATGCTTACCGCACCCCGCGAAGCCGCTGTCGAAACCAGATCGGCCCCAGGATGTTCCAATGAACGAGCTGCGAAAGTAACCCAGCCTGATGCCTTCTGCGCAGCAGACTATGTTTGCCGCCGTTTCAGCATGAGCGCCAACTACAAGAAGATCGGCATCATCCGCGAAGGCAAGGAGCCAGCGGACCGTCGCGTGCCGTTGACTCCCGCCCAATGCCGGGAAGTGAGCATCCGATTCCCGCAGATCGACCTTGTTGTGCAGCGAAGCGCTGTGCGTGCATTCAGCGATGCGGAATACGATTCGGAAAGCGTACGATTGGTAGACGACCTGAATGACCGAGACCTCATCATCGGTGTGAAAGAAGTGCCGATCGGATCGATCATCGCAAACAAGTCGTACCTCTTCTTCAGCCATACGATCAAGCAGCAACCGCATAACCAGAAGCTCATGCGCGCTCTGGTGGCGAAGGGCAACACGCTCATTGATCACGAATTGCTCACCGATCAGCATGGTGACCGGGTTCTCGCCTTCGGATACTGGGCTGGAGTTGTGGGCGCGTACAATGGCTTCAGGGCATGGCAGCTCACGCACGGTGGTCCGGTGCTGAAACCTGCGCATGAATGCCGTGATCTCGAAGAACTGGAGCGGCATCTGCATGCTTTCCCATTGCCCAAGGATCTTCGCATCGTGATGACCGGAGGTGGTCGTGTAGGAAAGGGCGCTATGGGCGTGCTCGAAAGAGCAGGCGTGCAACGCGTGAAGCCTGCGGAATTCCTGAGCGGCGAATTCACCCGACCGGTTTACACCGTGCTTGGCACAACTGACCTGTATGAGCGAGAAGATGGCCAGCCATTCGATAAAGCGGCATTCCATGACGATCCGCGTGGCCATCAAGCTCGCTTTCTGGCGTATGCCCGACGCGCCCACCTTTACATGGCCTGCCACTTCTGGGATCCGCGCGGCCCCAAGATCCTTTCCAAGAGCGATCTGCTTGATATGGCGCTCGCCTTAACCGTCATCGCCGACATCAGCTGTGATGTGGGCGGACCAATCGACAGCACCCTGCGCGCTACTACGATTGAGGCACCATTCATGGGTTACGATCGGACCTCGGCCCTCGAGATAGCGCCTGGCTCTCCAGGCTCAATCACAGTGATGGCCGTGGATAACCTGCCCTGCGAATTGCCGCGCGATGCATCAGAGGCTTTCGGCTTGGACCTGATAGAACGCGTACTGCCTCACTTGATCGGTCAAGATGACGAGGGCATGATCGAGCGGGCGACCATCGTTCGGAATGGTCGGTTGACTGAACGCTACTCCTATCTCTCGGAATACGCCGGCATGGCCGGTTCGTCAATCGCGTAGCACGCGCACTTCAACGGTGAGGAATCGTGTCGTGCCATCGCGCGGGTGGCTCTTGGCGATAACTGGTCGCGCGCCTTTGCGCGCCAATGTGATCAGCCCCAAACCAGCCCCGCCTTTCTCAGTGCGACCGCTATTGCTCAAGAGCTTCAAGTAGTGCTCCTTCATGTCGGCCTCCGTCATCCCATTGATGAGTTCGACCCGACTCTGAAGCAATTCTGCTGTGGCCGATGGTACCGCATTGCCCACCACCAACCGATAAGCATCCGGACCGCAATGCAGCAAGGCAAAGGCTGTATGCGCGAGTTCTGATTCGGCATGCAAGCGCACATTCTCAAGCGCCTCAACGAGCACATTCAATAGCCGCTTTCGAACCACAACACCATCGTTGGCCCCAACACTGAAATCCTCGGTGCTACGTACCAAGGCTTCAACATCGGAATGCGACACTTTCCCGGAAAATCGGAACACTGCATCCTGCCTGCTTCCATTCAGCGCAGCATCAAGCACCTCCTTCGGCCAATGCTCGCCGAAAGAAGTTGATCCTTGATTGTGCGTGGTTTCCATGCCGACCAGCGATGAACGGCCGCAATATCGCGACCAGACTTCTCTCTCAACCGATATACGAGCTTATTGAGACGACGGTTGCGATCATATCGGCTAACGGCAGTGCCAGATTCAGGACTGGAGGCTTATGTTCGCCTTAAGGCTGATACTGAACGGCTTGCACAACCGAACTCCGACAAACCTTTTCTTTTGTTTGTCAGGCACTTGCACTCAAATTAGTTCTACCCTGTCTCCGAACCGCATAACCCTAGCTGCCTTGAGCATCTGCCTTGGCTTCGGTTGTGGATTGAATTCCCATCCCAAGGGCGCGAACGACATTTCATTCATTGGGCTCAGCCCACTTTCCATGCAGCAAGTCGAAGACAACGTGCACCACGACACCCTGCTTGTTCAAGTGACATTCGATTTGCAGGACGGCAGCTTCCTCATGGCGGCGTCGAATCGGGAGGAGCGGTTCGAAGGCCTTCGTCTTTACCGCTATCGAGCACTGCCCTACAGATCAGCAGAGGTCCTTGCAACCTCAGCACCCGCCTATGACAGCTGGACCATGCTGCCAACCTTCTTCGCAGCCGATAGCAACAGCACCGATGACCTTTGGCTCCTCGTCAACTTCGGCGAGCGGGAAAGCTGGGGACAGAAACTCATGCGCCTCACCGGTGAAGTATTCAAGGACTGCGGCTTCCTCGATGCGGCTTTGCCTGTGCGGGTGACCGATGAGGAAGGGGCACGGACCAAACGTGGGAACATCGCACCGTTCGCCCGGCCTCGAATTCGTCGGTGATTCCACATGGATTCGCTTCGCTTGCGACAGCGTGCACCTCTACGATGACCAACGAGGTGGACTTGACCGAAACGTACCGGCGAGCACGGTGCGATTCCTTCATGCCCCCGATGAAGGGCTTAGCCTTTGGCTGAACGACGAGAAGCGAATGGTGAAGATGCCCTCTTGAACATGAACACAAGACCGACCTTCCTTGGGATGACCGGGCTTTTCATCGGCATCCTATGCTTCACTCACGATGGCCTTTGCCAGAAACGGGCACAGCGGGTAGGGCCAGAGCAGAAAAGTGAAGGCGGGCCCTGCGATACAACGGCATGGAAGCTCGTCTTCCATGATGAATTCAACGGCAATGCGCTGAACAAGGAAGTGTGGCGCACGTGGTTCCCTTATAGCCACGACGGCAGCGACCAATGCGAAGGCTGCCGCATCATGGGCACCAGCAACACCATCTTCCGCGATGATCTGGTTACCGTAAGCGGAGGCAGTCTTCGGCTGGGCGTGCGCGCACGCGAAGGAGAATGGTATGGGCTGCGCAAACAGCACGAAGGCGGCATGGTGCATACGAAGGACCAAGCGAAATTCACATATGGCCGTTTCGAAGCGCGTTGCCGGATTCCGAATGCGAAAGGCCTCTGGCCAGCGTTCTGGGGCTTCGGCGGCGAAACAGAGATCGATGTGTTGGAGTGCTGTGGTGAGGAGTCGCGGATACTCAAAGGCGCCTTGCACCAATGGGGCGCAACAAAGCGCTCATCGAGCGGCAAGCACAAGTCTATCGACTTGTCGCGCGACTACCACACCTACGCGGTCGAATGGGACCTTGATGGTGTAACCTGGTTCCTTGATGGTAAGCCCGTGATCTATCGCGGCCGTTTCGTTGACAAACGCGGAAAAGCGCTGCCGGCCTGCGATCGAGCGCCGGGCACCCATGCCACTGCACCGTACTTCCCGCGTGGCACAGATGCGATGAACATCATCTTCGACCTGGCCATATCGGCGCCAGGCAGCTTTTGCAAAGGCCCGAAAACCGCGACCGAATGGCCGTCGGAGGCCACCATGGACATCGACTACGTGCGCGTGTATCAGCGCCGGCCACAAACCGGACAGAGAGATCTGTGCAACGTGGCGCGCGAGATACTATCGGACGCAAGCGGTGCTCTGATGCCGGGACAAGAGCGCAGGTTCCGTATCAATGGCCCGCACGGCGCTACGCAGTGGCTGTGCAGTGAAGGCCTTGTGATCGCGCGCAGCGATGCTGACGGAGCAGTGGTGCAAGTGAAAGCGGGAACCAGCGGGCCGCAGTGGCTTCGAGCCGAGTGCCCCGATGACCCCTGCTTACGCGGTCCGCTGATGCTAGAGGCCGCTGTGGAAGTTGGTCCGTGAAGGGCTACTGAACAATGGGGATCAGGCCGCGCACGCCCATATCCACCACCAAGTCACCAGCGCCGGGCTCATAGATCCCATCGCCGTTATCGCTCCACTCGAAACTGTTGTTAGTGCTGAGCGAAACAATGATCACCACGTCAGAAGTCTCTGTTCCGGTGATCGTGAGCGGCGAGGCGAAGGCGCCGGTGACCACGCATGAGCCGCTTGGGATCGGCGAACTGGCAAAAAGCGGATTGGGCACTGTTGTGGCGCCCGGAGGTGCTTGCCCCGTGACCGGCGCTGTTGCAATGGGTGGGTTAATCACCTCGAAGCCCCAGTAGCCCTGCAGCTTATTCGCGTTCACCGCTACACTCTGATCGCGAACGGTGTAATTGCTGATGTACGTGTTGTAGCCGATGAAGCTGGCCACCGTGCCCCTGAGATTGAACGTACCGAACGTTGCATCGACGTAACGGAACTTGATATCGTAATTCTGGTAGGCCAGCGACACGCGCAGCCATTCGTAAGTGCCGGGCGCCATCTGAGAAAGCGGCATGCTGAAGAAGGCCTCGCCTTCACCTGCACGCACACCTTGGCTGAAGTCGATCGCCGTTGAACCACCAACACTTGTCTCCGGAGCGTGGTAAAGGACCGTGCCGGCGCCCAGCGCCGTGAGCATGTTCGGCGCGAACTCGATGTAATGCGCGCTCATCTTGTTGAAGCGCGGGCTCTGCGCGGCGTGGCCAGGAGGCAATGTTGCCGGCAGACCGAGATTATCGAGCCGCACTTGCGTACTGTCGAATCGGAACTTCATCACTAACCGAGGAGCCTCATCGGGCGTGTCATCATCGTCCTTCCGGCACGATGAAACGGTCAGGGCCAATGCGAGTGCTGCAAGGATGGCGTAGCGCATGATATTCTGGTATCGCAGGCGAAGCTATTCCAATGGCCAACGCTACCCATGTTGAGAAATTTCAACCACTTAGTATGCACGCATAACATCTGCTCTTACCTTGGGTGCCGAAGCCTGTGCGATGAGTCCCGAAGAGACGATCGACTTTCCCATCCGCCGCGTGTGGAGCCGCATCTCGCGCATCTACAACACCGAGGCGGCCAAGTACGGCGGCAGCTTGGCCATCGGGCAGATCCTGCTCAACATCGAGCCAGAAGGCACGCCCAGCACCAAGCTCGGCCCCAAGATGGGCATGGAGGCCCGCAGCCTCGTGCGCACCCTGCAGGCCATGGAGGAGGAAGGCCTCATCAAGCGCATCGCCGACAAGGCCGACAAGCGCGTGGTGCGCATCCACCTCACTGCGAAGGGCAAGCAGATGCGCGATGTGAGCCGCAACACGGTGATCAAATTCAACGAGGCGGTACAGAGCCGCTTCACGCCCGCACAGCTGAACAATTTCCGGCAAGTGATGAGCGAGCTGGATCGGATACTCGAACAGGAACAACTCTTCTGACCATGTTCAACCGCAAAGACGCTAAGACGCAAAGCAGAGCATATCTGGGTTCTTCGCGCCTTTGCGCCTTTGCGGCCAACACCACACTCGAATGACCAAACGCAACATCCGCAAAGTCGCCGTGCTCGGATCCGGCGTCATGGGCAGCCGCATCGCCTGCCACTTCGCCAACACCGGCACCGAAGTATTGCTGCTCGACATTCCCGACACCTCCAAGGATGGTGTCTCGCCGAAGGAGTCGAGGCGAAGAACAAGATGGTGAACGACGCCCTCGCCGCCGCGATCAAGAGCAGTCCGGCGCCGCTGTACGATGCCCGCTTCGCCAAGCGCATCAGCACCGGCAACTTCGACGATGACCTGCCGAAGATCAAGGACTGCGACTGGATCATCGAGGTCGTGATCGAGCGGCTCGACATCAAGCAGCAACTGCTGGAGAAGGTGGAGAAGCACCGCACGCCCGGCACGCTCATCACCACCAATACCAGCGGCATTCCGATCAACGCCATCGCGCAGGGCCGCAGCGACGACTTCCGCAAGCACTTCTGCGGCACGCACTTCTTCAACCCGCCGCGCTACCTGCCGCTGTTGGAGCTGATCCCGGTCCGGACACCGATCCCGCAGGTGCTCGCCTTCCTGGAAGACTACGGCCAGCGCATCCTCGGCAAGGTCACGGTGATGGCCAAGGACACGCCCGCCTTCGTGGCCAACCGCATCGGCGTATTCGGCATCATGGACGTGTTCCACCTCGTCACCGACATGGGCCTTACGGTGGAAGAAGTGGACCGCCTCACCGGCCCCGTGATCGGTCACCCGAAGAGCGCCACCTTCCGCACCGCGGACGTGGTGGGCTTGGACACGCTGGTGAAAGTGGCGCAAGGCGTGAAAGACAACTGCCCCCACGACGAGCGCAACAGCCTCTTCAGCATTCCGGAGTATTTGCAGAAGATGGTCGAGAAGAACATGCTCGGCAGCAAGACTGGCAAGGGCTTCTTCTTTAGGACCGCAGCTCACCCAAGGGCGAGATCCTCTCTCTCGACCTGAAGACGCTGGAGTACAAGCCGCAGGTGAAGCCCAAGTTCGCCACACTGGACGCGGCCAAGAAGGTGGAGCCCGGATTAGATCTGCGCGAGGCTCTGCCTGAAGCTGGTGTACAACGGCACGGACAAGGCCGGCGAATTCTACCGCCGTTCGTTCCAGGCGATGTTCGCGTATGTGAGCCATCGCATCCCCGGAGATCAGCGACGAGCTGTACAAGATCGACGACGGCATGCGCGCCGGCTTCGGCTGGGAGGCGGGTCCGTTCGAGACCTGGGATGCCGTAGGCCTGAAGAAGGTGATGGAGGACATGAGGGCTGCGGGGGTGAAGGTGGCGCCGTGGGTCAATAGAGATGATCGCGGCCGGACACAGCAGTCCTACAAAGTGGAGAAGGGCCAGCGCCTCTACTACGATGTCGCGAGCAAGAGCTACAAGCCGGTGCCGCGCGCCGAAGGCACCATCGTCCTCAGCGAATTGCCCGAGAGCAGCATCGTGTGGAAGAACAGCGCCGCCACCGTGCGTCACCTCGGCGATGGCATCCTGAGCGTCAGCTGGACGAGCAAGATGAACACCATCGGCGCGGAGGTGATCCAGGGATTGAACAAAGCCATCGACCTCGCCGAGCAGAGCTACAAAGGCCTGGTGGTGTACAACGACGGCGCCAACTTCAGCGCGGGCGCCAACGTGGGCATGATCTTCATGATGGCCGTGGAGCAGGAGTACGACGACCTGGAGATGGCCGTGCGCACCTTCCAGAACACCATGATGCGCATGCGCTACAGCAGCATCCCCGTGGTGGCGGCCCCGCATCAGCTCTGCCTCGGCGGCGGCACCGAGCTCTGCCTGCACGCGGACAAGGTGGTGGCGCACGCCGAGACCTACATGGGCCTGGTGGAGTTCGGCGTGGGCGTGATCCCCGGCGGCGGCGGCACCAAGGAGTTCGCCCTGCGCCTCGCCGACGAGCTGAAGGAGGGCGACATCCGCATCAACGCCATGCGCGAGCGCTTCCTCACCATCGGCCAGGCCAAGGTGGCCACCAGCGGGCACGAGGCCTTCGCGCTCGGCTACCTGCGCAAGGGCCAGGACGAGGTGATCGTGAGCCGCGCCCACCAGCTCGCCTACGCCAAGCAATGCGCGCTGGACCTTTGGAACAAGGGCTACACCAAACCCGCGCCGCGCAAGGACATCAAGGTGCTCGGCCAGGAAGGCCTCGGCATCGTCTACGTCGGCGCCAACAGCATGCAAAGCGGCAACTACATCAGCGAGCACGATGCGCTCATCAGCGAGAAGCTCGGCTACGTCATGTGCGGCGGTGATCTGAGCGAAGCCGCCGAGGTGAGCGAGCAATACCTGCTGGACCTGGAGCGGAAGGCGTTCGTGGAGTTGTGCATGCAGCGGAAGACGTTGGAGCGCCTTCAGTCGATCATCACCAGCGGGAAAGTGTTGCGGAACTGAAGCATGCCGCGCAGACCCCATATCAATCTGTTGTTCACGATCAGCATCGTCATTCGGGCCGGTGAAGACGTTCGTTCTCAGGAACCGAAAACGTTCGACCGGATCTTCGAATCGGGCCGGAATACAACAACAGCGATTTGCTCCCGGAGGATGGCGAATCGCTCGACACTCCACTTGCCCTTTCGTTGACATACACCGACCGCGGTGGAAAGGTCAAGTGGGACAAAGGCCCTGAAGCCATACGGATGTAGGCTCATCTACTTCGACAACCGGCCGATCGAGAGAATGCCCGATTTGACGTCGTCCTTCAGTTGGAGAACAAGGCTGGATACTTGTTATGCGAAGAACGCGCAAGATGAACGCTTGTCCTTCCTCAACAACGATGGAACGCGATGAAGCGTACCCGTTGTTGGGGCGTCCGGTCTGAATACTCATGGCCAAGTCGCGCTCGCTCGTACTCCTCGCTCGTTCCTCGCTGCGGGGTACCCGGCCCCAAATGCGGGCCTGCTTCAATCCGCTCACGCGAACTTCTCTATGACCAGCCACCAGCAGACATATATCGATACACTCGAGAGTGCACCAAGTTGCCCGGTGGGGCCGAAGAGCGCGCTCTGTAATACGTGATGCCGCTTTCGAACTTGTCCCTTCGAGTTGTGGAGCCTTATCCGAATTGTGCGGCGCAATCGTGGTCCAGCAAAGAGTCTTGAGCAACCGACACTCACTCCTGAACTTCTTATGGAGTGGGCTTCTGATGCTAATCTGTACTTGATGAGTCAGGATGAGGAATTGGTCCTCGCTAACGAGGTATCTCGAGACCATGCTCAATATCCTCGACAAC
>JADJOG010000050.1 GCA_016713865.1 Flavobacteriales bacterium | reverse complement strand
GGCGCATCCACTTGTTCCCAATGAACGGCGGATTGCCCACGATATAATCAACCTTAGGCCAAGTGGCCAGGCGCGGGTTGGCATGGTATTTGTAGGCTTGCACGCGCGCCTCGGGTCAGGCGCTTCTTCGCCGGTAACAGGGTGCGGCTTGGTGGTGCGGCCATCCAAGCAGGTCACGGGTTTGCCATCGGCATCGAGCAGCGGTTCCACGCTGTCCCCATTCCAGCACCGCATCGCGCTTCTGGATGTTGTGCGGAGTCCTTGATGATGGGTTTCGCGCAAGGTGCAAGTTGCCGTGCGTGCGCAAGTGCACCATTACGAAGCCGATGCACAGCACCTGCTCCGCGATGTCCGCCGCGCGCTGGGTTCACTCGATGCCGAAGAAGTTCAAGGCGTCACATCACGCCCTCCAGTTCCAACTTGCTGGTGGCACCGAAGCTGTGCAGTGTGTCCAGCACTTCCGCTTCCAGGCGTTTCAGCAGCTCCAGCGTTACGTACAGGAAGTTGCCACTGCCGCATGCGGGATCGAGGATGCGCAGGGTGGCCAGCTTGTGCAGGAATGTTTCCACTTCCTTCACGGCCTTCTTCGCGTTGCGGCGTGTAGTGCGCGCCCAGCTTCGCGGCGCTCGGCGGTGGGGTCAAGGCGCGCTCCGGCAGCCAGTACCGAAGATGGCGGGCGCTCCATGCACCAATCGCGTGCTGTGACTGCCCCACGAGCAATTGGATGTTTGGTCTGCATTCAGGGGTAGCGCGGTGGCCTTCGCGAAGAGCCCACCGTTGAAGCGCAACAACTTCTCGCGCACGATGGTGCTGAAGCCGCCTGTGTTCATGGTGCTCCAGAGGTTCTCGAGCATCGGCACGAAGGTCTCTGGCTTCTTCTTCAGGTCGCCGAGCAATTGCGTGAAGCTGGCCATGGGCAGCAGGTCCACGTCCTCGAACATGGTGAAGAAGCAGCGCATGACGGCTCTCACTTCTTCCGGGCGGGTACGTCACCCCGGTCCCCGAACCGGGGTTTCCTTCGGAGCTTAGTGCGGGTTGCGCTAGTCGCTTGGCGATCTCGCGTGTGACCTTCGCCGAGCGTCGGCTGGGGTCCAAGCCCATGGGGTCGGTCCACACGGCGCGCAGGCGCTCGCGGATCTCCGGCCGCAGCAGGTCCTTGAGGTAGATGCGCGATGTGGCCGGATCCGGAAAGGCCAGGTATTCGCCACCGCTGCGCGTGAACTCACTGAAGAGCTCGATGCTATAGCCCACATCCACCACCACCACGAAGGGCGGTCGGCCATCGGGCACTTCTTCCTTCGGTAAGCGGCGCACGTAGGTGCTGGCCTGCGCGTGGGCTTTCAGCATGGCGGCTGTCAAGCGGGTGTGCCGCGAATGCCGTGGCCGGTCTTGCGCTGCTTCAGGCGCTGTTCGCCTTCTGCGGAAACGGGCGCGTTGCCGTCAGGTCGACCATGGCCGACCCCTACGGCATCGGCACCTGCTTCATTCCAACACGAAACAGCCGCGTTTGTACAGGTCGATGAAATTCTTGCTGCCCTCGGGTGCGGGATGGTCTTCTCGAAGACGTAGGCGTTCTGTGAATTGTCCGGTACGCTCTTGTCCGGCCGGGGCACTTCGAGGATGTCGCACAACTCGTTGATGAAAGAGTGCGCATTGCCGCGCTCGGCACCGCCGCTCACTTCCCATTCGGTGATGAATGCCTGTATGCGTTGTGGGCTGATGGTGGACATGCTTCGCGGTTGGGCCTACGAACCCTGCGTGATGGAGGCTCGTGATACGGCCGTCTCTTGTTGGCTAAGGTTCCTGCGCATGATCTTTACAGTCAGGGCGTGCAATACCTATGGATAGCAGGCGAGGTGATGGAGCGAATGTAGGAGCGTGCGGCTTGCCACTGGCGCTAGGCGCTGCCGTTTTCAGCGCCCCTGTGAATTTGAAGGAAGGCATCACTTCGTGCTGTGTCATCCGCGATGCGGCGCGGCACGGCGCGCGCTGCAGCCGTGTGCCAGGTGGGCGGAGGAAATTTGGAAGGTGAAGGCCCGATGAAAACACGGTCGCAGATGGGGTTCAATCCGGATGTTCAACGTTGCCGGATTTGCTGGCGATTCACAATAGCCGCGGATGCGCTTCGAGCGGGGCTTCATTCCAGCCGATTGCAGTGATCGCCAATTCACGCCCTGATGCGTGGATGAAAGCATGCGCCCAGGAAGTCGGGAGGCCTATTCACGATGCCAATTTCACCTGCCGAACGCACGATGTCAGCCCGCCATCATATCGCCAGGCGTGCAAGCCACACCGGGGCTTCGGCGAATCGTCGTTCGCGGCGCGAGGAGCAGCTCTTCAGCCGGTATTACGGCCCGGTGGTGATGACCATGCTGAACTGGCCTGTCTGGGAAGAGCTGATCGAGCCGCAGGAACGGAAGCCCGAAAAGTCGCTTGTCGCATCGGCATGGTGGATGAAACCGGCGGTGATGCTGGTGAACCGGTGGCGCCGGTTCAAGGAACGCAGGCGTGCGGCAAGCAGGGAGTTCGACGAGCTGTTCACCCTCGAGTACGAAGCGCACGACGAATCGGCGAGGTTCTTTGAAGTGCATCCGATGCTGTTGAACTTCACGTCTGAGTTCATCGACCAGACGCGCTTCACCATTGAATTGCTCGGCGCGCTGTTCATCTTCAGTGCTCGGCTGTTGTGGAGCACGCCTTTGCTGCGCGTGCCGGAGCTTGTGCTGATCATACCGGCGCCTCCGATGGTGCCGCTGGCAAGCCACCGGGCACGTGCGTGTCCGCACATCCCGCGCCCGCCTCCGTTGCGCTGATCCGGCTTTGCCGGTTGGCCGTTGCGTACGGCCCTGAACATTCGCTGTTCAACTTGAATTGACCAAACCCGATTTCGGGTCGAACTGGTCGTGCGCGCACGACCGAAAACTCAACCGACAATGAGTAAGATTAAGAAAAACCTTTCGCGCCTCAGCGCCACCGGGATGGTGGACCGCGCGCGATTCCACGAGCAACGCATGACCGATAATGCGGCATTCCCCACTCCAACGCCAGCACTGGCCGCCATCGCGGCCGCACGCACGGCACTGGAGGAGGCGATCACCGCAGCGATTGACGGCGGCCGCACGGCGCGAGCCATCCGCAACGCCCGGCGCGCCGAGCTCAAGCAGCTCCTCGACCAGCTGGCCGGATATGTGGCGAGCGTGGCCGAGGGCAACGAGCTGGCCATCCTCAGCAGCGGCTTCGAGTTGAAGCGGCGCAGCGCGCCGCTGCCCGAGCCGCAGGCACCGGCAAGCTTGCGCGCCACCGGTAGCCCGCATCCCGGCCGTGTGGCCTTGGATTGGCAGCCCGCGCGCGGCGCGGTCTCGTACCACGTGCAGGTGAACCGGTCATCGCCCGATGATGCGGCTGCCTGGGAGTTGATGGGCGTGAGCACCAAAGCACGCCATACGGCCACAGGACTCGGCCATGGGCGGATCCACTGGTTCCGCGTGGCGGCCATTGGAACCGCGGGCATGGGCCCGTGGAGCGATCCGGCGCAGACGATGGTGCTGTGATGCGACAGGTCATCATCCGGTGTTCGGATGATGCGTGAATGATGGAGCGGCCGCTCTGCTTGCGCAGGGCGGCCGCTCGTCGTTGATGCGGTCTCAGTGCGCCTCGTGCTCGCCGCCTTCGCTGCGCTGCTGTTCTTCTCCTTGTTCGGGCAATGCGCTCATGAGCTTTGTGCAGTAGGTACTGATCCCTGCGAAGTACAATTACATGAGCGAAGGCGACTTCGCAGAAGTGCGGATCACCGCAGCGAACGAGCACGATCTCCGAGCGGAGCTGGCCTAGTCGGAACTCTGTTCCGGCTTGCTGCGATCACGGCGCCATTCAATGGCCGCTTCCGGCAGGCTTTGGAAGAAGCCGCTCAACAACTTGCGTTGGTCGGCGTTCAGCACGGCCTCTCCGTGCATCCATAAATAGGAAGGAAGCGGCATCTCAGCCTCTTCGATCAGCTCAGCTGCCTCATCCACGAAGTGCGCGCGTTTGCGCTCTGGCAGCGCTCCCCACTGGGACAAGTTGCCTTCCTCTCGCCCCTCATTCACATGGTGCTGCACCCACCAGTTCACCGGCGTGATGCGGTCGTACCACGGGTACTTCGTCTCGTTGCTGTGGCAATCGTAGCAGGCGGTGCGGAGCAGCGCGGCCACTTCAGCGCTGGGCTGCGTGATGGCGATGAGGTCGAGCGCGGGATCGGTGGTTGGCGCCGAGGTGTCCGGTCGGATGAATTGGGCGAGTGCGAAGAGGACGAGGAGTGTGAATCCGATGCGCTTCATGCGCGCAAGCTAAGCGTCGGCGATCTTGAGCTTCGGCACCTACCGCCCGAAATACCGGTTCACCGCCTCTGTCCGGTTGCTCACGTGCAGCTTGCCATAGATGTGATGGATATGCTGCTTCACGGCGCCTTCCGTGATGCTCAGGCGCTGCGCGATCTCCTTGTACAAAAGACCCTGTGCGAGCTGCTCCAGCACGGCGAATTCCCTTTCGCTGAGTGCTTCACTCAGCGGGTGCATCGCTGCACGCGAAGGCTTGAAGTGCCGCACCACGCGCCGCGCCACGCTCATGCTCATGGGCGATCCGCCGCGCGCCACCTCGCGAACGCCCTCCACGATCTGGTCAGGGCGCGAATTCTTCAGCAGATAGCCATTGGCGCCGGCCTTCAGCGCCTCGAAGACCTTGTCATCGGTGTCGTTCACCGTGTACATGACGAACTGAGTGCCGGGCCAGCGGGCCCCAGCCGCCTCACCCTCGATGCCATCAGCCCCGGGCAGGTTCACATCCATCAGCATCACGGTGGGTGATGCATCGTTCTGCACGGCCTCGGCATCCTCCACGGAATCATGCGCGCCCAGAAGCTTCAGATCCGGCGTGGCCATGAATACGGCAGTGAGCATCTCGCGGATGCGCTCGTCGTCCTCCACGATGCGAAGGGTCAACAGCTCACTCATGATTGCTTATGCGGATTGTTGTCGGCGATGGGGCGAAGGTGCGCGACCGCCGGTTCCGCATCAATCTAACTTTCGTTTGCCCAAAGGGGCGGTCAGCTTGACCCGGGTGCCTTGGCCCTCACTGCTGATGCGCAATTCCGCGCCGATCTCCTCGGCGCGCTTGCGCATGTTCACGAGCCCGTGGCTATGGTCCTTCGTCCTGTTTCAACGAAGCCTTTGCCATCATCCACGATTTCGATCGTGAATGCGATATCCCATCCCAATGCGAAATGGACGTATCGTGCTTCCGCATGCTTCACCACGTTGTGCAAGGCTTCTTTCACGATGAGGAAGAGGTTGCGTCGCTGCTGGGTGGTGAGCCGCATTTCTGGAAAGGTGGCATCGGCCCGCAGTTCGAGCTGATGTCATAGGCGTCCAGATAGTTGCGGGCGTAGGAGCCGATGTAGGCTGCTAAGTCATCGAGGCTGCCTTGGTCGTCCTGCAACGCCCAGATGATGTGACGCATGCTGGCGATGAGTTCTTCCGCAGTGCTCGCTTGCTCGCGCAGCAGCGGACTGACGTCGTTGACAAGGCCGCGTTGCAAGGCCATCTCGCTGCGCAGTTTCAATGCGCTGAGGCCAACGCCCAGGTCGTCGTGCAGGTCGCGGCTCACCTGTTCGCGCACGCGCACTTCGGCTATGGTGCGCTCCTGCTCGGCGCGTTGTGCCTGCAGTTCGGCCAAATGCCGTTTTTGCCGCTGCGCGCTCAGCACCCAATAGATGCCAGTGAGCGCGGCGAAAGCGAACAAGCCCGCAACGATGAGGAATAGCCGTGTGCGCTTCTCCGAGTCAAGCTGGGCCGTGACCCGTTCGCGTTCAAGCCGCTCCACCTCCAAGTCGTTGTCGGCGCGCAGCAGCTCGGCTTGCGTGGCCAAGGCCGACCTGATGTTGTTGGCCGTGATCGTGCTGTCGATGTTGTGCCATTCGCCCATCTGCAGCAATGCGCCAGGCAGATCGTTCATGGCGAGGCTCGTTCGCGAGGCCATGCGCGCGAAGTTGCGCTGGGTAACCAAGCCGATTCCTGACCGGTGCGTATCGAGATAGTCGCGCGCTCGTGTCAGGCGCTTCGCGCGCTTGTGAGGCTCGGCCGGCTTCCGGCCAGGGCCAGAGCGCGGCCCACCAGCGCATCCACGCCGATGTCGTGATCACGTGCGGCATCGGCAATGGCCCAGATCGATCGTAAAGGAGCACGGCGGAGTCAGGCTGTTCAGCCTTCAGCGCGATGTTGCCCAAGGCCCACTGCGCCACGGCGATGGCCCGTACGGCATGCACGGCTTCGGCTAATTGCAATGAGCGAGTAGCGTGACGGCGTGCACTATCAAGCTGGCCCAAGGTGCTCAAGTAGCTGCCCAGGTTGCCGTGGATATGGTGCAGCTCCGTTACCGGATAACGCGCTGCTGGATGGCTCGGGAACCACTGGAGCGCAAGCCGCAAGTAGGGGAGGGCTTCCTGCTGTCCTGGATGTTCTCATGCAGCAGGCCTTTCAAGTTGTAGGCGTTCGCGATCAGGTGCTGTCAGCAAGCTGGTGCGCGAGCCGCTCAGCTTCATCCAGATCACGCATGGCCTCATTGAAGAGCCCCTCGTAGTAGAGGACCTCGGCGCGGTATGCGAGCAAATAGTGAGCGGCTTCCTTCTGCTGCGAGATATCGATATTGAGCAGGGCTGCATTGATTAGCACGATGGCGCTATCGCCATGGAAGGCATCCATTTGTCGCAGGATGCGCAGCATGCGCTGATGCAGTTGGGCATCGTCGAATGGTTGAAGCTCCCGCATGCCAAGCACCGCGGGTTGGCTATGCGCGCAGGCAAGGCTCAGGATGAGCACGGCGACATGCAGGGCTCGCGCGCTCACGCTCATCTTCCGAAGTAGCGGTTCACCGCCTCGGTTCGGTTCTGTACATGCAGTTTGCCATAGATGCGATGGATGTGCTGCTTCACCGTCCCTGTGGTGATGCCCATCCGTTCCGCGATCTCTTTGTAAAGGAGGCCTTGCGCAAGCAACTCGAGCACGCCGCGCTCACGATCGCTAAGGGCATCTTCGCCGGATGACGATGCGGAAACGGGCCTGGTGCTGCACCACCCTGCGGGCCACATGCGCGCTCATGGGCGCTCCGCCCTCGTGCAATTCGCGCACAGCCGCAAGTATCTCGACGGGCGAGCTGCTCTTGAGGATGTAGCCGTTAGCGCCGGCCTTCAATGCCTCGAATACTCGCTGGTCATCGTCGAGCACCGTGTACATGAGGTATTGCGTGCTCGTGCATCGCTGGCTCATCTGCCGCACGCATTCGATGCCGCTTTGTCCAGGCAGGTTGATATCCATGAGCACCACATCAGGGCAGTTCTCGTCGAAGTGCATCAATGCATCCTCGGCAGTGCTATGCACTGTGAATGGCTCCATGCCCTCCTCGAATAGGAAGAGCGAGCGCAGTGTCTCACGGATGGTGCTGTCGTCTTCCACGATGCTCACACGTATCACTTTCGTCTTCGTCATGCCGCAAAGCTGCTGGGTGGGACGCTGGTGGCCAATAGAACGAAGGTTATACGGCTGATGTCGGTAATGTGGCGATCAATCGGCCTGTTCGCTCGTGAGGATATGGAAAGCCATGGATGAGAGGGATGTTGAAAAAAAACCATCTCCTTGGCCTGCTTCACCTCGAATGCTGTCATGCTACCTCTTCTCGTCTCGATGACAACAGCGATTGCATTGCGCGTCGCCGGCGCCTTCACTGAGAAGGTCTCGCCAGCTCCGTACTGTGCATCGTTCTCAGCGAGCAGTTCGTTGCCGAGCACTGCTGGCAGCGCGCTCGCAAGGCCCGTGGTGCCGCGCTGCTTCATGCGTTCGTTGATTGCCGGGTAGTCCATGGGCTGGTTGGCCACCATGATCGCCATCATCCATGTTGCCGGTATCGTCGGCGGTGAGGCTGTGGTCGCGCGGGAATTGGCGCATTCCGGTGGTGCCGCAGTAGGGAGAATGCTTCGGTGTGTACTGGAAGAGCACGTAGGTGCTGCGATTGGTCTCTTCGCCGAAGATGTAGGTGTAGCATTCCAGGTTATTGGTCACCTCGATCTTGAAGCGTGTGCCCTTTGGGATCGGACTCGCGGTGCGGAAAACGCGACCGCCGCGATGTTCCAGCGCAATGTGCGCACCGGTGGGGGCTCCTTCATCGTTCACCACCAAGCCGAATGCAGGTCGTAGCGATCGGGCTTCTCATCGGCATTGGTGCCCATGGGGTGTACGGCGTAGGCTTCCTTGGTGAAGAA
The DNA here is from genome assembly GCA_016713865.1 of Flavobacteriales bacterium. GTDB lineage: Bacteria > Bacteroidota > Bacteroidia > Flavobacteriales_F > PHOS-HE28 > PHOS-HE28. The sequence continues at coordinate 129,468 of JADJOG010000050.1, read as the reverse complement.
GGCGAAGGCATCATAGGGCACCCACGCTATGCCGTTCTTGCCCCAATCCGGTCCCCAGCTATTCATGATCCGGAATGCACCGCCATCATTCGGTCCCAGCTTGTAATCGTCGTAGCCGATGCGCACATCGCATGTCCGCCGAAACCGTTCATGCGCGTGTCTTTCTGTGTGGAACCCAAACGTCGCGCCCTTGCATGTCCTGCATGAAGCTGCCGCCCACCATCATCCCGATAACCACGGGCGAGCCTTGCGCGAGTTGTTGTTTCATGGCCAGCAGATCCACCGGGCTGTTGGGGTCATCGCTGCGGCTCAGGCGCTGAAAGCCTTTGATGCGGTAGCGCACTGCGCCTTGCTCGATGCTCCGGTCAGGGCGCGCGCTGCACGATTCATCCGTGTACGCGAATTCGCTGTACGGCACCGATCCACGTTGCAGCATGTCGTCCATCGCCCGTTGCAGATAGCTGCCCTGGCAATTGCTGCCTTCGATCTTGATGCGATTGTACATGAAGCTCGGGCTGAAGGCCGATGCCTTGCTCGGCGCAGCACCCGTGGCTTGGTTGTGAATGATGCTGCGCGCGGCATACGCACTGGCCCAGGCCACGCAACTGCCTTGCTGGCCTTGGTTCTGGCGCGGCGGCGCGAAGCGGTCGAGCGAGTGGCGCTCTGGCAAGGGTTGCTCACGTTGTCAGCGAGCGGTTCATGCACTTGCGCTTTGTCGTACTCGGCGGGATCCAAGTTGGCGCCGGTTGTGAGCATGCTCAGCAGGTTGTTCTGCCCGTCTTGCTGCTGCATCATGCCTCCGCATCCATCGAGGCCGCCCATGAAATAAAGGATGCCCATGATCGCCCGCTGCGATGAGCAGCAGCTTCGGGTTCCGGAAGAGCATAGGCAGTAATGCGCCGATCGATCCGCCACCGATCCCGCCACCACCGCCACTCCGCCTGCCGCCGCTGGGCATGCTGGGCCTGTTGCTTTGGTTTCCGCTGGGACGGTCGGGGGTCATTCGAATGGGCATGGGGCTGCGATTAATGCCGGTGAAGGTCGTGGTTCGGGTTGATTTGGGTAGGGGAGCCGCAACCTGGTAAATGGTCATTTAGACCTCATGCCTTGAATAAGGTCATCTGTCACCTGGCATTCGTCATGGCGATAGTTCGTCGCCAGGGCCAATTTGCTCCCAAACAGAATTCCATGAAGAACATGCTTCTGCTCGGTTTCCTTGGGATGTTCTTAACGACAGCGATTCCACAGCGTGCGCTCGGTGCCAATGCAGGCTTCGATGTCCAAGTGGTGGTTGCCGTAAGGGGGCTCGATGATGATGGACTCGCGCGACTCGCCAAGGTGGTCGCACGAGAACCAGCCCTGACGTTAGAGTATTCCTGTGTGGCAAGCGGGGTGCTTGTGCTGAAGTACTCCGACTTGCCATCAGGCACGCGATGCTGATGCGATAACCACGGTACGACGCACACTCGCTTCCGCTGGGTTGGATAGTGGTATGGAGGTGCTGTACGTGTTCGCTGAGGCCACAGGGCCGGGCAAGTGCTGACCGATCCGTTCGATCGAACCCGGCTTCGGATTGATACCCGCAGCAGTTGCGCAGGATTCCAATGCGCATCTCTGACACTTATCCGGTCGCTACGATCCGGACAAGAGCAGGGAGTATGTCCACGCGCTGATTGTGGGCTTCTCCGGTTCGACTAGAAAGAAAGTGCGCAGCGTGTGGCATACGATCAGTGGCGTTCCATCCGCTTTAGCATGAAGCTGCTATCGCCAGATAGAACTACGGGGCGACAAACTGGCGTGCGATAACCCCGCGGCCCTCGGCTCTTGCCCCGGCCATGATCATCTAGGGGCCTGGGAGCTGCCGTGCGGGATGCACCACGATTGTTGCTGCAGCGGTTGGCGGGCTCTGCCAAGCGGAGCGCTCCGATGCGTCAATCACTCGGAGAAGGCTGAAGGCTTCATTGATTCGGATGCTGAAGCTGCTCGAAGCGGGGTTGGGATGTATCAGCATGCTCGTCTGCGCGGCTTCGGCCACACCGAGGTTCATGTTCGCTTCCACGCAAATGTTGAAGGTTCCTGCTTCTGCACCGCCGCCATTCCACACACGTACCAGATAGTCCGTGTTGGGCGCTAAGACAGGCAACTGGATCTCGTCCGCGACTTCTGTCACGCAGGTCACATACACCGGGTTCGCGCAAGCTGTGTAAACCGCGGCATTGATCAGCTGGGACGTTCCGGCTTCCAAGATCAGAACGTGATCCGTTCCACCGCCGCTGTTGAAGGAGTACCACGTATCTACGATGTTGGCGTAAGGGTCGCATGGCGGGTTCGGAAATGGCGGTGCGAAAGCGCACATGTTGGAACCGGTGCTGCTCTCACAGCCACCAGTAGGTTGCACGGTCAGCAAGGTTGCGCTGGAGCAATCGTCGTTCTCGACCGTGCTGCATGCAGGCGCGCATGTGAGGCTCAATGTGAAGGCGCCTTGATCCTGATCGTAGCCATGCACAAGGACCAGATACTCGGTGCCCGGAACTGTCTGGAAGGTGGTGCTGCTGGTGTTCGCCGGACAATTGGGCCCATCGTCGTTGCCGGCCACGCACACGAGCGCGCTGCAACTGCCGCTGAACACGCTGATCTTGGTGTCATAGCCGCTGCCACTGCATGTGCTCAAAGTGGCATCGTCGCCATTGCCCGTGAAGGTGTACCAAAGGCCGGCGGCAGTGATGTTGGCGCTTCCGCATGCAGGACCGGGGGGTGAACACGCCATCACTCGTGTCGCCATTCACGTTACCACCGCAAGCAATGGGCAGTGCGCCTGAGCAGAGTGCATTCGCGGCGGGCGGTTCGGCCAATGTTGCTGAAGGAGATGGGGCCCGCTGCATCGCTGTTGCCGCCAGCGCATAATTCGGTCACATACACGTCGTAAGCCGTGGATGGATTCAAGCCTGTGATGTTCACGGGTGGGCCATCGATGCCTGTGCTTCCATTAATCGCGGTACCTGAACCAGGGGCGAAACCGGCCTCGCCGTATTCAATCTGGAACGTACTTCCCGGATTCGGAGACACCCAGGTAACCATGGCCGAAACATCCATGGGAAGGCCTGCGGAGCCGTCAGATGCCGCAGCTTGGGCATGTGAGCGACAAGGTGAATGCGCCGGTTTGCCCGTTGTAGCCCTGAAGGAGCACGTAATACGCTTGGCCTGCAGTGCTATTGAAGGTGACGGTGGAGCAAAGCACATCGCCATTCGCATCGTCGTTGCCGGCAATGCAGGTGAGAGCATCACAAGGTCCCGCATAAACATTCAGCTTGGTGTCGAACGTCTCGTCGGGGCAGGTGCTCAGCACCATCTGCCCGCCTGTTCCGATGAACGTGTGCCAAAGGCCGGGCGCGGTGATGGGTGTTTCGCAGAAGGCGCGCTATCGGCACCTGCCTCTACGGTGGTGCCATCAATCGATTCGCCGCATGCAATGGGCAGCGCCCCAAGGCAATATCCTCCGTTGGCTCCGTGCAAGTGATAGCCGAGGTTAAACGGGCCTGTTTCATCTCCATAGCCTTGCACCAGTATGTAGTAGTTGGTTCCAGCCTCGGCCCAGAATCCTACTGTGCTGCAATAGACTTCCGGGCCAGCATCATCGTTTCCGGCCACGCGCAGGCTGCCGCACGAGCCGCGGTAAACATTGAGCTTGGTGTCGTACGCTTCATCAGGGCGGGTCGAGACGGTTTCCTGCTCATCGCTGCCAGCCAATACATACCACACGCCAGGCGCGGTGATCGGCGTGCCACAAGTGGATGCCGCATCCGTGGTCGCGTTTTCCGTTGTCCCTGCAATGACGCTCCCGCAGAGAGCAGGTGCCGCATTGCCGCAGGCATCATTGGCCGGTTGGGCGAATCCAGTGATGGAGATGATCGGGGCCGTGGCAAGCAGGGTGTGCGCATTGGTTCGGTGGTCAAGCCGCCGAAGATACCTGAAGCGCATCACCCGCCTTTGCGCAGCCTTCGCCGGTCTGGGTCCTCGTGGAAATAGTAACGCAGATCGACCGTGAGGTAGCTCCCGGCAACGCTCAAGCGCTCGGTGAAATCCTTGCGCGTTGGTGGACCGAAAATAGGTGTATGTCAAATCGGCTAATGCCAGATGCGTTGAACGGCCGGTGATAGGTGGCGCCCAAATAGAAAATGCCACTCTTATCAGAGCGGTACTCGAAGCCGAGATTGCCGATAACGCTTCCCTGCGCCCAGCGGCGCCTGAACATGTAGATGCTGCCATTCTCGAGGTAGCCCTCCACATCGCTGGGGTGAAGTCGAGCGATGCGCCCAGCGCCGTATTCATCCATGTCTTCTCCCAAGGCGGATGAGGGCAAGGCCCATCACCGGCAACTAGCAACCGGTATAGCGGATCGATGCGCTCTCCGCGTAGGCTGCGGTGTCATTCTCAACGGTATGCTGAACCGGCGCTGGATCGGCCCAGGCCAGTCTCGAAGAGATGGTTTCGTGACCGCAACGCGCACATTCATGCCGAAGGCGAAACCGCCTTCCAAAGACATCGCGTAGCGTAATTCTCGGTCTTCACTTCCACATCCTTATCGAAATCGGTGAAGGGCACTACAGGCTTCACGCGCAGGCCTAAGGTCGTAACGCCCCGTTGCGCTACTGCAAGCTGTTGAAGGAAGAGGGCCACTGCGGTGATCGGCGGGGGATGGGTTCGTGGCATCGCCCTCAAAGATGAACCGGCAGCCCGGAAAACGCGGGTGCCAAGCGGGTAACAGCGCTCACGGCTTCGGTTGCAGGCGGGCGTCATCATCTGAGCAAAGCGCGCCACCGCTAGTGCGAGCAACAGCACGAAGAAGCCGATGACGCTCCGGCGGAGCATGGGGTCGGTCATGAATGGCTTGCGGTGTCGGCCAAGCACGCGGTAGTTGGCCCGGATGGCCGCTTCGCGCTGATGCTTCTTCGCGGCAACGAGGTAGGGCGGACCGCCTTCCCCGTCCCTGCTCATGCTGCACGCCTTCTGCCTCGAGGCCTAAAAGTGAATTCGTCGGCCTGCGCGCGGGTAGGGAATCGGAATACGATGATTCGACTCGGTCGGATGGTCCTCGTAGTTGGTGAGATTAAGTGGCTTCATCGCGTATGCCAAATGGTTACGTTTTCAAGCGGCCGCCGATGGCCTTGGGGCCAATCCACAGCGGGATAGCCGACGTAGAAGAGGCCAAGAGCCGATCGCGGTCACCCAGCCCGAGGAAACCGCGCATCGCGGCTCCGGTCATGGGGCCGCCGGTGGCCGAAAGCACCTGGGCCATACGCCGCGCCGGTCGGGTGCATGTTCTGCTCAGCGCAGGCTACGGCGAGCATCTCATCGCGCTCGCTGATCTTCTCTTTCGGGTCGCGGCCATGCCGAGCGCTATGACCACGCTGCTCTGCAAGGGCGCTGCGTCACGTTATCAATTTCTTCTGAAGGAATTTCTCAGCTGGCGTGGTCGTGCGGTAGGTCTCGCCCAGAAAGGCCGACAAGCGTTCGCGGGCCGGGCCCATGAACACATGGAAGCGCCAGGGTTAGGTGAGTCCGTGAGTAGGTGCCCAGGTGCCGTTGGTGAGCAAGCGCTCCACGATCTCGCGATGCACCTCGCGCGGGAGTAGTCTTTCGGCAGAATGGTGCGACGGTGCCGGATGAGCTCGCTGATACGCAGCTGACGCTGAATTTCATGGCGCAAAGAGAAGGCATGCGGGCCATCGGGCAGCGAATCGCATTTCGCCCGCGTCATACCTTCCGCACCCAAACCCGAATCACGGAATGATCACTCGCTATGCCCTCGCCTTGAGTGGCTTCGCCGCCGCCGCGGCATCTGTCGCCCAACCCACGCTCACCTCCTCGAATGTTCCAGGCCCGGGCAGCGAATTCGCGCTCTTCACCCGCGATGGTTATCAGGATGTTGGGCCTACTGGCGCGAATGTCTCCTTCGAATACTGGGGCATGCTTCTGCCCAATACCGGCAATCGGCCCAGTCGCTGGTTCAGCGCATCGAGCGCGCCCACGGGCGCATTGATTCCATCGGCCGCTGATCGGCACCGATGGCGGCTCCGATACCCTGTTCTGGGCGGTGACATCGAACGGTCTGAAGCGGGTTGGTTCGCGCGCCACCGATGAAGGCAACAACCCCGTGAGTTATACCGACGCGATCACTCGAACTGAAGCTGCCATGCACCTTCGGGACAGCCTGGACCGATGCGACGCAGGCGCTACGATCGGCACGCAATTCGGTCCGGTAACGCGCACGGGCACCATTCAAGGCATCGGCGACAGCTTCGGAACGCTGAGCATGCCCGAAGAGCAGGTGATCCGGAATGTGCTGCGCTGGAAGTGCGCCGCGATTTCCACGGAGCAGACCATTCTCGGTATTGTGCGCAGGATCGCAATACGCGCTACTTCTATGCGGATGCCTCAGTATATCCGATCCCGCCATGCAAGAGGATTCAGTGCAGATCGGCCGGTGGGGCTGGGGGGTAACGCGCCGCGCCGAATAGCAGGAGCAATGGATTCATCGTCGGTGTCGATGAATATGATGCTGCTCAGGAGGCGTTCGTGGCGTATCCGAATCCGACTAACGGCATGGTTGCCATCTCGTTGGCAGAACCAGGCACCGCTACTGTCGATTTCATCGATGCTGCCGGACGATTCATTCATCGCAGCCGAGTTGGCTCGGACAAGGCGTTGGTTGATGTGAGCAGCTTGGCCCCGGGGTGCTACACCCTTCGCTTGTTGTCAGCAACAGGGCGAGACCTCGGAACGCAGCGACTGCTCGTGGAATAAGGCTCCCAAGGCGATTGATCAGCTCAGGCTAACCAGGTCTGGCATGCAGTGCGCGCCTCGGTTTGCGGTACTGCTCTCATTGGCCACCTTAGCGGTCATGGGCGGTGGCGGACTTTGCCTGATGAAGTTCTTGCAGGACAGGCCGTTGGGAGTCGCGGTTCTTGGCAAAGGCGATTTCATTGAGCAAGCCGTTATTGGGCTGTTCTCCGGTGTCATCATGGCAATGCTCGCCTGGGCGGTGGTCGCATCGCGCTGGATGGAGCCGCTGCTTGATCGTTATGCGGATATCATAGGCCCATTGATGCCGGGGAAACCGGTTCAGATCCTTGGGTCTGTTTGTGCGGGAATAGGAGAGGAGTTGCTCTTCCGCGGGGCGCTTCAGCACTGGCTAGGGATCCCGCTGACGGCCATGCTCTTCGTCGCGCTGCACGGGTATCTGGATCCGCGAGACCGACGATTGCTCACCTATGGCTTGCTGATCACAGGCATCATGCTGCTATTCGGCTGGCACGCGCGCGAGCACGGCTTGGTTGCGCCAATGATCGCTCATGCGGCCTTTGATCTGGTATTGATCGATCGCTTGGTCCGTCATTGGCGAAGGCGAACACGCTGAGTTCACTTGTACTTGTGCGGGTCGTTGTTATCGTCTTCAATCGTTTGTTTCACGGCGTGCATCTTGTGGCTCAGCATGGCCAGGTCGCGGTGTCCGTTGGCCAGAAGCCAATTGAACGCGTCACTGTCGCTGTCGGCAGCGAGGGCCACCTGTTTCAAGACATTCATGCCATTGCGTTCGAGCCAATCCAGGGCCTCCTGCTTGCCCTCGATCCATTGATCAGCGCCATCAAGTGCGGGTGATCGTTCTCCATCAGCCACTTGCGCGCATCGGCCTTATTCCGCAGCGCGAAGGTGAATATGCCTAGCTCTGGATATCCGTTGGTGGTCAGCCAATCGCGCAAGGCGGCATTGCCGCTGATGGCTTCGCCCCAAGCGAGCAGGACCTTAGCCGGGTATTGCAGGCGCATCGTGCGAAGGTACCCGTGATCACATCGGCCGCTTCGCCCTTGGCTCAAGGTGGCCTCCGGCATGTTGCCGCGCGTGCGATGCGCTACTTGCCGCGGATCATTCAACCACCACAACCAGATACTTGCTCACGCTCCAGAACTGATTGGGGTCGGTGATCGCCAGCTTATCGCCTTCGATTCGATAACTGCCTGCAGGGTGTGTGGTGGCGAGCTTGGCTTTCTTGGCCGCAAGCGGTATCTCCATGGTGCGCGTGATATCGATGCGGGTGAAGTAGTCCTTCGGCAGGTTGTCCGTGTTCAGCTTGTTCACCGAACCGATGCCGATGACGCCGCCTTCCTTGGCCAGCACGCCATTCGCGCGCAGTTCTTTGTTCGTTCCGATGGCGTAATATGCGGTGTTCAGGTCCATGCGCTGCATGTCGCTCAATTGACTCTTGTCCCTGTACATCTCGATAAGCGTTGCCAAGCTGCTGTTGGTGCTTGCCAGCTGCTCCTTCAATCCGGCAATCTCGACATCCTTCTCTTGGATGCCTTGTTCCAGACCAGCAATGGTCTTTTCCAATTCCGAAACGGTGGCGGCAGAGGCCTTGGCCTGCTTGCGCAGCCGGGCGATCAAATCCTTGTTCTCCGAGAGCAGTCCGTCGATGCTCGTCAAGTGCCCCATCATCCGCTGCTCCATGTCGGGGCCTTCCGCGCCATTTTCGGGGTCCAGCATCTGCCCTTGCTTGGCGCGTATGGTGCGCAGGTTCTCGTTGATGCGGTTCATTGTGCCGAACAGCATGTTCAGCGTTGAGTCGCGTTCAGAGACCTTGGCGTTGGCACGCTCTGCGTCCTCGCTGAGCTGAGCGTATTCGGGTGACTGTTTAGGGTCCGTTTGGCAAGCCATCAGGCCAGCCAACATGATCGCGGCAGCCAAGTGTCGCATGGTATTGGGGACGTTTGCCCTGGTTTTCAACGAATCAAGAGGCCAGTATCGTGCGTTTGGGGCCAAAGGTATTCGGCAGCGTTCTGCCTCATAGGAACCGCATGCCCAATGCAGCCGTATCAACCGGGCATTGCTGAAACCCGGCTGCTTCAATAGAACCGCAGCCGTCAAGCAGGGGTAGTTTCGCCATCGAGAATGAGGGTTCGCCTTTTCACAGCACTCCTGGGTCTTGCCATTTCGGCCGGATTGTTTGCGCAGACCGATAGCAGCCTGACACCAGAGTTCGCCGGCCTCAACGCGAAAGAGCGGAATCGCATAGCGAAGAAGGAGCAGGAAGATGCGCGGAACGACATCGCCTTCAATGCGGTGATGGGTGAGGCTGACGCCCTTTTCCAAGGACAGCGCTTCGAGGAGGCCTTGGCAAAGTACCAGGAGGCTCGCAAGCTGAGGCCCTTGAACGTGTATCCGAAAGTCAAGATCCAAGACCTCCAGGCTCATCTATCAAAGCAGCAAGAAGGACAAAAGCAGCCCGAGCAGCCTGCACCGCCTGCACCGCCAATGGTCGAGCGAGTTGTTGAGCCAGCGATTGTCGTTCAAGAAGATCTGCCGGTGCCGAATGAGAGCAAGGGGGCGGTTCCGCCAAAGCCAAGGGATCCGACTCCAGCGAATCCCGAATCAAAGCAGGCGCATGGCACGAATCGTACGCATGCGGTTCCGATTGAAAGGGGTGTCTCAGCCGGAACTGAAGAGCACTTGACGGATGGTCTAGAAGAGCGCTCGTTCATCGAAGGCCGTGCGGTAGTGTTGGAGCACCGGTTCGTGCGCCAAGGAGTGCTCACCATCTATCGCAAAGTGACGCATCCTTGGGGGCAGGTAATCCACTTCCGCGATGGCATTACCATCAGCGAGCGTGAGTGGATGGAGGCGTTCCCCAACCGCTAGAGGATATCCTCGACGAGTTTCACGGGGAATTCGAGCAGGCTGCGATAATCGACTCCGGCTTCCTTCATGTCCAGATCGTCCGGGCCATGCACCCATTCGAGGGTGACTTTGGTTGCCCCCGCCGCATGCAGGTCTTCGAATCGCTTGAGCACGTCCAGTAAGCACTTTGCCGAGCTTGAATTGAAGTAGGTGAGCGCGATTCGCACAACCGTTTTGGCTGCAGGTGCAGCGGCGTAACGTTCAATTGCCTCATGCAAGGGTTGGAAGACCCGGTCAGCGTTCTCCGGAATGGAGCATCCGGCAATGGTCAGGGTCCCGCTATCGCCGCGCAGTTCCATGTGCGGAGTTTTCGGTGTGCCATCCAGCCGGAAAGGGAGAGGGGCGTTCGCCATGGCCGCGCAATTTAGACGGCTGGTCCGATGGTGGAGCAACAACGGACGGAGCGTTTATCTTTCTCCGGCCAAACCAACCCGAACGAGCCATGAGCGTCAGGACCATTGTTGTTCCGTACGACTTCTCCGATTGCGCCACAGACGCGCTCCGTGTGGCCGCTTCAATCGCGCAGCGCACTGGAGCCTGCATCGACGTGGTTCATGTGTATGAGCAGATGACCGATTTCCATCCGGAGAATCAGCGGTTGCGCGAGGATCTCGAGGCGAAGCTCGATCGTGTACCGGAGCTGCCTTTCATGCAAGGTCTCGAGATGAAGCGATTCATGCTGCGCCAGCTCGGCCTCACGGAGATGTTCCGCAACGAGCGAATCGCCCAAGCGGACCTTATCGTGATGGGCTCGCACGGCGCGAATGGATTGCGTGGCATCGTTGGTTCCAACACGCAACGGATCGTGCGCTCGGCACCCATGCCCGTACTCGTGATCAAGCACCGGATCGAGGATATGCGCGTCGACGATATCGTATACGCGTCGAACTTCACAGCGGTCGATGTGGAGAAGTTCGAATCCTTCAGGCCCATACTGGAGATCTGGGACCCGAAAGTGCACTTGTTGAAGGTGAACACCCCCAAGTCCTTCGAGCGCAGCGAGGAGAGCCATCAGGCTATCGATGCCTTCCTCGAACGCCACGAGCTGAGGAAATTCACGGCGACGGTATACAACGACCTCAGCATCGAGGAGGGCATCCTCAATTTCGCGCGCGGCATCGATGCGGACATGATCGCCATGGCCACCCACGGCCGAAAAGGCTTCTTCCAAGTCGTGAATGGCAGCCTTACCGAAGACATCGTGAACCACACCAACTTCCCGATCCTCAGCGTGAAGCTCTAGAAGGCCCTCCTATCTTAGCCCCGAAACCGCAAGCGACATGAAATTCCTGCACAAGACCTTCGAACTCAAGAAGAAGGAGATCATCGAGGTACACATCGATGTGGCCACCAAGGTGAGATTCATGACAGGCCGCGATTACAAGAACTACAAGCTCGGCAAGACCTACACTTACTACGGTGGACTTTTCGAGGAATCCCCGGTCCGTTTCGTGGTGCCGTTCGAAGCGGTCTGGAACGTGGTGGTGGAGAAAGGATCGTTCCGGAACCCGATCGAGGTGAATGCCCAGTGCGCAGTGCTTCCACCGAACCGTACCGTACGCTCATCTGTTGCGGCTGACGCTCCGGAACATGTCCGATTGGCCGAGGCTTCAGAGGAGGAGGAGCCGGCTCAGCTTCCTGAGGCAGAGGAAGGCATGTGATGCACAGTGAACGGATCGCATGGGTTCAGCGTTGCTCACGTGATTGAATGTTCCCATGAGCGCGAAGACAGAACGTGAGCGATTGGAGCAAGTGCTCCAAGGTCAGGCCGATTTCCTGCACGAGGTGCATGAAATGCTGGCCGACGAACAACGCAAGGACGACCAAGTACGCCATGCGGTGCGCACTTCAAAGGGGCACGAGCCTGTGCCTTTGAACGAACCGGAGCCGTGGCGCGTGTATTCCATCGAGTCCATCGAAGCGCTTTGCATCAAGTACCGGCTCCGATTCCTCGCTGGCTGCTATTTCAAAGGCGCCATTCCTGGAAGCGCGGTTCTGGCCATCAGGAGGCTTGAAGCGCGATTTGGCCAACCTGTATCGAGCTATTGCCTGATGGCTCCATCGGCCCAATTCAAGCTTTGCGACAGCGAAGTGGACCCGCTGCTTTTCCTTCCGCTCGGCGAAGGGCGGTATTACTTGGTTTCGAAGTGGGGCAACGATCTGAGTTGGATGCGTTCCATTGCCTTTTGGCCGGTTAGGAAACCGTTGCATCTGGCGGCCACGATCCTGATGGCCGCCATCCTTCTAACAATCACGTTGCCTGAATCGCTGCTTGGCGATGTGGACATGCCTCTCATGAACGGCAGCCGCGCTTTTTTCCTTTTCTGGATATCGATGGTACTGAGCGGGTTCACCCTGTTCGGATGGTTCGCCTTCTTCGGCCAGTTCAGCAAGGAATCCTGGAACAGCCGTTACTTCAACTAGCGCTTGTGCGCTGCAGCTCCGCATGGAGCGCGGGCCTGCAAACGCAGGATGATCGGAACCATTGCTTCAGCTCCTCCCGCTCTTCCGGAAGCAATCGCCTGAATGCCTTCCGTAGTTCCTTTCGGAACGTGGCTCGATCGGCGTGGCTGATCTTGTCGAGCACTTCTTGATAGTAGGTTACAGGTACCCGTTTCATGCTGGACTGCAATTGATTGATGCTTTACGCTGAATTCCTCACAGGGGTTGCAAGAACAAAGGCCCCGAACACGGGGCCTTCGTTCTTGCGGCATCTGGCTTCAACCGATGCTGATTTCACGTCCTTTCGGGCTGGCCGCATCAGATTTCGGAATACGAACCTGAAGGATGCCGTTCAGCAACTCAGCCGAGATTCCGTCTACGCTCACTGATTCGGGCAAACGGAAACTGCGGGCGAAAGATCCAGCGTTGAATTCACGCCGGGTGAAGCGCTCATTCTCCTTCAATTCGAACTTCTCCCGTTCACCGGAGATGGTGAGCGTTTCGGATTCGATCTTCAGCTTCAGGTCTCCTTTGCTGAACCCGGTTGCGACCAACTGGAGCAAATAGGCGTCGGCCTGCTCGATGATGTTCACTGCCGGCAGTTGGCGCTCGGCGCTGTCGTGGCCGAGCACTTGGCCGATATCGTGGCCGAGGATTTCACTCACCAGGCCATTGAAGGGGTGCATCATTCCAGAGGGACGGTACTTCGCGATCATCATGGCGTGCTTGTGTTTTGGGGTGTTGCAGTGGCTCATGCCTCGCATCGGTCAATGTGGATGCCGATGGAGCAGACCGCGACATTCTGTCGCTCTGATGCAGACGCGCGATGACGAAAATTCCGTAATGCAGCCGAAAACACGACCAAAGAGTCAGTCGCGCCTTTATCGAAAGTTGAATTGAATCCGATGAGGTGTTCAGAACAGCTCTTCCACCTCGACGAAGCGGAAGTCCATGCGGAACAGGCTCTCGTAGTCCTTGCCGGTCTCGGCCATCTCCTCATCGCCAGCCTCGTAGTGCCAATTCACCTGCACTTGCTGTCCGCGCTCATTCACGGCATTCAGACGTTGGAAGATGTTGTAAAGGTGCTTGCTCGAACTAGTGTCTAAATAGTCAAGGCGCATATTCACGGTAGTCTGCCCCTTCGGCTCCTGGAGGTACTCATCGAGCCAACGGTACACGCGCGAGTAAAAGTTCTCTGAATTGCTCGGCAACGACCGGCCCACGAATTCGAGCACGCCCTGATCAAGGTCCAGGTCGATTTGCGGAGAGGTCTCGGTGCGGTCGATATGGAACCGCTTGCTGGGCATGGCGCGCATTGCCCAAAAATCTTGTTGTCTCTCATTCGCTCGACGCCGAAGCGTCATCGCGCATGAACAGGCTAGCGTTCAAAAAGCGCGACGGGCCGGATGACTCCAGCCCCTCGTTTGAGATCGATGCGCGGATCAGCGCGTGGTGTACGCGAGGATGATCTCCCGGTCCGTGGGGAGAGTGATCTCGGTGTCGTTGGCGCGCCGCACCCAATAGAGGTACTTGCCGCTTCCTTCGCAAGCGAATGCTTCGATGCGCTCATCCGGACCGAGCGCCCGCACAGGGAAGGCGCGCCACGTTCCGTTCTTCTCTTGCATGGCCACCTTCACCTCGATCACTTCGCGGCAGGCGTTCTTGAATTCCACCTGGAAAGTCCCGCTGAAGTCGCGCTTGAAGCCATCGACGTAGCTCTGGCAATGCTCGCATGGGGCGCCCCAGCGGCTTGAGGTCTTCAGCAGGCAATCGGCATAGCTCTGGTCTTGGCCAAGGCACATGCCTGCTGCTGAAATCGCAGCGGTGAACAGTATCGCTCGCATCATTTGCATCGGTTGTTTTCAAGTATGATCCGGGCCTCGCCATTGCCCATTCGCTTGCTGGTGCGCCAATCGGAGCAGGCACCAGCCTCATCGCCTTGCGCTTTCCGCGACCAGCCGCGGTTGTTATAGGCTTCGGCGTTGCGCGCGTCAAGGGCGATCACGCGATCGAAATCAGCGATGGCCTCCTCAAGCCACGATTCAGAAAGGCATTCACATGTTCAGGTTCCAATTCGAGCACTTGGCTGAAAAGCAGAATGGCCGTGGCATGATCACCTCCGCGGTAGGCACGCTCACCTGCCCGATAGAGTTCTTCGGCGGGTTTGGGCACGCGGTTGTCTGCCAGGTATTGCGCTTGGGCGCTAGCCAAAGGCTGGGTCGCGGCAAGTGCCAGCGTTAAACGGAGCAGGGTATTCTTCATGAAAGTGGCGGTTGATACGCGAAGCAGCCTAGCGGGTTTCCGCCAATCGGTTCTGGATCGAAAGGGCGATGTCGCGGATGCATGAGCGCATCACGATGCCTGATGAATCGGCCAATGATATCGGAATCGTTATACGAGAGGTCTTGCGCATGATAGCATCCCGGAACCGCTCGCTTTCACAACAGGCACCATGCTTTGCGCCGCAAGGGACCACAACGGCGTCAGCATCCGGATTGATGTTCAAACTGGCTGGTTCAATCGCATCGAGCGGTATGATGTCTCTCTGATAACGGCCATGCTCATCGCTGCGGAGGATCACGAGCTGGTCTCCGTGCAAGCGGAAATCGAGCGCTCCATGATGCAGCGCATTCAAAGCGTGGAGGCAGTCCCGATCGGGTTGCGCCATCGCCGTGTGCCCAGAGAGCAACATGGCGGCGATCAATATGGAACGGCTTGGAACCCGCACGACCGGTGCTACGTACAGACGTGGCTTTGGTTCGCGAAATGAGCGCATCCCGATTCCTGAAGACCGCCGTTATCACGGCTTTGATGTTCCTGCCTGGCCTGATGCTGGCGCAAGGACGATTCACCGTGAATGGCCGCGTGAAGGTGGATGGCGGCGACCTTGCTGGTGCTCGCGCCGTGGTGTACAAGGATGGTGTGAAGGAGCGCACGATCACCACTGGTCTGTCCAAGTTCACGCTCAAGCTTCAGCTTAACGCCAGCTACATCGTCTCGTTCGAGAAGGATGGCTTCGTAGCCAAGAAGCTCTCCTTCGATACCCACGCGCCCGCGGAAGCTGCCGCGAAAGGTTTCACGCCTTTCGATTTCGCCGTATCACTCTTCAAGCAGTACGACGACATCAATATGGTTGTCTTCAATCAGCCGGTTGGCATGATCCGGTACGATGCGACCGCCGGCGATTTCGACTACGATACCGATTACACCAAGTCGATCCATTCGCAGCTTCAGGAGGCGGCGCAGCGTGTTGAGCGCAAGCAGAAGGAAGAGCAGCAGGCTGCGGCTTCCGAGGAGAAGCGCAAAGCCGAAGAAGCCAAATCGCAATCGAAGGCGAAGGCGGAAGCCGAGAAGCAAGCGGCGGCTCAAGCGGCAGCAGACGCCAGGGCAAAGGCCGACACGGAGAAGGCGGCAGCGGCACAGGCAGCTTCGGATGCGAAGGCGAGGTCAGAAGCGGATAGGCAGACAAGCGCTCAAGCAGCAGCCTATGCAAAGCGTCAAGCTGATGTCGATCGTTCGGCAAAGGAGCAGATGGCCAAACAGGAAGCTGCTCAGAGTGCGGCCGAGAAGCAGCAGGCAAACCAGGCCAAGGCTCCGGAACAGACACCACAACCCCAACGTGCCAAGCCAGTTCCTCCTGCACCACAGCCTTCTCGCCCCACGCTCGCATCAGCTCCCAAGCAAGGCACTGAAAACCGGCGAACGGTTGAGCCGGTATTAGCCGAGGAGGCATCGCGGGTGCGACCTGCAAAACCGAATGAAGCCGCAGAGAATCGGCCGATACCAGAAGTTGCGGAGCCCGTGGTGACCCGTACTGAGGACCTCGTTGTGGAGGCCGGCAAAGTGACAACCGTTGTGCGCATAGAGACCGATGGCCGTGTTGCCGAGTACAGGCGGGTATTCCACAAATGGGGCGGCACCTTCTACTTCAAGGATGGCAAAGCCTGCTCCGGTGCTGAATACGATTCAGCCGTCCGCACCGAGCAGCTCGCAGGCGCCACGCCGCGCGGCAAGCTCGATTAATCGAGATCCTACTTTCGGCGCGTGTCAAAGACCACCACGCGAAAGAAACCGAGGCGCCGACCGAAGCCAGCCAATGCGCTGGTGAGCGCCACCATGAGCCGCATACGGGCGAAGGACACCAAGCCCGAGCTGATCTTGCGCGCTAATCTGCGGGCGGCAGGTATTACTGGTTATCGGTTGCATTATGCCAAGGCGCCGGGCAGGCCCGATATCGCATTCGTCAATCGAAAGCTCGCGGTTTTCGTGCATGGCTGCTTCTGGCATGGTTGCCCGCATTGCCTTCCTCGTAAGCCCAAGCGCAATAAATGGTACTGGCTGCCGAAGCTTGAGCGCAATAAGGAGCGCGATGCGGAGAAGGCTGCTGCACTGAAGGATGCAGGTTGGCGCGTGTTGACGCTCTGGGAGTGCCGCATCAAACGGCTGCCCGATGCGCAGGTGGCTCGCGTGATCAAGGCGTACGACGCCCTAGCAACCGTGCGAAGAAGCGCTTCTCAAAGGCCCAGAAGAAGCTGAATTGCCCGAAGAGCGCGCCGTATAAGAGCAGCAGCGCATTGTAAACGGGGAGTATGAGCACGTAATAGAGCACCGAGAACAGCAAGGGGGGCTCGCCCGCATCGCCACTGGCCCAGGCCATCAGCGGCCGCTTGAGGATGAGCACGGTGAAGCCCGTGCAAGCGAACACGAGAAGGATGATGCCCACGCGCGCCGGCGATACATTCCAACGCTTCGCGAGACGCTGCACCCAACCCGCCTTTGCTTCTTCCTTGGCCATCATGGGCGGCGAAGATCGGATCCGCACCGACGTCGCACGTGGATTGGGTTCAGATTACCGCGATCAGGGTATCTCTTCAATCGGCCCATTCAGCGAGGAACAAATTGGTCTCTCGCGTGCCGCCATTATTGCGGTTGCTGCTGAACACCAAGTAGCGCCCATCGGGACTGAAAACAGGGAACGCATCAAAGGTGTCGCCGTAGCTGACCTGTTCCAGGCCGCTGCCGTCGGTGTTGATCAGGAACAAGGTGAATGGAAAGCCGCGCTTACTCTTATGGTTGCTGGCAAAGAGGATGCGCTTGCCGTCGGGGTGCCAATACGGCGCCCAATTGGCTTGGCCGAGCTGCGTGATCTGCTTGGCATCGCTGCCATCGGCGTTGGCCACCCAGAGTTCCATGTTGGTGGGCATCACTAATCCTTCCTTCAGAAGGGACCTGTATTCGGCCTCCTCTTCCGGGGTCTTCATCCGAGAGGCGCGCCAAAGGAGCTTGCTGCCATCGGGGCTGAAGAAGGCACCGCCATCGTAGCCGAGCGTGTTGGTGATCCGTCGCACATCGGAGCCGTCGATCCTCATGGTGTACAGTTCCAGGTCGCCGTCGCGCATGCTGGTGAACACGATCCGGTCACCTTTCGGCGAAACGGTGGCTTCGGCGTCGTAGCCGGGTACATCAGTGAGTTTGCGCACCAGATTGCCACGGAGGTCGGCTACATGGATATCGAAGCTGGGGTAAATGGGCCACACATACTTGCCGTCGGCCCGGCGGTCAGGAACCGCCGGGCAGGTGGCGTTATGCTCATGGGTGCTGGCGAATACGATGTGCTTATTGTCGGGCAGGAAGTAGCTGCATGTGGTGCGGCCACCTTTCACGCTGATGAGGCTCGGCGGGCCCTTCTTCAGGTCATCGGTGAATGGATTGAATACGTGTATCTGGTCGCAGCTCTCGCCCCAAGCCGGATTAGTGCTTTGGAAAACCGGGCGCTGTCCATCGAAGCTCCAATAGGCCTCGGCATTGTCCCCGCCGAAGGTGAGTTGTTTGATCCGCTTGAAGTGGCGCTCGTCCGGATGGCGCAATGTGCTGTCCCAGCCTGTGACGTTTTGGGCAGCGGATGGTGGAGCAATGATGTGTTTCGCCTTGGAGCAGTGCAGGATGCCGGTGAGCAGAGCGATGAGTACGATGCGCATGTTGAGAAATGGCTAGGCGGCGAAGCTATCCGGCAATCGTCAGTCGTTTGTAAGTGGATACATTGAGCGCATGGCAATGGACGAAAAGCCCGTCAAGGGGAGGGGGGCTGGTGGGCAACCGGCCAACCGGTTCTTGCGCGGCAACTATGGCATAGTGGAGTGGGAGGGGATCGATGAGCCAAAAGACGAAAGGCAGGCAACGCGCTTCTTGATAGAGCGGCCGAAGACCATCGTGAATAAGGTGAGCAGTCCGGACCTGCCATTCACCCGAAGCCTGAATCCTTACCAAGGCTGCGAGCATGGATGCGCCTATTGTTATGCCCGGCCAACGCACGAGTATTGGGGCTATAGCGCTGGCCTCGATTTCGAGCAGGTGATCCTCGTGAAGCGGAACGCCCCTGACCTGCTTCGCAAAGCTCTGCGCCATCCGAAATGGAATGCCGAACCCATCACCATCAGCGGCGCTACCGACCCCTACCAACCCGTAGAGCGGGAAGAGCGGATCACACGTGCCTTGCTGGAAGTGGCACTCGAATTCAAACAACCTATCTCTCTGATTACCAAGAATGCCCTTGTATTGCGCGACATCGATCCGCTCGGGCGGCTAGCAGCCTTGGGCTTGGTACAAGTGGCCATCAGCCTTACCACTTTGAATGAGCCGCTTCGGCGTGCCATGGAGCCGCGAACGAGCACAGGGGCACAGCGGCTTCGGGCCGTTCGCGAGCTGCGTGCTGCCCAAGTGCCTGTGATGGTCATGATTGCTCCTGTGATCCCAGCCTTGAACGAGCAAGAAATACCAACTCTGTTGAAAGCCTCGGCGGAGGCTGGCGCTCTTACGGCCAGCTATACCGTTGTGCGGGCCAATGGCGCTGTTGAAACGGTGTTCGAGGATTGGCTGAATGCGCATTTCCCAGATCGGGCCGCCAAGGTGATGCACCAGGTGCGCGCTATGCATGGCGGTGCCTTGGGCGATTCGGTTCCGGGCCGCAGGATGCGCGGTGAGGGGCCTTTCGCTGAAAATATCAAACGGGTGTTCGCGGTAATGCGAAAGCGTTATTACGGCGAGGCGGTCATGCCCCCGCTGCGGCGAGACCTTTTCACCAGGCCGGCTGAAGGCCAATTGGGCTTATTCGATTGAACCAAACGATCATCAAGGAACGGAAGGTCGATTCCCTCATCTTCGCGGATCGCTCCAAGGGTCTCGCAGTCATGAAGGTGTTCAGCAAGTTCGTATTGGCACTGGTCGCCGCAGCGCTGTGGCCCGGTTCTAAGGCATTCGCTCAAACGCTTCCGCCGGGGTTCAGTTCCTCGCTTGTACTCGCCGGATGGAGCAATCCGGTAGGTGCCGTGTGGGATGCCAACGGCCGCATGTATGTGTGGGAGAAGCGCGGCAGGGTGTGGATCGTGGAGAACGGCGTGCGTTTGCCCGACCCACTGCTCAACATCGATCAAGAAGTGGGTAACTGGGGCGATTATGGCCTGCTGGGGTTCGCGCTTGATGCAATTTCCTCAGCAATGGCCGCATCTATTGCATGTACACGGTGGATCGCCACCACTTGCTCTATTTCGGAACGGCGAACTACGACCAATTCGCCAGTGAGCCGAACGCGGCCTGCATTGTTCGGATTACACGATACACTGCAAACGGTCCAACGTTCAATACGGTGAACTATGGTAGCCGCCAAGTGCTTTTGGGCGAGACAATCAGCACCGGTGCCGTGCTCACCTATAACACCCATGGTCCTGGCACCTTGCTCTTCGCGCGCGACGGAACCTTGCTAGCCAGCATTGGCGATGGGGCCAGTGCGGCCTCAGTGGATGCTGGAGGGGCTTCCGAGACCTATGCCGCCCAAGCCTTAACCGAAGGCATGATCAGACCTGAGGAGAACGTGGGGGCGTTCCGTTCGCAAATGGTGAACTCCTTCAGCGGGAAGATCCTACGCATGGATCCCATTACGGGCAATGGCATTCCGAGCAACCCGTTCTATGATGCCACGGCGCCCCGCGCCCCGCGCTCACGCGTTTGGGCCTTAGGCTTGCGCAATCCGTACCGCATGACGTTGAAACCCGGAACGGGCAGCACCAACCCGAGCGATGGCAATGTGGGCACGCTCTTCATTGGCGATGTGGGCTGGAGCACATGGGAGGAAGCCAGCGTTTGCAGCGAACCGGGTCAGAATTTCGGTTGGCCTTTGTTCGAAGGACTTGAACCGCATGCAGGTTATGCCGCAGCGATCACCGAGAACAAGGATCACCCGAACCCCTTATTCAATGGCACCAGTTGCAGCCTGCCATACTTCAGGTTCCAAGACCTTTTGAAGGAGGATCGGCCTTCGCATGTGAATGGCCATCCGAATCCGTGCAACGCCTCGGTGCAGATCCCGCAAACCGTTCCGCGCTTCTTCCACGCCCGGCCAGCGGTCGATTGGCAGCATGGCAATCGCTCGCGCTGCGGCGCATTCAATGGCTCAACTGCCATCACGTACGATTTGAATGATCCGCTATCGCCAGTGCCTGGACCGGTATTCGGTGGGTATGCGGCCATTGGCGGTCCGTGGTCGAATTGAAACTCATTCCCGAGTGATTACCGCAATTGCGCATACCACGCGGATTATGCTGGCGGTTGGGTCAAGCGCTTCGTTTACGATGCTCAGGACAATATCGCGCGCGTCGAGGATTTCGCATCGGGACTTGGTGCGGTGAATTGGATAGGCGCCGGACCCGATGGATGCCTCTGGTACATCAAGTACAACGGCTACGAATTGAGGCGCATCTGCAATACAGCTTCCGTGAACCTGCCGCCCATAGCCGTGGCCACTCAGAATGTTCAATACGGAACGGGGCCTTTGGTGGTCCAGTTCAATGGCGCAGGCAGCAGCGATCCGGAGAATGGGCCGCTCACCTATTTATGGCAATTCGGCGATGGAACAGCCAATAGCACCGCGGCCAATCCGTTGCATTTGTTCAATGCCCCCGCCGGTGTGCCCACGAGTTACACGATAACTCTCACGGTAACGGACAATATAGGCCAATCAACAAGCACAACGTTGCTTGTTTCGCTGAACAACACCCCACCGAGCGTAGCCATACTCAATCCTGCCATCGGCGCCACCTATCCGGTCGGGGTCGATACCACGTGGCAGCTGACCGCGCAGGTGAGCGATGCCCAGCACAGCGCGGCCCAACTGACGTATGAATGGCAGGTGATCCTTCATCACAACACGCACGAGCACCCCGGCCCAGCGATCAACACCGTGTCAACCACCGCGATCACTTCGGGCGAAGGATGCGATGGACAGAACTACCGTTACCTGGTGCGGCTGAAGGTCACCGATGCGGCAGGTCTATCAACTACTGCTGAGCGATGGATACAGCCCAGGTGCTACGCGATTGCACCTACGGCGATCATCCAGGCCAGTGCGCTGGCGGGCTTGGCGCCATTCAGCGTGCAGTTCGATGGTACTGGTTCTTATGATCCAGGAACCATCGTGGCCTATCACTGGGATTTCGGTGATGGCACATTCAGCACAGCGGCAGCTCCGTCAAAAACCTACACGAGTGTTGGCGATGGACCGTGGTGCTCACCGTGACGGACAACGACGGCCTTACAGGGCAGACAGCGCGCACGATCAGCGCAATTAGCCTCGACGCGCCGCAATGCGCTGGTGCAGCGGGTGGCCTGCAGCGCCAGCAGTGGAACAGCATTGCTGGTGCGACGGTGGCTGATTTGCTCAACGCGCCCAGTTACCCCAATAATCCCGCGAGCACCTCGGTTATTACCAGCTTCCAAGGCCCCACCAATGCAGCCAATAACTATGGTGCGCGGGTTCGTGGCTACATCGTGCCACCGGAAACAGGCAATTACACCTTCACGATCACCAGCGACGATGCCTCGGCCTTGTACCTGAGCCTCAATGCAGAGCCACGGTTCAAGCAATTGATCTGCTCAGTACCGGGCACTACGCTCGCCAACGAGTTCGACAAGTGCGACCCAGGTGAGCGCGCCGGCATCTCGTGGCTGGCAAGCACTATTACGTGGAAGCATTGCACAAGGAAGCCACGCAGAATGATCACCTCGCTGTCTGGTGGCAGCGACCATCGAATCAAACGCGCGTGGTGGTGCCCGGAACCGCTCTTGTGCAATGGCAGGATTGCCTGCCCGGAATCCGCTTGCGCACGTTCCTCGGCGGCGCATACGAGCCATCGTCGGGCCTTATGCGCGACGACCTGCGTGCGTCATCGTTGGTTCCGTTGACCGAGCCTTACACCGCGCTTGGATACAGCTATGTCGGAACATCCGGTGGAACCATCACCTCGGCACGCCGCGCGGAAACCGGCCCGAACGCCGTGGTTGATTGGGTGGTGGTTGAACTGCGCAACAAGCTCACGCCATCGACCGTCGTCGCATCGCGCAGCGCTATCCTGGAGCGTGATGGTGATGTGGTGGCGCCTGACGGCCAAGCTCGGTTGACCTTCAACGTGGCTGCGAATGAATACTACATCGCGATCAGGCATCGCAATCACCTCGCGGCCATGTCGGGCACCTTCATGCGCCTTGATGCGAACGAAGCCGCGCTTGACCTCACGCTGAGTTCAACCGCCACCTATGGCACCTTGGCGCGCAGTGCATCGAGCAATGGGCGGATGGTGCTATGGGCCGGCGATGTGAGCCGCAACGGCCAATTGAGTTACGTGGGCAACGGCAACGACCGTGATCCCATCCTGGTAGCAGTGGGCGGAAGCATCCCCATCAACACCGCAACTGGCTACCGCTTGGAAGATGTGGACCTGAATGGCGTGATCCGTTATGTGGGCCAAGGCAATGACCGTGATCCTTTGCTCCTGAATATCGGAGGCAGCACGCCCACGAGCACCAGATTGCAGCAGCTGCCCTAGCTGATTCTCGATTCTATCGGGGCTTTCGACCGGTTGACTTCGGCCACCTGCTTCGGTAGATTCGCCGTCCATTCACCTGAATTGGTCGGCATGAATAATCGATTGGTCGCACTTTTCGCCTATTGTGGATTGATGCTGGCCGGCCCAGAGGTTTCAGCGCAGAGCCTCCAGCCCAACTTCAGCGATGCCCTGGTCATGGGCGGTTGGAATGCTCCCGTGGGTGCCACTTGGGATGCCAATGGGAGGCTCTATGTCTGGGAAAAAGGAGGTCAGGTTTGGATCGTGCAGAATGGTGTTCGCTTGGCCACGCCCTTGCTGAACATCAGCGATGAAGTGGGCAACTGGCGCGATCACGGTTTCCTCGGATTCGCCTTGGATCCGAATTTCCTCACGAATGGCCGCATCTATGGCATGTACACGGTGGATCGCCACCACCTGATGAACCACGGCACAGGCAACTACAACGCAAATACCAACGAGTACTACGCGGCCACGATCATGCGGATCACGCGTTGGACCGCGATCGGGCCGAATTTCAATACGGTCGACCCCAACAGCCGGACCGTACTTCTTGGCGAAACGCGATTCACAGGTGTTCCTCTCTTGCACGAGTCGCACAGCACTTGATCGCTCATGTTCGGATCCGACGGCACCTTGCTAGCCACCTTGGGCGATGGCGCGAGCTACAACCTGGTTGATGCGGGCAGCAGCAGCGATACGTATTGGCAACAAGCGCTCACCGATGGGATCATCCGGCCGGCGGAGAATGTGGGTGCATTCCGCTCCCAGTTGCTCAATTGCTACAACGGCAAATTGCTTCGCATGGACCCCAATACCGGCGATGGCGTACCCAGCAATCCGTGGTATGATGCATCAGTCCCGCGCGCACCGAAGTCACGCGTGTGGGCAATGGGCCTGCGCAACCCGTACCGGGCCACCTTCAAACCGAATAGCGGAAGCACCGATCCAGCCGCTGGCAATCCGGGCGTGATCTATATCGGTGATGTGCAATGGGGCACGTGGGAGGACCTGAACGTTTGCACTGAGGGAGGCATGAACTTCGGTTGGCCAATGTTCGAGGGACTTACGCCGCACAGCGGATACATGAGCACGCTCACGCCGAACCTCGATGTTCCGAATCCGCTGTACGATGGCGTGAACTGCACCACGCAATACCTGCGTTTCCGATCTGTTGAAGCAGGACACACCGATCCGCCTGAACGCGCATGCGAACCCATGCAATGCCAGCGCAGATCCCCAACGCGATCACGAAGCACTTCCATAGCCGGCCCGTGGTCGATTGGCTGCACGGCAACCAATCGCGTTGCGGTGGCTTCAACGGAAGCACGGCGACCACCTTCGACCTCGATGCAGCCAATTCACCGGTGCCGGGCCCACGTTTCGGTGGTAATTGCGCCATCGGTGGACCTTGGGTCAGCGGCCTCAACATGCCTACAGGCTATCAGGGCAGCACATTCCACGGCGATTATGCCAGTGGTTGGATCAGGCGCTTCATGTTCGATGCGCAGAACAAGCCGGTGAGCGTTCATGAATTCGCCACTGGACTGGGCGCCGTGGTCTGGATCGGCGCTGGTCCTGATGGCTGTGTATGGTACATGCGCTACAATACCAATGAGCTGCGTCGAATCTGCTACACCTTGGCCGTGAATCTGCCGCCGGTGGCTGTAGCGCAGCAGAGCATGCAATACGGCCCTGGCCCGCTCACCGTTGATTTCACAGGAAGCGGAAGCAGCGATCCGGAAGGCGGTGCGCTTACCTACCTCTGGAACTTCGGCGATGGTGGTTCCACCAGCTCAGCCCCCAATCCATCACGCACATTCAATGCTCCGCCGGGAGTGCCCACGACCTTCAACGTGTCTCTTACCGTCACGGACAATGCGGGCCAGTCCTCTACGGCACAGCTCATCGTATCGGTGAACAACACGCCGCCCGTGGTGAACATCACGAGCATCCCGCAGGACATGTTCTATCCCGCAGGCATCGATACAACGTTCCAGTTGCAGGCCGCAGTGTCCGATGCGGAGCACGGATCCGCACAGCTCACCTATGCTTGGCGCACAACCATGCATCACAACACGCATACCCATCCTGAACCTGTGGACAATGCAACCAGCACATCGACCGTGATCAGCGGCGTGGGTTGCGACAACGACTCGTATTACTACATGATCACGCTCACCGTGACCGATGCTGGCGGCTTGAGCGCAACCTCGCAACGTCGACTCGATCCGCGCTGCTATGCCATCGCCCCGATCGCGATCATCAACGCCAGCACAGCCGCTGGAACCAGCCCATTGCTAGTGGCGTTCGACGGCACGTCCTCATTCGACCCCAGTGGCGTGGTGGCCTACCATTGGGATTTCGGCGACGGCACAAGCAGCACGAGCGCTGCACCGAGCAAGGTGTTCACCGAAAGCGGAGACTATCAGGTTCGCTTGACGGTGACCGATACGGATGGTTTGACTGGCCAGGCTATCAAGGTGATCAGCGTGATCACGTATGCGGCCCCGCAATGCGTGGGTGCCACAGGGAGCATCATGCGCGAGTACTGGTCGGGCATCTCGGGCTCAACGGTGGCTGATCTGGTGAACAGCCCGAACTACCCGAACAATCCCACCAGCACCAACTTCATCAATAGTTTCCAAGGGCCCACCAACCTGGCCAACAATTACGGGACACGCGTGCGCGGCTACATCGTTGCGCCGCAATCGGGCAACTACACCTTCACGCTCACCAGCGACGATGCCAGTGTCCTATACCTGAGCCTCAATGCCGAGCCGCAATACAAGCAGCTCATCTGCAGCGTGCCCGGTTATACCGGTGAGACCGAGTACACCAAGTACCCATCTCAAGTGAGCACGACCATCGCTTTGGTCGCTGGGCGCTACTACTATGTCGAATTCCTGCAGAAAGAGGGCAGCGGCGGCGACCATTTCGCGGTCCGTTGGCAGACGCCTTCGAATAGCACGCTCACTCTGGTGCCGGGCTCGGCATTAGCGCGTTGGCAGGATTGCGGTCCAAGCGTGCGCGTGCGCACACTGCTCCAAGGGACGTGGTCCGATGCTGAAGGACTCCTGCGCGATGATCTGCGGTCGAGCGGGCTTGTTCCCTTGGCCCAGCCTTATTCCGCACTCGGTTTCACGCAAGCCGGTGGTGGAGGAGGGGAGACCACGAATGCTCCTCGCTTGGCACAGACCGGCAAGAATGCAGTGGTCGATTGGGTGCTCATTGAACTGCGCAACAAGAACAACCCTTCACAGATCGTGGCGACCAAGGCGGCGCTGCTCGAGCGCGATGGCGATGTCGTTGGCACCGATGGATATGCGCGCATCATCTTCAACGTACCAGCCGATCAGTACCATGTGGCCGTCCGCCATCGCAACCACTTGGCAGCAATGACCTTCTCACCCATCGCGCTCAACTCATCCGAAGCCGGGGTGGATTTCACACTTGGCAGCACACCCACCTTTGGGCAGAATGCGCGGGTGCCGCTCGCCAATGGAGCATGGGCTCAATGGTGCGGCAATGCGCAGCGCGATGGCTACTTGCGCTATACAGGGGAAGGCAACGATCGCGATCCGATCCTCCTTGGCATTGGTGGAACCGTGCCCACGAATACCGTTGCCGGGTATAGCCTGCTCGACGTGAACATGGATGGCGTGATCCGCTATACCGGACAGGGGAATGACCGTGATCCCATCCTGGTGAATGTGGGCGGTAACGTGCCTACGAATACGCGCTCCGAACAGCTGCCATAGCTTACTTCTGGTTGAATACGCGGAGGTAGGCCGAAAGCGCTTTGCCGCTCGGCATGAGCGATAGCTCGCGCAACACGGCTTTCGCGCGCGCATCGATCACATGGTTGGCATCGCGGTCCTTGGTCCGCGTAGCGAAACGGCGACTGGTTGTCATGGCCTTGGATTGGATGTTCCAAAGCACCGTTCAGCAAGTGCGGTTCGCAATACCCCGATCATGGTATCGCCTGCTGTTTCCACCAACCGGCATCGGTTGAAAGCTCAATTCCCGTTCGGGTCCCTGCGGATCAGGATCAACTGGCGCGCGAGATCGCCAAAGGCCCAGCCGGTTGTGATCAGTCCATCGGGCAATGCACTTATTGCGAGCAACCGCTCTTCTTTCCCGAGGTCCCAGGTGCGTTGCCACAGCATCGTTCCGCTCGCATTGATCCGTGCCGCGAAGGAATCGGAACTGCCGATCACCGTGCTGCGATCACCACCGATCAGCAAATCGCCATTGGGTGCTTGAGCGATGCAGAAGGCCCGTTGATCGTAGAGCGTATCGCCAAAAGATCGCGTCCAGAGCGAATCGCCATTCAGGTCCAAGGCCAGCAAGTATGCGCGCGATTTCTTTCGCTGCTCCGTGAGGTCTGTCGGGCCATACGAATTCGTGGTGCCAGCCATCACGAACGCCGTGGGCCCGATGGCTGCCAATCCATAACCCGTCTCATTGCCTACTTCGCCCCACGATGTTGTCCAGATTTGATCGCCATCGAGGCTATAGCGCGCGAACCACGCATCGCTGGTTCCGCCGAAATTCACTTGTCGTCCGGTGGCGATCACGGCATCGCCCACGAGGGTGATCGCGTGCGCTTCTTCATCGAGCGTTTCCCCAACGATCGCGGTCCAAAGGATGCCGCCGGTCGCGCTGATGCGCGCGAGCAGTGCATCGTGCCCGTTGCCTTGCTCAATCACGCCGCAGGCCAGCGCACCACCATCGGCTAGGGCATGCGCGCCCATGAATTGATGACTGCCCGGCAACGACAACTGAGCGATCCATGCGGTGCTGCCAGAGATCTCGCGCTTAACCATGAAGGCCGTGTGATCGTGACCGCCTGCGGGAATGGCACTGCCCACCAGGAAACTAGCGCCATCATCGGACGTGGCCATTGCTTGCGCGAAGGCATGATGGCCAAGGGCGTGCAGCGTATCGACTCCAATGGGTGCACCAGCTGCCGTGAAGCGCCAGAAACCGCAGAGCTGGCGTTGCGGGTCGCGTGCATGCAGCCTGGCACCTGCGATGAAACCACTCGCAGTAGTGCCGACACCGACACCATCCTGCGCCAGTGGCGGACCGATCTCCAGGATGAAGCCTTGACCATGGACGAAGAACGCCTGCGCGATGAGCGCGGTGGCTGCGAGAAGCTTCTGACGCATTGCACGGCGAACCTACTGCCTTGGTACGCGCTCCGGTTAGATTCGCCGCATGGAGAATTCACGGGCGATCGTGCGCGGCTTCCTGATCGCCTGGGCGCCCATGCTCGTTGTGGCCATTGCCGCAATGCTCTTGAACGAGAAGCTCGCGTTGCATGCACGCATCAATTGCTGCCATGCGTCATGGCTCGATCACTTCTTCGCGGCGTTCACGCATGTGGCGGATGGCTGGGTTCCCTCTGCACTGGCGCTGTTCATCCTGCTGGTGCTTGATATTCGTTCATTCCTGATGATGGGTCTGAGCTGCAGCCTCAGTGCGATCATCGCGCAAACGCTCAAGCGGGGCTTCTTCGCCGAACACGGCAGGCCGAGCATGCACCGCGATTCATTGGGCGCCATGGATTGGGTCGATGGGATCGACCTGCATGCGATGCTGAGTTTCCCTAGCGGCCACAGCACAGCAGCATTCAGCATGTGCCTGGCGCTCGCGGTGATCGTGGATCGGCGGACATGGGCGGTGCCGCTCGCTCTGTTCGCAGCGCTGCTGGCCTTTTCGCGCGTCTATTTATCGCAGCATTTCCTGGTCGATATCACGGCAGGCTCTGCAATCGGCACGCTCACAGCAGTCGGTGTTGCGTATTGGCTCTATCAATCGCCTTTCGCCAGCAGGCCTTGGCTCATTAGGCGACTGCTCCGCCGGAGTTAGAGCCTGTTTGGAATCTCTTCAAACTCGGTCTCCGGTCTCTTTTCCGCCCATGCTTCGCCGGAAAATGATCCCGTAGGCACCGCTACGCGATGATTTTCTGGCTGCGCCTGAACGAAAAATAGCCTCGGAACCCTTCGTTCAAGAGATCCAAAACAGGCTCTTAGAACCAGAACCGCGCGCCGATTGCAGCGTCGAGGTCGAAGTAGGTGCCGGGCGCGAGGTCCAAGGTCGGGGCCAGTTCAATGAAGGCATCCACCGGTGCGCCTTCGAAGGCATAGGTCAGTCCGACGGGGAAACGGATGCCTATGCTCGTGCGCGAACCATCGTAATCATTCCAGCGGCCACGATGCCAGTAGCGGCCATCGCGCCACGAGCGGATGCGCACTCCAGGCCCGTATTGCAACGCGAACGAACCGGAGGATACCTCGAAGAGATTCTGCTTGTGCAGCAGATAGTCGCCATGGAGGTGCAGGTAGCGGCCCCAAACGCCCCAAGCCAACCCGAAATCGATGGCGCGGTCGCTGCTGATCCAGGCTTTTCCACTCAGGCCGGTAGGGTCGCCGAGCATGATACCCAAGCCGAAGCCGCTCTTTTGAGCTTGCGTGCTCAATGCACCGAGTGCCAATCCGAAAGTGATCACGATCTTCTTCATGGCTGCGAAGGTTGCGTGGCGACGATCCGAACACCCGGGCATTCAACATCGCTCTTTCAACAACAGAACTTTAAACCTCCGCAACGACGAAGGGCGCTCAACGCGCCCTCCGGACCGAGCAGCGATGGACTCTCCCTTCCGATCGCCGCTGATCGCTCTTAGGACGCGCGACCGCGTATCGGTCACAATCGAGATCACTCCGGCTGATAGGTGATGCGGTAGATCGCATCACCAGCATCGTCGCTCACGAGGAGCGAGCCATCGGGCGCCATGATCACATCTACCGGACGCCCAGTGGCCTTGGTGCCATTCAGCCAACCCTCCGCGAACACCTCGGTGATAGCAGTGCCGTCAGGCCGTGGGAATGCTGCTACAACGCGGTAGCCGATCGGTGTGGACCTGTTCCAGCTGCCGTGCTCGGCTATGAAGATGGCATGGCGGTACTTCTCCGGGAATTGCGATCCGGTGTAGAAGCGCATGCCCAGCGGTGCCACGTGCGGGCCGAGGAGCGATGCGGGCTGGACGAATTCCCCGCACAGGCGTTGATCACCGAATTCAGGATCTTTCACTGTGCCGGCATGGCAATACGGATAGCCGAAATGGTGGCCGTTCGAGCCGGCCCTGTTGAGCTCGCAATCCGGGAATCGTCGCCGAGCCAATCGCGGCCATTGTCCGTGAACCAGAGTTCTCCGGTTACCGGATGCCAATCGAAGCCTACGGTGTTGCGCACACCATGCGCGACGATGATCTCACGTCCGCTGCCATCGGCGTTCATGCGCGTGATGCTCGCATAGATGCTATCGGGGCTTATGCAATTGTTGCAAGGCGCGCCAACAGGAACGTAGAGCTTGCCGTCCGGTCCGAAGGCGATGAATTTCCAACCGTGATGCTTATCGGTTGGGAAGGCATCGGAAACAGTCACGGCTGCGGGTGGGTTCGCCAATCGATGCTCGATGGAATCAAAGCGAAGGATGCTGCTCACCGCGCTCACGAACAGAGCACCATCGCGGAAAGCCACGCCAACGGGCATGTTCAGGTTCTTGGCGATCACATGGCGCTCATCGGCCTTGCCGTCGCCATCGGTATCGCGCAGGGCATGCACGAGGCCCGCGCTCCGGCTGCCTACGAACAGGGTGCCTTCCGCGCCCCA
This sequence comes from Flavobacteriales bacterium, assembly GCA_016713865.1. Lineage (GTDB taxonomy): Bacteria > Bacteroidota > Bacteroidia > Flavobacteriales_F > PHOS-HE28 > PHOS-HE28. Next base: position 98,723 of record JADJOG010000050.1, on the reverse strand, counting down.
GCACATGGCGCGCGCATTGGTCACCTCAGAGGCGAATAATGAAATGCGGAAGCCCGGCGGTAGCTTGATGTCCCCTTGCTTCGGGGCACCGCCTCGTATCGGCACGCACACAGAACCGATGGATGCCCATGCGAGAGCCGCGAATACCAAGTGGCGTCTGCGCTTCACTTCGGCGATGGGATGATCAAAAGGGGAGTCTCGCTTTCGCGCAGCACCTGCTCGCTCACGCTGCCCAGGAGCGCCCTGAATAACGCACCATGCCCATGCGAGCCCATGATGATGAGGTCGGCGTTCAGCCGATGCGCTTCGGCAACTATCGTTTCGGCGGTTGGACCTTGCACCAACAGCGCATCGCAATCGACGCCAGCATGGCGGAACTCATCGGCCATGCCATGAAGCTGCGCATGCTCTTCACGGAGCTCTTGTGCCCTGTGGTCGCGTATGTATTGCGGACCGGTCTTGAAGCCGACGAAATCGGGGTCGGGCGCAGCTGCATGAATCACCCAGACCTTCGCGTTAAGGCCCTTGGCCGTGTCCATGGCCATGCGCATCACACGTTGGGTGATGGGCGAGAAATCGACGGCGGCAACGATGTTCTTCATGATTCAAGAGGCTTTGCAACGCAAGCTAAGCGCGCCATCAGCTTGTTGGAATGCGGAAAATCAACCTGCGCTCACGCTTTCGCGGGCAGCTGCACCTTGGCCTTGTGCTCCTGCTTCAGCTTGCCGTTGAAAAACCACTCGGTCAGTCCATAATGCAGGCCACGCATCTTGCCCGTGCGGTGCTTGCCCAGCACACCGCGCCTGCCGCTTAGCTTCTGCAGCGTGCGGGTGAGTTTCACTTCCACTTCGGCGCCCTTCGCTTTGGGATCCTCGCGCTTGGCCCATGCGGTGCTGATGGCCAGCAATTCCTGCTTCGTGAGCAGGCGGTTCGATCGCGTGATCGCCTCGGCGATCATCTTGTCCCATTCATTCAGCCGGTAGCCCTGCTTCACCGTGCGCTTCTTACGTGGACCCGGTTTGCGGCGCGTGTATGTGCGCGGCACTCTATTCTCAGCCGAGGCTTCTTTCTCGACGCGTACGCGCTTCAGCTCCACGATGGCAGCGCGCACCTTGTTCAGCTTGAACATGAGCATGCGGCGCTCAGCGAAATACTCGCCCAAGAGGCGCTCCAACTCCGGTTTCTTCAGTCTTTCCTTAGCCATGATGAATCGTATTCGTGTGTTCTGGGGCGTCGAAGCTACCTGTTGCGCGCTTGCCTCAGCGCACGCTGATGACCACGCCATCAATCATGGTGGAGAGCGAGCCGATCTCGTGGCAAGCATCGCCATGCGCTCTGCAAGCATCCTGTGCTTCCTGAACCGCTGACTTCGCGCAAGCGATCAGCAGGCCGCCGCTGGTCTGCGGGTCGCTCAACAGCATCATGCGTTCCATGTCCGATGCGCCCTGGATCTTGCTGGCGTATGATTTCCAATTGCGGAAGCTGCCATCGGGATAAGCGCCTAGCGCAAGGTATTCGCGCGCTTCGGGAATGATGGGCACTTGGCCGAAGTCGATTGTCGCACTCAAGCTGCTGCCTTCGCACACCTCGAGCAAGTGGCCCGCGAGGCCGAAGCCGGAGATGTCCGTGATGGCATGCACACCATCAATCGCGCTCAAAAAGGTGCCCACCTTGTTCAGCCGGGTCATGATCGCTGTTCCGATGCCCGCATGCTCGGGCTTCAGTGAGCCGCGCTTCATGGCGGTGGCCAGGATGCCGAGGCCGATGGGTTTGGTGAGCAGCAGCACATCGCCATCACGCGCGGTGTTATTGCGCTTGATCCGTTCCGTAGCCACCTCGCCCGTGACCGCCAGGCCGAAGAAGGGCTCAGGCGCATCGATGCTGTGCCCGCCGGCCAGCGCGATGCCGGCTTCGTGGCAGACGGTGCGACCACCATCGAGCACACGCGCAGCCAGGTCGGCGGGGAGTTTCTCCACGGGCCAGCCGAGGATCGCCACGGCCAGCAATGGCGTGCCGCCCATGGCGTACACATCGCTCAGCGCATTGGTGGCCGCGATGCGCCCGAAGTCGAACGCGTCATCGACGATGGGAGAGAAGAAGTCGGTGGTGCTGATGATCGCGCGCCCGTTGCCCAGATCGTAAACAGCCGCATCGTCCTTGCTGCCGTAACCTACGAGCAGCCGTGGATCGGGGAATGCGCTGAGTTCGCTGCGCAGCACCTGCTCCAGTACGGCCGGCGCGATCTTGCATCCGCAGCCCGCACCGTGGCTGTATTGGGTGAGGCGGATGGGGTCAGTGGGCTCGTTCATTCAACTGAGATACTATTTGTTCAGCCAATCCCCGCATATCGCCGCCGTCGACTGGCAATGTGATCACACGACTTACCTCGCGCGCTTCCATGCCGCGTCGATAGGTCTTGTCGTAGTACGTGAGGGTGATGCTGGCCACGGTCTTCAGGTCGCCTGCATCAAGCGATTCGAGCGCGGCTTTGCAATGCTGCGGCCCTAAGCGCTTCTCGATGCGCTTCAAAGCTTCGGCGAGTTGATGCTTCGGGAATCCGCCATAATCCTTCATCAGCCGTTCGGCGCGTTGCTCTTGCGGCATATCGGCGAACAGGAGCAGGGCTGCGCGCATCTGATTGAAGAAGGCCTGTGGGATCTTGCATCGGCCGATCATCAGGCTCTCATCCTCGACCCAGATGGTGCGTGATCCATCGGTGCGTTGCAATGCGTGCCAGAGCATATTCTCGAAATGCTCGGTGGTGGGCTGTGGCAATTGGCCCAGCGCGCCGAACGACGATCCCTTGTGATGGGCCAGCGCTTCCAGGTCAATGACCTGTGCGCCAAGCGCGCTCAAGTGGCCGAGCAATTCGGTCTTGCCAGTGCCGGTGTAACCGCCGAGCACACGCAGATCGATGGGCGAATCGAATGATGCGAGCACGTGGTTGCGGAAGCTCTTGTATCCGCCTCTCAGTGTTGCGACTTCGGCGAAGCCAGCCTTGTCGAGCAGCCAGGCCACGCTGCCGCTGCGCTCGCCGCCGCGCCAGCAATGCAAGCGAATGCGGCCATCGGGCGCCAGCGCGCGCGCCTGCTCCACGATCCCCGCGAGCTTGGGGCCAACGATGCGCAAGCCTTCGAGCACGGCGGCATCGCGCCCGCTCTGCTTGTACAAGGTGCCCACGATGGCGCCGCTTCATCAGTGAAGAGGGGCAGGTTGCTGGCGAATGGGATATGCCCTTGCGCGAACTCCTTGGGCGAGCGGACATCGATGATGGGCGCGTCGAGCGCGATGAACTCCGCGATGCCCAGCGCGCGCACCATCCGTGTTGCGCGTCAGGTAATGGGGTTCAGCATCACGCTGAACACAGTGATGCTGTTGGGGTCGCGATCATAGAAGAGCTTGTCCAGCGCTTCCAATACGTTCTTGGCCCGGAAGTAGGAGGTCTGCAAGCCGTTATCGCCGCGCGCGCTCCATTGGATCGTGTAGCTGCTCGTGCGCTCTTTGTATGTCTTCACGTAATTGAGCATTTCGCGCAAAGCGTCCACCTTGTCGCTGCCATCGGTGGCGTGGAAGAGGAAGCTCTGGCTGTGTCTCGGGTTAACGGTGATCACGTGGAGCTTGGTGCGCTTGCCCTTCGCGTCGAAGTTGAATACGAGGCTGTCCTTTCCCATGCCCACGTAATCGCCGATCTCCTTTTGCAGGCGGGCGATCTCCAGATTGCGGTCCTTGGTCATGCGGGCGAAGTTACCGGCAGCGCATCAGGCTTTCGCTGGCGTGTATTCGGGAATCACGCTGCGCAGGCAATCAGTGATCCGATCGCCCTTCTGCTGAAGCAGATCCTCCGTGCGCTTCTCGAGGCTCGCGGCATCGACCCCCGCCACTTTGCCAATGAGGATGCGCGGATGATGCGTGGGCAATAGGTTCTCTGATGTGGTCAGCAATTCCTCATAGAGCTTCTCTCCGGGGCGCAGGCCGGTGTATACCACCTCGATGTCAACGCCGGGCTCCTTACCGCTGAGGCGGATCATCTTGTCGGCGAGGTCGGCGATGCGCACGGGTTGGCCCATGTCGAAGACATAGATCTCGCCGCCCTTACCCATGGCTGCGGCCTCAAGCACGAGGCGACAGGCTTCGGGAATGGTCATGAAGAAGCGCGTCACCTCCGGATGCGTAACAGTGACGGGCCCACCGGCCTCGATCTGCTTGCGGAAGAGCGGAATCACCGATCCGCTGCTGCCAAGCACATTGCCGAATCGCGTGGTAACGAATCGCGTGTTGCTGCCTTGCGCGATGGCCCCCACCACCATTTCAGCCGCACGCTTGCTCGCGCCCATGACACTCGTGGGGTTCACGGCCTTGTCGGTGCTGATGAGCACGAAGCGCTCAACACCTTGCGCGGCTGCGGTCCTGGCCAGATTGCGTGTGCCGCCCACGTTGGTGCGGATGGCTTCTCGGGCTGCGCCTCCATGAGCGGCACGTGCTTGTATGCCGCCGCGTGGAAGACCACTTGCGGCCGCTCCTGATCGAACACGCCCTGCATCCGCTCCGCATCGCGCACATCGGCTACCAGCACGCGCAACTGCTCGCCCCGGCCTTTGCCAACGAGTTCCATCTGGATGTCGTACAGGCCGCTCTCAGCGATATCGACCATAGTGAGCGCGGCTGGCTGCATCTCGCTCAGTTGGCGCACCAGTTCGCTGCCGATACTGCCCGCCGCGTTCGTCACCAGCACACGCTTGCCCGCGATCAACTCGCGCACGCCATGCTGCTCCAATTGGATCACGGATCGCCCCAAGAGGTCTTCGATGCGTACTTCCTGGATCTGGCCAGCACTCAGCTGCCCGTTGATCCAATCGTTCACTGGAGGGATGGTGAGCACGCGCACCTTGGCCGCGATGCAGGCTTCCACCACCTTCCGCCGCAGCTCGGGTTCAGGCTTTCCGATGGCGATGATCACTTGCTCGATGCCATCGCTGAGCAAATCGGGCAGACGCGAGGCGGGCTGGATGAGCACGCCCTCGAGGCGCTTTCCCGCTTTGCGATCATCATCGTCGATGAAGGCGGCCACCTCGTATTTCACCGAGCCCTCGCGCTCCAGCGTTCGCTTGTGATCAGACCTGCCTCGCCCGCACCGTGAATGACCACGCGCACGCGCTCCTTGCCCGCGCCGCGGCTGCGCAGGTGAAGCAGCTTGAAGCCAATGCGCGCTGTGATCACGAGCATGGCGGTGGCCATGAAGTCGATGATGATCACCGCGCGCGGCAAGAAATACACGCCATCGAAGAAGAGGTAGCGCGCCACGCTGATCACGCCGAAGAGCGCGGTGCCCGCGAGCACGGTGAGGAAAAGACGGCGCGCATCGTCGGTGCCGGTATGGCGCACCATGATCCGGGGGATGCCCGCCCAGAGGAATGTGGCCGCGCGCACCAGCAGGAAAATGGGCAGCACCGGCAGCAGCAGGTCAACCTCGTGCGGCGGTACCTGGAAGTTGAAGCGCAGCAGATAGGCCGATGCGAGCGCCACCAAGCAGAGCACCAGATCGATAACGAGGATGCCCCAGCGGGGGAAGAGGCGCGCAGCCATGGCGGGGCAAGATAGAAGCGGTGTTTCGGCTGTTGGATAAGCGGGCCGATCGAGGCGAAGGCCCCCGTCTATATTCGGCCGCCGTTCGCTTCAGCGTGAAGCGGATCCGCATGCAGGAATGCCTTCGGTTCTCTTCATTGCCAGTCACAGGCCGGGCCGCAGCCCCAGCCAGCGATACCGCTTCGAGCAGTTCGTGCCGTATTGGGAGAAGCATGGCGTAACGGTGCGCTACGCGTGGATCATCGACGAGGCCGACGACAAGGTCTTCTACTCCCCGGGTCGCTTGCTCGATAAAGCGCGCATCTTCCGCAAGAGCCTTCGCCTTCGTCGTGAGCATGTTCGCATGGCTCAGGATCACGACCTGGTCTTCGTGCAGCGCGAGGCGCTCATGACCGGCAGCATCCGTTTCGAACGCGCGCTAGCCGCCACTGGCAAGCCGCTGATCTACGATTTCGACGATGCCATATGGCGGATGGATGTGAGCGAGGGCAATCGCAAGCTCAGGTGGCTGAAGGATCCCGCGAAGACCCCGCGCATCATCGGCCTTGCCACGCATGTGATCGCCGGGAATGCCTTCCTCGCGGATTATGCGAAGCAGCACAACGGGCATGTGGAGGTGATCCCAACGGTGATCGATACGGAGCGCTACATGCCAATGGATGCTGCTAAGCGCAGCGATGGCAAGGTCGTGATCGGGTGGACAGGCAGCCTGACGAGCACGCCGCACCTGATGACAGCCGTGCCCATGCTACTGAAGCTGCAAGAGGAATTCCGAGGGGATATCGTCTTCCGCTTCATCAGTGACCGGCCGGTGATCATTCCTGGGTTGGAGGTCGAGCAGATCACCTGGAACGCTGCCAGCGAACCCGAGGATCTGGCACCCATCGACATCGGCATCATGCCCTTGCCCGATACCGAATGGAGCCGTGGCAAATGCGGCTTCAAGGGGCTGCAGTACATGGGCATGGCCAAGGCCGTGGTGCTCGCTCGCGTAGGGGTGAACGCCACCATCGTGCGCGATGGCGAGAACGGTTTCCTCGCAGGCAGCGATGAGGAATGGCTGGCCAAGCTGCGGCTCTTGGTGAACGATGCCGATCTTCGCCGCCGTCTGGGAGCCGAAGCGCGCCGCACCGTGGAGCAAGCCTATTCCACCGTGGCGTGGCGCGATCGCTACCTCGAACTCTTCAACGAACTCACACGCACATCATGAGCGAGACCGCCACCGACCTGAAACGCACGGCCCTGACGCACATTCACGAATCGCTCGGCGCCAAGATGGTGCCCTTCGCCGGCTACCTGATGCCCGTGCAATACACCGGCGTCATCGATGAGCACAATGCCGTGCGAAACGGCGTGGGCGTGTTCGATGTGAGCCACATGGGCGAATTCCTCGTGCGTGGTCCGGGCGCGCTTGACCTGATCCAGAAAGTGACCAGCAACGATGCCAGCAAGCTCACCGTGGGCAAAGTGCAATACAGCTGCTTGCCCAACGAGACCGGCGGCATCGTCGATGACCTGCTCGTCTATCGCATGCAACATGCTGATGACAATCATTATGTGCTGGTGGTGAACGCGAGCAATATTGACAAGGATTGGAACTGGATCAGCGCGCGCAACAGTGGCGGCGCGCAACTGGAGAACATCAGCGATCGCATGAGCCTGCTGGCCGTGCAAGGACCGAAGGCTGTGGACACGCTTAAGGGCCTCTTCGCCGAGGACATCGCCAGCATGCCGTACTACACCGCGATGTATGCCGAGATGAAAGGCGTGGGCCTCGTGCTCATCAGCACCACGGGCTACACCGGTGCGGGTGGCTACGAGATCTACATCCCGAATCCGTTGGCCGAGAAAGCCTGGAAAGCCGTGTTCGAGGCGGGTGCTCCTTTCGGCATCAAGCCCTGCGGTTTGGCGGCGCGCGATATGCTGCGTCTGGAGATGGGCTTCTGCCTATACGGAAACGACATCGACGACACCACTTCGCCCATCGCTGCGGGCCTGGGCTGGATCACCAAATTCACCAAGGACTTCACGAACAGCGCGGCCATCAAAGGGCATAAGGAGCAGGGCACGGCCACCAAGCTCGTCGGCTTCGAGCTGATCGATCGCGGCATACCGCGCCACGGCATGAACGTGGTGGATGCGGGTGGGGCCGTGATCGGCTCGGTAACAAGCGGCACCATGAGCCCAACGCTCAACAAGCCCATCGGCATGGCCTATGTGCCTGTGGCTTTGAGCGCGCCCGGATCCGAGATCCTGGTTGATGCGCGCGGCCGAGCGCTCAAAGGCAAGGTGGTGAAGGTGCCATTCCTGACACAGGGCTAGCATTCAGCGAAAAGTCGGTCCTGTAAAGGGCGATTGCTTATTTCTGTGGCATGTAGGAGTCGATCCGCAATAGCGATTACCAGTATCGCGTGGAGGTGTGCTTCGTGCCCACTCAATATCCGCTGTACGCCCAGGACATGGGCATCGTGGTGGTGATCGATGTGCTGCGCGCCACCAGCACCATGGTCGCTGCCTTCGAGCACGGCGTGGATCGGATCATCCCGGTGGGCACCATCGAGGAGGCCCGGCAATACATCGGACGGCCAGGATACATCGCTGCCGCCGAGCGCAATGGCGAAGTGGTGGAAGGCTTCGAGTATGGCAACTCGCCGCTTGCATACGTGGGCAAGGACCTGAAAGGGCAGACCATCGTGATGACCACCACCAATGGCACCAAAGCGATCAACCTCGCCAAGGATGCGCGCAAGCTGGTGATCGGCTCCTTCCTCAACCTCACCGCGCTCAGCGAATGGCTGGTGAAGCAGAATGACAATATCCTGCTGCTATGCTCGGGATGGAAGGACAAGTTCAACCTGGAGGACAGCGTGTATGCAGGCGCCGTTATGGAGCGCTTGCTGGCCAGTGGCAAATTCGGGGTCGAAGAGGATAGCAGCATCGCGGCCAAATACATGTTCATGTCGGCGCGCGACAATTTCCTCAGCATCCTGAAGGCCGCGCCGCGTCGTCGTCGGATCGAGCAATTGCACCTGCTGCCCGATGCCAAGTTCTGCCTCACGCCCGATACCAGCCGCGTGATACCAATCCTTCGAGAAGGGGAGCTGGTGCGCATGGAAGCGAGCCCGAAATGATCCGCAAGGCGCTGATCATAATGCCTTTGCTGCTGGCGGCTTCGCTGCTGCTGGCACCGGCCACGGCTCCTGAGGCCGATGCTTGGGGCTTCTATGGCCACAAACGCATCAATCGCATGGCGTGCTTCACGCTGCCGCCGGAGATGTTCCCCTTCTTCAAGCGCCACATCGATTTCATCAGTGACCACGTCGTTGATCCGGATCGCCGCCGCTATGCTGTTGAAGGCGAGGCTGAGCGCCATTACATCGATATCGACCACTACGCCCATCACGGCGAGGATCCCTTCAGCATCGTGCCGCGCAAATGGGCCGATGCCGTGGCCAAGTTCTCCGAGGACACCCTGAAGGCCTATGGCATCGTGCCTTGGCACATCGAGGTGATGCACGACCGACTCACGAAAGCCTTCCAGCGCGGCGATGTGGACAGGATCCTGCGCTACTGCGCCGACATCGGGCACTACATCGGCGATGCGCATGTGCCCTTGCACACCACCGAGAATTACAACGGCCAGCTCACGAATCAGCATGGCATACACGCCTTCTGGGAGAGCAGGATACCGGAGCTGAGCGCCGAGGGCTACGACCATCTCGTGGGGCGCGCCGAATTCCTGGACAAGCTGGATGCCGCTTGGGATGCGGTGATCGTGAGCCACCAGCATGTCGATAGCGTGCTGGGGATCGAGCGCAGGCTTAACATGGAGTTCCCCGAGGATCGCAAATTCGTTTTCGAGGACCGTGGCCGCGGTGGCATGCGGCTTTACTCGCGCGACTATGCCAAAGCCTATGAGGATGCCATGATGGGCATGGTGGAATCACGGATGAACGCGAGCATAATCGCGGTGGGCAGTTACTGGTACACGGCCTGGGTGAATGCCGGAATGCCAGACCTGAACAGGATCGAGCAGAAGGACGTGAGCGATTCGCTCAAGGCGGTGCTTCGCGCCGAACAGGAACTCTGGGAGCAGCGCAAGAACGGCTACGGTCGCGATCACGAATGATCGGCGCCGGATGCAGCGGCGAAGGGCTGGTCTGCTTTCGCGCGCTGATCATCCGGCATGGTGCCGAACACATGATCCCATAGCGGCGAGCTAACGCCGAATGCGGAAGTGTCGCCAGCGAAATGATGCAGGTTGTGATGCTTCCATAAAGCGCGGAGGAAATTCTTGGGCGGGCGGTATGCGTGTATGGAATAATGAACGAGCAGATAGGTGGCGTAACCCGTAAGGAAGCCACCGCCGAATGCGAAGCCCGAAGCTCCCATCGAGAGCCTGAACAACCCGATGAAGAGCGCGCTCACGACCACGCTGAGCACCGGTGGCAAGGCCAACCGCGATTTATCGCGCGGGTGCTCGTGATGCACGCCATGGAACACATACTGGATGCGTGCTCTCCGAGGACTGCTGGCCGGCATGTGGTAAACGTGCCGGTGCACGAGGTATTCGATCAGCGTGAAGAAGACCAAGCCCGTGAGGAATAGAGGAGCAACGCTCCGGACGCCAATGCCGAGATGAACGATGGAGTACCACACAGCCAACGAGCTTGTGGCATAGAACAAGGAGAGCGGAACGGCGATATGCGTCTTGGTGAGGGCCTCCACCCAAGGATTACGGAAAAGACGGCCGCTCTTGTTCTGGCTGCTCATCGCTGATGCGAAATTATCCTCGCTGACAGGGCTAACTAGAAGGCGTTTGCATCATTAGGACAATGCGGACATGGAGAACCCCTATGCACCATGCTGGAAATCCGGTCCGCTGGCTACATTCGCCGCCCTTTCGGGCACTTAGCTCAGCTGGTTCAGAGCACCACCTTGACAAGGTGGGGGTCGTTGGTTCGAATCCAATAGTGCCCACGACGACACGATGGCCTTCCTCCTTGCGGAGAATAGGCACTCGATGCCGCAATGCGCTCCGGTCATTCGGAAAAACGCATGGTCCAAGTGACCGATGGGGCGGGGGTGCGTCTGAAGCCATACACCGCTCCCCAGGTGCTGTTCAGGAAGAAGGAGAAGACCACCGACCCAGCCACCGATGAAGAGATCGTGGTTGAACTGCAGCGCACGGTGGACGCGGACCGATTCGCCGTGCTCTACGACCGCTATAGCTCCAAGGTGTATCAGAAGTGCCTAGGCATGACCGGTGATCGCCAGTTGGCGGCAGACCTCGCGCACGATGTGTTCCTGAAGGCCTTCTTGCACCTGAAGAAGTTCGACCACCGGAGCCGGTTCGGAACATGGCTGTACAGCATCACCTACAACTGCTGCCTCGACCACCTGCGCAAGCAGCAGCGCACCCGCCAGACGGATCTGGACGAGGACCAGGCCTTTCTCGATGAGCACGAGGACCGCTACGAGAAGGAATTGCTCGAGCTCCGCGCGGAGCATCTGCCTGGGGTGCTAGCTGCCTTGGGTCCAGATGATCGTGCCGTGCTGCTCATGAAGTATCAGGATGAGCTGCCTGTGAAGGAAATGGCCGAAGCCTTGGGTGTGGGCGAGAGCGCCATCAAGATGCGATTGATGCGCGCCCGCGAGCGTGCATTGGCCTTGTATCGGAAATTCAACCCGGAAGCGGCATGAGCAGCAACCCCTTCCAGATCATACGCCCCACCGAGGAGCCGCCAGAGCACCTGCGCGGTGAAGTGCTCAGCAGCGTGCGATCGGCCATCCTGCTCATGCGTCTCGCGCAGCTCTTCGTGGCCGATTTCGCGCATTCGATATTCGACAAGCTGAGCGCCGTGGATCGCGCGCATCCTGACCCGGATCCATCTACCAACGACCCTTCAAACCCTTCGTGACCATGAATGCACTTGACCTCATCCTTCAGCGCATCGAGCAGGCATTCAGTTCAACCCTGGCCGCGCTCATCGATCGTTCGCCCACGCTGTTGCTTGCTGGTGTGGTCGTGCTCTTGGGCTGGCTGGTGGCCCGCGCTCTCCGCTGGTTGGTCACGCGTCTGAGTGCAGTGGGGCGGCTCGAAGCGCTGGCCGAGCGCACAGGTGTGTTGAAAGTGCTCAAGCGCGCCGGCATGAGCAGCTTGGGCGCCCTGCTTGGCGCGGTCACCTATTGGGCCGTGATCCTGGGCACGGTGATGTTAGCGGCCGAAGTGCTCGGCATGACCCCGGTGATCGAGGGCATCGAGCGCGTATTCGCATACATGCCTTCGCTACTGGCCGCGCTTGGGGTGTTCCTCTTTGGTTACTGGCTGGCCGATAAGGCGCGTTTCGTCATGGGAACCATGGGCGAGGCCATGGGCGTTGGCGGCGGAAAAGTGATCGGTCGCGTGCTGTTCGTGATCATCCTGCTCTTCCTCACCATCACCGCGCTCAACGTGGCAGGTGTCGATACCACGCTCATCACCAGCAATATCCTCATCGTGGTGGGCTCGTTGTTCCTTGCATTCAGCATTGCCTATGGCTTCGCGGCCAAGGATATCCTCACGAACATCCTTAGCAGCTACTATGGCAAGGACCGTTTCAAGCCGGGCATGCGCGTGCGCATCGGCGCCGACGAGGGCGTGAGCGAGCGCATCGACGGCATCAGCATCACCCTGCGTGCCGATGGCAAGCAGATCATCATACCCACGGCGGCCCTGATCAAGGACCGCATCGAGGTGAAGATGGACGATCATCAGTGATCATGTCGGTGATCGTGAACGAACTTCGCCAACTGAAACCCAAACAGCTCCCTATGCGCTTCTCTCCGCTTTTCCTCTCGCTTCTCTTTGTCGCACCGGCGTTCGCGCAAGATGACATCGACGCCAAGGCGCGTGATGCCGCCGCCGCTGCCGCGCAAGCACGCCACGCCTCCGATAGCCTCGACGGCCAATGGCGCCGCAGCGGGGTGTTCTCGCTGAACATGAGTCAAGTGAGCCTCACCAACTGGGCCGCAGGCGGTTTCAACACTGTGAGTGGCATCGCCATGTTCAATGGTGCAGCCAATTGGAAGAAAGGCAAGCGCGCATGGGATAACAGCCTCGTGCTCGCCTTCGGTGGGCAGCAGATCGAGGACACCGATCCCGTGAAGACCGATGACCGTATCGAACTGAACAGCAAGTACGGCTACGATATCGGCAACCACTGGTATTTGGCGGGCGTGTTCCAATTCCGCACCCAGTTCACCGAGGGCTTCGATGCCAACTTCAACCGGATATCCAATTTCCTCGCTCCGGGCTACACGCTCCTCGGCGTTGGTATGGACTACAAGCCCAACGACAACTTCACCGCGTTCGTCTCGCCCGCCACTGCGCGCATGGTCATCGTCACCGACGAGAAGCTCTTCGGCGGCAGCACCGATCCCGAGCTGCGCGTGTTCGGGGTGAAGAATGGCAACACCACGGAACTGGAGGCCGGTGGATACGTGCGCCTGATGTACAAGACCGAGTTGGCCAAGAACATCACCTTCATGACCCGTGGCGATCTATTCAGCAACTATCTGCGCAACCCGCAGAACATCGATGTCACCTGGGAAACGCTCTGGACCTTCAAGGTGAACGATTGGTTCGCGGCCACCTTCAACACCTTGCTGCTCTATGATCACGATACTGATGTGCCGCGCAAGGATGCCGATGGCAACATTGATCCCGGTCCGGGCACGCAGTTCAAGCAGACCTTGGGAATCGGCCTCACCTGGAAGCTCTGATCATTCCCGCCACATTATCCGAAGGCCGCCTCGTGCGGCCTTCGGTCATTCAGGGGGGAAGCGGCCGAGCCAAGCTGCTGGGCCGAGCACGGCACCGCCGATCCGATTGGCATCGCGACGTAGCACGGTGATGGAGCGGACCCGAAGCTGCCCTGAGTTCTGGTTGTGCACGTATGCGCGCAGCAACAGCGCTCCTGATTGCTTCACTTGCGAAGGGCTGATCGCGACGATCATGGATGCCGCGCTATCAGGGCGTTGCGCCGGATCTAGGTTGCCACCTCGGTAGAATACCGTGCTGTCGCTGTTGCGGACATCGGCGATCATCGCCGCGCGCGATTCGGTTGTGTAGCCATCGACCACTGCGACCACTTCGATGAGGTCCTCTTGGTGCCTCACAACAGAGTCGAGCATCATCTCGATCATGAGGCCGAAGTCGCGGCCACTGTAATCCCAGCCGTGTTCCGTTAACGGCATGGTCGGCTCAATGCTCCAAGGGCCAAGAGTAGCACCGTGGCTCAGGTGCGCCAGGGTGTCGCGATCGAAGAGCTCCGTCCCTACGAGTGGCTTGACGAAATGCCGCACTTGGCCCTCGGGCATATCGATCCGCTTCGTCATTCGCGGGAATCGCTGCTGAATGAGCGCCGCATTCTCCTCTGCGGATCCATTGCTGCGCCCGTGCACCACGATCGATGCCGTTTCGGCATGCAACAGCGAATCGACCTTCGCTTGCGGCCAATCGAGGATGTTCACGGCGCGCAGAGCCTCGTCGGGCATGCGCCATAGACGGCGGTAGAAATCGATCATGTGCCCAGGCGCTTCAAGCAGCACGAGCACCTGGTCGCGGCCATGCTCCGTCGTTGCCGTTATCCCATCGCGAAGCATCGCCTCGTACTTCGAGTGGTAGGTAACAGTGTAGTGCTTGCGCTCCATCACCAGCGAATGCACGGAAACGATGCCCAGTGCGGCGCATGCGACTAATGCCGCGCCGCGCTTCAGATGCATGAGGCCATGCAAGGCGAATAACAGCAGGTAAGGGAGGCTGAACAGCAGCATCGAGTATTGCAGCACCGGGGCGCGCCATACCGAGTATGCATAACCGATGATCAGCGGTGCCGTGCCCCAGAGGAGCCATGCCCCACGCATCGGCTTGGGCGCACCGCCATGCTTGAAGGTGAGCCATAGGGAAGCGCCGATGGCCGCGAGCAAAAGGCCGGCTAAGGCCCACGACCAATGCGCGATGTACCACCCGTAATCGGTGAGCCAGCCATCGCCGGGAGGGGGGAGCCAGCCTTGCAGGCCGCCTTGACTCAACTGGTGCAAGGTGATGGGCGCGATGGGCAAGTACAACACGATCACGATCAGGCACATCACCGAATACGGCTTGCGTTGCTGCTTCGAGGCGAGCAGGAGGCCCACCACGCCCATAAGTCCAGCGAGTAGCAGGCTGAAGTGGTGCGTGGCCGCGCTGAGCACCGCGGCGATGCCGATCCCGACGAGTATGCGCCGATTACCGAAGGCGAGCCATCGTGTAAGCTGATCGGCCATGAGCGCCGTGGCGAACAGGCCAGCGGCGTATGGCCGTGCGAGCTGGCCATAGAACACGCTATACTGCAGCGTGGCCATCAGTGTGGCCAGCACCAATGCCGCGCTCTCGCTTGTCCATGCCATTGCGAAACGATAGAGCAGCACGATGGAGGCGAGGCTCATGAGGATGAAAGGCAGCTTCACATCCGCTTCTTCCATGGAGAACAGGCGCGTCCACAGCCACTCGAATGCTTGCACGGCCGGCGGGTGGGTATCCAATTCCATCACGCCCTTGCGCATGGTCTCCCATAGGCTTGGATAGATGCGTACAAGAGCGCTCAGCTCGTCGTGCGTGTAGGGCAGGTGGGGGAGGTCCCAGAAGCGCAGCACGGCGGCAAGGCCCAGCACAAGGAGCAGCGCATGGCGCGCCCATGGTTCACCGGGGAACAATGCCGTCCCATTCCGGGCGATGTGCGCGCGCCATTCCATCAGCGCTCGCGTTCCATATCGCGTTTCACATCGCGCTCCTTGATGCTATCGCGCTTATCGAAGGTCTTCTTGCCCTTGGCCAAGGAGATCTCGAGCTTGGCGTAGCCGCTGCTCCCGATGTAGAGCCGCACGGGCACGATGGTCATGCCGGCATCCTTCAGCTTGCGCTTCAATTTGGCCAGCTCCGTATGGCGCAGCAGCAGCTTGCGGTCGCGTTTGGGCTCGTGCACGAAATGCGGGTTGGTGCCGTACGGGTTGACCTGCATGTTGCGCACCACGAGATCGGGGCCGACGAATGCGCAGAACGCCTCGTTGATGCTGGCGCCCCCGGCACGGATGCTCTTGATCTCGCTGCCCATGAGCACCATGCCGCATTCGTAGGTGTCGAGCAGATGGTACTCGAAGCCCGCCTTGCGGTTCTTGACCTCGATGGTGGACGATGCCATGGCGCGCGAAGCTAGGCGGGGGCTGCGTAATCAACGCGGTGGTGCGTTCGGTTTCGCGCGAACTTGGAGGTGGATCTGCCCCCCCCGGGTGCGGTTAGAAAAACCGGCGGGGCGCCGCGGGTTCG
Source organism: Flavobacteriales bacterium (assembly GCA_016713865.1). GTDB lineage: Bacteria > Bacteroidota > Bacteroidia > Flavobacteriales_F > PHOS-HE28 > PHOS-HE28. The sequence goes on along the minus strand of JADJOG010000050.1, from coordinate 82,792 downwards.
GCACTGGGGGAAGAGCCGCCCCCCCTCCGCCGCGTCCCTTCGCCCTTTGCCCCCCCCCCCCCCCCCCCCCCCGCCCCCCCCCCCCGCCCCCCCCCCCCCCCCCCCCGGACCCCCCCCCGCCCCCCCCCGCCCCCCGCCCCCCCCCCCCCCCGGCCCCCCCCCCCCCCCCGCCCCTTCACCGCGGATTCAAGGAGAGCGTGCTTTCAATCAGCAACCTGAAGAGCGATGTGAGCAATATGGAGCGCTTGAACCGTTGGAAATGCGCTTTGCGAATGAGCAAGGAGGTCCATTTTGGGTCATGGTGTCGGGGCTTCCAATTCGTATTCCGAGCTATCAACGCGAGGAAGAAAGACTTCTCCGATGCCTTCACCACCTCTCGCGTGCAGCCGGTTTTGGCGCAGGCCGAGCACGGTCCGCAGCAATCCGCAGAGCCTTTACTGCAGGCCGGGGGCCCCGCGCATCTCCGCCCCCTTGCGTTGGCTGGGGAGCGGGAGCTTCTCGGCGCTGCTGCTCGTTGGTCTTGCCTTCTCGCATTCGCTCGCGGATGGCGAATGGCCAAGGGGGATGGACTCGTGAACGTCCGCGGCTTCGCCTTATGGTGCCTGATGGCCTATTGGTGCTGCACTATTCAATAACTTCCTGGACGACCCGAAAGTGGCGGTGCTGTTCTGGACCTCACTCATGCTTTCGTTAGGCAATGGCCGAGCAGTGGTGCAGCCGGATCGACCTCGGCCGATCCGGAGCCATTCTGACCATGCCACCAGCCAACCGCGAAAAGGCTGGCGCAAGAAGCGGCGGCAAGCTGATGAAGGCTGCCGCCAAAGCGTCGAGCGGTCAGATCCAGGGCGTTTCACCAAGTCCGTGGGTATGGAGGTTGATGGAGGCGCTCATCCGTCATGAGCATGGCACGCTGGAGCTCGCTATCACCGCTGTCCATCTGTATCAATTCATGCAGCATCTGTCGCAACTCCCGCTCGCGCAGCTCCGCGTGTGTACCGCTCGTAGCCTGCAGCCGCTGTACAAGCAGGTCGGCTAAGGCACCGACACGCTCGCGCGAAAGGTCCCGTATCCGCTCATTCACCTTCTTGAGCAGCGCAATCCGAGGCGCTCTTCCGATTGAATAGCCATTTCAGTCCAGCAGGAATGGCGTTAGCCAGGTCAACCGCGACTTGGCGATCTACCAACGGTCGAGCTGCACCGTGATATTGGCCGAAAGGCTCCGAAGGGCCTGCACCCTGGCCAGGTCGCTGGATGGCGTTATGCCATAATGGTTGATAAGCCCGAAGTCATCGATCAATCGGTCATGTATTTCAGTGGATTGCGCCATGTGGACCACCGAATTCGAGTTCACAAAGGGTTGAAGCGCAAGCGCGGTACCCGTTTCACCAGGTGGAGGAGGGCTGGTGATGATCTCACGCCTCATTAAGGCGTGGGCCGGTATCTGTAAATTCCAGCTACCAGCCCCGAAACGAGCGCTAAGCCAATGTACCATGGTATGCCGCGGATCAGTCGCGCATGGATAATCGAATACATGATGCGAGGACGCTCGTCATGCAGGAAACGCGGCTTCGTGGAGCGGGGCTCGCGTGCTATCGTTACCTCTTCGACTTCCATCGAAGGACAATGTACGTCTGGAGGCAATTGGTTCAACGATTCGCGTTCGCCGGTTCTGTTCAGCCTTTACTGAGGGCGCAGTTGTGCATGAGCCCCTGGTCCCTTCGAGTAATCCAGCACATCAAGTCCGCTACCGTAGCCCGTTCTCACACCCCAAAGAACCCTTTGCGTGACCGAGGCTTCCCAGATCCATTTCGGACTCCCGGAACCGCTTTCTCCACATTGGCAACCGTTGCCCGCATCAACCCGTCATCGAAGAGAATTCCCGGAGATTGGGGTTCAGTGCTTTCAGCTATTTTCACGGACCCTACCCGAAATCCTCTCGACATGATCTTCCGAAATCCGACCCGAATAGCGGCTCTCTGCTCGGCTACTCTCTTGATGCTCAGTACCAAGGCCCAGCAGAGCAGCTGTCCAAATACGGGCTTCGAGGACGGGACCTTCGCGAATTGGCAAGCCTTCACCGGATGGTGCTGCCCGATCAATGCCAATACGATGGGCTTGGCGAATGGCCGCCATACGATCATGACCGGCCCAGGCATGGATGCCAATACGAACAACAACGTCCCGGTGGTGGCTCCCGGAGGCGGGGTGTATTCCGCAAGGCTCGGCAACGACCAGACCGGCAGCGAAGCCGAACGCCTGCGGTATTCCATGGTGGTTGATGCGAACAACTCGCTGTTCCTATACCGTTATGCCGTGGTGCTGGAGGATCCCGCCCACGACGATGCGGAGCAGCCCAGGTTCCAGATCCGGATGTTCAATCAGAACAACCAGCCCATCGATTGCGGCCTATACGATGTGACTGCAAGCGCGGGGATCCCGGGCTTCCAGACGGTCGTTAACCAGTTCGGATCGACCGTGGTCTATAAGAATTGGACAACCGTGGGCATGGACCTTACGCCCTACATCGGGCAAACCGTCACGATCGAATTCGCCACGGGCGATTGCTCGCTCGGAGGCCACTACGGCTATGCCTACCTCGATTGTTATTGCAGCCCGTTGCAGATCACCTCTGACTTCTGCCCCGGTTCGCTCACAACCACGCTATCAGCGCCAACGGGCTTTACCAGCTATGCATGGAGCACGGGTGCTACAACCCCGTCCATCACGATCGTGAATCCGATCGAGGGCCAGACCTACACGGTCACGCTCACCTCGGTCACGGGCTGCACGGTCACGCTCACCTCGGTGCTCACCCCGGCCATCGTGGCGTCGGGCTTCGCTTCGGTGGGCGAGTGCATGAACAACGTGCAGTTCACCGACAACTCCTCGGTGATCAGCGGCCCGGCCATTTCCAATTGGCTCTGGAATTTCGGCGATGGCACCACCAGCACGCTGCAGAACCCCGTGCACTCTTTCGATTCGCCCGGAGACCATACCGTGACCCTGGTGGTTTACAGCGCGGCCGATTGCCCGGATACGCTGGTGCAGACCATCAATCTCCTTCCTTCTCCCATCGTCGATTTCTCCTTCACGCCGCCTTGCCTCGGCGAGCAGATGACCTTCACGAACAACTCCGTGCTGGGCAATGCGATGAGCCAGTTGCGCTGGGATTTCGGCGATGGCTCGCCGATCAGCACGCTATCGAATCCATCGCATGTGTTCTCGCCGGCCGGCACCTACAATGTCGAGCTCTACATCAGCGATGTGCTCGGATGCTCCGATAGCCTCACGCTGCCGGTGACCATTACGCCGCTGCCCACCGTGAACATCGGCCCCGACCAGGTCACCTGTGCCAATCAGCCGGTGGTGCTCAATGCCGCTAATGCGGGCAGCACTTACTTGTGGAGCACTGGCCAGACCACGCAGAGCATCACGCCCGTGTCGTCCGGGAACCATTGGGTGATCGTTACGCTGCCGAACGGCTGCGCGAACTCCGATACGGCGCTGGTGACCTTGAATCCGATCCCCATCGACGTGCTCGATAACCTCACTGCGTGCATCGAGGATCCCGTGGTGCTCGATGCCCAGAACACGGGCTGCACGTATCTGTGGAATACCGGTGCCACCAGCCAGAGCATCACCATCAACGCGGCACCGGGCAACTACACGGTGGTGATCACCACGCCGCTCGGCTGCACCATCACCGATGGCGCGCAGGTCGCATTCGCGCCTTCCGTTTCTGTGAATCTCGGTCCGGATCAGTTGCTGTGCGATCAGGAGGTGGCGGTGGCGAATGCAGGCGTGTTCCCGAATGCGGCCTACCTGTGGAGCGATGGCAGCACCAATCAGACCCTGTCGGTCACGCAGTCCGGTCCGGTGGGTGTAACGGTGACGAATGGCTATTGCTCGGCCTCCGATACCGTCGGCTACCTCTTCTATCCGTTGCCGGTGCTCACGCTCACCGATACCGCGCTGTGCATCGAGCAAACCTTGACACTGGATGCCGGCAACGCGGGCTCCACCTACCTGTGGTCAACCGGCGCCACCACGCAATCCATCACCTTGGCCGAGACGAGTGGCTGGTATGGCGTGGCGGTTACCACGCCCGACGGCTGCATCGATTCCGTGCGCGTGCAGGTGAGCTTCATCCCGAGCATCGTGCTCGATCTGGGTCCCGATTCGATCCTGTGCCGCGGCGAATCGCTGGTGCTCGATGCATACAACCCCAATTCCGTGTATCAGTGGAGCGATGGCATCACGACGTTCGGAAGGGTGGTGTCGAACAGCCAGAACCTCATCGTGAACGTGAACAACGGCTATTGCTACGGGTCGGATACCATCTCGGTGCTTGTAGTGGAGAATCCGCTTCCAGTGCTGGTGAATGCTGTTGATGTCTGCTTCGAGGATCCGCGCGTGCAGCTCACGCTCGATGGCAGTCCCACCGGCACGTTCATCTTCTGGAGCACCGGCGATACCACGCGATCGATCGTGGTGCGCGACTACGGCCAATACATCGTGGAAGCGCTGAACCCGCCGCGCTGCGTGAAGATCGATACCATCCAGGTGCGCGAGCATTGCCCGCCACGGGTGTTCATCCCGAACACCTTCACGCCCGACAACGATGGCACCAACGACTTCTTCATCCCGGTGAGCTACAACGTGAGCACGATCGATTTCAAGATCTTCAATCGCTGGGGCGAGATCGTTTTCGAGACGGACAGCCACGGCAAGGGCTGGGATGGCTATCACAGCGGCAAGGTGGTACCCGATGGCGTGTACAACTACCGCTTCACCTTCAAGCCGTACATCGATTCGTATGGCGGCATGGGCAACGAAGAGGTGCTCACCGGCCACGTGACGGTGCTGCGCTGATCGGGCTTGGATCAGGAGCCGGTCTTGCGCCTGCGCTGCCTGCGGTTGTGCCACGCATCGATCTCGGTGCTGGCCCACACGCCTGCAGGGATCATAAGCAGCATGCTCAGCAGCACCCAGCCCACGCTCAGGTCGAATGCGAACGTGGCTGCGGTCAGCAACGCCATAACCACCAGGAACACCAGGGCTATGCCGAAGCAGCCGAGCATCTTGGGCGCGAAGTAGCCGAAGGCGGAATCGAAGTATTGCGCGTCGAAGTCGGCGTATTTCATCCGGCTGAATTGCTCGGCGCGCGCACGGGCCTCGCGCTGGGAGCGGTTCACATCGCGCTCATAGCGGGGCTCTTCGCGCGGAGCGGCGCGTCGCGGGCTGGGGCTGTGCCGCGTTAGATCATAGCGCAGCCGCTTGGCGGGATTGCTGAGCACCTCGTACGCCTCGGTGATGCGCACGAAGCGCTGATGGGCATCGGGCAATCGCGACACATCGGGATGGTACTCCTTGGCCAAGCGCCGGTACGCCGTGCGGATCTCATCGGGCGTGGCCTCGTGGCGAAGGCCGAGCGCGGCGTAATGGTCCATGCGGCGAAGATGGCAAGCGCGCTTGAGGCCAGAGCGCTCAACCGCCCATCACGCCTCCATCAATTTTCGCGTCCATTAACAACAGCGATGGTGCACGCTGCGCAGCTTGCCGGTCCAATCACATCGACATGCGCCTCTTGGTATCGCTCTCTGTTGCGGCTCTCCTGGCTTCTTGCGCCACCGCGCCCACTGCGAAGCACGAGTCCGGGCCGCATGCGCGCATCGACAGCTTCCTGAATGCCTGCACCGCGCAAGGCTTCAGCGGCAGCGTGCTGGTGCTGAAGGATGGACGCGCCTTGCTGGACAAAGGCTATGGCCTGCGCGACCGTGAGGCGCAGCTCCCGAACGAGCCGGGCACCGTGCACGCGATCGGTTCCATCACCAAGCAGTTCACTGCCGCGTGCATCCTGAAACTGCAAGAGCAGGGCAAGTTGAAGGTGAGCGACTTGATGAGCGCGCACCTGCCCGGTGTGCCTGTTGATAAAGCAAGCATCACGCTGCACCACCTGCTCACGCACAGCGCTGGTTTTCCCGGTGCCATCGGCGATGACAACGTGGCCATCGACGGCGGCGAGTTCACGCGCCTGGCCATGGGCACGCCGCTGGAGTTCGCGCCGGGCAGCGGCTACGCGTATTCCAATGTGGGCTATAGCCTGCTCGGCATCATCGTGGAGCATGTGAGCGGCATGGGCTATGAGCGCTATTTGCACGATGAATTGCTCGCGCCAGCAGGCATTGCGCGCACCGGTTATCGTATCCCGGATTGGACGCAGGAGCAACTCGCCATCGGCTACCGCAAGGATGGCGCACGTTGGGGCACGTTGCTCGATCACCCCTTGGTGAATGGCGGTCCCGGATGGCACCTGCGCGCCAACGGCGGCTTGCTGAGCACCACGCACGACATGGCCGCATGGGTTGAGGCGCTGCGCACGAACAAGGTACTGAGCAAGGCCAGTACTGATGCCATGTTCACACCACATGTTGAGGAAGGCGAGGGCGCCGGTTCTTATTACGGCTACGGCTGGGCGATCTTCAACACACGGCGCGATACGCGCTTGATCACGCACAACGGCGGCAACGGCGTGCAGTTCGCCGATGTGCTCTGGTATGCCGATGAGGGTGTTGTCGTGGTACTCATGAGCAACGCCAATCAGCGCGGCATGCAGGACCTGGCTTGGGAAGTGGGTCGCATGGTGTTCGATAGCACCTATGCGCCGCGCGTACCGGAAGCGGCCAAGGCACTTGCTGGCGTGCCCGATGGCCCAGTGGGTGAACGCATGAAGGCTCTCTCCGCCATCATCGGTGCCGACGGTGACGAAGCTTCATTGAAGAAGTGGTTCGCTGAGAACTTCGGTCCCGACTTCCTCAACGACATCCCCATGGAGCAGCACCTCTCGGTGTTCAAGCGGTTGCGTGCAGACATCGGAGCGAATGTGATCGCTGGTGTGGAGCAGCTCAACCCGGAGGAATTCGCTGTTGTGCTCGTGAGCGCGAGCAACCAGAGCCGCTGGCGCGTGATGATGCAATTGCGCCCGAGCGATGCGCGGATAGCGGGCCTGGGGGTGGAGCAGGTGGAATAGCGCGCAGGTAACAGCCCAGCCATTTCGCGGTGCGCGCTACCTTGGCGCTATGCTGGCAGCAATTCTGCATGATCGTTGGTTGTTGCTGGGCAGCATGGCATCGATTGGCGTTGGCGCATTCGCGCAAGAGGTGGATCTGCGCTTGGCCACTGGCGCGGCATTCCCCACGCACGAATCGTTGCTGAAGATCCCTTCCGAATCGCCGTTCGTGCCGCCGAAAGGCGAGCGCCTGCCCAAGAGCGTCGATCACTCAGCGTGGTTCCCGCCGCCAGGATCGCAGGGCGCGCGCAGCAGCTGCACCGGTTGGGCCGTGGGATATGGCTTGCGCAGCTACCAAGAGAACCGGAGGCTTCAGCGCAAGCCGATGCCCGATTCAACCGCCGTGGCACAGGCCTTCTCGCCCGCCTTCGTGTATGGCTACACCATGCAATACCTCACCAAAGGCGATTGCGACCAAGGCACCGAACTGATCGCGGCCATCACCGTGGCGGTCGATAATGGCGTGTGCCGCTGGAGCACCTTGCCGTACGACACCGCCTTCACCGCGTGCCAGGACAGCATCCCCGTGAGTGCTTTCGCCGAGGCGGAGCGCAACCGCATGCGCAACCCCATCGCGCTTGAATTGAACAATGCGCAGCAATGGAAGCATCATCTCTACAATGCCCAACCGGTGCTCGTCGGCCTCAGCATCGATAAGCGCTTCTACCTGGATGGCCGCGCCGCGCATGCCAGCGGGAAAGACTTCATCTGGCAAGGCCCCGATACGCTGGATCCCGACCTCGTGATCATCGGGCATGCCGTCACCTGCGCCGGGTACGACGATGCGGACAGCAGCTTCCTGATCCTGAATTCGTGGGGCACCGGGTGGGGGCGTGGCGGCTGGTGCCGGATCCCATACAAGGTAATGGCAAGATGGTGCTACGGCGCCTTCGTGGTCGATGAAGCATCGACGGATCCCAGCCTCGTGGTGAAGTGCGTTCCGGCGGACCGAAAGGAGGATGAAGGCACCGTGCTGCGCGAGAGCTTCAAGGAAGGAGAGCACCAGGAATTCGAAGGGCTTCGGCTCAGCTGCCGTGATGTGAGCGCCGATGGCCGGCAAGTGACCATTGATTTCTCCGAAGCCATGGAAGGCGGGCCCGTGCTTCGGTCAACGGTCTGCCGACGCGGACAGCCCACGAACATCCACCTCCTCGAACAGTGCTGGACCTTCACCATACGGCCACCGGGACTCTTCGCGAGCAAATCGAATCCGCGCGTTCGCTTCATCCTGCGCAAGGCCGATACCACCAGCGATGCCTATGTGAAGAGCGTGCTGCACCGCGTGAAGCAGTGCACATCGTACGGATCGCCTCAGGATTATTGATCAGGCCGCGCGCTCCACGAACCACATCTCCATCGGGCCTTTGCCTTTCGCTTCCACCGGCCCGCGCGCAGAGAAAGCGAGCCCGGCTTCGTCCTTCACCAAGGCGTAGGTCGCCGCGCTGATGTTCACACGGCCGGCTTCGCCGCTGCTCTCCATGCGGCTGGCGATGTTCACGGTATCGCCCCAGATGTCGTAGGCGAACTTCTTCACGCCCACGATGCCGGCGATCACAGGGCCGGAGTGCAGGCCCAGCCGCATCTCGAAGAAGAGCCGCCCTTCGGCTTGGCGCCTGGCCTTGTAGTCGCGCATGAAATCCTGCATCTCCAGCGCGGCTGATACCACATCGGCAGGGCTGCCGTGCGCGGGCACGGGCAAGCCGCCCGCCGCCATGTATGCATCGCCGATGGTCTTGATCTTCTCGATCCGGTACTTCTCCATGATCGCATCGAAGCCCTTGAAGCAATGATCGATCTCGGCTACGAGTTGCGCGGCGGTGAGCTTCTCGCTCAAGGTGGTGAAGCCCTTGAAATCGGAGAAGAGGATCGTGGCCACCTCGAACTCCTTCACGTCGGCGTAGCCCTTCTGCTTCAGTTCCGTGGCCACCTCTTCGGGCAGGATGTTGTGCAGCAGGCCCTCGCTGATCTCCTTTTCCTTGCTGATGGCCGCGCGCGAGCGATGCACGTAGCGCAGGCGGCTCCATAAGCCGATGGCGCTGATGAGCACGATGATCCCGATGGAGAGGTAGATGTTGCGCGTGCGCTGCAGCTGCTCCTGGCGCAGGGCGGCCTCCAGGTTGGCCGCGCGCAATTCCTGGTTGTCGCGCTCCTTCTTCTCCGTCTCGTATTTCTCGCGCATCTCGGCAACGGCCTTGATCCGGTCGCTGTCCATGATGCTCTTATGCAGCGTCACGTACCGCTCGAGCTGATCATAGGCCTCGTTCCCCCGTGATTGCTCGCGGAGGCTCTGGGCAAGCGCATGGGTGGCATCGGCCTCGCCTTGCAAGAACCCGGAGCTTCGGGCTAACGTGATGGCGGAATCCTGGTAGGCCAAGGCCCTATCAAAACTCCCCATTGCCTTGTACACCGATCCGATGTTCTGAAAGCAGCTCACCAAACGATCGGAGAAGCCGCCATCGCGCAGCAGGTTCCGCACCTCGAAGTAATTCGTGAGGGCGGCCTTGTGATTGCCCGTCATCGCGTGGATGGTGGCGATGTTGAGCAGCCCCTGCACCATGTTCTCGACGGAGCCATGGCCACGGGCCTCTTCGTAGGCTTCATGGAACAGCGCCATGCCATCATCCAATCGGCCCATGCTGGCCACAGCGATGCCCTGGTTGCAGCGCAGTTCGCTCAGGTCCATGCCAGCCATTGGTCCGCTTTGGGCGCGCACGTAGGCCAGCTCGCACAGCGAATCGACGCGCGCGAATTCGCCGAGGCTGAGCTGCACGTTGGTGAGGAAGCGGTAATAATCCTTCTGCACCATCGCCGGGCATTTACCTATGCTGGCGAAACGGTCGTCGAGGAAGAGCGAAGCGGCCGAATCGACCGCGCCCAAACGATCCAGGTAATTGGCCAGCAGCGAACGGATGTGCAGGGCCTTGCAGGGGTCGCTTGCGCGATCGAGGAACTGTGATGCGCGCCGCGCAAGGTCGGCCGCACGGCGCGCATCGTCCTGCTTGTTGGCTACGAACTCCGTGAGCACGCTATCGGCCCAGCGCAGTTCCGCATCCGATTGCGCGCGCAGCGCAGGGGCAAATGATGCGAGCAGGGCCAGCAGCCCTGCTCGCATAAGCCGGATCGAATGCACGAAGGGTGTGTTCAAGCGCTCACGCCTTGATCCCGCCACCGGTGGCCTTCGCGAAGGTGTACACGGTGCCCGTTGACTGCCCGGTAGGAATCAGCTGCATCACCACAGCCGTGCTTCCTCCTGCCGCGGTCTTCTCATTGATCCCGGTATCAACGGTGTAGATCACGTTCTTCGGATTCTTGTTGTCACCGATCATGGTGAGCAGGACCTGGCTGGAATCCCTGCTCAGAGCGCAGGTGAACGAAGCGGGGTCCAGGTACACCGTGAATTGCACCTGCGTGCTGGCTCCACTCACCAGGCCATTCACCGAAAGGTTCGTTGGGTTCTGCGCTGACGTGAACTTCACGGAGGTGTCCACTCCTTTTGAATTGCCAGCTTGAAGATTGCTGAGTGCCATGGGGAAGAGGTTTGGTTTGGGATGGTGAAACTAGATGAAATAGCCGGATGGCCATTTTCAACGCTCCGTGTCGCACGGATGCCTTGGAATGACCGCGCATGGGCGCATGGCCCCCAATGCGCTACTGCTTCAGCACCAGCGCCGCCTTCCGGACCACCAGGCTCGGGTTCTCCTCGGCGGTGAGGATGGCCTTGAAGGTGTAGGCGCCATCCTCGGGCACAGCATACACCGCATTCTTGCCGGTGAAGCTCCATTCGGTGTGGCCGTTGAATTCGGTCTTCGTCTCGCCCACGGTCACGTTCATCTCGGTGGGGTCCAGCTCGAAGAGCTGCAGGTCGGCATCGTCCTTCACCACGCGCACACGCATCCGTAGATCGGCATGTCCATCGTAGGCCATATCCAGGTGGCTCCACAGCGCTACTTGATCGTCCTTTTTCAGGTTCAAGGTGGCCTCGCCCATCACCAAGTGGTCGGGCGTGCTCAGGGTATCAATGCTCACGCGCGCCAACTCTTTGCCGGTGATGGCTTCGCAACTGGGGAAGAGCAGGAGGGCGAGTGGGAGGTAGAGGAGGGGGCGCATGGGTTCGGTGCTTTGATGGAGGGCGAATGTCGGCTATTGGGTTCGGTCACAGGTGGCATGATCGCTTCGGCCCCGCCTAAGGGCGGGGCTCTCGCGATGACCGGCTACGGGTATCGATACCCGAAGCCGGTCATCGCGAGAGCACGAAGTGCGCGAAGCGAGCTCAATCGTGACGCGGATAAGGCGCGCACTTCCCAACGGCTAATCTTCCGCGCGGCGCTTTGTGCGGCGGGCTTCCTTTGTCCCGCACCTTCGTCTTGCCCCCAAACCCACCACGCATGCACCGGATCGCTACCCTCGTTTTCTTGCTCACGCTTGCAACCGGACAAGCCTGTGCCATCTCGGTGGGCGCCGATGCACGGCCCGAGACCTGCAACAATACCAACGGCTATGCGTGGTGCAGCGTGAGCGGCGGACAGCCCCCGTACACCTATGCATGGACCGGTCCCAACGGTTTTACGGCCAGCACCGACAGCATCTTCGGATTGGATGCCGGCACCTACACCATCACCGTTACCGACAACTTGGGCGCCACCGCCAATTCCAATATAACGGTGAACGACTTGGCTAGCCACTGCCCATCGGCTTCAGCCCCCACCTGGGCCGGAGCAGGTGCGGTCATCAGGCTATGGGGGCGGCGCCTGCGAAGGCCAGTGCAATGGCGCCGGCGCCTTCGTGGACCAGGGTCACTGGCGGTACCGCCCTTCAGCTGACTTCAGTGTGTCGGCCACCTACCTGGGCATGACCACGGGCGAATATCCCGGGCCGGTCTATAGCGGCTTCTGCTTCGGCGAGAATGTGTCCTACACCATGACCGACGCGCTTGGCTGCACCGGAGAGGGCTGGTTCGCGGTGTACGGCGTGGATGGATCGTGGAACCCCCTGATACAAGTGATACAAGGCGCATGCACCGGCGCCAACAACGGCAGCATCAGCGGCATAGCGCAAAGCCCAACAGGATGCGAGATGTACCTCTCGCTCGATGGCGCGCCCGTAAGCACCCAGAGCATCTGGTCCTGGGGCGCTTTCACCTTCAGCAATCTGGCGCCGGGCACCTACCTCCTCGAATCGGCCCATAGCAGCACCCAATGCACCAAGCATGCTGGTTACCGTGCCCGATCTGGGGCCCGATTGCGGCGCCATCACTGGCACCAGCTGGTACGATATGGATACCGATTGCGTGCAAGATGCCGGCGAAGTGGGCATCGCAGGCAGCGTGCTGCTGGTGCAGCCCGGCAACCAGTACATCATCACCAACGGCGGCGGCCATTTCTCCATGAACCTGCCCGCGGGCAACTACACGCTTCAGCAAACCGATCCCAATTTGGTGCCCAATTGCCCGGCCACGCTTCCAGCGCCCTTCACCATCAACGGCAGCAACGCCACCGTGAACCTGGGCAATACCAGCACGCTTCCGTTGGACCTGCGCATGCACGCCACCGATGGTGCCGCGCGTCCCGGCTTCGATTACCACCTGCACGCCAGCGCGAGCAACCCATCGCCGCAGGTGAGTGGGCCAGTGACAGTGACCTGCACCTACGATGCGCAACTCACCTTCGTGAGTGTTGTGCCCACGCCCACGGACATCGTTGGCAATACGCTCACCTGGGAGCTGCCCGCATTCAACATCTTCGGCGCGCAAGGCTTCCATGTCATCTTGAACGTGCCGGTGCCCACGCCCCTGGGCAATGTGCTCAGTAGCACGTGGTCTGTAACCAACACTCTGCCCGATGGCAACCTCGCGAACAACACCGATGTGATCACGCGCATTGTTACCGGCAGTTACGACCCCAACGTGAAGGAAGTGAGCACCAGCAGCGGGCAGAGCACCACGCAATACTTCCTGGGCACCGATGCCTGGCTCGATTACACCATCCACTTCCAGAATACCGGCACCGATACGGCCTTCACGGTGGTGGTTACCGATACGCTCGATGCCGAGCTTGACATGGCCAGTTTCCAGCAAGGCGCGGCATCGCATGCCGTGGCCGTCGATTTCCTGCCCGGCCGCGTGGTGCGCTGGACCTTCAACAACATCCTGCTGGTGGACAGCATCACCAACGAGCCGCTGAGCCACGGACTCACCAGCTTCCGCATACGCCTGCACGAACCGGTGCTGCCGGGCATCACGGTTACCAACGCCGCCGACATCTACTTCGACTTTAATCCGCCCATCCGCACCCCGATGTGGTGGTGGTCACAGAGACGAGCACGGGCGCTGCCTCCATCACTTCCGATCCCCTGCGCCTTGTGCCGAACCCCGCGCACGACCGCGTGAATCTGGTGTGCAGCGCGCCACCTGTGCGTGCGCGCATCCGCGCTGCCGATGGCCGCATTGTGCTGGAGCAGGCGCTTGCACCGGGTTACACCACGCTCGATATCGGCGCACTGGCCGCTGGCAGCTACGTGGTAGAGGCCACCACGGCCAATGGTGCCGTGAAGGCGATGCGGTTGGTGAGGCAGTAGGGGAGGCTCGGGTCTTCGGCTCGCAATGAGCATGACTTTTTCAGGGCAGCCTGCGCATCCACTCACCCTTCCACCACCGCCTTCATCCGTTCCAGCAGTTCCACTTCGCTCAGGCTCCATTCGCGGCCGGTGCGTGCGCCTTCGATGCGGTAGAAGAAGCAGCCGCGCTCGAAGCTCCACTTGCGTTGCAGGATGCGGCGGCGCACCACGGGGCCGAGCTGCACGTGGTCGCCGGGCTTGTAGGCGGCAAGCGTTTCCATGGCCCGCACGATGTCGGCCTGGCTCACATTCCAATGGATGTGCAAGGGGCCGTTCGGTGGTTTCTCGTGTATGGTGTACACCCAGTGCAGCACGGCATGCGGGCCGCGCCATTGTATGGGCCATACGCCGCGCGACCACGGCACCAGGCCGCCAACAGGGCAGGGGGTCTTCGGGATCGACATCATTCTCGTCAGGATCGGGGCCTAGAAGATAGGCGGGCAAATCCACGGCAGCAGGGTATTCCGTTTTCGGAGACGCTGCGCGCGATACAAGGAGAAGCGTTGATCTAGGTCGCAGGGTCGCGCTTTGGCAGACCATGCGGGGGCATCAGGTTGTGATCAATCCATGATCACGATCTTCTCAGAAGCCATCCACTTGCCGCCCTGCCAGATCTGAAGGATGTAAATGCCTGCCGGTAGTTGATCACGGAGAACGGTAACTGAGGAACCGTTCATGTGCGGTACCACTTTCACGGTGTGTCCCAGATCATTGATCAGCGTAAGGGTCGCATTCGTCATGGGTTGCGCCGTACGCACGGTGGTGCGATCAGATAACGGATTGGGAGACACGCTTAACCCATCTGTGGCTTGGCTATCTGCTATGCCGGTTTCGCGGTTCATTCTCGCAACGAAAACATCATTTGAGCCCGAATTGACGAGTGTCTCCGGGCCAAGCGGGAGGGATGGACTGTCGAATGTACCGGTCACATACACGATGTCCTCGCTGACTACTGCGATTCCATTGCCACGTTCGTTGCCGCTGCCCCCAGCGCTTTTGGCCCAAATGGCATTCCCCGCCGCATCGTACTTGGCAACGAAGGCGTTCGAGTTCAACGCGCCACTGATCGTGATTGAACCGAAGGTGAGGAGCTCCTGAACTCGCCGGTCAAGTAAATATTGCCGCTCCCGTCGGTAGCAATGGCGCTGCTCTCCTCGCTGAACGCACCACCCGCGCGGGTGGCCCATAGCAGCGCTCCATCAGGGGCATACTTCGCTATGAAAATGTCCTTTGAGCCTGAGTTGGAGAGTGTATTCGTGCCGAAGGTGATCGGGAAGCCTTGGTACCAGCCCGTGGCAACAAGGTTGCCGTCTTGATCGGTTGCAATGCCGACAATCTGATCATCGCCGTTCCCGTGAGCTCCTTGTGCCCAGAGCGGATTCCCATCCGAATCGTATTTGGCTATGAAGAGTTCGTCATTGTCGTTCACGTTCGTGAGTGTCGTGCCTCCGATCGTGATGGAGCTGCCATAGTAATGCCCTGCTGCATAAATGCGGTCGCTTGCATCGGTAGCTATGCGCGTGAAAAAGTCTCCGTCACCTCCATTGCTTCCGGCTTCGCTTCTGGCCCAGAGCGCATTCCCGTCGGCATCGAACTTCACGATGAACGCGTCAGCTTGCCCTGCGTTCGTGAGCGGGGCCAACGACCCGAAGGTGAAGGAAGCGCTTCGGAAATAACCGCAGGCATACACGTTCCCGTTGCCGTCCACGGCAATCGCATTTCCTACATCACGCGGCGTGCCCCCAGCACCACCGTCGCTTCGCGCCCATAGCAAATTGCCATTGGAATCGTACTTGGCCACGAAAACATCTTCGGTGGATCCAGTGCTCGTGTTATGGAGCGTTGTGGCACCGAAGCGGATCGAATCGCTCTGGAACCCACCGATGATGCAAACATTGCCGCTGGCGTCCGTTGCTATGCCGTTCGCGATGTCCACTTCATGGCCACCAGCGCTGATCGCCCAGAGCGCATCACCGTTCGGGCCATACTTGGCAAGGAAGATCGCCGAGCTCGTGCTTGAGCCAGGTTCTTTCGTGACGACGATTGAGCCAAAGGAAATGGAGCTGCTACTGAAGGAACCAGTGACGAATACGTTGCCATTGCCGTCCGTAGCGACTTTCTCACCGATGTCAGCACCGGTTCCGCTCGCGCTACGTGCCCATTCGAAGTCGATGACCTGCGCGTGCAAGGGCACATCCATCAGGGCGTTGCCGAGAAGTAGGAGAGTGAGAATCGTTCTGGTGCTCATGGTTCCTTTCATGGTGGGCATGTGCTGGTGCATTTCCAAACCTACTTAGTCCAACTCATCTTTGCAATTCAACCGCACCTACACCGCATCAGATTCTTCCGTCTTCGGAGTCTCAGCGCACGATTCAACGAGGAGCTTTGTTCACGGTCATGGGGTAGCTGAAGTCAGCACAGCCTGCGAGCGCTTGACTAGAGATGCTCTGAGATGGGTTGCACATCTTTACGAGCGCCACACGGATTTTCCCAGCGACAAAACATTTTCTCCGCGCGCCTCAGGGATTTTTGCTCGCAACAAAGATCTTTTTCCGGCCGCCTCAGGGATTTTTCTCCGCAACAAAAGGGTTTTTCCGGGCGCCTCGGGGCTGGTTCCGCGCAACTAAGATCTTATTCCGGGCGCCTCAGGAATTTTTCCCAGCAGCATAATGCCTTTGGCGAGCTACTCGGGGATTTTTCACCGCAGCAAAGGGGCTTTTCAGGGCATTTCAGCGCGTAGCATGAGCTGATATGAGTACAATTCCAGGTGAGAGAGCCGTATTCCAAGCTCAATTGGCCTTTTCCAGCTCGCGGTGAGTCCATTGAACTGGCCGCATACAGCAGCAAGGCCAGCAAGGAGGCCCGCAATGCCAAGGCGGCCGAGGTGAAGGTGGCCTTGACCACGGTGGCCGATTATGTGCGCATGGTGGCCAAGGGCGTGGCGGCCATCTTGAGCACCAGCGGCTTCGAGCTGGCCAAGCAGCGGGCGCCCATCGGTGTGCCGGGCATCACCAAGTTGCTGCAAGCGCGCATGACCAATAAGAAGGGCATGCCTCGAGCTCCGCTGGAGCCTGGTGTACGGCGCGCACGGCTACCAGGTGTGGATGACGGCCAGCGACCCCAGCATCGAGGCCAACTGGCAGGCCATCGGGTACACCACGCGCGGCAGCCACCAGGTCACGGATCTGGAAAGCTATAAGGCCTACTGGTTCTGTGTAAGCGCCATCGGCAGCGCAGGCGAAGGCCTCCAGTGCGACCCCGCCATGGGCCGCGCCGCCTAAGCACCGCACTGACCTGGACTACCGACTTATGCGAAGGCCCCGGCGATTGCCGGGGCTTTCGCGTTGGGGGGGTGGGAGGATAGGGGAGGAGCGGATCGCGGAGCCGAAGGCGATAAGAGATTGGCGGGGGCGGGGTTGGCCACTCGGGCTATGACCTTGAGTCGAAATCAAAATCGTCTGGTACGTCGAAGCTGTAGCTTTGAGTAGGCAAACGATTAATTCGCCGAGTTTCCTGTTGCCGACGAAGGTGAAACCGGCAATTCTCACTTCCCGAAAGAAGTTTGATAGCGATATATCATTCGAATGACCAAGTGTGAAGCCTCTTGTGGGGATACAGGCATATCCACTGGTCTGCGTACCTCGATTCCGAGTTCGTCGTTGCTAGTGAAAATCCTCCCTCCTGCAGGAATTGGTTGAAAGATGCTCTCAAACTGAAATGGTGACTCAATGACGGGGACAGTGGTTTCAGGCGGCGACAAGTAGCTTGGAACAATCTGTTCACCAGTAAGGGTAATCAGGCCTCGACCGATGTTCTCCAAAGTGAAGTGAAGTATAGTACTCATAGGTGTGTTATTTTCCTCGCGTAGACTGTGAATATGCAATCTGCCTCGTTCGGCCTCAACAAAGGCATCCACGCTACGCTTGGTTTCATTAGTAGCGGTTTGGGTGGAACGTATCTGCTCATAGATACCCCAAAGTGCAATCAACCCAACTAGTGATGCAATGGCCGTCCAAAGCGTCCCTGCATCGGTGACCGTCTCCCGAAACAAGCTGAAGGGCCAAGGATTAGGGATGTAATGACAGTAGTGATAGCAGTGTTGATCGACATGTGCATGGTCAATACCGTATCGGATGGCCTGAATCCGTGCCACAAGTACTAGACCCAACGTAACAATGCACAAGACTCCAATGAGCCTTACGATTACAGACGCAATCCAACGAGTGGGAGGCATGGTTCTAAGCTACAAACTCTCCCTGCACCGGGTTCGTTGATTCCGTGCTACTCCACCGCAGCAGGGTCTTCCGTCTTCGGAGAACCCGCTCCCGCGATCCGCGATCCGTGGTTCTTTCAGGCTTTCACCGCATCAGAATGCATGCTCAGACGCGTAGTGCCCGCACCACGTGTCCTTGTAGATGCTGCCACAAACACCAGGGCCACCATTGCCGTGGTAGTAACGCTCGCAATGGCATTTGTCGTAGTGGTCGCATCTGCCAGTGCCTTCAGGCTTCGCCTGGTCTTGGTGCGCAAGTAGGATCTGTTCGGCTTCCAGTTGCAGCTTCTGTATCTCTTCACGGATCTCGGCGAAGCGCTTCTTAGCGTCGTGGTGTTGAGGGGGTGCCATGTGGGAGAGGGGTGTTGGTCAGGCCAAGGTATTGAACAGATGGCGATGGGTTGGTGCTGCGTGAGGGCCAGTGCGGCCTTGCTCCTCAGTAAGGTCTTCTGTCTTCGGAGACCCTGCGCCTGATTCAAGGAGAGCTTTGTGCGAGGTCGCAGGGCCGCTGAAAACAGCAGTGCCTTCGCAGGAATCGAGGACCGTCACTTTCGCTAGCTTTCCGCTCCAACCCAACCCAGCATGGCACGAAGCAGCTTCCTCCTTGGCCTGATGCTCTTGGGCATCGCACCTTCATTCGCGCAGCAGCCCGGTGATCTCGACCTCAGCTTCTCCGGCGATGGCATCGCTACCGCGCACTTCGCGCCCATCGGCAACGATGCTGCCATGGGCATGGCGATCCAGCCAAATGGACGGATCGTGGTGGTGGGCAGCACGCAGCAGAACCTGGCGACCAGCATGGCCTTGGCGCGTTTCATGCCCGATGGAACGCTTGATCAAAGCTTCGGCATAGGTGGACAGGTGATCACGGGCTTCAGCACGGATCCCGTCCTGATCTCCGACGCGGCCGCGGCTGTGGCCATACAACCCAATGGTTATGTCGTTGTGGTTGGTTCCAGTTTCCAGAACGGGGTCGGCTATCGGTTCGTGGTGGCGCGGTACGATCCGGATGGGGAGCTCGATCCGAACTTCGGCACTGGCGGGATCCAGGTAAATGCGTTGCTCAACGGTGGGGGCTTCGGCTCGGTAGCCATTCTGGACGATGGTTACATCGTGGCCTGCGGTGCGGTTACCGAGGCGCCCTCCAACAACATGTTCGTGGTGGCGCGCTACACGCCATTCGGCGCGCTTGACCCCACCTTCGATGGCGATGGATTCGCCACCATCGACATCACTCCGGATGATGATGACGCTTCTGCCTTGGTGATGGAACCCGGTGGCACCATCCTCGTCGCTGGGAATTGCGGTGGCGGCGCCGACAGGAACATCGCCCTGGTCCGCCTGGCGCAGAATGGATCACTCGATCCCAGTTTGGATGGCGATGGCATCGTTGTCACGGCGCTCTCCACCGGCGATGATGCCGCTACGTCGGTGGCGATCCAGCCTGCCGATGGCAAGATCCTGGTGGCAGGTGCTACCACCTCCATGCCCTTCGTCTTCCTGGTGGTGCTTCGTTACGATTTCGACGGCGCGTTGGACAACACCTTCGCTGGCGATGGCATCTTCCAATCGCCGCATCCGGGCATCAACCTCGCGGGCGGCATGGCCTTGGCGCCCGATGGCCGTATCGTGGTCGGTGGCACCTGGGGCACCAACTTCCTGGTGGCCGTGGTACTACCCGATGGCACCGCAGACATGGGCTTCGACGATGAGGGAGTGGTAACAACCAGCTTCGGGCAGAACGGATACGGCACCGACCTCGCGCTCGATGCCGATGGCAAGGCGGTGCTCGTCGGATCCTCTGGGCAGGGCGCTCCCACTGGCAACGATTTCGTGGTGTTGCGCTACCACACGGGCATCGGGGTGGGCGTGCCGGAAAATGATGAACGCGCCAATGTGCTGTCCGTGGTGCCCAATCCGGCCAGCGACCTGGTGCGTGTGAGCGGCCGCGTGAACGATGAGATGCGCGTTGTTGATGTGACCGGCCGCGCTTTGCTGGTGCGCACCCTACGTGCCGACCAGCAGTGGATTGACGCGAGCGGATGGGCGCGTGGCACTTACGTGATCATGCTGGAGCGCGAGGGGAGGATCCTGCGCGAACGGATGGTATTGCAGTAGGGCGCCGGACCGGTTGCTGGATCGGCTCAGCACAGCATGCAGAGCGATTCCTGCATTTTGTTCTGCCATGCGTTTGCGAAACGAGGACCCTGCGGCGACTAGGAAGGAGAGCTTTGTTCGAGGTCGTAGGGTCGCTGAAGAGAGCAGACTTTGCGCAGGCATAATTGGTATCACGACGATCTCGCCTTATAAGTCCTTCCACGCTTCGTCCTCAGCGGCACCGTCCCAATCGCGCGCAAGGCTGGGCTCACTGGCAATGGTGAGCGCTGCGGTATCGTCGAGCAGGGTGCGCAACAAGACCTTCTTCTCCTGCGTGGTGCATTCGCGTATCCACGCGAGCACCTGCGTTATAGAGACCGGTAAGCCATGTTCGTGCGAGTGCATAGTGCAAATCTAGGCGGAGGGGAGGCGCGTCCCTTGGTTCCAACATTTCTGCGATATCCACTAGGGCAGGGTCTCTCGTTTTCGGATATCCTGCGCCGAATCAAGGACAAGCTTTACTCAAGGTCGCAGGCTCGCTGAAGACAGCAGACCTTGCACAGGAAGTGGCTTCACTTCGTCAGCCGCTTGCGGTTCTTAGCCCACCACTTGCGGTTCACCTCTGCAGCAAGGGCATCCACCACGCGCTGCGGTGTCTTGTAGCCCTTGGTGAGCTCCTTGTAGCGCGCATAGTCCAGGAACTCCTGTAAGTCATCTGCATCTACCGATGCCGGTAGGCGGATGATGACTTCTTTGTTGGTGCGCTCGATGAACATGCCACGAAGATAGGTCCGTTGTAAGAGCCTACTCGCCCAACATCCCCACCACCTTCTCCACCACATCCTCCACGCTCGGCTTGCTGAAGTAATCACCATCGCTGCCGTAAGCAGGGCGGTGGGCCTTGGCGGTGAGCGTGCTGGGCGTGGCATCGAGGTATTGGTAGCCGCCCTGCTCTTCCAAGATGTGTTGCAGGATGTAGGCACTGGCGCCGCCGGGCACGTCCTCATCAACAACCAGCAAGCGATTGGTCTTTTGCAGGCTCTCTACAATGCGGTGCGCGCGGTCGAAGGGGAGGAGGGTGCGCGCATCGATCAGCTCCACGCTGATGCCCAGGGCCTCGAGTGTTTCGAAGGCCTTCGCGCAGATGTTGAATGTGCTTCCGTAGCTCACGAGGGTGAGGTCCGTGCCTTCGCGCACCACTTCAACTTCACCAATGGGCACGGTGAAGGCGCCGAGGTTGCTGGGCAAGCGTTCCTTGCTGCGGTAGCCGTTGAGGCATTCGATCACCAGTGCGGGGTCGTCGCTTTGCAGCAGGGTGTTGTACATGCCTGCGGCCTGCTGCATGTTGCGGGGCACGCACACCACCACGCCGCGCACGCTGCTCAGGATCATGCCCATGGGGCTGCCGCTGTGCCATACGCCTTCCAAGCGGTGACCGCGCGTGCGCACGATGAGCGGGCATTTCTGTCCGCCCTTGGTGCGCCAGTGCACGGTGGCCAGATCGTCGCTCATGCCTTGCAGGCAGTAGAGCAGGTAGTCGAGGTATTGGATCTCGGCCACGGGGCGCAGCCCGCGCAGCGCCATGCCCATGCCTTGCCCGAGTATAGTGGCCTCGCGGATGCCGGTGTCGGAGACGCGCAACTCACCGAACTGGGCCTGCATGCCTTCCATGCCCTGGTTCACGTCGCCGATCTTGCCGGTGTCCTCGCCGAAGGTGAGCAGCAGCGGCTCCTGCTCGAAGAGCGCCTTGAAGTTGTCGCGGATGATGAGGCGGCCATCGACCACCTCATCGGTGGCGTACTCCACGGGCACTTCGCGCACGTTGAGGCAGCTCTTGGCGCTTTGGCTGTAGAGGTGCGAGCCGTAGCGGTCGGCGTTGGTGGCCAGTGCAGAGTCGATCCAGTCCACCAAAGGCTGGCGAGCGATGGGGTCGGCGGTGGTGGCCAAGAGCAACGCTTTGCGCGCGGCGCTGAGCACCTCCTTGCGACCGGGATTCATTTCGCTGCGCAGCTCCTTGGCGATGCCGTTGATCACGTCAGCCGTGTTCGAGCCTTCGGGGTAGCGCGCTGCGGCTAGAGCTTCGATGAGGAAGGCCACATCGCTCAGCTCCAGCTTCACTTCATCCTGAAAAGCCTTCCAAGCCGCTTTCTGTCCCGCGCGCGCATCGGCCTTCGCTTGTGCTTCAATGGCATCCAACTCTTCCACGCTGGCGATCAGCTCGCCACCCGGACGCGCATTCAGGATCCATTCGCGGAACTTCACGTTGCAGTCGTACACCTTGTACCATTCGAGCAGCGGCACCTCTTGCATGGGCGCGCCGTCCTTGTCGCGGATCCAATCGCTCACGGTGCTCTTGTAGCGCTCGTGGCTGCCGCTGGTGCTGTGGCCCTGCGGCTGCGTCACCTCTTCCACGTGGATGAGCACGGGCACTTGTTCCGAACGGCACAGGGTGATGGCTGTTTCGTAGGTGCGGTTCAGCGAGACATAGTCCCAGCCCTTGGTCTTGAAAATCTCGATGCCATTGGTGCCCGGCTCGCGCTGGAAGCCTTGCAGCAAAGTGCTGATGCTGCCCTTGGTGGTCTGGTAGGCCTTGCTCACCGAGATGCCCCAACCATCGTCCCACACGCTCATGGCCATTGGCACTTGCAGCACACCGGCGGCATTCATGGTCTCCCAGAAGTGTCCCTCGCTGGTGCTGGCATCGCCGATGGTGCCGAAGGCGACTTCGTTGCCACGGTCGGTGAGGTGCGTGTAGCTGTGCAGGGCTTCGTTGTTGCGGAACACCTTGCTGGCTTGCGCGAGGCCGAGCAGGCGCGGCATCTGTCCTGCGGTGGGCGAGATGTCGGGCGAAGAGTTCGGCTGGGCCATCAGGTCCTTCCACTCGCCGTTGTCGTCGAGGCTGCGCGTGGCGAAGTGGCCGTTCATGCTGCGTCCGGCGCTGCTGGGGTCGGCATTCACATCGGCGTGGGCGTACAGCTGCGCGAACCATTGCTGAACGGTGAGCTGCCCGATGGCGAACATGAAGGTCATGTCGCGGTAGTAGCCGCTGCGCCAATCGCCATCGCGGAACTGCTTGGCCATGCACACCTGGGCCAGCTCCTTGCCATCGCCGAAGATGCCGAACTTGGCCTTGCCGCCCAGCACTTCCTTGCGGCCTATGAGGCTGGCTTCGCGGCTCAGCACGCAGAGGGCGTAATCGCGCAGGACTTCTTCTCTCAGCTCGCTCAGGCTGATCTCGGCTTCGGGGGCGGACTTGGTGCGTGACATGGCGTTCTTTCGGGTACGTGGCGAAGGTAGTTGGCCATGTAGTTCGATTCGTCTTTGGTTTCCATCACGAAGCTTGCGCGTGCTTGCTTGCGCCAGGACGTGTGCGGTAGGTGTCCACGATCCGCGCGGGCCGGGCGGTCGGCGTGCCAGTGCGGAGAGCCTGTGTGGTAGCCGAGCCGCCTGGACTTGGATCGTGGGCGCCTTGTGGCTCCACCTTTTGGCGAAGCAAAAGGTGGAAAAGAACGAATCTGCGCAATTGAGTGAAGATCAACGCAGCAGGTGAGGGCATCGAGGCGAATCACTCTGGTAGTTTCCGCGCCGCATGATCGCCACCGCCTTCGACGTCGCCCGAGCCCGCGCCCTTACGCCCGGCTGCGAGCACGTCATCCACTTCAACAATGCCGGTTGCGGACTGATGCCACAGCCCGTGCTCGATACCGTGCTGGAGCATACGCGCCTGGAAGCGATGATGGGCAGCTACGAGGCCGCCGCCAAGAAGGCAGAAGCGGTCAATGCGGTTTACTCCTCCTTCGCCACGCTGCTGAATTGCCGCGCCGATGAGATCGCCTTCACCGATGGCGCCACGCAGAGCTGGCACCGCGCCTTCCACAGCGTGCCGCTCAAGCAAGGCGACCGCGTGCTCACCGCCGACAACGAGTACAACAGCAACTGGCTCTCCTTGCGTCGCCGCTGCGATCAAGTGGGCGCATCGTTGGAAGTGGTGCCCAGCGACGCCGATGGCCTCATCGACATCGCTGCATTGAAAGGCATGCTCGACGAGCGCGTGAAGCTGGTGGCCATCACGCAGATCACCAACAGCAACGGCAAGGTGAATCCGGTGGAGGAGGTGGGCGCTGCCTTGCGCGGATCCAATGCGATCTACTTGCTCGATGCCTGTCAGGCCGTGGGCCAGATGCCGGTTGATGCGCAGCGTATCGGCTGCGACCTGCTCACCGGCGCCGGACGGAAATTCCTGCGTGGCCCACGCGGCACGGGCTACTTATTCGTGCGCCGCGAAGCCATGGAGAAGCTCGACCCCATCTTCATCGACATCCATTCCGCCAAGTGGACCGGCCGCGACAGCTTCGAGTGGAAGCCCGATGCCAAGCGCTTCGAGGTGATGGAGCACAACATCGCCGATCGGTTGGGCATGGGCGCCGCTGTTGATCATGCACTGTCGTGGGGATTGGATGCCATCCAAGCGCGCATCCTCTCCTTATCCACCTTGCTGCGCGAACGCTTGAATGCCTTGCCCGGCGTGCAGGTGCGCGATCAGGGCACGCGACCGAGCGGCATCAACACCTTCACCATCGAGGGCCGCGACCTGAACCAGTTGCTGCTCGTATTGCGCGCACAGGGCATCAACACCAGCGTCACCAATTTCGATTGGGCCTGGCTCGACCTGAAGGAGCGCGGCATCGACAGCATCATGCGCGCATCGCTCAGCTACTACAACACGGAAGAGGAGGTGGAGCGCTTCGCGGAGGCGATCGCGAGGGCATGAGCAGCACGATACTGATCCGGGAGGCAGGGCCGCCGCCCCGCGGGCGCAGGCGCGCGATTGAAGCGAGGCCGATGGCGGCGCGAGGAGGCCCGGCTGGCGCGCGAGGTACCGCGCCGCCGCAGGAGCGCGAGTGGCACCTCGGGAGTGAGCGTGAACAGCCGCGCCCGGCAGCCAACCTCCCGCCTCAAGGTGATCCTCGCCTTCGCGGCCATCTACCTCATCTGGGGCAGCACCTATTACGGCATCAAGGAGGCGCTCACGGGTTTCCCGCCCTTCATGCTCGGCGGCTTGCGCTTCGCGGTGGCCAGCGTGATCATGTTCGGCATGGCCAAGGCGCAAGGCTTCGCGCTCATCCCGCCCAGCGGCCTGTGGAAGACCGTGCTCGTGGGTTTCCTCTTGCTCTTCATCGGTAATGGCGCGGTGGTATGGGCGCAGCAAACGGTGCCCAGCAGCGTGGCGGCCATCGCCATCGCTGTTGCGCCGCTCTCCTTCACACTGATCGATAAGCCGCAATGGGGCGTCAACTTCCGCAGCCCGTTCACCATGATCGGCATCGCGGCGGGCATCGCGGGCGTGTGGCTGCTCTTCCGCGAGCGGCTCAGCGCGCAGCTCACCGATGCGGGCTTCGAGGCCGAGGCCACGGCGATCGCGGTGCTGGCGGTGGGCATACTCGCATGGCCTGCGGGCTCGGTGTGGAGCAAGTACAATCCGGTGCAGCTCTCCAACACGTCGAACAGCGCGTGGCAGATGCTCACGGGCGCCACCTGTTTCTTGGTGGTGAGCGCGCTGCGCGGCGAGTGGGAGGGGTTCTCCTTCGCCGATGTGCCAACGAATGCATGGATCGCAGAGGCCTACCTCATTGTCTTCGGAAGCATCATCGGCTTCAGCGCTTATGTGTGGCTGTTGAGCGTGCGGCCCGCCACGCAGGTGAGCACCTATGCGTATGTGAATCCGGTTGTCGCCGTGCTGCTGGGCGTATGGTTGGGCAACGAGGCGCTGGGCTTCAACGAGATCACCGGTTTGCTGGTGATCCTCAGTGGCGTGCTGCTGATCAACTGGGCGAAGTACCGCGCCCGTTCCTAAGCTGGCCAGGCCTGCCAAACAGTGATGGCGCCCATAGCGATCACCAAGGCGAGCACGATGCGCCGGAAACGCTCTTGCGGTATGCGCATGAGTATGCGCTTGCCGAGCCAGCTGCCGCCGAAGCTCGCAACGGCCATGATCGGCAGGTAGGCGAGCACGCGCTCGGTCATGAAGCCTTGTGAGGCGTACACGACGCTCCGGCTCAGGTCGACGCCCATATCGATCCAAGCGCTCGTGGCCACGAAGGCATGCTTCGACAGGCCGAAAGCCGCGAGCGTGATGCCACGCACCGCACCTCCGGTGCCTGCCAGGCCAGCGATCCCTCCGCTGACGATGCCACCGATGGCGGCATTCGCATTCGATGCCGGCAGTTTCCAATCGCTGCGGATGAAGAGTAGGACACCGAGGATGACGAGCAGGGATCCGAGCGCCAAAGCGAGCATGCGCTCATCGAAAAGCACGGTCGCCCGCGCTCCGATGATGACGCCGATCACGGCCGGGATGCCGAGCCAATAGAGCAAGCGCCACGAGACGCCATCGCGGAAGAGGATCATCTTGGCGGCGTTGCTGAAGACGTGGAACAATGCGGTGAGGCCGAGTGCCTGATCGAAGGGCAGGAAGAGGCTGGCCAGCGGCATCACCAGCATGCTGGATCCGAAACCGCCGATGGTGCCGAGGATCTCGGCGATCAGCAGCAGCCCGAAGAAGAAGGCAAAGTGGGCTTCCACCCCCGCAATTAACGGCTCGCCACCTTCTCCAGCCGCGCCTTGTCCTTGATCATGATCTCGCGACCGTGCGTCTCGATCAGGCTGTCCTCCTTCAGGTCGGTGAGGCAACGGATGAGCGATTCGGTGGCGGTGCCCACCACGGTGGCCAGATCCTCGCGGCTGATCTTCACGCCAAGGCTGTTCTCCGGTTTCTCCGCGAAACGCTCGTGTATCCTGAGCAGTGCTTGCGCCACGCGCTGGCGCACGCTGGCATAGGCGAGCGCACGCAGGTGCTGCTCCTTCTCCTTCACGTCGCGCGCGAGCATCTTGATGAAACGGATGCTCACGTCGCGGTCCTTGTAGAGCAGGGCAAGCAGATCCTCGCGCGGCACCAGGGCGATCTCGCTGGGCTCCATGGTCTCGGCGGCTTCAAGCGCGAATCCGTTCTCCAGCAGCCCCATGTAGCCGATGAATTCCCCAGGGCCATGCAGGCCGGTCACGAACTCCTTGCCGTCGTTGTTGATCTTGAAGGTGCGCGCCTTGCCGCTGATGAGGTAGGGCACTTGGCGCAGCTCATCGCCTTCGTGGAAGAGCATCTCCTTGGCGGGCAGCTTGCGCGTCTTGCGGTCCTTGCTCAGGTCCTTCAAGGCATTCAGGCCGCGGGCCTGCTCCATGAAACGGTTCAGGCCATCGAGCCCGCCATCGAATCCCCTGCGGAAGAGCTCGCTGCGCTTCAAGCGGCCCTCGATGGCGTTCAGCAATTCGCTTTCCTCGAAGGGCTTGGTGAGGTAATCGTCGGCGCCCAGTTCCATGCCCTTGCGGATGTCGATGCGCTCGGTCTTCGCACTGAGGAAGATGAAGGGCAGCTCGGCGGTGGCGGGATCCTTACCCAGCAGATGCAGCACGCTGTAGCCATCGAGCTCGGGCATCATGATGTCGCAGAGCACGAGATCAGGGTTCTCCTTGCGCGCGATCTCAACGCCACGCCTTCCGTTCTCGGCCTTCAGCACGCGGTAGTTGGCGAGTTCGAGGATCTCGGCCGTGTTGTCGCGCATGTCGGCGTCGTCTTCGATCAGGAGGATGGTTCTCATGGGAGGAGTTGTTGTTCTGTTCACGAGCCGGCGATGCGCTGCGGCAGATCCACGGTGAAGATGGTTCGGCCTGGTTCACTGGTGAAGGTGATGCCGCCGCCAAGCAGGTCGAGGTAGCGTTTCACGATGTTGAGGCCGAGGCCCGTGCCTTGGATGGTCATCACGTTGCTGCCCCGGAAGAAACGGTCGAAGAGATGCTGCTGGTCCTCAGCGGGGATTCCAACGCCTTGGTCGGTGACGGTGATGGTGAGCCGGCCCTGGTGGATGCGGGTGCGCAGCGCCACCGGTGTTCCGGCGGGGCTGTACTTCACGGCATTGCTCACGAGGTTGGTGATCACATGGCCGAGCATCTGCGGGTCGGTGGTCACCATGCGCTCGGTGCCTTCGTGGTCGTAATCGATGCTCTGGCCCGGTTTGGCAAGCCCTCGCAATTCCTCGATCTGCTCAATGCACTGATGCACGATGTCGATCTCGGCAGGCTTCACCTCAACGATGCCTTGCTCGATGCGCTCGAGCGATAGGAATTCGTTGAGCATGGCGGTGAGCTCGCGCACCTTGGAGCGGATGCGCTTCACATGCTTGTCCACCTTCTCATCGTCGCTCGCATAGCGGCCAATGAGATCGATGCTGCCCATGATGGTGCTCAGCGGCGTGCGGAATTCATGGCTGGCCATGCTCACGAAGCGGCTCTTGAGCGCGTGGAGCTCACGCTCCTTCTCCAACGCGCGCTTCAGTCCCTCTTGCGCCTCCTTCAGCTCGGCCGTGCGGTGCTCCACGCGATCCTCCAGCTCCACATTGGTGCGCACCAGCTCATCCTCGGCCAGCCGTCGAAGGGTGATGTCCGTGACCAGCGCCATCACATAGCGCTGCTCTTCCACTTTGAAATGGTTCAGGCTCACTTTCACGGGGAATACGCTGCCATCCTTGCGCTGGCCCTTGAGTTCCATGCCCGATCCCATGGAGCGCTGAACCGGTTTCTGCTCGTAGGCCGCGCGGTGCGCCTTGTGCTTGGCGCGCATCGTATCGGGCAAGAGGTCTTCGATCAAACGGCCAAGCAGTTCCGAGTCTTCATAGCCGAACATGCGGGCCATGCTGGGGTTCTGCATGATGATCTTCCCGCTCACATCAACCACCACAAGGCCTTCGGTGGCCGTCATGAACAGCAGCTCGCAAACCCGTGCGGTGTCCGACTGCGCGAAAGCGCCCTCCGTGCTCTTGAGCATGGCGGCAAGGTAGCCGTGAACCTCCGCGTGACGGTTCATCGCGGCGGGCCAGCTGGTGAAATGCTGGGGCTGCCGGTGCGCTCATCGTACACGCGCCACTTGCTCATCGGCTTCGCGTAAAGATTAAGGGTAACGGCCCTGCCGGGACCCGGATTGATGAAGCGATGTATGGCGCGCCCGTTGGTGAGCACATCATCGGATCCAGGCAGCAGGTGCTTCTCGCTCAGCAGGCTCAGCCCGCCTTGCGGGATCGGCTGGTACACTTCCTCGATCACCTCGCCCATGAGCGGATGGATCCACGCGGTCTGGCTGTCGTAGTCGTGGATGCTTGTGCGCTGCCCCGGTTCGTAGCAGATCACCAGCAGCTCGAATTCCTCGCTGCGATGGATGCAGGTGCGCGTGTAGTGCTTGGAGTTCCAGCGGAAATAGGGCTCCAGATCGTGGCTGGGCACTTGATAGCGCGCCAAGATGCTGGGGTATGCGGCGGGGTCGCGGTGGCGCAACAATTCCCGCAGGAGTTCACCGATTGATTCAATAGGCCGCGATAGCATGATGGGCAAACCTATCGGGGCTGGTATGTGGCCGGACTGACATCCGTCAGTGCTTCAGGCGAGCGATATCACCGGGATCCGCGCAGCATTCGGGTTCCTTTGGAACCAGCAAACACATCACGATGCGAACCGAGGCAGTCCATGTGGACAATCTGAAATGCGGAGGCTGCGCCAATACGATCCGCCGCAATGTGCTGGCGCTTCATGGCGTCACGGATGTGGTGGTTGATGCCGAATCGGATACCGTGCAGGTGCAGCACGATGGCGCCTTGGACGCTACAGAGTTACGCGCAGTACTTCATCGGCTCGGATACCCGGAGGCTGGCACTGGTGGAACCTTGGAGAAGATGAAGTCGTTCGTGAGCTGCGCGGTAGGCAGGGTGAAGGGAGCAGAATAGCGCTTGGCTAGGATTCTGCGGATGGCGGTGAGCGCTGGTCATACATTGGCGCCATGTTCGCCGAACCCGGATTGCACAAGGAATTCGATGAAGTCGCCATTCATCGGAAGCTAGCCGCTGGCACCGAGATGATGCGCGTGGGCGATCCGATCACGCATGTGCCCATCGTCCAGGAAGGCAGCTTGCGCATACTCGCTCAGGATAGCGAGGGCCGGGAGCGATACCTCTATCACATCATGCCCGGCGAGACGTGCGCCTCATCGCTCACCTGCTGCGTATCGAAGCGCGAGAGCGGCGTGCGTGCCATCGTGGAGGAGGATGCCGATCTGCTGCTGATCCCGGTCCGCTACGTGGATTCGTGGATGGCTTACCCCGAATGGCGGAAGTACGTGAACGAGCAACAGGCGCAACGCTATCAGGAGATCTTGGAGGCCTTTGAGGTGGTGGCCTTCCGCAAGCTGGATGAGCAGCTCTGGGCTTATTTGACGAAGCGCTCGCAAGCCACCGGAACGCATCGGCTCAACATCACGCACCAGGACATCGCCGATGAACTCGGATCGCCACGCGAAGTGATCACGCGCCTATTGCAGCAGCTGCGTGTGCGCGGTCTGGTGGAGCTCGGGCGCGGCTACGTGGAGCTGCACCCTACGGCCATCAAGGCCTGATCATCGCGTGATCGGCGCACCCGCCTTGCGCCATGCCTGAATGCCGCCGTCAAGGTCCTTCACGTCTTTGAATCCAAGTTCGCGCAGCACCGCGCGAGCCTCTTCGCTCCGGCCACCAGAAGCGCAATAGAGGCGCACCGGCTTAGTTTTATCCAGTTTGGCTGCTTCGGTCTTGAAATCGTCCCTGAACCAATCGATGTGCTGAGCGCCTTCGATGCGGCCAGTTGACCATTCCTGCGGGGTGCGCACATCAACGAGCTGAATGCCGCCCTTGGCGAGTTCAGCCTGAAGCGTGCGCGTATCCACCACATTGCCGCTCTGCGCGGTGCAGGCAGTTACGAGGAGCGTGAAGAAGATGGTCGGTAGCAAGGTGCTGGTTCTCATGGTCCTTTTCGTTGGGCCAAAGATGTGGTCTAAAGCTCCGGAGGCCGACAACGCCTTCAAGCCGCGGTGCTCACGGGCTTCTTGAAGGAATGCAGAAGGAGCACTCCCATGAGCGCGCCATAAAGACTGCTGTTGAGCGGGCTGCTTGTAATGGCGCAGCCGTTGGTGCAGCCGAAGTAGCGCCAATAGAGCCAGCCCAGCGCAGCTCCGCCAATCGCCACCGCCCCCGTGAGCAGCCAGTTCCGTTTCAGCGCTTGCATGTACGGATGCCGAAAGGCGCGTAGAGCGGGCAGAAGCTGATCAGGCTCGTGAGCACGAACACACCAGCGAGGATCAGGAGCACGAGGCCCAAGGTGCCTTCGATGGTGCCGGTGAAGTAGAGGATGGCAATCACGGCTGCGATGATGATGCGCAGGATGCGGTCGGTGGAACCCATGTTCGGTTTCATGCGGGTAGGTTTTTGTTGTGGGTCAAATGTGCGACAGCCCGGGGCCATCGTCCGTGAGGATCATCACGGAGCCGACGTGTGGCATACCGATGCCTCGGCACCCACCAATGGCGCACTCGGACTCAGATAGGGGACACCCAGGTCGAGTCCTCGCAGTACCAGTAGCACAGCAACGATGCCCACCAATACCGGCGAGGCTCTGCGCAAAGCCGCCCTCGCGCTGGATCCCAGCAAGCCGCTGCCCATGCGCAGGGCGATGAGCAAAGGCCAAGTGCCCAATCCGAAGAGCGCCATGTAAAGCGCGCCATCCAGCGCATTGCCCATTACGGTGGATCCGATGGCTGCTGCGTACACCAAGCCGCATGGTAAAAGCCCGTTGAGCATGCCAGTAAGCACGAGCGCTTCTGGAGCCGTGCGCTTCAGGTTTCGCGCGAGCATAGAGCGCAAGCGACCGATAAGGATTGCACCCCGCGATGCAGGCAGCCACCGCTCCAAGAGGCCAGGCACCACGATGCTCACTAAGAGCACAATGCCAGCCACGACGGAAGCTGCTTGCTGAAGGCCCGCCAATCGCAAGCCATGGCCGAATGCCCCGAAGGCCGCACCGATGAGCGCGTAGGTGGCGATGCGTCCGGTGTTCAGAAGCAGTGTGCTCGAGAGCCTCGAACGCCAATCGTTGCGCGGCGAAGGCACGGCCAAGGTGATGGGCCCGCACATGCCCAAGCAATGCGCGCTGCCTGCAACACCCAGGATCAAAGCCGTGCCCAGCAACGGGTTCATTGCACAACCAGCTTCTCCGCGGTGTGATAGGTGATGCCGTCAACCTGCCACTCCAAGGAGGCATCGTATCGGCCCGGCCACAGGTCGAGGGCTTCTGAAGTGAACGAACCGTCGCTCTCTGCGGCTATGGCGACATCGCGATCGGCGCGGGCATCGTTCGTGCGCAACAGCTTCAGGCTTCCGGTGATGGCTTTCCCTTCCATCTCAACGGGGAAGCGGAGTTGCACGCGATCATCGGCGAGCACGATGCTCACTGGTGCGCTCAAGGCATTGGTCCGGGACTGCGCGTCGATGCGCTCTTGGTATTTGAGTTCTTCAGCATAGTAGTTCTCGGTCACGAGCGTCTCGGTGCGGCGCGCACTGGCAATCCCGAAAGCGGCCATCATCGCGGCGAAGGCGATGAGGCTGATGGCAAGTCCTTTTCCCCAGTTCATGTTCTCCAGTTTAGAGTTCTACATTCTTCATTTTACATTTTCCATTCTCGCTGGCCCCCGGCCCCCGCCCCCGGCGGGGGCCCCGTTACACCGCCATGGTCATCACGGTCGAGGCAGCGCCTCGACGTTACACTTCCATGGCATCAGGCGTGCCCGCGCCGCCGCGAGGCCCGACCCCGCTTGCTTGCGCTGCATCATCGTGGTGCTTGTCCATTGATCGGCCCCAGGAAGTTCGTCTTCACCTTCTCCAAGAGCTTGTCGCCGCTGAAGACGCCGACGACCACTCTGTTCTTCGTGGTGGTTACGGCTTCGCGGGGCAGTATGAGGAAGGCTTCGGAGCTGGCGAGTTCACCGGGTTGCAGCACGATCGGCTTGCCCACCACCATCACTTCGCCGCCCTCCACGTCGAGCAGCTCGAAGCGCAAGGGCAATTCGCGCGGCGTCTTATTGGCCACCTTCAGCGCATACAGGTTGCTGATGCGTCCATCGGGGCGCTCTTGGAAGAGCATGCCCGGCGTGCGCAGGAAGGTAGTGCGAGTCTCACTGCGTGTGGCGATAAGCGCTGTGAGCGCGCCCACCAGCACGAGCAGCACAGCGGTGTAAGCCTTCATCCGCAGGTTGAAGGTGAAGGGCTTCTTCGCGCTGATCTCATCCTCGCTGGCGTAGCGCACCAGGCCTTTCGGCAGGCCCACGCTGTCCATGATGTGGTCGCACGCATCGATGCAGGCGGTGCAGTTCACGCATTCGAGCTGCGTGCCGTTGCGGATGTCGATTCCTGTGGGGCACACATGCACGCAGGCCTTGCAATCGATGCAATCGCCCTTGCCTACGGCTGCGCGATCTTCGGCCTTGCGCCACGTAGCTCGCTTCTCGCCGCGCGCATGGTCGTAGGCGATCACCACGCTCTTGCGATCCATGAGCACGCCTTGCAAACGGCCGTAGGGGGCACACGGTGGTGCAGGCTTGCTCGCGGAAGAAGGCGAAGTTTCCGTAGAAAGCTCCGCTGAATGCGAACATGGCCACGAGCCCGCCGAAGTGCTCTGCTGGTGGCTCCGTGATGATGCGGATCAACTCCTCGCTGCCGATGAGATAGGCCAGGAAGGTGTTGCCGATTATGAAGCTGATGGCGAAGAAGACGGCGTGCTTCAGCGTCTTCTTGCCGAGCTTCTTGGCGCTCATGGGTTCTTTGTTCAGCAGTTGCTGATGCTTCCAATCGCCCTCGATCAGGTATTCGATGCGGCGGAACACATGCTCCATGAATACGGTCTGCGGACAGGCCCATCCGCAGAAGAGGCGACCGAAGGCCACAGTGAAGAGCGCGACGAATACGATGAACGCGAGCAGGCCGATCACGAAGATCAAGAAGTCCTGCGGCCAGAATGTTTGCCCGAAGAACACGAAGCGCCGCTCCAGCACATTGATCATGAGCAGCGGCTCGCCGCCGATGCGCAGGAAGGGCCCGGTTAGCAGCAAGGCCAGTAGCGCGTAGGCGAGCCACTGACGGCGCGTGGTCCACTTGCCGCTTGGTTTCTTCGGATAGATCCAGATGCGCTTGCCTTGCCTGTCAACCGTGCTGATGGAATCACGGAAGCTCTCATCGCGCTCGGCTTCGGCGCGTGCATCGCGGGCAAGGTGCGCCGGTTGCTGGGACATGCTCGTTGCGTTGGTTGCTGCGGGTGGTGATGGATGTCAGCCTGCAGCGGCTTTTCGCCAGCAAAGCTCCGGGACTCTCTCCGGGATCAGCTGACATTGGTCAGTTCCGTGCCGTGACATGAATCACAAAGCGCGGGCTTGCTCCGGATCGGTATGAATGCACAAAGCACAACGGGCGCTCGTGATGAACGCCCGTTGCGCGAATAGGAATGAACTTCTCAAGGATTCATCGCCACACGCACGGTATCGGTCATGGTCGCGGTCGTGTCGGCAGGCGCAGCATCGCCTTTCCATAAATCGCCCTGCGGGGCTTTCTGGGTGGGGCCGCCTGTTCCTTGCAGGCTGAGGATGTAGCTGGCAATGGCTTGGATCTCGTTCGGCTTCAACTGGCTCTTCCAGCTGATCATGCCCTTCTCCGGCACGCCGTACTTGATGGTCTTGAAGACATCCTTGATGCCACCGCCGTGCAACCAGTAGGCATCGGTGAGGTTCGGTCCCACGCTGGTCTCAGCGCCTGCGCCATCCGCTCCGTGGCAAGCAGCGCAATAGGTGACGAAGGTCTCCTTTGCTCCTGCGAGCGCGCCGGCGTCAGTTGTCACGGTCACAGTGTTCTCATCAACAGCGGCACCTGCGCGCGCCACGAAAGCGGCGACATCGGCTTTGGCCTGCTCCATCTCAGCGATGTACTCTTCGTGCGAGTCGTTCCAAGACTGCGTCACGTGCATGTTCACGAGGTAAAGAACGCCCCATGCAATGGTGCCATAGAACAACCACACCCACCACGGTGGCAGCACGTTGTCCAACTCGCGGATGCCGTCGTACTCATGGTGCATGAGCAGGTCGCGCTCCTCCACCTCTTTGCTGGGACGCTTCGTGAGCAGCCCCATGAGGTTATTGATCACCGAGGGACTCTTGGCCGCAGCAGGACTAGTGGCGCCTTGCTCCTCGAACACGCCCGTGATGGCACGCATGGTGCCGCGCAGCAGATTGATCTGCACCATGAGCACGACGAAGAGGAAGATGTTGATCACCAGGAGCAGGTAGAAGAGCTCTTGATGGTTCATCGTGGTGCGGGGCTCTACATAGGCTTGTGCATGCGCTGAACCTGCCAGCATGAGCAAAGGCAACAGCACTGCGGACTTCGTTGCGCGCTCGGAGAGCTTTCGCATCCAGCCGGTGCTGCCCATCATGGTGCGCAGAATGGAGCTCATGGCCAGGATCAGCACCACTTGCACCACGGCGAGGCCCATCATCACGTAGTTCACGGTGCCGCTCACAGGAATGAATGGTTCAGCAGCAGGGGCGGTGGGAGCATCCTGCGCTGCGGCACCCAGGGTGAGCGTGACCAGGGCAGCCACGGTGAGCGTCCGTTGGAGGTTGGTTCGTTCAGTGCGCATGGTTGGTGGTGGCATTGTTGCAATCGTCGGCGAGGGGGAGCGCGCTCATGTGGTCCACTTGGTCGCGTCGCATCACGCGCACCCAGAGCAGCACGCCGATGAAGAGGGTGAAGAAGATGAGGAAGGCCATCACGGGGAAGAGGTCCACGTGATCGATGGAGGTGAGGTGACCTTTGATGAACTTGAGCATGGCCGTGTCGATTAGCGTTGTGTTACCTCTTTCACCTGGATGTCGGTGCCCAAGCGTGGCAGGTAGGCGATCAAGGCAATGATCTCCTTGTTGCAGTCCGCGTCGATGTTGTCCTTCTTCAGTCCGGCGACGATCGCATCGCTCTGCTGCATGAGGTGCGCGTTGGCGCGATCAGAGAAGCCGGGGCTGTAAGGCTCTTTGTCGTAGGGCACGCCCATGGTGAGCATGGCCTCGATCTTCTTCTTCGTGGTGGTGGTGTCGAGGTCGTGCTCGTAGAGGTGCGTGTACGGGGGCATCAGCGAGCCGGGGCTCATGCTGGTGGGGTCGTACATGTGGTAGTAGTGCCAGCTATGGCCATACTTGCCGCCTTCGCGCAGCAGATCCGGACCGGTGCGGCGGCTGCCCCATTGGAAGGGGTGGTCGTACACGAACTCTCCTGCCTTGGCATACTCACCGTAGCGTTCGGTCTCGCTGCGGAAGGGGCGTACCATCTGGCTATGGCAGGTGTAGCAGCCCTCGCGCACATAGATGTCCCGGCCTTGCAGCTCAAGTGGAGTGTAAGGCTTCACACTGCTGATCGTGGGGATGTTGCTCTTCACCAGGAAGGTGGGCACCATCTCGAACAAGCCGCCGATAGCCACGAGCACCAAGCTGATCACCAGCATCTGGATGGGGCGGCGTTCAATCCAGCGGTGCCAGTGGCCACCACCTTCTTCAGCAGCGACCTTCTCCAAGGCAGGAGCTTCGGCATCCTCATTCGCGATGAGCTTGCCGGACTTCACGGTCTTCACCACGTTGTACACCATGATGAAGGCGCCGCTGAGGTAGAGCAGGCCGCCGAGCGCGCGCAGCCAGTACGCAGGCTTGATCTCCATCACCGTATCGAGGAAGTTCTTGTACACCAGATAACCATCGGGCGTGAACTGCTTCCACATGCCACTCTGCCAGAAGCCCGCCAGGTAAAGTGGGATGGCATAGAACACGATTCCCAGCGTGCCCAGCCAGAAGTGGGCGTTGGCCAGCTTCGTGCTGTAGAGCTTGGTGCCGAAGAGGCGTGGCACCATCCAGTAGACAATGCCGAAGGTGAGCATGCCGTTCCAGCCGATGCCTCCGATGTGAACGTGCGCGATGATCCAATCGGTGAAGTGCGCCATGGCGTTCCAGCTCTTCAGGCTCAGCAGCGGCCCTTCGAGCGTGGCCATGCCGTAGCATGTAACAGCCACTACCATGAACTTCAGCACGGGATCCTCCCGAACGCGGTCCCACGCGCCACGCAAGGTGAGCAGGCCATTGAGCATGCCGCCCCAACTGGGTGCGATGAGCATGATGCTGAACACCGTGCCCAGCGATTGTGCCCAATCCGGCAGCGCGCTATAGAGCAAGTGGTGCGGACCCGCCCAGATGTAGAGGAAGATGAGCGCCCAGAAGTGGATGATTGAGAGCTTGTAGCTGTATACCGGGCGATTGGCCGCCTTCGGCATGAAGTAGTACATCAGGCCGAGGAAGGGCGTGGTGAGGAAGAAGGCCACCGCGTTATGGCCGTACCACCACTGCACCAGCGCATCCTGCACGCCGGCATACCAGCTATAGCTCTTGGTGAGGGAGATGGGCAGCTCGATGCTGTTGGTGATGTGCAGCATGGCCACCGTGACCCACGTGGCGATGTAGAACCAGATGGCTACGTACAGATGGCGCTCGCGACGCTTCAGGATGGTGCCGAACATGTTGATGCCGAACACCACCCACACCAAGGTGATCAGGATATCGATGGGCCACTCGAGCTCAGCGTATTCCTTGCCGGTGGTCATGCCCAAGGGCAGCGTGACCGCCGCGAGCACGATGATGAGCTGCCAGCCCCAGAAGTGGATCCTGCCCAGCGCATCGCTGAACATGCGCGCTTTGAGCAGGCGCTGCAGGCTGTAGTAAACGCCAGCGAAAATGGCGTTGCCCACGAAGGCGAAGATCACCGCGTTGGTATGCAGCGGGCGAAGGCGGCCGAACTTGGTCCACTCCAATTCGCCCAGCCAAGTGAATGGACGGACGATCCAGAAGTACCAAGCATCGGGTGGCGTGTTCTGGGCCACCATCTGCACGGCGATGATCAGGCCCACGAGCATGCCCACGATGCCCCACAGGATGGTGACGAACAGGAAGTTCTTGACGATTCGGTTGTCGTACTGGAAGCGCTCGGTCATGGGTTGTTGTTTTGGCGCGGAGAATCTTCGTTGAGCATTCGGACGGCAGGTGAGCGGTCATCGTCGAATTGGCCGCTCTTCACCGCGCGCACGAATGCCGCGAGGAAGAAGAGCGCCACCACGGTGCTCACTGCGATCAGAAGGAAGATGACGCTCATCAGATTCCGGCTTTGGCGCAGCGAAAGTGCCCGTCACCGGAATGTCAGTTCGTGAGCTTGGTCAGTGCAGGGATTGACTTTGGTCAGGTGGTCTCACCACCCCGCATCCGGCCTCCGTTTCGGCCCATGCACCACCACACTTTTTCTACGTTTCGTGTGTCCGCTCACCAATTCAACCTGCCGTTTGGGTACGCCGAATTGATCAGCTAAGTAGGAGAGGAGCGCCTCATTTGCCTGCCCATCCACCGGCGGCGCGGCTAAGCGGATCTTCAGCGCATCGCCGTGCGTGCCCGCCACCTCGGTGCGCTTGGCGCCGGGTTGCACATGCACACGCAGTGTGATTAACTCCGGTGTTTCGCTGAGCCATGCGGGCATGGGCGCAAGGTGCGTGATCGTGGGGCACCAGCAGTGAGCAATATGGCTGGCTGACGAAGGTCACGACGGCGCATTCGCGTTGGCCATACGTTGGCGCGATCATCAAACACAATGGCATCACGATACGCCCTTCTCCCGCTGCTGCTCCTCGCCTCAACCAGCTTCGCGCAGAACCCGCTCGCCATTCCGCCCGCACTCGACCTCGACACCTTTCACTTGGTGACCGATGAGCACGTGCATCAGTTCTATCCGGGCATCAACACCAACACCTACGGCGCCAGCGCGGAGTACCTCGGCCCCACGCTAGTCCTGCACCGCAACGACACCGCGCGGATCTGGGTGCATAACCAGCTGGCCCAGATGACCAGCATGCACTGGCATGGCATGCATGTGCCCGGCGAGATGGATGGCGGGCCACAGCGCGTCATCGACCCCGGCGATTCGTTCATGGCCGAATTCCCGGTGAAGAACCCTGCGGGCACCTACTGGTACCATCCGCATCCGCATGAACTCACTGCGGAGCAGGCCAACTTCGGCATCGCGGGTTTCATCATTGTCCGCGACGAGGACGAGGAGCAGCTCGCCTTGCCGCGCACCTACGGCGTGGATGATTTCCCCGTGGTGATCCAAGACCGGAAATTCCATGCGAGTGGCGACTTCGCATTCTATCCCTTCGGCGATTCGGTGCTGGTGAACGGCACGCCACGACCCTATCTGGAATGCCCGGCGCAGGTGGTTCGGCTGCGGCTGCTCAATGGGTCGAACGCTCGCATCTACGCGCTAGGGCTCGATAATGGCCAACCCTTGCAGGTGATCGCCGGTGATGCTGGACTGCTGCCAGCACCGGCCAGCGCCGATCGCCTTTGGCTTAGCAACGGCGAGCGAGCAGAGGTGCTGCTCGACCTCGCCGGCATGGAAGGCGACAGCCTCTTGCTCATTAGCTACGGCGCCGAATTGCCGAACACCGTTCCCGGCTCCGGTAACTTGGTTTGGGAGAGCAGCTTGCTCAACGGCGTCAACTTCCCGGTGCTGCGCATCCGTGTTGCCGCGCCTACCCCCGAACCCATCACCGAAGTGCCGTCAGCGCTGATCAGCATACCGATGCCATCGGAGTCGGAGAGCATCCGCACGCGCACCAAGACCATCACCGGCATGGGCATGGTGGGCATGGGCATGTTCATGATCAATGGCCTCATGTTCGACCTGGATGTGGTGAACGATACCGTGCGGCTTAACTCCGTCGAGGTCTGGAACATCGTGAACAACTCGAACATGGCGCACCCCATGCACATCCACGGCGTATCGTTCGAGGTGCTCGCGCGCAACGGCGTGCCACCGCCCGCTCACGAGCGCTGCCCCAAGGATGTGGTACTCGTTGATCGCTTCGAGACGGTGAAGCTGGTGATGCGCTTTGGTGAGGTCACCGACGGCTGGCCTTTCATGTACCACTGCCACAACCTGTTGCACGAGGACAACATGATGATGCTGCAGTACATCGTGCAGGACCCAACCATGAGCCTCGCCGATCACCACCACCACGCTATGGCCGTTTTCCCATCACCTTCTAGCACAACCGTTCGTTACCGCACCGAGCATGCGGTTCAGCGCATCCGCATCATCGATGCCCGTGGGCGCGTGCTCCAGGACGAAGCGCGAACCGCGAGCAATGAAGGTGCGATCGACATCCATGCCCTTCCACAAGGTCTTCTGCTGATCGAACTGCACGGCGAAGGGCGCACCACGCGTTCGCGTGTGGTGAAGGAGTGAGGCTGCGCTGGTGCGGATCGCGCCGTGAAGTATTGAAGGAATCATAGTACTTTGAAGGTGAGCTAACTTCAATTAAAGTTCGCACCTGATCGTCATGGCCGCGAATTGCCTTCAACAACAAGGGCGCCCTTGCGGACGCCCCTGCTGACTTTCACCAGCCCGTAAGCAAAGCCTAGGACCAGCGACTTCCCATCGTTTACTGCGGCGGCAGAAGCACCTTGTCAATCACCACCACCAAGCCGTTCGAGGCAGGTGCAGTGCCAAGGACCTTCGCGTCGTTGATCATCACCGTGCCATCATCGCCTACCGTGAAC
The DNA here is from genome assembly GCA_016713865.1 of Flavobacteriales bacterium. Classification (GTDB taxonomy): domain Bacteria; phylum Bacteroidota; class Bacteroidia; order Flavobacteriales_F; family PHOS-HE28; genus PHOS-HE28. The sequence continues at coordinate 42,157 of JADJOG010000050.1, read as the reverse complement.
TTCGTGTCGGCCAGGTTAGCCATGTTCAGCTTGCGACCGTTGGCCATCTTGTCCGGAGCGAATACGCCAACAGCCACATGGTATTCCAGGATGTTCTGCAAGGCCGCCTTGTTCTCTGGCTTCATCAAATCATCCAGCGTCCCGGCAGGCAGTGCATTGAAGGCAGCATCCGTTGGCGCATACACCGTGAAGGGTCCCGCATTCACGAGCACATCTTCATACTTCACGTGCAGCACGGCTTTCACCAGTGTGGTGTGATCGGGAGAACCTACTGCAATCTGCACCACGTTTTGCTTGGACATATCATCCTTCACGGCGCTTTGGCCCGGTGCTGGCGCGTTGCGAACGGCTCCGGCATCAGCAACTGGTTCTTGGCCGCCTCCGCAGGCGCCGAGCATGACTAACATGAGCGCCGCGATGGGCACTTGGACATTCAAACGGTGTTTCATGGCAGGTGGTGTTGGTTCGTTCTGACGCACCGAAAGAACAAGGATGAACCCGTCCGGTTAATGACCTTCGTCACCTGCTTGCATGACCTTGCACCGGTACCTCGGAAGACTCAGAGATCCTTCCGCTGGAAAGCGCGCATCGCGCCCCAGCCCGGAACCAGCGCCCAGAGCAGCATGATGAGCGCCGCCACGAGCATGCCCATGTTGCTGCCGAAGAAGTTCTTGTACACCGCGCCCGAATAGCCCATCATCGCGGCCAGGTCGATCTCGAGCATCACGATGATTCGCGCTAAGTCGATGGGGTTGAGGCCGGCCAAGGGCACGATCCACGGTTCGATAGGATAGTCGCTCAGGGTGAAGAGCAGCGCCAGCAGCAGTGCATCGTGAACCAGCACGAAGAGCAGCCAAACCACCAGCGCCATGCCTACGCCGCGCGCCTTTTCGCGCAAACGCGTGGCGATGAGCGCGCCCAGCACAACGAATATGATGGACAATGCTGATCCAGAAAGCGACAGCAGTAAGGAGGCTGAGCCAGGCGCATGCACGAGCAAGGGCAGTCCTAAACCGAAGGCCTGCGCAACGAGCATGGCCACGCACATGGCGAGCAATTGCCCCAGGAGAATGGAACGCCGCGTCATGGGCTGCACGGCGAGCAACTGCGTGAATTCCTGCGTGTCGTAAATATACACGACGGTGAACACCAGGGCGATTAGCGGCACCAGGGCCATGACTACTTGCACGAGGCTCAGGATGGCCTTCATCGGATCCTCCTCGAGCAAGAAGAGACCTTGACCTATGGCGAGCAGCAGCACGGCATAGCTCAGCACGAATCGGTTCCGCAACAGATCGATCAGCGTGTATTTGAAGACCTTCAGCAAATCGTTGATGTTTGGGTCATTGCGCGACCGTGGTTCGTTCGTTGCTCGATAACAATCGCGGCAGCGCCACCGCCAGTCGTTGCGCGCCGGTGATTTCGAGCATCTCGCGCACCGGCATCAGGAAGCGCAGGTGGCCTTCTTGGAGGTAGGCCACTCGATCGGCGAGTGATTCCACCTCTTCCATCAAGTGCGAGGTGATCAGCACGATGCCGCCCGCATCGCGCAAGCGTCCAGCGCGGGCCAGCACGCGGGAAGCGGTCACTGGATCCAGTCCGGCAGTGGGCTCATCCATCACCAGCACCTCGGGCCGCGAACGGAAGGCAAGGATGGCGCTCACTTTCTGGCGCGTGCCTCCGCTGAGCGCGCCCAATCGTTTGTCGAGCTGGTCGCGAAGGCCGAGCTCTTCGATCAGCTCATCGTCCAATTCGCCGGGCGCGATGCCACGGATATCGGCCATCATCTCCAAGAGCTGGCGGATGGTGAGCGCGCCGGGGAACTGCGAGATCTGCGGCATGTAGCCGATTCGCACACGGTACGCTGGATCGGGCGCTGCGCCGGAGGTGATGGTGGTGCCGCCGGAGGCAATGCTCCCTTCGGCTGGGCGAACCAAACCGAGCAGGCATTTGATCAAGGTTGTCTTGCCGCTGGCATTCGGCCCGATGAGCATGACCACCTCGCCGGGAGAGAACTCGCAGTCCACGCCGCGAAGCACCCATTGACGGCCGTACCGTTTGCCCAAGCCTTTGATGCTGATGCGCTCTGTCATGTTCGCACAAGTTAGGCTTGCGGCTTCGGTGGTCGCATCAATGGGCGATCATCCTTGAGGGCATCGGGTGCGAGTGAAGGCACCACTTGTTCCGCGCGATCGAGCAATGAGACGAAGAGGCTGCGCGAGAACACCAGGGCGTGCGGCATGCGTTCAACCAGCATAGTGAAGAAACCCAACGGACGATGCGGCACATCGCCATGGCCATCGCGGTCGAGGTCGTAGCCGGTATAGCGGTCCCAGTAATTGCCTTCCATGCGGTTCAGCATCAATGAGCCATTGGTGCTCATGTCGAAGGTGTTGCCCGAGAACGTATTGCCGATGAAGGTGCAGGAGGTCGCATTGGCATACAGGCGCAAGGCCCAGCCATTCATGCGGAAGAGGTTGTGCTCCACATGGATGCGATTGCAGCCATCCACCATGATGCCGGTGGTATTGTCTGTGAATTCGTTCCGCGTGATCTCGCCATCGTTGATCTCCTTCAGCAACAGGCCGTAGGCGCTTCCGCCGCGATTGGTCGCGAAACGGTTGCCCGTCATCGTGATGTGATGGCTGAACATCACGGCCACGCCAGCGCCATTTTCCTCAAACACATTGTTGGTGTAGGCATCGCGGTGGCTGAACATGAAGTGGAGCCCGTAGCGAACGCACTTGCGCGCCTCATTCCGTTCGATGCGCGAATCGGTGACGAACTCGAAGTAGATACCGTCGCGGTGCTTCTCTATGCGGTTGCCTTCGATGGTGGCGTCCTTGCACTTCCACAGGTGGATGCCGTTGGCCATGCGCTCCTCCAAGGCATCGTCGCCGATCACGGTATTGCCGATGACGCGCGCACCTTGCACGCCGCTGAGGTAGATGGCGAAGAAGCAGCGGTCGAGCGTGTTGCCCTCGATCGCCGGGCGATGCACCTCGTTCACATGGATGCCGGCATAGTCGTACAGGTTGCTCACCAAGGTGCCGCGCACCGTGAGGCCGCGAATGGTGACATCATCGGCTTTCACCAGGACCACATGGCCTTTCTCCCCGCCATCGATCACAGCGCCGGGCTTCCCGATCAGGGTCAGCGGCTTCTCGATCGAGATTGTGCCTTCGGCGATCACGCCTTCGATCAGGATGGTGTCGCGCTCGGCCGCGCGCTCGATCGTCTGTTGCAGCGATCCGGAGCCGGGCGCCACGCGCCATGTGCGCGCAGCAGCGTGATTGCACCATGCTGCGGTGATAAGCGAAGCGAGAAGCGCGGGCAATCTCATTCTAGGAGGCGGTTGCGGGCCTGTTGCCAATCCAGCGGTTCACCATCGGCCGCTTTGTCGCGCTCAGCTGCTGTGCCGAATGCGGCCACATCGCCACGCATGGGACTGCGGAAAGCTGCGCCGAACATGTATTGAGCCGCCGTGGCATCGATGAGCATTCCTGGATGCGCATGATCGCACACGTACCAGCCCGCCACCTGATCCTCGGCCACGGTGCCCTTCGCCACGAACTGCACCATGCAGGCCGCATCGTCGAAGGCATATTGGCGACCTTTCACGGTGGTGATGGCCGCGCCGAACTTCTGATCCACCACATTCATGCGGCAATGCGCGCACTCGGTCTTGCCGAACTCAATGATGGGTGCGCGCTGTCCGCATGATAGGAGCGTAGCGGAGAGCAAGAGCATCAATGCGAGCATCCGATTCATGAGGCTGTGGCTTTGCGCGCGGCGAGCTTCTGCCGAAGGTCGCGCACTTCCATGAAATACACGCCTGCGAGCAGCGCCATCACGCCGAAGAGGATCCATCCGCCGGTGTCGGGCGTGCTCCATGCATCGAAGTTCAGCAACTGCTTGTGGCCGATGAGCGGAGGCTGATAGGCCATGTCCTCCACCTTGATCGCCGCGCGCGGATCGAGCTCGTGGCCATACTTATAGCCCCAGTCCCACATGCGCCAGAGCGCCCATGCCCCGAAGAGCGAGAGGGCGACCAAACCGCCGACGAGCAGGATGCGCCTTCCCCATGCGGCGGCCACAAGGCCAAGCGCGGCCAATACCATGACCACCTTGGGCAGGTAGGTGAACTCGGCGAACATCTCATCCTTGATGTGCGCCATGCCGATGTAGTGGTTCAGGCCATTGATCTTCTCGACATCGCCTGAGAAGTGGTCGGCCCAGATCTGCATGTAAAGCCCTTCGGGGTATTGCGGTGCCTGAAGATCGATGCGCCAGATGGGCACGAAGAGCAGGATGAGCAGCGCCGCAGCAGCTATCGCGATCATCACGCGGGAGATGGTTCTCATGTATGTGCGGGTATGTGTGCGATGCGAGTCGAAGAAGGAGAGGGAGGCCTAGGAAGTCCTTGGAACCTCCTTGACCTCCCTCTCTTTCATTTCCTGCGGTTACAGCTCAGCGTCAACGCTCACAGTGTAAGCGTTCAGCGGCACGTTGCTGTTGGCGGGGCTCACGCGGATGTAGCCTTGCATCTCTTGGTGCAGCGCACTGCAGAAGTCGGTGCAGTAGAAGGGCTGCACGCCGACCTTGGTGGGAACCCACTTCAGCGTCTGCGTCTCGCCGGGCATGATGAGCAGTTCCGCGTTCGCAGCGCCCTTCACAGCGAAGCCATGCGGCACGTCCCAGTCTTGCTCGAGGTTGGTCACATGGAAGTACACCTCATCACCGAGCTTCACGCCTTCGACGTTGTCCGGTGCGAAGTGCGAGCGGATGGTGGTCATCCAGATGTGTACCTCCTTGCCCTTGCGCTCCACGCGCGCGTCCTTCTCGCCCATGGCTGCGTAGGGGTGGTGGTTCTCCTCGATCTTGAAGAATTTCACTTCCCGGGCCTTCACCAGGTCTGCCGGTATGGCCTGCGCATAGTGAGGTTCGCCGGTAGTGGGGAAGTCGAGCAGCAACTCCATCTTATCGCCGTCGATGCTATAGAGCTGCGCGCTCTGGGTAAGCTCGGGACCGGTGGGCAGGTAGCGGTCCTTAGTGATCTTGTTGTAGGCGATCACGTACTTGCCCCAAGGCTGTTTGCTGTCTCCACCGGGCACGCAGAGGTGGCCGATGCTGTAGTAGGTAGGCACGCGGATCCAGCACCTCGAGCTTCTCCACGTTCCACTTCACGATCTCGCTGCTCACGAAGAAGCTGGTGTAGGCGTTCCCATTGGCATCGAACTCGGTGTGCAGGGGGCCGAGGCCGGGCTTCTTCACCTCGCCGTGGAGCACGCTCTCATACTTCAGCACCGGGATGCCGGCGAAATCACCTTCCAATTCATTCGCAGCAATGGCCTTCTGGATCTTCTCGAAGCTGAACACGGGTATGAGCGCAGCCAGTTTGCCGCTGCCAACGATGTATTTGCCTGTGGGGTCCACATCGCAGCCGTGCGGGCTCTTCGGGCAGGGCATGAAATACACCAGTCCCGGGTGGTCCTTGGGGTCCAATTGCAGCACATCCTCATAAACCGTTGTCTCTGCGCTGTGGGTCTTCTCGTTCCACCAGTTGCTGTGGTGCTTGCCGGGCACACGCTTGCCCTTACCCTCCTTGGCCAATTGTTCGGCCAGTTTCCAGTTCACGGCCATGATGAAATCCTTGTCGCGCTGGCTGGCGTTCACTTCCAGCAGGCTGTATGCCTGTTCGGTATTGTAGCAGCTGAAGAAGAACCAGCCCTCGCTGGGGCCTTTGCCCGCATGGCTCAAGTCGAAGTTCACGCCGGGGGTGGTGATCTGGAACGCGATGCTCATCTTGCCGGTCTCAGGATCGGGATGGATGAAGCTGACGTTGCCCTTGAAATTCTCCTTGTAGGTCTTGATGGGCACGTCGCGCGATGCGTCATCGCCCATGGGAACGCTGAAGCGCGTACCCGCCACCACGTACTCGCTGTTCCCCGTGGTGAAGGGTGAACTGTGGTTGCCTGCGCTGTTGGGGATCTCGATGATGCTTCCCGTGCGGAATGTGCCGAGGTCAACGAGCGCGATGCGGGGCGTGTTGTTGCCGTTGATGAAGCACCACTTGCCGTCGGGGACGCCATTGGTCTGAGACAATTCGGGGTGGTGGCTATCGTCCCATGGAATGAAACCATGACTGGTGGTGAGCATGCCTTTCGTTTCCTCGCTGTAGCCGTAGCCGCTTTCGGGATCCACACTGAAGACAGGCACCTCGCGTAGCAAACGGCCGCTGGGCAGGCCATAAACCGCCAGCTGGCCACTGAATCCGCCGCTCACGAAATTGTAGAACTCATCGTGAGTGCCGGGTTTCACATAAACACGCGAGGCGGCATCACCTGTAACGGCGGCCTTCGTTGTCTGCGGCCTGCAGCCCTGCATGGCATTGATCAGGAGGAAAGCGCCAACCGCGATGGAGAGCGCGACGGCGGTCATCTGAAGAGGACGTTTCATCGTTGTTCGGTTTGGTGTTCGGTGTTCGTTTACAGGGTGCGCATGAATTCAAGCACTTCGCGGCCTTGCTCTTTGCTCAAGCCTTGGTTGGGCATGCGCACGAGGCACTCTTCCAAGCCTTTTTGTGCCTCTGGATCGGTCTCCAGCATCACATCGATGTTGAGCATCATGTTCATGATCCACTCCGGCTTGCGGCGTTCTGTAACGCCCTTCCAGCCCGGACCCACCACTCGGTTCGGACCCGTGCTGTGGCAGGCTTGGCACTTCACATCGTAGGTGGCGCGGCCTTTCTCCACCATGCCCTGGTCGATGTCGCCCAAGGTGATGTCGGCAGCGGTGATCAAACCGGCCGGAGCGGACTTGCCTGATGATGCGCCGGGAGGGCCACCAGCACCGGGAGGCGCTGCACTACCGCCACCGCCACAGGCGGTGATTGCCATAATGCCAGCTAGGAGGGTCATTTTCGCGAGGGAGGTTCTCTGGAGTCTCATGGGTAGGCGCTCTGCTCTTTGGCGCGTGACAAAAATCATCGGACCATCCTGTCCGAATTATGACGTTTGTCACCTCGGCAGGTGATTCCTGCCGGGCCTCACAGAAACCCGCCCCCATGCGCGCTTGGTTCCGCATCGCACTGATCAATCTGTTCTTCGCGGCCCTAATCGGCGCAACACTGCGCTCCATCTATTTGTGGGAGCTGCCTTTCGTGCGCTTCAGGCCCTTCTTGCATGCGCATTCGCATGTGGCACTATTGGGCTGGCTCTTCATGGGCGTGGTGCTCGCCCTATTGCATGATGGCGGCAAAGGCACTCTCGGTAAGCGCGCGAAATGGCTGCTGATCGCGATGCAAACGAGTGTGATCGCCATGCTCATCGCGTTCCCGGTGGAGAGTTATGGTCCGTTCTCGATCACGGCCTCATCGGCATTTCTGCTTCTAGCCTATCCGTTGCTGCACCTGGTTTGGGGCACGAGCAAGTCTTGGCCGCGCGAGGGCAGCGGACGCCTCACACGTTGGGCCATCGCATTCTTCATCATCAGCACAGTTGGCACTTGGGCGCTTCCGGTGATCATGGCAACAGGCAACCAGGGCAAGGAGATCTACTACTGGTCGGTGCAATTCTTCCTGCACTTCCAGTTCAATGGCTGGTTCTGGTTCGCGGCCATGGCCATTGGCGCGCGTTGGGCAGAGCGCAACGGGTTCGACATGCGCATCGACCGGATCATGCTCGGCCTCTGGGTGCTCTCTGCGGTTTTCACGTACGCGCTAGCGATCGCATGGAGTGAGCCGCACCCCGGCGTCTTCGCGACGGTATCCGCCGCCGTAGCGCTGCAAGTGTGGGCGGCGGCGCGCACGCTTCGCATGCTGCTTCGGCTGCGCAATCAGGCGTACACCCGCTTCTCGAAGTGGGCGCGCATCCTCATCGGCATCGCGCTGGTGAGCATGGCCCTGAAGGTGCTCGTTCAGGCTGCGGTTGCTGTTCCGTACGTCGCCGTGATGTCACTCACCGTGCGGCACTTGGTCATGGGCTTTATCCACATGAACACGCTTGGCATCATGACAGCACTGCTTCTTGCCTATGCGATCACCTATGGCTGGCTTGATTCGCGGAGAACCCTCGCGCGGATCGGCCTCGTGCTGCTCATCGCCGGCATTATCGGCAGCGAACTGCTGCTCTTCGCTCAGGGCACCTTCTTCTGGGCCGGCTGGGGCATGATGCAAGGCCATTACTGGCACTTGTTCATCGCATCGGTGCTGATGCCGCTCGGTGTCGGTCTGCTTGTGTACTCCGGTGCGGAAGGGCGCGCCCGTCAGTGATCGTGCTCAGTGTTCTCGAGCATGCTCCACAGGTAGTACACCTTGTCAGCGGCGAACTCAGCGCCTTCGGGCATGGGTTCGAGCAAGCCGATCGCGGTAAGGCCGTCGCGCGAAACACCTGGCAGCACTTCGATGCGTGTGAAGCTCATCCCGTGGGCATCGCGCTCGCCCAGCATGAAGAGGTAGCCCTTGTCGCCGCTGCGATGCAGGGCCGCATCGGGCACCACCAGTTGCTCCGCACCGCCTGTAGGCACGAAGGCCACAACGCTCATGCCTTCGATGAGCTGCTCGCTTCCTTCTTCAACGTGCGCATGCACCGGGATGCTGCGTCCATCGGCATCGAAGGTGCGCCCGATGCTGAAGAGCTCGCCCTTGAAGCGCTTGCCCGGCATGTTGAGCACTTGGAAGTCGAAGAGCGTGCCTTCCTTCAGCGATGCGAGGTCGCGCTCGTAGGCGTTCAGGTGAACGTGGAAGTGGTGCAGGTCGATCACTTCCAGCAGCACGGTGGTGGGCTCCACACGCGCATCAAGGAAGACACGGATGCCATTCACCCGTCCATCGATCGGACTGCGCAGGGTGAAGCGGTCCTCGAGTCCTGAAGCGATGAGCTTCTTCAGGTCAACGCCCATGGAGGCGAGCTGATGACCGAGAGATTCCTTGCGCGCTTGCAGCACCTTGAAGTCGGCTTCCGCTTGCTCCAGATGCTTCTGCGCGGTGGCTTCGCCAGAGAGCAATGTCCGTTGCCGGCGCAATTCGGAATCGGCGCGCTCGGCCTGCGCGCTCGCGGACACGTACTCTTCCTGCAGCTTGATGAAGGACAGATCAGTGAGCGCCACCAAAGGCTGGCCCTTGCGCACATGAGCGCCCTCATCAACTAGCACGGCCACCACCTTGGCGCCAAGCGGACTCGTGAGTTGCGCCTTGCTCACCGGCGACGACATCACGCGTCCGGTGAGCTTCACGGTGCCTTCCATGGCGCGGCGCTCAAGCTTAATGGTGGTGATGCCCAGCGTGGCCTGCTGTGCGCTATCGAGCACCACTTCATCGGCACTGGCATGGTTGTGCTCGTGGTCGGTCGGCTCTGCTTCTGGCTTAGGCGATGAGCACGCGACGAAAGCGATGCTCAATAAGGAGAAGGATCTTGCGGCTCATGGCTGTGCGGTGTAGGGGAACAGCGTCCCGGTGAAATGGTCGAGTTGGATGAGTGATTCGGTGTAGGCCGATCGCGCTTGGATGCGGCCGAGTTTCAGATCGGTGCTCTGCGCGATGAGCGCGGTGAGCTCCACATAGCCGATCTCGCCAGCGCGATAGGCGGTGCTGGCGCTGCGTTCGATCACGCTGGCCTGTTCAGCGAGCGGACCTTCGTACGCGAGCCAGGCTTCGCGCATCTGCCGCGCTCGCGCCAAGGCAGCGCCGTAGGTCGCGTTCACATCGGCCTTGAGCTGATCGGCCTGCTCGCGGGCGATGCGCTCTTGCAGCGATGCTGAACGGATTCGACCACGCTGGTCCCAGAAGGCGATGGGCAGGCCGATGCTGAGGCTGTAGCCTTGGAAGCGGTCGCTTACGCCGTAGAGGCGCTGATCGAACCAGCGCCCTTGGAAGTCGGGTAGTGCGCGGTGGCCTTCCACCTGCTTCAACCGATGCGCGAGATGCACTTCACGTTCGGCACGGTCAAGGCTTGGATGCGCGTTGAGCGAAACGTCCGATTCAGGGAATGCAGCCTCAACGGGATGCGCAGCTGCGGGCAAGAACGAGCGTTCGGTGCGCAGCAAGCGCTGCAGTTCCAGTTGTGCGATGGCAATCGAGCGCTCTGCGCGCGTGCGTTGGACAGTGACCTGCTGCTTGCGCGCCATGGCCGATGCCTTCTCCACCAGTGGTGCGTCGCCGGTGGCGTGGCGAAGCTCAGCCACACGCCCCAACTCACTCATGAGGCTATCGAGCGAGCGCAGCACCTTGGCTTCTTCCACCGCTAATGCGAGCGCATTCCAAGCCATGCGCACATCACGCTCGAGGTCGCGCGCTGCCAGCGATAACCCCGCTTCCGCCAGGTGGACGCGCTCCTTGGCCGCTTGCCCTCGCGCTGCATACACCGTAGGGAACTCGATGCGCTGGCTAAGGCCCATCTTGAAGATGCCATCGGGCGTGCCGGGCGAAACGTCCTCGTTCTCCACGAAGAAGCCCGTCTTATCCAGGTTCCATGCGCTGCCCTTCGCGGCTTCGGCCTGCTCAACGCCCAAGGCCGCAGCTTGCAGCATGCCGTTGCTCTTGAAGGCGATGTTCAAGGCATCATCGAGGGTGATGGTCTCTGCTTGCTGCGCGTTGGTGGCTCCCGGTATGATGAAGCCGAGCAAGAGCAATGCGGCGGTTGCCTTCATCGGCTTCGCCTTGATGAAGAGCACATAAAGCACGGGGAGCACCACCAAGGTGAGCAAGGTGGCGCTCACCAATCCGCCGATTACCACCGTTGCGAGCGGCCGTTGCACTTCGGCTCCAGCGCTGCCGCTGAGGGCCATCGGGAGGAAACCGAGCGATGCCACCGCTGCGGTCATCAGCACGGGACGCAAGCGCATCACCGTGCCCTTGCGCACGCGCTCGAGCACATCGTGAACGCCTTCCTTGGCCAATTGCTGGAAGGTGCTGATGAGCACCATGCCGTTGAGCACAGCCACGCCGAAGAGCGCGATGAAGCCCACACCCGCGCTGATGCTGAAGGGCATGCCGCGCAAGTAGAGCGCTGCCACGCCGCCGATGGCGCTCAGTGGCACAGCAGAGAAGATCAGCAGCGCATCGGGCAGCGAACGGAAGGTGAAGTAGAGCAGCGCCAGGATGAGCACGAGCGCCAAGGGCACCGCGATGGAGAGGCGCTCCTTGGCTTCCACCAGATTCTGATACTGTCCGCCGAAGGTGCGGTAGTAGCCGGGCGGCAATTTGACGGCGGCATCCACGCGGGCCGTGATGTCAGCCACGAGGCTCTCGACATCGCGGCCGTGCGCGTTCACGCCGATGTAAATGCGGCGCTGCGCATTCTCGTGCGTGATCTGCGCCGGTGCATCCTCATAGCTCACCTGCGCCACTTGATCGAGCGGCACCAGCAGGCCCTTGTCGGAGCGCACATAAAGGCCCGCGACATCCTCGATGCCTTTGCGCGAACCGGTGTCGGCGCGCACCACCAGGTCGAAGCGGCGCTCGTTCTCGTAGATGCTTCCAGCCGGTTCACCCGCGAAGGCTGCGCGGATCGTGCCATTCAGCTCGTCGATGCTGCAGCCGAGCACGGCCATGCGCTCTCGGTCGTAGCGCACTGTGATCTCCGGCAAGCCGGCCACGCGCTCCACTTGCGGCGGCCCCGCGCCGGGTACTTGTTGCACGATGGCGGCGATGCGCTCGCCGTACTTCAGCAGCGTGTCCAGCTCGGGGCCGTAGATCTTGATCGCGATGTCCTGCCTTACGCCGGTCATCAGTTCATTGAAGCGCATCTGGATCGGTTGATTGATCTCGTAGAGCACGCCGGGGATGGTCTGCAGGGCCTTCAGCATGGTATCCGCGAGCGTCCAGTAATCCTGCGTGGTGGTCCACTCGTGCTTGTCCTTCAGCATGATCATCATGTCCGTCTGCTCCGGGCTCATCAGATCGGTGGGCACTTCAGCCGTGCCGGTCTTGCCGATAACCATCTTCACCTCAGGGAATTGCAAGAGCTTCCGCTCCACCAGCTTGTTATTCGCCACGCTCGCGGACAGCGAGCTGCCTTGCGGCAGTATGCTGTGGTAAGCGAAGTCGCCCTCTTCCAACTGCGGAATGAATTCGCCGCCCATGCGCTGGAAGCCGAGGAGCGCGATGGCGAGCATGATCACCGCCGAGGCCACCACCGCCGCACGATGCCGAAGCACGCGCTCAAGGGTCGGCTTGTACACCGCCTCGATCGCGGCCATCATGCGGTCGCTGAGATTCGGCTTCTCCTGGCCGGTCTTGCGCTTGATGAAGAGCGTGCTCATCACCGGCACGTAAGTGAGTGAGAGCAGGATCGCTCCGAGGATGGCGTAGGCCACGGTCTGCGCCATGGGACCGAACATTTTGCCTTCGATGCCCGAGAGCGAGAGGATGGGGATGTACACGATGAGGATGATGAGCTGGCCGAACGTCGCCGCGCTCATCATCCGGCTGGCGGCCGTGGCCACTTCGCCATCCATCTGCGGCTTGGTGAGGGTGCCGTGCATGCGGTTGTGATGCAGGCGATGCAGCACGGATTCAACGATGATCACCGCGCCATCCACGATGAGGCCGAAGTCGATGGCGCCAAGGCTCATGAGGTTGCCGGTGACGCCCGTGAGGTCCATGAGGATGAGCGCGAACAGCATGCTGAGCGGGATCACCGAGGCCACGATGAGGCCCGCGCGCAACTGCCCCAGGAAGAGCACGAGCACGAGGATCACGATCAGCGCGCCTTCGAGGAGGTTCTTCTCCACTGTGGCGATCGCGCGGCCCACAAGCGCGGTGCGGTCCAAGAAGGGGTCGATGGTGAGGCCCTCGGGAAGTCCTTCTTCAATGGACTTCAAACGCTCCTTCACGGCGGCCACCACGGTGTTTGCGTTCTGTCCTTTCAACATCATCACGATGCCGCCCACCACTTCGCCCTCGCCATTGCGCGTCATGGCGCCGTAGCGCGGCGCATGCCCTAAGCGTACGGTGGCCACATCGCGCACCAGCACCGGCGCGCCTTCGGCAGGCGTCTCGATCACGATGCGGCCGAGATCCTCAAGCCCTTTCGCCAAGCCGACGCCCCGGATGTAGTAGGCACTAGGACCGCGCTCGATATAGGTGCCGCCCGTGTTCGCATTGTTGCGCTCCAAGGCGCGCAGCACATCGCTGATGCCGAGGCCCATGCCCTGCAAGCGCACGGGATCCACAGCCACCTCGAACTGCTTCAGGAAGCCGCCGAAGCTGTTGATCTCCGCCACGCCCGGCGTGCCCATGAGCCTGCGCGCGATGACCCAGTCCTGCACCTCGCGCAGTTGCATGGCATCGTACTTCCCTTCGTAGCCGGGCTTGGTATGCACCACGTACTGGTACACCTCGCCCAAGCCGGTGCTCAGCGGCGCGAGGTAGGGCTGCTCAACGCCCGGCGGCAGGTCGGAGCGGATGAGTTGCAGCCGCTCGTTCACGAGCTGCCTCGCCAAATAGGTGTCGAAGACATCGTCGAACACCACGGTGACTTGGCTTACGCCGAAGCGTGAGATGCTGCGCAGCTCATGCACCTCGGGCAGGTTGCCCAGCGATTGCTCGATCGGGTAGCTGACGAATTGCTCCACCTCGAGCGTGGCCAGCGTAGGCGCGATGGTGATCACCTGCACCTGGTTGTTGGTGATGTCGGGCACGGCATCCACCGGCAGGCGGGTAATGGCGCGGATGCCCAAGGCGATCAGCAATAGGGTGCCAAGGCCGATGACCAGCTTGTGCTGGATGGAATACCGGATGATCCGTTCGATCATGGCGGTTCGGATTGAATGGTTGAGTGCGGATATGGACAGATGCGTCAATGCCTGAGCGCGGGTCCGCGAACGCGCTGGCAGGGGAGGGCGGCATGCGCCGCGCCGGCATCAGGCCCTTGGGGGCTGCAACGTCGAAGGACGATGCCCGTCGAGCGGCTCATCCACGTAGGCCATGGCACCCGTCATACTGGTGGGCAAGTGCAGCGTATGGCTCTTCATGATCGGCGCGAAGAAGGCATGATCAACGCCTCCCTGGTCCTTGTGATGCTGGAAGGGGAGCTCATCGTGCGAATTATCGCTCTCCGCATGGTCACGGTCGCCGTAATGGAGCGCGATGAAATCGAGGAAGGAGAGTTCGCCTTCTTCGGCTTGATGCTCCTGATAATGCCCGAAGAGCTGCGGGAAATGAACCCAATCGTGGCCCCATGTGAGATTCAGTGCCATGAAGGCGACCAGGAACCAGTGGGAGAGGGCTTTCACGTGGCGAAAGTATGGCTCTCTAAGCCAAAGCAGAGGTGCGCTTCATCACATGATGACACTTGTTTTGAGCGGATGGCTTTCGCAAACGGACCTGCCTTTGCCACTCCGAACTGGATCTGCAAGGATCGGCTTGGTTGCATCGCTTTCGATTGAACAAGGAGGGCTTCCGTCAGTTGTTGGGATTGCCGGTAGTGCCATATTCGCGCGCCGAACCGATCGGCTACCACAAGAGTTAAGCTGCTATGTTCTCCAAAGCCTGCGAATACGCGATCAGGGCCTGTGTGCAGGTAGCTCGAATCTCCGACGATGGCCATCATGCCACGGTGAAAGGCATCGCTGAAGCCACAGGAGCGCCGGAAGCATTCACGGCGAAGGTGCTTCAGCAGTTGGTGCGTGCCGGGCTGATCGAGTCCATCCGTGGAAGAGGCGGCGGGTTCATGATTCCTCCTGCCCGATCACGCCAGCTCAAGCTCTTGGACATCGTGGATTGCATCGATGGCGATGCCGTGTTCACGCGCTGCGGCCTTGGCCTGCCGCATTGCAGTGATAGCCGTCCGTGCCCATTGCATAACAAGTTCGCCGATGTGCGCGGGCGATTGCGCGCGATGCTGGAGACCACGAGCGTGCGCACATTGGTGGATCAATTGGGCGAAGCGAGCGCGGGTTTCAAGCTCCGGAGTTGATTCGACCCCGGCTGAAGCAGGACCAATAACCAGCGGTCCGAAGGGTGAAGCAGGCTCGCGCAATGTTTTCCTTGCGCTCAAGCACCGTGCTTGGCATTCCCGAGCACGCTAGCCAGTTCCCACGCGATGCGCTTCTGTTGCTTGGCCTTGCGCTCCGGGCAGTCCGCCACCCCGCATACCGCGCATGAACTTGGAATGCGGGGGTCCATGTGGATGAAGAGCTCCACGCGGCGATCGCCTTCCTCGTTCACCAGCTTCTCGATGGCCGCAATCTCGTCGTGCGCGCGCTCCAAGCTGTAGTACCAGGGCAAGGTCACGTGGCAATCGATATGCAGCGTGCGCCCGAACTGGATCACGCGGAAGTTGTGGATATCGACCCACTGCGGGCGACGATGCTTCTCCAAGAGCGCCTCACCGATGCCGCAGCCTCCATGTCCGTTTCGTCCATGATCTGGGCTACCGCGCGCCGCACCACCAGCGCACCCTGCACCAGGATGAAGAGACCGAAGCCGATGGCGAAGAGGCTGTCGAGCCATTGGATGCCGGTTAGAGCGATGGCCAACAAGCCGATGAGCATCGCCAGCGTGCTCCAAGCATCGCCGAGCAGGTGCGTGTCATTGGCTTCCATGGTGATGCTTCGCTGCTTGCGACCCTGCTTCTGCAGCGCGAGGCCCATCAGCAGGTTCAATGCGCCAGCGACCGTGGTGAGCGCGATGCCGATGCCCAGTTCATGCACTTCATTGCCATGGATGAATGCTTGGGTGGCCCGCGCCACGATCACCACGCTCGCGATCACGATCAGTGCGCCTTCGATCCGCGCTGATGAATTCCACCTTGCCGTGGCCATAAGGATGCTCGCGGTCGCGCGGCTTCGCAGCGAGGATCCCGAGGCGTACAGCGCGAAGCCGCCGGCCACAACATTCACGATGCTCTCCATGGCATCGCTCAGCACCGCATTGCTATGCGTGAACCACCACGCCAGGAACTTGATGCCCATGAGCACCACGCCCGTTACCAGAACGATGGTCTGCAAGCGGATGTCGGCGCGCTCGTTCATGGGTGCGCGAAGGTCGGGAGCGGATGGCTCAGCGTGGATTGCGCGATGCTAAAGCCGTGGTTACTGTCACGAAACCCACCACGCTCACGCTGCTCAAAGGCATCAGGATCGCAGCGATCAATGGCGTGAGGTGCCCGCTCACCGCGAAAGAGACGCCCACCACGTTGTAGCAGAGCGAGATGGCCAAACTGCCGATCGCGATACGTCGCGCGCGGCGGGCCATGCGCAGGAAATGCGGCAGCTGCGCCACGGAATTCGCGTCCATGATGGCGTCGCTGGCAGGGGTGAGGGCGGCGCTGGTCTCGGTAACGGTGATGCCCACATCGCTCTGCGCCAACGCGCCAGCGTCGTTCAAGCCATCGCCCACCATGAGCACACGATGATGCTGCGCTTGCTGCTCGCGCACCACTTCGGCCTTGTCGGTGGGCGAGCAGTTCACGCGGACATCGCTGCCCTCGAAGGCACGTGCCAATGCGGGGTCCACTTGCGCATCGCCGGTGAGCAAGCTGGTGCGCAGTTTCTGACGCAGTTCACCAACAGCCTCGGCGATGCCATCGCGCGTGCGCTTGCGGATGATGAAGTGCCCGCGATGCAGCCCGTCGATGGTGACATGCACATGCGAATCGCCGTGCGCGCGCTTGCCCTCCGAAGCACCACAGAATACCGCCGAACCGATCCGCACCGCGTGCCGATCCACTGTGCCATGGATGCCTTGGCCTGCGATCTCGTGGACATCGATCACGGTGTTCCAGTATGGTCAACCCGGAGGGATGACGCTACTGTTCCATGGCCAGTGGCTAATACGGCGCTCAATGGGTGCGTGCTGTTCCGCGCCAATGCGCGTACCATCATTGCTTCTTCCTGCGAAAGGGCTGGCCCATTCCATTCGACCTCATGCGCTTCGCGAGCGGTGAGCGTACCGGTCTTGTCCAGGATCACGGTATCCACGTGCGCCATGCGCTCCACCACTTCGGAATCGCGGAGGAAAAGCCCGCGCTTGCCCATGAGCCGAATGGTGTGCCCGTAAGCGAAGGGCATGCTCAAAGCCAGCGCGCAGGGGCAGGCCACGATCAGTACGGCCGTGACCACCGGCCACACTTGCGCACTATCGGCGCCCCACCAGTAAAGGCCTGCGGCTAAGGAAATGAGCAGCACCGCCACCGTGAAGCGCCGCGCAACGCCATCAATCAAGCGCGGCATGGCCGGACGCTCATGCCCTCCGCTCTGTTCGGCCCAGAGCTGCTTCAAACGGCTCTCGCCGAAACTGCGCACCACTTCAAGCTCAATGGCCGCGCCGCGCTGCCTTCCGCCCGCGCGGATGGTCTCGCCAACGTTTTTCCGCAAGGGGAGGGGCTCGCCGGTGATGAAGCTGTTATCGATGTACGCGGTGCCGTTGCGCAGGATGGCATCCACGGGGACGATCTCCTGGTCGCGCACCACAATCGTGTCGCCGGGGCGCAGGTCGTTCACCTTCACGGGTTCTTCGCCCTGCTGGTTCTTTGCGCAGCACCACGAGCGGAAGGAAATCCTCCAAAGCGCGATCGAAGCGCAATGCGCGATAGGTGTAGGCCTGGTACCAGCGACCGATGAGCAGGAAGAAGAGCAGGCCCGCGAGCGAATCGAAGTAGCCGGGGCCGTAGCCGCTGATCACTTCCCACAAGCTGCGCGTCCACAGCGCCACGATGCCGAGGGCGATGGGCTGATCGATGTTGATGGTGCGGCTGCGGATGCCCGCCCATGCACTGCGGAAGAAATCGGTGCTGAGGAAGAAGACGACCGGGAAGGAGAAGAGGATGATGAGCCATTGGAAGCCGGTCTTCAGGCCTACTTCAGTGTCAGCGCCCAGGTATTCCGGGAAACTGAACATCATGGTATTGCCGAAGATGAAGCCCGCAACGCCCAAGCGGATATAGACCATGCGCGGCACTTTGTCCGTGGCGTCTTTTTTCGACGCGCTGATCTGCGGGCCGTAGCCGATCCGGCGGAGCAGCTTCACCAGCGCGCTCAAGGGCAGCTTTTCCTCGCGGAAGGTGATGCTCAATTCCTTGCTCGCGAAGGCTACGCGCGAACGGATGATCGATGCCTCCAAACGGTGCAGGTTCTCCAGCAGCCAGATGCACGAGCTGCAATGCATCTGCGGGATGCAGCCGCACGCGCGTGATGCCGCCCTCGCTGAATTCCACCAAGTGTTCGCGCACCTCGGGCAGGTCGAAGAGCTCTGTGCGCTGCTCATCGATCGTGGCGCGCTGCTTCACGCCGGGCTTGGCGCTCAAGTCGTAATAGTCGCAGAGGCCCGCTTCGTTCAGCAGGTCATAGACCACCTCGCAGCCGTGGCAGCAGAAATCGTGGCCGTCGTGGGTGCGGTGCTCTTCTGCGCAGGCATCGCCGCAATGGAAACAGTTGACGGCGGTCAGCTCTTGGGTCTTCACGCCTGCAAAGAGCGCACAATGCAGGGGCAGGATAACTGACCGAAATCAGTTACTGCGGCGGTGCTCAGCGCGTGCGCTCCCAGATGATGTCCTCCTTGGCGGTGGGCAGTCGTTCCAGGTCGATGGCCACCAGCTTGCCGCCGAGACGCGCGTGGAAGGGCTTATAGCCGGCATCGCGCAGCAGCTTGAAGATGGCGCCGTTCAGTTCCACGCGGTCGGGCCGCACTTCGGTCTCCACCAGGATGGTATCGATGGCCTTTTCGGCGATGATGCGCTGGGCACCGCGCAAGGCTAAGCAATTCGGAGTCCTCGATATCGAGCTTCAGGAAGTCGATGTGCTTGATGCCGTGCTCGGCGCAGAACGCATCGACCGAGGTTACCGGCACCTCCACGGGGTTGCTGTCGGCGGGACGACCGGCTTGCTCCAAGGCTGCATATCCGCGGGTGATCACGCGCGGGGTGTCGAAGAAGGTGAGTGATCCCGTTCGGTCCGTGAGTGCCATGGGCAGCAGGCGCCAACCGCTGATGGAATCAACGGTGTTGTTCCGCTGGATACGCTCGAGGCAGCGGGGCGAGGGCTCGAAGGACCAGACCTGGCCGCCGGGAGTGACCATGCCCAATACCTGCGCCGCGAAGTAGCCGATGTTGCAGCCCGGATCGAAAACGACCATGCCGGGTTTCAATCGCCCGCGCAGGTAAGCCATCACATTTTCCTCATAGAGGTCGTACAGCATCATCCGGTGGTACTGCACGTCGCGGTCCAGTTCGAACCGGCTGCCGTTGATCTCGCGAACCGCTACTGGTTCGGCCACCCAGCCACCCCACGAATCGGCCAAGCGGTGGCGACCGCGAATCGGGAAGGTTCGGCAGAACCAGAGGATGAGTGACTGAACCAGTTTCTTCATAGGCGGCGGCGAAAGTAGATGCGGGGCGCCGAGTGATTGCTAGGGGAGCGATTCAACATGGACCATTCATAGTGGTCGGGAAAGGGAGTGGATTGGTTTGATATTCAGGATATTGAAAGTTAACATAATATAAATTATGCGTCAGAATAGGGTAATCTCGAACGGGGTTCGATGCCGACCCCGCAGCCATGCTCCAGCACTAAGCCACCGTGTTCAACCCGTAGTCCTTCCCACGGGTCGTTCTTCAGCAGCCAAGGCCCGTCGAGATCCAGGATCTGGGCTTCGCTGGCGAGTTGTGCCATGGTTCCGCAACCCAACGAACTCTCACTCATGCAGCCCAGCATCACGCGCAGATCCAAGGCATCGGCGCGCACGGCCAGTTCGGCGGCCCGGTCCAGCCCTCCGCATTTCATGGGCTTGATGTTCACACCGTCAAAGAACTCAGCCACGCGCTCAGGTCCTGGATTCCCTGAAGCGATTCGTCGGCGATCACCAGCGCCCCAGTGTCTTTGCTGAGGTCCCGGTTCCATTCGTCGTGCTCGGTTCCGAACGGTTGCTCGATTCCAATGAGCCTGTCACTCGGCACCGCATCAAGGATTCGCGCAGCCTCAGACACGCTCTTCAGTCCTTGATTCCCATCGATCAGAATCCTTGCATCCGCGCTTTCGATAACCGCGCTTATTCGACTGATTGACAGTTGGTCACCAGCTTTCAGTTTCAGCGAAATTCCGGGTGGAAATTCATGCAGCCGTTCAATTGCTTCGTCTGGTGTGCAAATGCCGATGGTCATCACCGTTGCGGCGTTTTGGTGACCTGCAATACCGAGCTGCTCAGCTACGCCTGCCCGTTCTTTCGAGCCAACGCATCGACAGCGCGCTGTGAAGTCCCGCCCTTGTGGCTGGCGAGTCTTTCAGGTCTGCGAGCATATCCAGGCCTTGCAGCAGCTCTTCAAGGGTCCAGGACCGTGCGTTGGCGATGCTCCGAAGCCGTTGCCGTGCTCCGCTCACCGTCTCTCGCACATAAGGCGGCAGAGTGATTTCACCATGCCCCGTGATCCCATCCTCTTCCACCTGCACGAAAAGCGCATCGGTGCCATCGCGCAAGCCATGCGCTGTGCCGAACGGATGCTTGAACAGCAGGCGATAAGGACAAACCTTGATGCGAAGCGCCATGCCCTCAAAGAAAGAAGCCCGAACGCGAAGGTCCGGGCTTCTCGATGCGGAAACGGCTCCTATTTCACCAAGTAGATGATCCGGGTGAGCCACTTGCTGCTGTCCGGTTCGGCCATGGGGTCGGTGATGTACTCTTCGTCGCATTGGTGTGATGCGTGAGTCCTTGGGCCTTGATGTGCTCATCCAGGGCCATGTGCGGCGCCATCATGCCACCGTAGCCGCCGTAGTAGTCGATCACGAGGGCCTTGCTCGCAGGCGATTCGTATAGCTCAACGCCCTTCAGCTTGGACTTGGCCGCCATGGGCACGGGAATGGCCGCGATCATGTCGGCGGTCTGGTTTGCCTCGTTCCACTCGAAATACACGCCGCTCGGCGGGCCCGATGGCTCCACTTTGGCCTTTCCAGCGGCCGCCATGCCTGAACCGAAGCCATTCTCGAACGCGGTCTTCATATCGGCCCAAGACACCAATTCGCGCTTGCCAACGAAGAGCGTTGCTTACCGTTCGATGGCATTGATGGTATAGCTGGGCTTCGCCGCTACGGCCTCTTCGACCTGCTGCTTCAGCATGCCCAAGCCCTTGTCGAAATCCTTGCCCAGCATGGCATCCATATCCATGAAGCGGCCCCAAAGCCGACTCATGAAGTTGTGCTCGCCCACCATGGCCCAGGTGACCTTGGTGCCATCGCCATCCGGGTTTAGGGTCAGGAACACGTCACTCTCACTCTCCATCGGCTCCATGAACTTCAATCGCGTGCGCACTAGTGAATTGCGCGAAACGGAGTCGATGCGCTGCTCGCCCTTGCCTACGTCCTTGTTGCCTTCCCAGCGAGCAATAGCTCCGAGCTGTCCGTCGGTGCCCTCAATGCTCTTCTTCATGTCCGGGTCCAGTTCATTCCACGGGCTCCATTTGTCCATGGCGCCCAGTGTCGAAACCGAGGGCCATACATCGTCAACAGGAGCAGCAATGCTCACCGAACGCTCAATGCGATAGGTGTCGTCGCCCAAGAAGCCGAGCGCAGCCAGCATGGCGCCAATGCCTAGGACGAATGAGGATGATCTTCAGAGCTTTCATGGTTTGGTGTTTGGATCCAAAGAAAGATGCCACCCGAATCGTGAGAACCAAGGCCCGGCACGGATTTTTCCCACCTTGGCCGAACCATCCATCACGCACCCTGAGATGAACACACTGTTGAAGACCGCAACCGTTGTCGCTTCCATCGCCCTGAGCACCCTTGCTGGCTGCAAAGGCGGTGGCACAAGTCCACAAGGCACCAAGGTGAAGCAGCCCTTCAGCGGTAATAAGTATGAGAGCAACGACACCTTGTTCCGCAGCACGGGACAAGGAGTTAGCGTGACGCAGAACATCGCCAAGGGCAAGGCTGATATCGAGGCCAAGAATCAAGTGGCCAGCCAGGTGGGCACCAACATCCGCGCGGTAACCGACCAATACCTGGGGCAGACTGAGAACGCCAATGCCGCCGACGTGGGCCGATAAGTTCCAGAGCCTGATCCGCGAGGTGATGAACACCGAACTAGCCGACCTCCGGAAGATCGGAGAAGAGACCTACTTCAAGGAGGAGACCAAGGAAT
Organism: Flavobacteriales bacterium; assembly: GCA_016713865.1. Taxonomy (GTDB): domain Bacteria; phylum Bacteroidota; class Bacteroidia; order Flavobacteriales_F; family PHOS-HE28; genus PHOS-HE28. The sequence goes on along the minus strand of JADJOG010000050.1, from coordinate 20,085 downwards.
ACACAGTGTATGTGGCCTACGAGATCCGCAAGGCCGCCATGCTGCGCTACATGAAGCAGAAGGCCCGCGCCGAGCGTAAGGTGAGCGAGCAGGAGCTGAAGGTGATGGAAGAGATCCTCGACCAGGGAGATCAAGGGCCGAGGCGCTGGGTGAGTGCATCACCACGCCACGAAGCGACCAACCACTGGCGCCTCCTCCCCTTTCGGCCATGCGCGCCAGAGGTATGTGCCATCAGGCAGGTCGGAAAGATTGACTTCCCTGACGCGCGGCGTATCCAGTCCTGCCAACGACACGACCGAGGGCATCGAGCAACTCGACTCGCATCGGCAGTTCCCCCTGCCAAATGGCAGAACGACGCCCTGATCGTAGTTGAAACGGATGCTCGATGACATGCTCAGTTCTTCCAAACCGACAGGGATTGCATTCACATCGATGCCTACGACAATAGGGTCATGGTCGCTGCAGCGGAAGGCATTGGGCTGATAGAAGCTGAAGTTGTTGTCCCGGTAGTCGAGGTTCGGTGGCTCGTCGCTGTTGATGTTCCAAACGGCGGCCCCGGTCACCGCATCGGCCATGGCCTCCGTGGCAAGGGCACGATCGATTGAACCTGATCCATTCTCATAGATGTAGGTGTGGGGCTGCGGCACCCTGATATCAAGTCGATGAGGCCCCCAGCGCGCAGGCGGTCGATCGGGTCCTCTTGGTCGCGGGCGTTGAAGTCGCCCATGATCAGTTGGCCCGGGATCCAAGTGCTGCTGCGGATGCCGGCCCAATGGGTAAGCAACTCGGCCGCTTGAAGGCGTCGGCGAGCATTGTAGCAGCCCTGTCCATCGCCTTGGTCGAGGTTGGTGCCGCTCGCGTTGTTGCATAGTTTACTGCGCAGATGCACCATGCTCAGCAGGAAGCGCTTGCCCGATGCGTTCGCCTGGAAGCCCTGCGTGATCTGCGCCCGCTCGAAAGTGCTGGTGTTGTGCGCCCAGGTCAGCGTTACCGGCGTAAGCGATTGCACACGAAAGAAGATCACCGAGCGGGTGAAGGAACCGGGCGCGTCGTGGTCGATCTGCGCATAGCCGCCACCCACGGCGGCATTGAGGCCCGCGAGCAGATCGGCCGATGCCGGGTCGTTGTTCTCCAATTCGCACAGCACCAGCGCATCGGCATTCAAGCCCTGCAGCGCAGCTACCAACTTGGTGCGCTGCCGCATCAGTTCGTTGGCGTTGCTGGCACCGTTATCGCCAAAGGTGGTGAAGTAGTTGCGCACATTCAGCGATGCGATGCGCAGCTGACCGCCCACGTTCGGCACTGCGGGCCGCTGCGCTTGCTGCAAGGGCACCGTGCCCACCGGATGCAAGCGAAAGCTGCTGAAAGCGTAGGTGAGCACTCCCGTGAGCGCTGTGACCGTGCTGCCGCAGCGCACCGTGCCCTGCGGACCGATCAGCGGTGGCGGGTTCGGGTAGGTGCTCGTGCGGCCATCGTCGAGCAGGATCGTGCTGCGGCCTTGCAACTCGGCCAGCGCGGTGATGGCAGCTACGTTTCCACCGCCCGTGCTCGTGGTGCCGCTCGATGGGTTGTCGTTGGGGTCGAGTACATCGGTGGGCTGATAGAGCCGTTGCGGCGAAAGCACCAATTCGCCGTACTGCGCCCAACTGTCGTTGCCGGTAACCGCTAAGCTTTGCGGAAAGCGCAGCAACATGCCTTCGTAGCGCTCCCAGTTGGCCAGGCTTGCGATTGGCAGGTTGATATCGGTTGGCGTTACAGTACCGGAACCGATCACCGCGATGTTGGTGATGTTGGTTAGCTCGGTGAGGCCCTGGAATTCGATCACGGTGCCGCTCACGCTCACACGCTGCCCAACCGAGATGCCCGAGGTATTGGGGTTGTAAACGAAAAGGCCATTACTGGTAGCAGGGTCGCTGTCGCAGCCGGGATCCTCGATGAAGAAACCCTGCACTGTGCCGCTGCCGCTGTAGATCGCTGTAACGATCCCTGTCGTGAATAGGGACTGGTCCACCATTGGACTGCTGGTTCCGCTGCCTTGGATCACACAGATGGGCGTCTGCGCAGATCCAATCAGGGCAATCTGGGCGCACAGGAGGACAAGCACTCTCAGCATGGCGCGAAGGTCGCGCTCCCCCGCTCCTTCCTCTGCCGGCCGCTGGCACCTTTCCACAAGCCGTTCATCATAAACAGGTACCTTGCCTTGCATAGTACCAAGTTTTACCTGCATCTTTGCCACGCAAGACGAGATCCCCAACGCCATGAGAGTCGAGAACAGCAAAGCACAGATGCGCCGGGGCGTGCTGGAGTACTGCATCCTGAGCGTGCTCGCAGGGCGAGCTCTATCCTCGGACATCATCGCGCAACTGAAGGATGCGCGTTTCGATCGTGGTCGAGGGAACCCTATACCCTCTGCTATCCAGGCTGAAGGACGCGGGCTTCCTCACCTACCGCTGGGAAGAGAGCCGCAGCGGCCCGCCGCGCAAGTACTACCAGCTCACCGCCACCGGCGAAGCATTCCTCACCGAACTGGATCAGACTTGGGACGAACTCGCCCAAGCCGTGAAGAAGACCACCCGCAAGAACCGATAGCCCAACCCCGCTATGAAAAAGACCATCAACGCCAACGTCAGCGGCACCGTGTTCACCTTCGAAGAGGATGCCTACGAGCAATTGCAGGCCTATTTGGCAAGCGTGCGCGCCCAACTCGAGAGCAACGCCGGGCGCGATGAGATCATGGCCGACGTGGAATCGCGCGTAGCCGAATTGATCACCGAGCGGCTCGCCGGAAAAAGACAAGTGGTGGCCAGCACCGACGTGGACCAGGTGATCGTGGTCATGGGACGCCCCGAGGACTACGGCGATGGCAGTGGCAGCAGCGCCAGCAGTTCTTCGTCCCAGTCGAGCGGGCAGCGCGGCTACAAGCGTTTGTTCCGCATCCAGAGGACAAATGGGTGGGCGGCGTCATCGGCGGTCTTGCGGCCTACATCGGCATGGACCCGCTGTGGCTGCGTATTTCGACGATCGTGTCTTCCTGCTCGGCAGCGGAACGCCCATCCTACTATACATCCTGCTCTGGATCCTGGTGCCCAAGGCGGAATCGGCTGCCGACCGCCTGCGCATGGGCGGCGAGCCAGTTACCGTGGACAATCCAAGCGCGCTTTCGAGGAAGGCGGCAAGAGGGTGGCCGACGATGTGAATGATATGAATCGCCGTTGGAACAAGGAAGCGAAGCGCCGCGGCAATGAGGCCAGCAATGTGCTCGTGAAAGTGATTGGTTTCGGTATCGTGCTCTTGGGCTTCAGCATGCTCTTGGGCTTGGTGAGTTCCGTAGCTGGGGGTGCCTTCGGATTATGGCAAGCCACTTGGGGCACCGATGAAATGAGCGCTATGGACTTGGCGGCGCTCGTTTTCCCCAGCCGCGAGCACGCTTGGTGGATGCTGCTCGGATGCCTGCTCATCGTGCTCATCCCGATCGTTGGGATACTGCTCGGCGGTTTCAGGCTGCTGCTCGATACGATCACACCCAAGTGGCTATCCTGGTCCTTGGCGCTCTTGTGGTTCTGTGCGCTGGTGCCCACGATCATCGGCGGTTTGGCTCTGGCGCGCGAATACCAGCGCGATGGTGAGTCCACGGAATCCGTTGCACTCGAGACGCCGAGCGACAACGTCCTTACCTCGATGCTCTCCAAGCGGCGCAGGGCGAAAGCAAATGGCGCATGAGGCTCAATCAACCACTTCGACCTGGATGCCGATGGGCGCCTCATCGAGAACGACTCCATCGCATGCGAATGCGCCGACCTCGATGTGGAAGCAAGCCCCGACAGTCTCTATCACCTCGTGATCATGCGAATCGCGCGGCCGCAGCGGCAAGCAGGCCACCGCGACCGCCACGCGCATCTCAGGTGAATTCCGCCAAGTGGGCGATGTGCTCAAGGTCTCACCGCTGGTCCGCTATGCACGCGAAGACAAGCTCCGTGGACAGGACATCCAGTACACCTTGCTCGTGCCAGTGGGTAGCAGCGTCTTCTTCCGGCCCGGTGCCAAGCACATCATCTACGATGTGGACAACGTGACCCGGACAAAGGATAAGCACATGATCGGTAAGGCTTGGACCATGACGCACAAGGGCCTGCAGGAAGGCATGCCCGGCGAACTGGTCGCACCAACCGACAAAGCGCCCACAGGAGCAGAACCGGAGGGTGAGAAGGGAAAAGCGGATGCGAATGGTATTGAGGCAAGCGCGCAACTGCCGCTGCGCTTACCGTCGCTCTTGGGGCTTTTGCGCCTTCCGGTGTAGTTGCTGTTGCGCGGTTGGCGAGGGGTTGCTTCACCGCGCATCCATGCGCCCTGCTGCTGATGCGGCGGGGCGCATTCCATTCTCGATCACTCCACTTGCATCGTCGTCGTGGCCAAGCGATCCCCTGAGGCCACCCGGAGCAAGTAGCTGCCCTTGGCGCACTCCTGCGGGATGCGCAGCTCGGCGCGATCAACCGAAGAGGCTAGCCTTTGCTCCGTCACCACGCGGCCATCCACGCTCAGCAACTGGATCAGCGCCCGGGCATGGGTTGCTCGAATTGCACGAATGCCGAGCCGCTCGCTGGGTTGGGCCATGCCCTGAAGAACGGGGCCACATGCTCCTCAACCGAGGTGAGCACGAACTCGCCCTCGGCAACGTTCACGGTCCAACTGGTGCTATTGCGCTTCTCCGTCACCGTGGCGATCACGCGCAAGCTGCCCGCGTCCCATTCCTCGGGATCACCATGCTGTACTGGTGGTTGTATGTGGCGCCCGGCCGCAGTGGTGGCTGGAATCGCGCCTGCCGTTCCGCTGGCTCCGCCCATCACCTCGCGCACCACTTGCTGATGCACATAGTTGCTCCCGCCCGCCACTTGCACCCCGGGAATGTTGTCCTGCACCACGTAGGCATTCACCACGAACTCCCCCGAGAGCGCCGCCGTGAAGCCGATGGACAGATCGACCGTGAGCACGCGCTGCCACGCATTGAAGCCCGCCGTGATGCCGATGCTCGCCGGTGAAACGCCTTGCTTGCGCAGATCGGCCCAGCCGCTCCACAGGTCGTAGTTCGCATTGTCCGGAAGCGTTCCGAATTCCTCCTGCTCCATCACGCCGGAAGGCGAATAGTTCGCACCGAATTGCTGCCAGTAGGCCGTGCTGCTGGCACTGCTCAGTTCGTCCCCGTTGTGGTGCTTGGCCACAATGATCAAAGGGTCGTCGTTGAGTGTGTTCGTGACGGCGTTCGGAATGGGGCAGAATTGGCACCATGTGCCGGTGTACTGCTCCAAGAGCACGGTCTTCGTGGCCCATGCGTTCAGCACATCCACCGGGAAGAAGAGCGTGTCGTTCGCATGGTTGGTATCGCCAACGCCCACCACCCAGACCTTCAGCGTGCCACCGCTCGCAGGCACATTGAACGGCGTTGGATGGGTGTAAGGCCAATACTGACCGGGCAGGATCCCCGTGGTGCTCTGCGTGTTGCCCACTTGTATGGGGCCATTGTTGAATCGCCAGTCCACGCGGAAAGCGATCAACGGGGTGGTGCTATCTCGTTGCGCACGCGCGCGCTGATCGGCCAAGGCTCATTCGCCTTCCAGTAACGCGGTACGAAGCTGGTGTTGAGGTAAGCGTCCTGCGCATGCACTGCGAGTGCATTCACGAGGAGGATGAAGCAAGCGATCCGGCGCATCGGTGATTGTTAGCGCGACGAAAGTAACCGGATGCCGCACTCCGCTACCTTGCACGGCGGCGCACCTATCGAGGAATCCCTGCATGGCTGCCGCTCCACGACTTCAGTTAACCCCATGAGACGAGTCTCAATTCTGCTCATCCTCGGCACCTTGCTGAACGCTTCCGTTTGTGTGCCCAGCATTCGCGGCGGCCCACCGAAGGTCGAAGGCATCGCATTGCCGCCGGGCTTCAGCATCACCGTTTTCGCCGATGAACTGAAGAATGCGCGCGCCCTGTGCTGGGGCGATGAAGGCACCCTATTCGTGGGGAGCCGAAGCGCTGGTTTGGTGCATGCGCTGCGCGATACCAACAGCGATGGCAAGGCCGATGAGCGCTACATCGTGGCCAAGGGACTGAACATGCCCGTTGGCGTGGCCTTCCGCGATGGTGCGCTCTACATAAGCGCGGTTGACCGCATCCTGAAGCTGCCCGGATCGAACAGCGCCTCAGCGACCCGCCCGCGCACGAAATCGTTACGCAGGCATACCCGAAGGACACGCATCACGGCTGGAAATTCATCGCGTTCGGACCTGATGGGAAGCTCTATGTGCCGGTTGGCGCGCCTTGCAACATCTGCCTAAGTGAAGACAGCGTGTATGCCTCTATCACCCGCATCGATGCCGATGGCCGGAACCGCGAGGTCGTCGCGCATGGCGTTCGCAACACGGTCGGCTTCGATTGGCACCCGATCACCGGCGAGCTCTGGTTCACCGATAACGGTCGCGACTGGCTCGGCGATGACAGCCCCGATTGCGAGCTGAATCGTTTGCAAAGCGACGGTCAGCACTTCGGTTATCCGTTCTGCCACGCCGGCGATGTGCCCGATCCCGAATTCGGCAACCAGAGGTCCTGCTCCGATTTCGTTGAACCCGCCGCGAAACTGGGACCGCATGTGGCGCCCTTGGGCATGCGTTTCTACACCGGCGCCATGTTCCCCGAGCGCTACCGCAACGCCATCTTCATTGCCGAGCATGGCAGCTGGAACCGTAGCGCCCCGATCGGATACCGCGTAGTGGCCGCTTTCCCGCAGCCCGATGGCACAGCCACCCACGAAGTCTTCGCCGAGGGCTGGTTGAAGGGCAGCCGCGCTTGGGGCCGACCGGTGGATGTGCTGGTTGCGCCGGATGGCTCGCTGCTCGTGAGCGACGATGGGGCAGACATGATCTATCGCATCACGTATTCCGGGATGCGTTGATTTTTTTCGTGACCGATTGACATCGCTTGCGTCTCCATGCTCGACGCGGCGGAGGAAGGGAGAGTCCACCGTTCGTGGTCCGGAAGGCGCTTCGGCGCCTTCTGTCATTTCAGGCTCTTAGCGAAAGGCCGGTTATTGAGCCAAGGCGCCTGCGACCAGCGACTCACATAGAGCGCGTGATAAACCGCCCAACAGGTGAGCGTGCCCAAGGCAGCTCCCGTCACCGTGTCTTGCAAGAAGTGCTGCGATAGGTAGATCCGCGCATAACCGAGCAGGCCGGCAAGGATCGCGAAGGCCATCGCGAATCGTGGCTTGCCAACAATGATCGCCAGTGCCATGCACATGGCGAATGCCGCGGTCGTGTGTCCACTGGGGAAACTGTTGTGCGCATGCAAGTCGATGCCTTCGACCCACGGCATGCCGACCAGTTGCTCGCGGAACATGCTGGGACGGTCCAGGTGGCTGTACGGCCCATGTTTCAGGAACTGCGCGAACAAGGCACTTACGAGCGCGCTCAAGCCGACCAGCAGGAATGCGCGCCAGCCTTTCCAGAACAGCATGATGAAGGCGAGCGTTGTAGGAACCAGCCCGTCGGCAACATGCGTGAATGCGGCGAAGAAGCGATCGAGTGCTTACGTGTGGTAGCCATTCATCGCGCTATGCAAGGCGAGCTTATCGCCCGTTGCCGCGAACCAGCAGCCCACAAGGAACAGCAGCAGCCAGCAAACCATGAACACCTGCACCGTTCGTTTCTCGTTGCGCATGGGGCGAAACTAGGTTCCACATCCCGGTATGTTCGCGTCATGGTTCCTGCATGGCGAATCTTCTTGCTCGGTGTTGCTGCTTTTTCGGCCACGGGATCTGCGCGCGCTCAGGGCTTCGTGAACACCTACGGTGGACAGTTGAGCGAAGAGGCCGTTGGCGTGGCATTGTCGAGCAATGGATTCCATGTCGCTACGCGCCGGTTCATGGGCCAAGCTGCAGGGCATCAGGCGCACATGCTTCAATTGAGTTCGACTGGTGCGCAAGGTTCGTGGCTTCAGCTCCCGGGGTCGGATGGCCGTGCCTTCGTGCAGGCCATGGCCGAGGGCACCAGCGGATCGGCATTCGTTGCGGGCAGCGCATTCCCCGCAGGCCAGAGCCATCACGATCGGTTCGTTGCCAAGCTCGATGGCGATGGCGGATTGCTCTGGCACACGCGCCCGTCGCTCAATGGAGACCAGCAGTATTTCGCTGTGCGCGGGCTGCCGGATGGTGGCTGCATCGCTGCTGGTGTGCGCACCATCGGCGAGGGTCACGATGCGTGATCACGCGCTTCTCGGCCTTCGGATTGGCAATGGCATCAGGCCATCACCGATTTCGCCGATGTTGAAGCGCATGGCATCACGGTGCAGGGAACGGATGTGATACTCACCGGCAGGCAACTCAATTTCGGCGGGAGCACCGATGCGTGGATCGCGCGCTTGAACCTCTCCGGCGACGTGATCTGGACCAGTTCATGGGGCGGCATCCGCAACGAAACAGGGCGCAGCGTCGCAGCCATCGGGCCGGGTGCTTTCGTGCTCGCGGGCACCACCAATAGCGATGTGCCCTACGATGTCACCGAAGCGCGCCACAAGGACAACATCTATCTGGTGGCCTTCGACCTCAATGGCGATTCGTTGTGGACACGAGCCATCGGCGACACACTCTTCGATCGCCGATGCTTCGCCATGGATCTGGCACCCAACGGCGACCTGCTCCTAGCGGGTGAGCGCGCAACGATCCAGGGGTCGAGCGATGCGATCGCGTGCCGCATCAGCCCTACAGGCACGTGGATCTGGGAACGCTCCTGGGATCTCGGTCAGCAGGACCGTCTGCAAGCCATTCTTGCATTGCCCGATGGATTCATCGCCAGTGGCCGCACGTTCGGCTCAGCCGCGCAGCAGGACCTTTTGCTGCGGCGCGACCCCAACGGATTCTGATCGCACGCCGCGCTGTTCACAGTTGCGGTTCCGATTACCATGATCGAGGTATGGCAAAGCGGTTTCGTGCAGAGGAGCTTTGGCCTTGCACAAAGACACCATGCCATGACCACCGGGAAACGTTTCGCCAAGCGCACCAACGACCACAGCGATGAACGCGTGCTGGATGCGCGCGCCAAAGCACTGCTCAATGCACTTTGCAGCGAACCACGAGGTCGCGCGCTCGAAGCTTACCTGCGCGGCATGGGCAAGAGCCGTCCCTAGGGCAGCTGCTCCGTCCGGATGTTATTCGGCGAGTTGCCGCCGATGTTCACCAGGATCGGGTCGCGATCATTGCCCACGCCCAAGTACCTCACCACGCCATCCATGGTGACATCGGCCATGTGGATAGCCCATGACCATGCTGTTGGGGTTGGAGCCACCAATGAGGGTGAGGATCGGGTCGCGGTCGTTGTTCGTGCCGATGTAGCTGAGCTTGTTGTCACGGAGCACATTGCCGCACCACAAGCCTCGCTTGCCATTGCTGAAAGTGATTCGCGCATCGTTGCCCCACGTGCTCGTTGTTCCTAGTGTGAAATCCACACCGGCCTCGTTGGCGCTCAATGCGATGCTTGTCTGGGTCATTGCGCCCAAATGGTTCCAGTGGCGCACCGTCACGAAGTAGTCATCTGCCGCCACGTTGAAGATCAGGCGCGCATAGCCGTCGGTGCCAACGATGTCGCCATCGCGTTCCAAGAGCGCGCTGCGTGTGGCCACCACTTGCGCGGGGTTGTTCTTGTTGCGCAGTTCCACGCGCACCCAATCCACTACGGCGTTCTTGCCGGTCTGGGCTAGGCGCGAAACGGTAGTGGCCTCCTCCCCACCCACTTGCGGGAATCCCAGCGCTTGGTACGGCTCATTGATGGGAACCAGGCTCAGCGCGCGCAGGTCGTCGCGCATCAGACCATTGGCCGCATTGTATGCGCCTTGCAGATTCATGCGCAGGCGCACGCTCGGCTGACAATTCTGCCAGCGCACGAGCGCAGTGCCGGGAATGATCGTTCGCGTGCTGTTGCTCGGCGTCTGCCATCGCACAGCGAAGTGATCGCCACCGCTGCCTTCTTTGTGCAGCAGCTCCACGTAGTAGTAGCGGCCTGCAACTAGCGGGATATAAGCGCTCACCTGCGAGGGATACTTGTCATACTCCGTCTCACCAGTCCAGCCCGGCACATTGCAGACCACCTGCATGTTCTGGGGTTCTGCATTCGGGCTCAGGTACAGTACGCTGGCATCATCGCTTGTAAGCGTGAATGTGTAGTTGCCGGTTTGTGGCGCTACGATGTAGCCCCGCACACGAGTGCCGTAATTGTTGGCGAAATTGGTTGGGCCTTGGAAGGTGGTCAACGATGAACTGCCCGATGGGCTGTTGGGGTATCCAGGGCTGTCGATCAGGTCGGCCACCGTGCCACCGGAGATGTTGCTCCAGAATTCGCGCAGCAAGCTGCCGGAAGCGCCAACGCATTGCGGCGGCATGAAGTCCAGCACGTCGATCGTCTTAACGGCACTGCCCGTGAGGCCGTCATCGTCCGTTACCGTGAGGGTGACCTGGTACGCGCCGGTCTCTGTGAAGCTCTTGGAAGGCGTCGGACTTGTGCTGGAAGTTCCATCGCCGAAGTCCCAGAAGTAGCCCGTGATCTGGCCGGGGTCGAAGGATTGCGTGCCGTCGAAGTTCACGGCCAAGGGCGATTCGCCATTGCTAGCGCTGGCGAGAATGATGGCTGTTGGCGCAATGGCATAGCAGCGCGGATGGATCTCGCGCTCAACCGTTGTGCTCAGCCCGCCAGCATCCGTTACCCGCAGCGACACCACATAGTAGAAGGGCTCGCCATCGCAACCCACCCCGCTGATCATGGTGCTTGTGCTCACGTTATTGTCGAACGGCTCCGGGTGCGTGTGCGTGTTGTGGTGAAGGGTGGTTCGCCATGCGTAGGTGAGTTGGGCCGGGCCATGCTCAGCATCACTCACTTCGGCTTGCAGCTGCCAAGTGGTATCAATGCCCACCGGATAGTAAGCGGGTGCCGGGATGCTCGTGATGTTCACAACGGGCGGCGTGTTGTTCACCGAAACGATCAGTTGCGTGCTCGCCGATTGGCCCGCGTTATCGGTGACGGTGAGCGTGACCGTATAGGTGGTGGGCACTCCAGGAGGTGCCGTGAATGTGCGCGAAGGATTGGGCAAGGACGATGTGGACCCGCCATCGCCGAAATTCCACAGGTAGGTGATAGCGCCGTTCTCGGGATCACTGCTGCCGCTGCCAGTGAAATTCACCGTGAGTGGACCAGGGCCGAACTGCACGCTCTGCGTGGCCACCGCCACCGGCGGAAGATTCACCGCCAGCGTGTAACAGATGCGGCGCAGTTCGTTGGTGTTGTACTTCATGTACCACACGCAGCCGTCGGGCCCAGCGCCGATCCACACCACGGCGCCCAGGCCAGTAGCGAAGTTGTGGACGCTCACGGGCTCGTTCTGCTCATTGAACATGAAGCGGCGGATCCAGCCGCTCGAGTAATCGCCATGGAAGGTGCTGTTCTGGTAGCCAGCAGGCATGTTCTGCCCTGCCATCCAAGGGCCGCCAACCGCGCAATTGCCACCGAACTGAGGGCCAGAGACCGGCGAGCCCGCTGCGCCCAGGTTGTAGGTTACAGCTGTGCTGCCATCGAAACCGCCGCAGCGGCTCTGCGTGCCATGCAGCCAATCGACCACTGGACGTGAATGGAAATACTTCGGATGCCATTCGGATCTGCACGGCTGGGTTGCACGGGTTCGGATGGCCATTCAAGTGGATGGGCGTGTCTTGCTTGAGCAGATCTTGGAAGCGCAGGTATTGCAAGGTGCAGTTCACGCCATCGTAGAGCGGATTAGGCACATCGAGGTTCGCCGTGAGCGCATTCATATAGCCGGTGTGCGGCGTGAGGCCCTCGAATAGGGGCCAGCCGAAGTTCATCCCGCCCTCGGTGCAAACGTTGAGGTCCTCCCACGTGCTCCACTGCACATCGCCGATGTAGATCACGCCGGGGGTTGGCATCGGCCGGATTGGTACTGCCGCTGTTGGGTTTGATGGTGGCGCGGTACGGATTGCGCAATCCCATGGCGAAAGCGCGTGAGCGCGGTGAACGCGTGTTGGCTGCATCGTACCACGGATTGCTCGGCACGCCATCGCCTGTGGCAGGATCCATGCGCAGCAATTTTCCATTGAACGAATTGAGCAGCTGAGAGCGGAAGGCACCCACATTCTCCGCCGGACGGATGATCCATCAGCCAGCGCCTGCGCCCAGTAGGTATCACTGTTGCTGCTTAAGATCAACGAGGTTGTAGCTGGCACCATCGCCAACCGTTGCCAGCAAGGTGCCATCGCTGCCGAACATGAGCGAGCCAGTGCTGTGCGACTCGTGCAGCAAGGGCACGCCGGTCTGCCGTGTCTCGCCCAGAAGCACATTGCGGCTTGCGTAGTTGACGGTATTGAAGCTGGGGCCGATGGCCGTCCACCGCGTGATGCGCATGATGGTGGCCGCATAGTACTCGTTGGTGTTGGGGTTGTAGTTCCCGGTACCGTGGTTCATCAAGTGGTGGCGATCCACCAGGTACATGCCGTAGATGTGGCCATTGCTCAAGAAATGGGGTCGAGCGCGAATCCCAGGAAACCGTGATCGCGCCAGTTGCCCACTTCGTCACTGATGTTCAACAAGGGTTGGGCAGGCGGACGCCATTCTCCACGATCCACACCTGACCGCGTTTCTCCCACACATAGAGCCTACCGTTAGCGTCCCATGTGGCTCCAACGGGTTCCGTCCAGCCGCCCAGAACCAGGGCATCAGCGAAATTGGCTGGGAGCGATTGCGCCTTTAACCCCGCATTGAATGCGAGCATGGCGAACAGCAGTGGAAGAAAGGCGTGCAGTGAGCGTCGAAATGGCTTCATTGTTCGTCGGATTGGCTTTGAAAGCCGACGAAATTACCTATTGGCCACTTCGGTGTCAACGGTGCCCAAACTCAGGGCAACTGCTGGGTGCGGGTTTGCGTGGGCACATTCCCCCCCACATTCTGGAGGATTGGGTCGCGATCGTTGCCGCCTCCCGTACATGACGGTGCCGCTCAGGTTCACATCCTCTAAACGGTAGCCGCTCACGGTAGCCACCGGATTGATGCCACCAATGGCCACTAGGATCGGGTCGCGATCGTTGCTGTTGCCCACATAGCGCAGCACACCATCGCGGTTCACATCGCCCGACCAGAGCGCCATGCGGCCATTGGCCATGGCACGCCTAGCATCAACGCCCCAAGTCGAAGTGGATGCGAAGGTCAAATCGAGGGACCGCTCCGTTGCATCGAGGCGCAGTGGAGCCGAGGTCATGGCCGCCAGATGATTCCGATGACGGATGGCAACGAAATAATCGTCGGGGCCACATTGAAATTGAGCCGCGCGAACTGATCCGTGCCGACCACATCGCCATCGCGCTCGAGCAGCGCCGCCCGCGAAGCCATCATCAGCGCTGGATTGTTCTTGTTCCGGAGTTCCACCACCACCCAATCCACCACCGCACTCGCACCGGTCTGCGCCAATCGGTCCGCTGTTATGCTCTCCCCGCCGCCACCTGCGGTGAATCCGTAGCCGAGCGCCGAGTAGGGCTCAACGAGTGGAACCAGTCCTGCAGCGCGGAGGTCGTCGCGCATCAGGTTTACGGCGGCATCCATCGGCCCCGAAAGGAAGGCGCGCAGCTTCAGCCCCTGGAGTGCAATCGGCCCATTGCACCAGAGCCGTACCCGGCACCACTTCCCTATTGCTGTTCGATGGTGTCTGCCAATAGAGCGCGAAATGGTCGTTGGCCGATCCCTCTTTGTGCAGCAGCTCCACATAGTAGTGGGCACCCGCGACCAATTGCACTGGCTGGCTCACCTGCGTGATGAATTTGTCGAACTCAGTCGCGAGCGTGTTGCCCGGAACGGAGCAGATCAACTGCTTGTGCTGCGATTCGGCATTCGGGCTCAGATAAACCGCGCTGGCATCGTCGCTGGTAACGGTAAAGATGTAGAGGCCGGTTTGGCAACGATGTAGCCGCGTATGCGCGTGCCATAGTTGGTGCCGAGTTGGTTGGGCCCCTGGCTGGTGAGCGCACATCTGCTACTGGTCGGATTGCTCGGGAAATTCGACGGTTCACCGGATCGGCATGCTGGTGCCGCCAATGCCATTCCAGAACTGCCGGCTGATGCCACCGCTCGGACCAGCGCACTGTGGCGGGGTCAACGCCAGCGCGCTGATAGTGCGCGACGCCATGCCGATGAGGCCGTCATTATCGGTCACCCGTAAGGTCACCACGCGATCACCGATTGCGGTGAAGGTCTTGCTGGGCGTTGGCGAAGTGCTGCTGGTGCCGTCGCCGAAGTCCCACTGGTAGCTCACGATGGTTCCGGGATCGTAGGAGCCGGTGCCATCGAAGTAGCACCGCGAAGGGCGCAAGGCCCGCGATGGCAGACGCTTGTATCACGGCCACGGGCGCGATGGCATGGCAGCGCGGGAACAACAAGCGGGAATCGCTTCCGCTCAGGCCGTGCGCATCGGTCACGGTCAGGTCAACGCGGTAGTGATAGGTGGAGCCGTCGCAGCCTTCGCCGCTGAGCAAGGTGCTGCCCGACACGAGCGCCGTGCCAAGGCATAGGTGAGCGTTGCCCTGGGCCATGCTCCGCATCGGTTACGGATGCCGTGAGCTGAATGGTGGTATCAACGCCGACGGGATAGAACGCCCCATTGGCAAACTGCTGCTGATGGCCACGTTCGGCGGCGTGTTATTCAAGGTGACGACCAAGGTCTTGGTGGCCTGTTGGCCGACCGGCGTTGTCGGTGACCGTGAGCGTTACCGTGAACATGGCCGGTGGCCCCACAGGCGCAGTGAACGTGCGAGCGGATTCGGCAACCCTGATCGGGGTGCCGCCATCGCCGAAATTCCAATTGAAGGTGAGCGGGCCGCCCTCGGGATCACTGCTTCCACCGCTGCTGAAGTTCACACTGAGCGGACTCGGGCCATAAAGCACGCTCTGGCTCGCTGCGGCAACGGGCGGCAGGTTCACCGTGGCGGTATTGCAGATGCGGCGCAACTCGGCACCCGAGCCGTACTTGGTGTAAGAGAGGCAGCCATCGGGTCCTTGGCCCAACCAGCTGATCATCCCTAGACCGCTGGCGAAATCATGCACGCTCTGCACATCGCCTTGGTTGTTGTACACGAATCGCCGGATCCAGCCCCGCGTAGTCGGCATGGAAGGCACTGTTCTGATAGGCTGCCGGAAATGTGCTCCAGGTGCGCCATGGCCCAGCGACCGGTGCGTTGCCACCGAATCGAGGACCGGGTACCGGCGAGCCCGGCTCATCCAAATCGAAAGTGATGGCTTGGTTGCCGCTGAAGGCGCCGCAGCGCGATCGGTTGCCGTGCAGCCAATCGGTGGATGGCCGCGCATGGTAGAACTTCGGGATGTAGTTGGGGATCTGCTGGCTCGGATCGCACGGATTGGGATGGCCATTCACCTGCACGGGCGTGTCTTGCTTGAGCAGGTCGGTGAACCGGAAATGCTGAAGGGTGCAGCTCACCCCATCCCAGAGCGGGTTCTCGTGATCGAGGTTCTGCGTGGTGGTGCTCGGGTAGCCCGGAGAAGGATCGAAGCCCTCGTAGAGCGGCCAACCGAAATTCTGACCAGGGCCGGTGCAAACGTTCATCTCTTCCCAGGTGTACCAGCCCACATCGCCGATGAACAAAGTGCCCACATCTCCTGCCGCTGGATCGGTGCTGCCCGTATTGGGCTTCAGCGTCATCCGGAACGGGTTGCGCAAGCCCATGGCCCAGACCCGCGATTTCGGTGCGCGCGGCTGCGCAGGGTCGTAGAAGGGATTGCTTGGCACGCCATCGCCGGTGTTGGGGTCCATGCGCAGCACTTTCCCACTGAACGAATTCACCAGCTGCGAGCGGAAAGCGCCTACGTTCTTAGCCGGGCGGATGATGCCATCATTCAACGCGGCGATGTAGTAGCTCTCGGACGCGCTGCCCACATCGGCGCCCGCAGCGCTGGCCCCTTCGCCCATGCTCGCCAGCAAAGTGCCGTCGCGCGCGAAGAGCAGGGTGCCTACCCCGTGCGTGTTGTAGAGGATCGGCTGGCCCGTTGTAATGGACTCGCCCAGCAGGACGGTGCGGCTGGCCGGATCGGTGGTGGTGAAGTTGGGCCCGATGGCGGTGTAGCGCGTGATGCGGCCAATGGTGGCGGTGCCGTAATCGTTGATCTGCGTGCTGTACTCCGGTGTTCCGAAATACTGCAGGTGGTGTCGATCAACCACGTACATCACATAGAAGCGGCCGTTCGCTGTGAAGTTGGGGTCCAATGCGAAGCCCAGCATGCCATGATCGGCCCAATGGCCCACCTCGTGGTTGATGTCGAGCAAGGGCGATGGCAATCGCACGCCGTTCTCCACGATCCACACGCGCCCGGCTTTCTCCCACACGTACATGCGGCCATTGGCGTCCCAAACCGCACCCAGCGGACTGAACCAGCCATCGGAAACCAACGAAGAGACGAAGCCTTCGGGCAGGGTTTGGCTGCTTGTGCTGATGAATGACCCGAGCCAAAGCGCAATCGCTAAGCAAGGTCGAACGATTCGGGAAGGATTCAAGCGCCGGGAAAACTGGGGTGCAAATGTGTAGCGGCCACGCATCCCGCGCCATGCGATTTCTCAACCGCCGAACAGATCCAATTGCCCGTGGGCAGGTCGGCTGAATAGATCGCAACGCAGCGTTGGCAGCCCGGGTCCCTTGAAATACCGGCGTTTCATCACGGTGACGAGCCTGTTGATATTCTCCGCGAAAGGCCCTTCTCCCCGCATGCGCCGCCCTACTCGGCTGTCGGTAACGCTTCCGCCGTGCAAGGCTCTTGTTTGCGCAAGCACCTTCTCAGCGCGATCCGGGAAATGCGCGCGCAGCCACTCCTCGAAAACGGTCTGCACGGCCCCGTTGGTCCGCAGCACCGTAGCCCATGGCTTGAGCACCAGCATCAGCAGCGGCCTTCATGATCGCTGGCACCTCATGGTCGTTCAATGCCGGGATGATGGGCGCCACCATGGCCATCACCGGCACACCAGCAGCCCGCAATTCGGCGATGGCGCGCAGTCGGTTGGCGGCGGTGCTGGTGCGTGGCTCAAGTACGCGCCGCAGGTCTTCGTTCAAGGAGGTTATGCTGATGGCGGCCACCACCAGGCCCAAAGCGGCCAGTTGGCTCAGCAGGTCGAGGTCGCGCAGGATCAGTGCGTTCTTGGTGATGAGCGCCACGGGTTGCTTGAACTCCAGCGCCACTTCGAGCACATTACGGGTGAGCAGTTCCTTCCGCTCTATGGGTTGATAAGGGTCGGTGGCGCCGCTGATGCTGATGGTCTGCACCTTCCAACGCGCGTGCATCAATTGCTTGCGCAGCAGAAGCGGTGCGTTGCGCTTCTCAATTGCATTTGCTCGAAATCGAGTCCTGCACTATAGCCCCAGTACTCGTGCGTGGGCCGGGCGTAACAGTAGGCGCAACCGTGCTCGCAGCCCTGGTACGGGTTCAGGCTGTACACGAAGGGCAGGTCGGGGCTGTTCACCGGGTTTACAATGCTTCGCGGCTCTTCGATCAGGTATTGCGTTGGCCGGGCTTACCCAGCGGTTCATCAATGCCTTCTGGATGCACGATCGCATAGGTGCTGCGCAGGAAACGATTGGCAGGCTGCCCAGCAGCACCTCGCCCCTTGACGGATTTCCCATCGAACACCATGCGCACAATGTATCGCTGACGATTGCCTGACATGCTTCGGGTAGATTCGCGGCCCTCTAGTTCGACAACATGCGCATCGCCCTTCGGACTCCTGCCCGGCTTGCTCCAGTGTTCTCAGCCCAAAGCACATCACGGCCCCAGCCCACCCCTTCACAAGCCACCACGGGGTTGGGATAGCACGCTACGGCAATCTAAGGAGCGCCACTTCAAGCGCATCAAGCAACTCACTTTCGGTGGCGACAACGCGGAGGCCTATTGGAGCTTCAGCGGCAAGCAATTGGTTTTCCAGAGCACCAATCCGGCTTGGGGCGAGAGAGCTGCGATCGATCCATGTGTTCAATCCGTTCACTGACGACATCAAGTCAGCGCACCAGCGCTCATCAGCATGAGCGGTGGACGCACTACGTGCAGTTATTTCCCGCCCGACGACAAGCACATCCTTTACGCCAGTACGCATGAGCACGATGCAGCTGCCCCGCTGCAAGCGCAGCGGCGCGACGATGGGAAGTAGCGTATGGCCGATCTACGAGAGCTTGATATCCATGTGGGCCGATCTAGAGGGGAACCTGGTGCGCAAACTCACCGACAACTCCTGGCTACGATGTGGAGGCCACCGTTTCACCCAAAGGCGACCGCATCGTTTTCACCAGCATGCGCGATGGAGACCTCGAATTGTCCACACGATGAACATCGACGGCTTCCGATGTGCGGCGTATCACCTAACACCTTGGGCTTACGATGGCGGCGCATTCTTCAGCCCCGATGGCAGCAAGCTCCTCTGGCGTGCATCGCGACCCTCAACCGAGGATGAAGCGGCCGAATACCGAGCCCTCCTGAAGGAAGGATTGGTGATGCCCACCAACATGGAACTATGGGTGGCCAACGCCGATGGAAGCAACGCCAAACAGATTACCGATCCGGCCAAGCTAACTGGGCGCCGTATTGGCATCCTGATGGGAAGCGAATCCTTCGCCAGCAACCACCAGAACAAGCGCAGCTTCCCTTTCACCTTGTTCATGATCAACGCCGATGGCACTGGCTTGGAGCAAGTGAGCCATGGCGACACCTTCGATGCCTTCCCGGTCTTCAGTCCCGATGGGCGATGGCTGGTATTCAGCAGCAACCGGAACAATGGTGGAACACGCGATACGAACCTGTTCCTGGCCGAGTGGGCCGACCGATCGCCGAGATGAACGGCTATCCCCATGCTGATAAGCGCAGCTGAGCCTGCCGGGCGATCTTCGCCGCGCATGACCGTGGGGCAGGAGAGCGAACCAGGTTGGGTGCAGCGCCTGGCGAGGCGCTGGAATGTCTGGCGGGCCAGGGTGGGCATCATACTGCTGGTGTTCGCATGGAGCGGCTTCTCGGTGCTCTTCCTCAAGCGCCCTTTGGTGGCCTGGGCCAGCGGCGATGATGGCACGCCTCCCCTGCTGTTCTCCGTGCTGTACTACATCCTGATCCTGCCGGTGTACAACCTCTTGCTGCTGATCTACGGCGCAATGTTCGGGCAGTCTTCAGTTTTTCTGGGCTTTCGAGAAACGCTTTCTTCGCGCGGATTTTCGGGCGTCTAAGCCCTGAGCACGCGGGCCACCTGCTTTTCCGGCGGATCGTTTGATGGCACATTCCCAGAGCGTCACAACGCGCCAGCCTTCCTTCCGCAGCGCGCTGGCCTTCTCGCTGTCCCGCTCCTTGTTGCGCTCCAGCTTCGGCCCCCAATACCACGTGTTCCGCTTGGGCTTGGGTGGTTGGCAATGCGGACAGCCGTGCCAGAAGCAGCCATGCACGAACACGGCCAGCTTACGGTTAACGAATGCGATGTCGGGGCGACCGGGCACCTTGGCGTAGTGCAAGCGGTAGCCGGTGAGCCAGCTGCGTGCAAATGCACGCGCACCAGCAGCTCCGGTTTCGTGTCCTTGGCCCTGATCCGGCTCATGGTGGCGCTCACCTGCATTGGCAGGCTTGGGGAGTCGGCGCGGCATGGCTCAAAGGTGAGCGGTGAGCGGCTACATCTGCGGCCCTTCACGCCAATCGTAGGGCGATGGAGGAATACAGGATGAAGATTACAAGGTGACCCTCCCGGACGGCAGCGTGCGGGAATACGAGCAAGGCGCCACGGCCATGGATGTGGCCAAGAGCATCAGCGAAGGACTTGCCCGCAACGTTCTATCGGCCAAGGTGAATGGCGAAGTGCGCGACGCGAATCGTCCACTGCCCGGCGATTGCACGCTGGCGCTGCTCACGTGGAACGATCCCGAAGGCAAGAACACCTTCTGGCACAGCAGCGCGCACCTGCTCGCTGAGGCCATTGAGGCCCTTTACCCCGGAACCAAATTCGGGACCGGCCCGCCCATCGAGAACGGCTTCTATT
>JADJOG010000049.1 GCA_016713865.1 Flavobacteriales bacterium | reverse complement strand
ATGGTCTGCCATACCAATAAAATCAACAGCCGTGCGGAATGACTTGTCGTTCTTAGGTTTCTTCTTATAAGTTCGGCAAAGGCGTCTGCAACTTTTTGTGGATTTTGCTGCGGATTGTTTTTTAAAACATTTTCAAAATATGTAGTGCTGCTTCTGGCACTTTTGCAAAAATCACCATAACCCAATTCACGGCTGTTGTCGCTTGGTCTTAATAAATTATCAGAGAATGCAGTTGGGTACCTCCTGCCCTACAATGCAATTTTCAATTCCAAAGCCTGAAAGTTCTACTCTGTAATTTTCAGCTAAGGCTTCCAATGCCCATTTTGAAGCCCGATAGGCTCCATAAAATGGTAATGCAATTCTTCCAAGTAAACTAAATATAAATAATCAGCCCGTTTTTCTTTTTCACGAAAGTAGGGAACCACAGCCCTATTCATTCGCTGAACGTGCCAAAAACATTGATGTCAAATACTTTTTGAAACTCAGCAGGTGTAAAGAACTCCCATCCCAAGAACACCTAAGCCCGCATTGTTTATCAAAACATCCAAGCCATCAAGGTCAGAAATGGCCGAGTTTACCCATTCGTAACACTTGTGTCATCTGTAACATCAATCTCAATGATTTTCGCACCTGCTTTCCTCAGTTCGTCAGCAACATTTTTGTTTTTGCCGTTAATGTCACGCATTGAAGCAGCAACCCGACGTCCTTCAGTAATAACGTCAATACGGTTAATTTTCCAAACCCACCGCTTCGCACCCGTAATTAAAATTTTCTTTTGCTACAATCTATTTGCATTTGTTAATGCAAAGTTGCAAATAGAGGATGGTTTGCTATGGTGAGAAGTTCCTATTATTTGGTGATAAGTTCAGTTTTGAATTTAGCTCACGAAACTGTTTAGGGTTTTGCCTTCATAACTTTTGAAAAATCGGTGAAGTTGGAAGGGTCGAAAGTCAATGTTCAGTGATATGTGAAATTGTGTTGTTAGTTGTGAGCAAAGTTCTTTAGAAATTTCAATAAGCTGTTCCTCATAAACATCACAGGGATTTACCTAATATTTCCTGAATTGTATTACTTCAAATGTTTTAGGCTTACAACAATAAGTCTGCCAAGTCCTTTATTTCAAAAGTTTTGTCAGCTTTTCCGTGTTTAAGGTCTGTCAAATGTTTGCCAAGCTCGTTAAGATATTGGGTAACTATTTCCTTGTCTTGCTGATGCTTTATCTTTTACTTTTGTCATTACACTGTAGTTAATGTTGATTGGGTGTCGTTTTAGCCTGACCGCTAACTGGTCATATCCGCATTGCGTCAATTTCCTGACTTGTGCAGAGGGTGCCAGTTGCGTATATCCCTCCAGATTGGAGGGCAAAGCGCAATAGCACTTGCTCAGAGGTCGAGGTCATCGAGAGGGCTGCGAATCTTGCCAAGGGCTTTGGTGCTTACGTGGGTGTAGATCTCAGTGGTCTTGCTGGAACTGTGGCCAAGCAGGGCCTGAATGTAACGCAGATCGGTTCCTTTCTCTAAAAGGTGTGTCGCGAAGCTATGCCGCAGGGTATGCACCGTGGCGGGCTTGGTGATGCCGGCCTTCTCGCGCGCACGATGGAATGTGACCTGGACGCTGCGCGGTGAATAGGGGCCGCCATCGGGTCCCTCGAACAAATGGCGCTTCGGCTTGTACTTGGCCAGGTACTCTTCCAAGGCAACCAGTGCTTTACGGCTCAAGAGGGTGATGCGGTCCTTGTTGCCCTTGCCGCTTCGTATGATCAATTGCCCACGTTCCACCAAAAGATCGTTCCGCTCCAAGCCGAGGAGCTCGCTGAGCCGAAGTCCACCGGAGTAAATGACCATTAGGATGCAACGATGCTTCAGGTTGTCCACATTGCGCAGAAGGGAAGCCACTTCTTCCTCGCTGAGCACGGTTGGCAACTGGTCTCCTTGCGTGGCCGTTCGATGAAGGTGACTCTCCGCGCATCGCCCACCACGTTCATGTAATAGTACCGCACGGCGTTCACGGTCTGGTTCAGGCGTGCTGTTGCTCACCTGCTTCACCGTGGCCAGGTGATGCTGGAACGCCTCGATGTCCTCGTACGGATGTCGTTCGGGTGCTTCTGGGGGTAGTACAGGAAGAGCTGCTTCGTGGCGCCGAGGTACACCTGAATGCTCCGCGGGCTGTAACGCGCTACTTCCAGCTTACGGCGCATGGCGCCAAGGGCTTCGGCCTGTGCCGAAGAAAGTGCCAGTGCAGTGGAGCTCTTCTGCACCGCCGTTGCCTTCACGGCAACTGGTGTTTCGGGTTTCTTCCGTAGCGCATTCATATCAACCCAAGCCAGCCCTTTGAATGCGGCGAAGATGGTCTTCAGCTGTTCCGGGGAATTGGCCGTGTACCAGCACCGGTGGGTGTTGCTCCATTTGGCGCCCATCTTCTTCGCAGCGCCGATGAGCGCGGCATCGTAAGGGAAGCGCAAGGCGATGTTCCGTTGTGAATCATGCACCAGGTGCTCCAGCACCACGGGCGGTTTCGGGTTGACGATTTTCTTGTCCATTGCGAAGTGGCAAGGTAGAATCTTCGCGGCATGTTCCAGTTCAAGCAGTTCACCATCCGGCAGGACCGCTGCGCCATGAAGGTGGGCACCGATGGAGCTGTGCTGGGCGCATGGGCCAAGGTGGAAGGTGTAAAGCGCATCCTCGATATCGGCACCGGAACTGGATTGCTCGCGCTCATGGCCGCGCAGCGACGCAGATGCACGCATCGATGCCGTGGAGATCGATGAGGCCGCAGCCGAGCAAGCGCAGGAGAATGTGCATGCGAGTCCATGGGTCGATCGCATCCGCGTGCATTGGATGGATGCGCGAAGGCTGAGCGCCAGTGAGCCGTTCGATCTGGTGATGTGCAATCCGCCGTATTACCCCGGAGAGATGAGCGCAACGGATGCGAGTGCCTCCATTGCCAAGCACAGCGCCGAGTTGAAGCTGGATGAACTCGTTGCCACTGTGAATCGATTGCTGGCAGACGATGGGCGCTTCGCGGTGATCGTACCCGCCAATCGCGAGCGTGACCTATGCCAAGCGACCGAAGACGTTGGGCTATTGGTGGTGCGTCGCGGGCCCTTGCATTACTTGGAGGGCAGGCCCTTCAAGCGCGTGCTGCTGGAGTTCGCGCGCCATGGTAGTGAAGTGGAGCACAATCCGGTGACGGTGGAGCATGCGCCGGGCACCTACACGGAACAGTACAAGGCTTTGTTGGCGCCCTTCATGCTGCACTTCTGAGCATCACGCCTCCACCTCCTCTTCCCGGAAAGCAATGCCGTGCTTCTCCAACTCGTCGAGGATCGGGTTGTAGATCGTTGGCTTCAGCGGAAGCAGCACACCGCGATCATCGAGCTTGTTGTTGAGCACCAGCTTGCAGGCCATGGCAATGGGCAAGCCCACGGTGCGCGCCATGGCCGTGTGCGTTTGATCCTGTCCGATCACGCCGAGCGAAGCCTGCAACTCCTGGTGCTGCCCTTCGATGCTGTACCGGAAGCGATGCCACATCACCACCAGATCCTTGTCGTCAGGGCCGAGCTTCCATTTCGCTTCGAGCAGGCGCTGCAAAGTGGCGGCGGGGGAGAGGCCGGCAGCGCCGATCGCATTGTTGCCGAAGAGCCCGAGCCAATCGAGCTTCTGCATCACGGCGCCTTTCGGGTCGAGGCCAAGCGTTTCCATGAGCATCGTGCGCGTATCGCGACCGGCCGCATGCGGGAGGAAGGAGTCGATGTAATCGTTGTAGGTGGCGGTAGCGGGCAGTTCCATCGCGTAGCCATCATCGGTGCAGCCGAGTTGCACGAAGGCGTTCCAGGCTTCGCAATAGCCGGCCTTGCGCAAGGTGCCGCGCAGCAAGGTGGGAATGTCATCCAGGCCATAAGCCTTGCGGTACTTCAGCGAATCGCGGTTGGCGTACGCATCGAACTCGCCCAAGCCGTGTACATTGATCCGCACGGTATCGGTGAAGAGCCGGTGGTAGGGGATGTACTTCACCTGCCCATCGCGGATGTACTTCGCTGCGCCGCCTTGTCCGGCCAGGATCACGTTGCGCGGGTTCCAGCTGAATTTGTAGCCCCACGGGTTGTCGTCGCTCTCGGGCGCTACCAAGCCGCCGCAATGGCTCTCGAAGGCTTCCATGCGGCCACCTTCCGCGCGGATGCGGTCGAGGATGCGCATGGCGCTCATGTGGTCGATGCCCGGATCGAGGCCCATCTCGTTGAGCACGATCAAGCCTTTGGCCCTGAAGTCGGCATCCATGGGCCACAACGCATCGGGCACATAGCTGGGCGTGATCACATGCTTGCCCAGCGCGAGACAGTCCTTCAGCACGTCCATGTGCATGAAGGCTGGCAGCATGCTGATGACCAAGTCGTGCTGCGCGATCAGAGTTGCGCGGGCTTGGGCATCGGTCGCATCCAGCGCCACGCCGTTCGCCACGGTCGGACCCTCATGCACCAAGCGCTGGGCTTGCGCCGGGTCCTTATCGGCCACGGTTACGCGCCACTCCTGCTGATCAGCGTGGGTAATGAGGTAATGGATGAGCGACGAGGCGCTGCGGCCGGCTCCGAGGATGAGGATCTTGCGCATGTGGTTATTGAGCGTGCGAAGATGCGAAGCGCCTCTTGCCCACATGTGGTCGGCCCCAATCGTGCTTCGTGGCATACCCGTTGCCTTCGCCGGGCACCAACTACATTCGCGAACCCGAAAAACACCCCTTCCATGAACAAGCTCTCCGCTTTCCTGTTCACCGCGCTATTTCTGCCAATTGCAGCCGTTGCGCAAACCTGCGACCTTGTCTTCTTCACTGATGATGGAGCCAAATTCACCCTGATCATCGATGGGGATGTGAAGAATGCCGCCCCTGCATCACGCGTGGTGGCCACCGGTATCCGCAACGAGACACCGCTTTGCGTGGTGAAATTCGAGGACAAGACCATTCCCGACGTGAAGCAGAGCGGCTGGTTCACCATGGGCAAGGAGAGCACGATCCTGATCACCACCAACAAGAAGGGCCAGCGCGTATTCCGTCCGCAGGGCGAAGCCGAACTGGGCACCGCAGCCAAGGCTGAGCCAGCTAAGCCTAAGCCCACCGAATTCGTGGAGGACAAACCGGCGACGACCAATGCCACGAATACGGTTCAGCAGGATGTTCAGGTGGGTGGCGTTCAGCATACCACAACAGTTACAGTGGTAGAGGAGGTTGGTGGTTCCGACGCGGGCATGGGCACCAACGAGAATGTGAACATGAGCATCGGCATAAATGGTGTGGGCATCAACATGAATGTGGGCGTCACGGATGGCTCGGTCAATCAGAACACGCGCACCACCAACACCACGCGCACCACGACTACAACCACCTCGACGACCTCAGGCTCCTCGAGCCTTCAGACCAACAAGCCCGCGCCCAAGCCTGAGCCCGTGGTTGAGCCTTACCGCATGCCCGGCTACACCGGCCCCATCGGCTGCGCCATGCCCATGAGCGGCACCGAGTTCGCCGATGCCAAGAAGAGCATCGAGAGCAAGAGCTTCGAGGAGACCAAGCTCACCATGGCCAAGCAGATCGGCCGCGACCGCTGCTTCAGCACCGACCAGGTGAAGGGCGTCATGGGCATGTTCAACTTCGAAGAGAGCAAGCTCGATTTCGCGAAGTGGGCATACGAGCGCACGCATGACAAGGGCAACTACTACAAGGTGAACGACGCCTTCAATTTCAGCAGCTCCATCGATGAGCTGAACGAGCACATCCAGTCGCGCTAAGCAAAGCGCCGCTTTCCCGATCACTGCCATGAAACGCATCATCTCCATAGGTCTGCTTGCCGCGATGATCACAATCGCGGGCTGCTCCGGCTCGAAGTCCTTCGCCAAGAAGGGCTTGAAGCTGGATGAGGCGGGCCTGTATGCCGAGGCGGCTGGCATGTACGAGGAGAGCGCTCGCCGCGATCAGCGGAACATCGATGCCAAGATCGGCCTGAAGAAGACCGGCCAATCGTTGTTGAACGACAAGTTGAGCGCCTTCTTCAAAGCCACCGCGATGGGCTCTGCGAAAGGTGAAGCAGTGGCTGCCTATCAGGACGCCAAGACCTACCAGGAGCGTATCGGTCGCTTGGGTGTGGTGCTCGATATCCCCGATCACTACCGCACCGATTTCGAGCGCGTGAAGGGCGAGTACCTCGTGGAACTTTACAACGAAGGCCAGGCGCTCATGGCGAAGGAGGACTACAAGGGCGCCGAGCAGGTCTTCGCCAAGATCGCGCGCTTGGAGCCCAATTACAAGGATGCGAGCAGCCTGCAGAGCATCGCCTACTTGGAGCCGCTCTATCGCCAAGGCAAGGCTGATCTGGAGGCAAAGGCGTTCCGGAAGGCTTATGGCTCATTGGATAAGGTGGTAACGCGCGATGCAGCGTACAAGGATGCCATGGCCTTGCGCCAAGAGGCGCTTACCAAGGGCCAATTCACCGTGGCGGTGCTCCCTTTCACAACGGCGACCAAGCGCCAGGATATCGCATCGAGGTTGCAGGGACAAGCCATCACCGCGCTCACCGAAGTGCGCGATCCCTTCCTCAAGGTGGTTGACCGCGAGAATCTCGACCGCATCATGCAGGAGCAGCGCCTAAGCCTCAGCGGCGTGGTCGATGAGGCCACTGCTGCCCGAGTGGGTAACCTGATCGGCGCGCAAGCCCTGCTGATAGGCGATGTCACCGATTACCGCGAAGAAGCTGGACAAGTGCGCCAAGGCACCAAGAATGGTTTCGAGTCCTACGCTGTTCAGCAGGTGAACAAGGAGACCGGCGAGAAGTACTTCGTAACGCGCTACAAACCGGTGAGCTATATCGGAGCACTACCAGGAGAACAAGACGCGCATGGCCGTGAACTACCGCCTGATCTCATTGGAGACCGGCGAGGTGCTCATGAGCAAATCATTCGAGAAGGAGCAGGGCGATCATATGTACTACGCCACGTACAACGGCAACCGCGACCTGCTCTTCCCCAGCCTGAACAACGCAGCCGACCTGAACGGTGGCCGGCGCAACGACCTGCGCAATCTGCTGAACGCGCCGCGCGAAGTGAAGAGCGTGGCCACCTTGGGCAGCGAGCTCGTGCGCCAAAGCACCAGCCAGATGGCTTCTGCGATCCAGCAGGAGCTGAACTCGCGCCTGCCATGAAGCGCTATGCCCTGATCGCCGCTCTGGTGCTTGCGGGCTGCAAAGGCAGCCAGCAGGTGCAAGCGCCTCCGCCCCCGCCGCTGGATACGCGGCCGGAGTGGGTGCGCTCGCGACCGATGAGCAGCGCGTACTACATCGGCATTGGACTGGGCAGCAAAGCACGCGGCGATGCCCAAGAGAGCGCGCGCAAGAATGCACTGGATCAGCTCGCTCAGGAAATCAGCGTGCGAGTCGAAGGCAATAGCCTGCTCTTCACCGCCGACGGCCGCAATCGATTCGACGAGACCTTCACGAGCACCATTCGCACCACGACAACCGAGCAGCTCGAAGGGTATGAGCTGGTTGATTCGTGGGAAGGGCCAACAGAGTACTGGATGTACTACCGGCTCTCGAAGAGCGAGCACGCGCGCTTGAAGGCCGAAAGCAAAGGCAAAGCCATCGCCACAGCGCTCGACCTGCATCAGCGCTCACGCGCCAGCATCGCTGCGGGCAATCTGCGCGAGGCCATCGATCAGGATCTCCGGGCACTCATCGCCATGAAGCCCTATTGGGGCGAAAGCGATATGGCCGAGATTGATGGGAAACAGATGCCCCTGGCCACCGAGATCTTCTCGCACTTGCAAGGGCTCACATCCGGTATCCGCCTGGCTTTGCTTCCCGACCGGATCGACCTGGATTATGCGAACCACTTCCGTCGCGAAGTGATGATCACCGCCACATACGGTGAGAACAGCCGGGGCCGTGATCTTCCCCAGTTGCCGCTTCGCATCACCTATGCGGGACTGGATGGCGCCGTGACCGAGCAGAAGAACACCGATGCTGAAGGCCGCCTGCGCACCAGTGTCCGTCGCGTGGCCGTGGCACAGGCAGGGAACGATTTCGTAGTTCGGCCCGACATGGATGCTCTGGTGAGCAAGGATCTGGAACCCGATGTGGTGAAGGCACTTGTGGGAAGCCTTAGCGTGCCACAAGCCCGAGCGGCCATCACCGTGCGCATGCCGCGCGTGTTCATGCGCGCCAACGAGACCAACATCGGAGCAGGAGTAGGCGATGCTGGATTAGCTCCGGTTATGCGTGAGGAACTCACCCGCAGCGGCTTCCGCATCGTTGATCGCGAAACGGAGGCCGACCTTATCCTTCAACTCACCTGCAGCACGCGCAGTGGGGGCGAGGCCAATGGTTTCCATACGGCGTTCCTTGATGCCAATTGGAATTTCCGCGACCGCAAGACCAACGAGACCGTGAAGGATGGCGTGAAGCAGAATGTGAAAGGCATCCAGCTCAGCGCCGATAAGGCCGGTATCGACGCCTACAAGAAAGCCGCGCAGGACGTGCGCAAGGAAATCGTGCCTGCCATCATGAATGCCCTTCAATAAGGCCATTTCTTAGTTTGGCACGCGATCAGCAAAACACCACCCAACCAACACCAGCAATCCTCGCAACGAACACCCCGCCCGATAAAGGCGCAACACCATGAAAACGATGAGTTTCTCCCGCACCCTGATGATTGCCTTCTCAGCCACGATCCTGGCCGGTGGCATGGCCTCCTGCAAGAGCAAGAAGAAGCAGGCCGAAGTGACCAAGCCCGACCCTGCGGGTGAAACCGAGGTCATCATTCCTTGCTCAGGTCCCGAGTTCTTCACCGATAACAAGGTCTTCCGCGCCAACTCGCTCGGCGAGAGCATGGATCAAGCAACGGCCAAGAAGAAGGCCATGAGCAATGCACGCGCTGACCTGGCTGCCTCGATCAACACCCGCGTGAAGTCGGTGATCGACAACTACGTGAACAGCCGCGAGATGCAGAATCGCGAGGAGATCGGCGAACGTTACGAGGCCCTCTCGCGTGAAGTGGTCGATCAGCAGCTCACCGGGATCAAGACCATCTGCGAGAAGATGATGAAGGTGAACAGCACCGGCAACTACAAGGCATACGTAGCCATCGAGCTCAGCGCGCAAGAACTGCTCGCCGCATACAACCAGCGCCTCAGCAGCGATGAGCGTCTGCGCATCGACTACGACTACGAGAAATTCAAGGAGACCTTCGAGAAGGAGATGGAGCGGATGAAGAAGTAAGTTCCGAAGCGATTCTGGCGAAGCCCCTCGATCATCGAGGGGCTTCGCCGTTTCCGCCACCCACCTTTGCGGCATGAATGGGAACCGGATAATTGCAACAGGAGCTGCCCTCATGGCCATAGCTGTCATGCTGGGAGCATTCGGGGCACATGCGCTCAAGGAGCGGCTCACTCCGATCCAACTCGCCAACTGGGGCACTGGGGTCGATTATCACTTACCATGCTCTTGGATTGCTTCTCGTGGGTGTCCTGGAAATCAGGCTCGGACAGAAGCGGTCGAAGCTGGTCGCATACTTCTTGGTCGTTGGGGTCCTGCTGTTCAGTGGATCACTGTACTTGTTGAGCGCCAAGGACTTATTTGGTCTAGCAGGCGCGGAGCATGTGCTTGGCCCATTGACCCCGCTCGGCGGAATCTGCTTCATCGCTGGCTGGGTGGTCCTGTTCATAACCGCGTTAAGGCAACCTGACCGCAGTTAGTCCCAGGTGTGGGAGGCCCGCTACTTTTGGCGCCCAATTCAAAAAAGCAGGAACATGAACGATCTCGGTAACACGCCGAAGAACGCCGACCTCTCGAAGATCGGTTTGAGCCGCGTGGGCGACATCTACTGGAACCTTGAGCCCGCCGAACTGGTGGAGCATGTGATCGTGAACGGGCAGGGAGTCCTCGCCGACAGTGGTGCGTTGGCCATTGATACGGGGGAGTTCACCGGCCGCAGCCCTAAGGACAAGTTCACGGTCAAGGATGCCAAGACGGAGAGCACGGTATGGTGGGGCGATGTGAACATCCCCATCGGCTCCGAGGTCTTCGACAAGCTTCACGAGAAGATGTGCGCCTATCTGCAAGGCCGCGAGGTGTACGTGAAGGACGCTTTCGCCTGCGCTGATCCGACCTATCGCATGAATGTGCGGGTTGTGGCCGAGTTGCCATACAGCGCGATGTTCACCGGCAATATGTTCCTGCGTCCTACGCGCGCTGAACTGAATGACTTCGAGCCGGAGTGGAACATCATCTGCGCACCGGGCTTCACCGCGAACGGCAAGGCCGATGGGCTTCGCCAGCACAATTTCGCCGCGATCGACTTCAGCCGTAAGATGATCCTCATCGGCGGCACGGGCTACACCGGCGAGATCAAGAAGGGCATCTTCACGGTGCTCAACTATGTGCTGCCGCAGGAGCGCGGCGTGCTCAGCATGCACTGTAGCGCCAACATCGGCAAGGATGGCGATACCGCGGTCTTCTTCGGTCTCAGTGGCACGGGCAAAACCACGCTCAGCGCCGATCCGGAGCGCCGCCTCATCGGCGACGATGAGCATGGCTGGAGCGATATGGGCGTGTTCAACTTCGAGGGGGGCTGCTACGCCAAGTGCATCAACCTCAGCGCCGAGAAGGAGCCGCAGATCTGGAGCGCGATCAAGTTCGGCGCGATCCTCGAGAACATCGAGTTCCATGACGGCACATCGCATGTGGATTTCGATGCCGCGAACAAGACGGAGAACACCCGTGTGAGCTATCCGATCCACCACATCGATAATGTGGCCGAGCCGAGCGTGGGCGGGCATCCGAAGAACATCTTCTTCCTCACTTGCGATGCTTATGGCGTGCTGCCACCCATCAGCAAGCTCACCCCCGGCCAGGCCATGTACCACTTCATCAGCGGCTACACCGCGAAAGTGGCGGGCACGGAAGCCGGTGTGACCGAACCGCAAAGCACCTTCAGCGCCTGCTTCGGCAAGGCATTCCTTCCGTTGCACCCATCGAAATACGCTGAAATGCTCGGCGCCAAGATGAAGGAGCACGGCGCCCGCGTTTGGCTGGTGAATACCGGTTGGAGCGGTGGCGCTTATGGCACCGGCGAGCGCATGAAGCTGAAGTTCACGCGTGCCATGATCGGCGCGGCCTTGAAGGGCGAATTGGATAGCGTGGAATACAAGGAGCATCCGGTATTCGGCATGAGCTACCCCACCACCTGTCCGCATGTGCCCGCTGAGATTCTCGATCCGCGCAGCACCTGGAAGGACAAGGGCGCCTACGACAAGACCGCCGAGAAGCTCGCGAAGCAGTTCAACGACAACTTCGCCAAGTATGCCGAAGGCTGCAACGCCGAGACATTGGCCGCCGCGCCGCGCACCACGGTGAAGGCTTGATTACTGATGCATGAAGAGAGAAGCCCTCGCCAACGCGGGGGCTTCTCCATTGCTTCGATGTCCGCTTTTCTAGTTTTACCAGCGATGTGGCGTGTGCAGGTGATGTTGGCTGTCCTGATGGTCGCGCTTGATGCCGCTGGCCAATGGGCGGGCTTTGGCGCCACGCTCTATCCGGAGAAGCTGCGAATCGACGCAGGACTATTGCGCGATGCGATACACCGGACGCACCCTGATCCGTATCGATATGTCACTCGCGGAGAACTCGATGCGGCCTTCGACGCATTCATCGATTCGTTGCAAGAGCCGCTTACTCCGGATCGGTTCATGTCCAAGTTGATGCCGTTGCTCTCGCGCATCGGTGATTCCAACCTGCGCATCGGCTTGGATAGCGCAATGAACGAACGCGTGTTGGGCGCGGCCACGCAGCTTCCGTTCACGGTGCGACTGCTCGAGGAAGGTTTGTATATCAATGAAGAGCTCACGGGCTTCCGCAGCTTCGATCCTGGCGCGCGCATCATAAGCATCAACGGCATCGGCGCCGATCGGATCGTGCGGGATCTCGGCCAATGGGTGCTCACCGATGGCGCGAATGAGACCTTTCGCACGCATGCGGTGGAGCGCGAATTCGGTTGGCTCTTCCTGCTCACGTACGGAGCCGCGCGCACCTATGTGCTCGAGGTTGAGTATCCGCGATCCGGAAGGCGCGAGGTGGTTGTCAGGGGGCTTCTTTGGGATGAGATCGTCCGCAGCCGCAAGCCGGATGGCGCGGCCTTGCATCCATGGCGAAGCGCTTGGGACGAAGAAAGCGGATGCCTTTGGGTGAGCCTGACAACATTGGCCCCCGAAGCGCTGCTGAAGAGCGGACAGAAACCGCGCGCCTTCATCGATGCGATGCTGAAGGATGCACGCGCGAATAAGGCGAGAGCAGTAGTGCTTGATTTGCGAGGTGCCGATGGACCCGAACTGGGCATGGCCGAGTTGGTCTTCGCGGCGATCGCACGGGAACCCTTCCGCCTGCTGCAAGGCATCACTGTCCGCGCTACGCAGCCACAGGCGCTTCCGGGTGCGGTTGAGGTTCCTGCAGACTTCGTTGCGAGTATCGATCGGAGCTACTTGCCTGCTCAGAACGGAATTGCGGCACTGCGACCCGATGATCCGCGCCTATGGCTTGTGGCGCCCGCGAAGCGCGCCTTCACTGGCAAGGTTTACGTGGTTTGCGACGGAGGCACACGTGATGCAGCGGCAGTGCTGGGCATGGTGGCTCATCGTACCGGTCGTGCGCGGCTGGTGGGTGAGGAGATGGCCACCAACGCGCACAGTTTCACTGGTGGCCGCTCGGCGGTTGTGACACTGCACAACTCGGGATTGAGAGTCGATGTCCCGCTACTTCGGTATATCCCTGATGGAAGCACTGAAGCCCCGGCTGATCATGGGGAGCGCCCTCGCTACCCTGTGGCACAGCAGCCCAGCGCCCTGATGAATGGTCGGGATGCGGTGCGCACCGCTCTGATAGCGCTGATCAGGGAGACGCGATGATCGATCAGTAAGGGATGCCCAGGCGGCGGTACAGGAAGCCCATAAGCCATGCCGGCCCGATGAGCAGGAATTGCAGGTCATCGAGGAAGCTCGGCTTCTTCCCTTCGATATGATGGCCGATGAACTGGCCGATCCATGCTGCGGCGAAAGCGATGAGGCTGATGGCCCAGAGCGGATAAGGCGCGTGCATTTGGAGGTACTTCGCCAGCCAAAGGCAGAAGTAGCTCCAGATTGCCATTCCGATGAACAGCGTGAAGGATCGGGGCAGGTAGAAGCCGAGGAGCACAAGGCCTATCGCGAGCTTTGCCCATGGGATGCGACCGATCCACGGCATTTCACCCGGCGGGATCTCGGCGAGCAATGCGATAACGCAGAAGAAGATGGTGGGCACGCAGATCCAATGGATCAGTTTGTTGGTGCCGTTCTGATGGCTCTCCCCGTAGAGGTCGAACCACTGCTGGATGCTACGGTTGGGCATGGATGAGGTATCGTTCGGTGATGATGCGCGCATGATGGAGCATGTGGCCAACGATGATCCAGCCAGTGGCGCGCGCGGTGCAAGGCGCATTGTTGGCGATGCCGCTGCGCAGGAGCATCTCGGGATTGAAGCTGGCGAAGAGGTGCTGCGTGGATGCCCGTTGCGCAGCAGCTTCAACGATGAGGTCAGCGAGGCTTCTTTCCTCTGCAGTTGCTTGCGCTGCCCAGGCATCCTCATCGAAGCCGGGCAATGGCGAGGCATCGTTCCGCGCGAAGCGCAATGCGCGATAGCCCATCACGCGTTCGGTATCGATCACGTGCTGAACCACTTGCTTCACGCTCCATTTGCCGGGCGCGTAGCTGTGCGCCTCAAACTCTTCCGGTATGGACCTCAACAATCGCTCGAATTCCCGCCAACTGCCTTCGAGCCCAAGTTGAAGATCGTCCCACGGGCATGCGTCGATGTATCGGTGGTAGAAAGGGGCGAGTTCAGTCGGCCCCGGCTTTCCATGCGCGCTCATGGTAACGAATGTAACGCTAGCGCTTCATGCCCTCCGCTTCTTCGGTGATGAGCGATGGTGCAGGGATGGCCACGATCTCTTTCAGGACGAGGATCCACCCGATGGGATTCAGCCACCAGCGGCCGCGTGCGCACCAAGGATCATGGATCGAGCGGATGCCGATGCCTTCGTTACGCCTTGCGGCCTTTCGATAGCTACGCCAGGTGCGGCGTGCATGAACGCCCATGGTCGCAATATCGAACTCCTCGATGCCGTGCCCGGAAGCGAACGCTGCGAAGGCACTGGCATTCGACCAAGTGCGGCCGCCAGAAACCCCTCTTGCCGGAACAGGTGTGATCCGATCCGAGGGAATCCCCATTTCAATGAGGCAAGCCCGCGCTTCGTGCGCATAGCTGGGCCAGCCATCCTCTGCGAGACCACTCGTGCGAAGAACATGGATGGCATCTGACATTTCATGCGCGCTCACGCCATCAATGGTCAAGTGACCAGCGAAGATCACAGGTGTCCCATCACGAGGCGGTTCCGAGCTCAGGGCGGCAATACGCAGCTTCTTGCAATCACGCAGGGTGAATCGCATGGGCGTGCTCGATGCCGGTAATGCGATCGTGTCAGTACCGGCAATGATGCGTGCGCTAGCCTTGGGCAAACCATCGATACGAATGGATGCATTGCCGGAAATGGGTTCAGGGAACCCGACCACCAGCGTATCGCCATCATTCAGGTAGTAGGCGAATGGCCGGATTGTCCCCGTGGTGAAGAACCTGTCGTAGGTGCCTGCACGGTACCACGCCGCAACGGTATCGCAACCACCGGCATAAAGCCAGCCCTCAACGACCAGATTCCGGGATCCGCTGGGTCCAGTGACCGCGAACCAGCGATGCGCGAAGAGCACCAGCAAGAGCCATATGATCACGGTAGCGAGGAATGCCCGCTTCAGCCAACGCTTCATTCGTCCTCCGGTTCGATGGCCTGCTTGAGCGCGATGAGTTCAGCGCGCGCCTTGCGATCACCCGCAACCAAAGCGTGCAACGCTCCGGCATCGCATGCAGCCAAGGCCTCGGCCCCACGCCCCAACTCAGCCAAGAGCGAGGCCAGCTGGTAATAGGTGGGCACGTGTTCTGGCTTATCGCTGTTCAGAGCGCGCAGCCATTCGATCGCCTCTTCGGTATTCCCAAGGCGCTTCAGCTCCAATCCGATGGCGTAGCGGAGAAAGGCATCGCCGGGTTCCTCCGCGAGGAACGCTTTCAATTGGACCAGCCTTTCTGTGCTCATGGTTGAATGTCGCTGATGCTCAATACAGCAATCCGTTCGGGTTGCCATAGGGCCTGCGCTGCTCCAGTTTCAGATCGCGCAGGATGCTCGCCTTCACATTGATCCGCACCATGAAGCTCTTGCGCAGGCCGATGGGGATGATATTGAAGTTGAATTCCCAGCAGTGCAGGTCCCAGTAAAGGTTCAAGGAGGTGGGGTCCATTCGCCAGCCACCAGATCATAGCCGCTGCTGCCGCCCACTTTCCAATTCCGCATGACTGTCACATCGGCGTTGAAGAGCACGCTGCGGCGGTCGGTCTCCTCGAATGAATCACCGAAGTATGCGCGGCTCACATCGTAGCTGTAATTCACACCCAATCGCCATGGCATGCTGAAGCTCTGGCGAGCGCCTTTGGCAGGATCGCTATCCTGCACCACTTGATCGCCCGGCGGCGACGCATCAACGCCTTGCCCGTATCGCTTGCTCTTCAGTTCAAAGCCCAGTGCCACATTGGTGTAGGTCATGCGCGCCAAAGCGCCACTGACGCTGCGCTCGCTGCTGTTGATCCGATTGCCTTCGAGATCCACGGCGTAGGGGTCCCAGATGCTGTTCACGTTCACATTGATCACGTTGGCGATGAGCGTGCGCCCCGCGATGCTCACGGACGACCACCGCACGCTGTCCTTGAGCATGTCGTAGCTGCTGTTTATCCCGAAGAAGTCGATGAGCTTGATCTTCTTGAATGCGATGCCTCCTTGCGCGCTGGTATCGGCACGTGTGGCTTTGTTGTCGCGCACCTTGGCCTCAACGCTCTGTATCAATCCCAGATTCAGATTGCCGCTGCGCCCGATGCTGGGTTCGCCATAGATGCCGATCTGGAATGGGGAGTAGCTGCCCGCAGCGCCATCGATGCCGAATGGACCATCGATGCGCGTGCTGTTATCGGGCCGGTAGCTGAGGCCCACGCTGGGTGTTATGATGTGCCGGATGGCCTTGATGCCGTCGCCATAGAAGGTGTACATGCCCACGAGCTTGCTGGTGAGGGTGGCGCCCGCGCTCCATTCACCCGCGCGACGGAATCCGTTCACGGTATCGCGCACTGTGAAAGTGGTATCGTCGGTGCTGAAGGCGGTTTGTCGCAAGGTCTCGAGGTACCATCGGTCGGTTACGCGGAACTCCGGGTTCAAGCTGAAGAAGCGGCTCTTGATCGTTGTGGTGAGCGCGGCTGTATGCCGCATGCCATTGCGCGCTTCACGCATGAGGTTGGGGATGTTCTCCAGGTAGATCTGCTCCTCGGTGGTGCTGATGCGGTTGTCGAGGTTGGCGGTGTAGGTGGTCGCCAGCTGATCGTACCACCTGCTGGGCGCGCCTCGTGGGCGCAGCAGCTGCACGGGCAGGATGCGCTGCATGTTGAATGTGATCGCGGGCAGCGTGACATCGAAGCTTCGGTTCTGGGTGTTCTGCCGATGCAGCGCGTTCACCGAAAGGCTGAAGGGCTTGCCGGGCCACAGGCGCGTGTAGCCGATGTTGCTCTGGAAGGTGTTGGTAAGGAAGTCCGAGGTGGAGCTGTTGAAGTTGTTGCGGAAGTTGTTGCTGGTGCCTGCATTCACGCTGGCATTGAAACGGCTGATTAGGCTGGCGCGCGGATCCACGATGTGGCTCCAGTTCACGAACAGGTTGCGTTGTCGGCTGAAGTCGGGGAATTCCGGATCGCTGCTGAGCAGGGTACTGTGGCTCACCAGCAAGTTGCCGCTGTACCTGTAGCGCGCCCTGTATCGCGTGTTGCCGCGCAAGGCCCAGCTTCCGCGACTGTAGATGTCGCCCGTGATGCTCAGGTCGGCATGCTCGCCCAATTGCTGGTACCAGCCGCCATTCAGCAGGAAATAGCCGAGGCTCTGGTTGTTGCCCCACACCGGCACCAGCACGCCGCTGCTGCCACCCTTCTTGTTCGGGAACAGGCCGAAGGGGATTGCTAGCGGGGTGGGCACCTTGCGGAACTTCATGTAGGCGGGGCCGCTCACGATCTTGTCGTCCGGCAGCACCATCATGCGGCTCACCTGGAAGTGGTAATGCGGCTTGGGCCGATCGCAGGTGGTGAGCTTTCCGCCGAGGCTATGCACCTGTCCGTTGGGATGGCGCTTGCTCAAACCGGCATGCAACCAGGCTTCCTGCTCCTGGGTGCGCACCTCGCGGATGATGCCCGTCTTGGTGCGCATGTTCACCGTGATGCTATCGGCGTCGATGGTGTGGCCATCCTGCGTTAGCCGCGGCTTCCCGGCCAGCGCTCCGGTGCTGTCGAGAGCACCAAAGCTCATGGCTTCCTCGTTCTTGAAGCTGAAGATGATCCGATCGGCGCTGAGCTGCGTGCCTTGATATTGCACGGTGGCCGCTCCGAAGAGGTACACGGCTTGCTCAGCGATGTCGTACCGGATGCTGTCGCGCGCGCTGTAGCGCACCTCTGCATCCAGCTTCTGCGCCAGCACGCCCAGAGCAGGGCACATGAACACCAACGTGATGAAAACTGCGAAACCGCTCTTCCTGCCGCCTGTGGGACTCCCTCTTTCTTCGCGCATCGATGGCGGATTGCGTCGCGGTGCTTGTGGCCGTTCGCGCTCGCGCGGCAACGGCCCGCAAAGTACGCACCGCCCCTCGCGCCGCATGGAACGCACCTTTCGACTCTCGCTGCTCGCCTTAACGATCCTTGTGATCGCTGCTTCGGGCCTCGCGCAAGGCCGCGATCCGCATCGCATCAGGACCGTGGTGCTCGATGCCGGCCATGGCGGCAAGGACCCCGGCAACCTGGGGAACCGGCCGGTACAAGACCACCGAGAAGCACGTATCGCTGAACGTGGCCAAGCTCGTGGGCAAATACCTGAACGAGTCCTACGCTGATATGAGGGTGGTTTACACGCGGGAGGATGACCGCTTCATCGAGCTCATGGAGCGTACCAACATCGCCAACCGCGCCAAGGCCGATATCTTCCTCAGCATCCATTGCAACGCGAACGACAGCAAGGACCCGCATGGCTGCGAGACCTATGTGATGGGCCTGCACAAGACCGATGCGAACATGAAGGTGGCCATGAAGGAGAACGAGGCGATCCTCTTGGAAGATGGCCACGAGCAGAAGTACGGCGGCTACGACCCGAAGCGGCCGGAGAGCCAGATCGAATTGAGCCTTCGGCAGAACGTTCACCTGGATCAGAGCCTGCTGCTCAGTTCGCTCATCCAGAAGCAATTCAAGGATCGCGTGGGCCGGTTGGATCGCGGCGTGAAACAGGCCGGTTTCCTTGTGATCAGCTACACCACCATGCCTGCGGTGCTCATCGAGCTGGGTTTCCTCACGAATCCGAAGGAAGAGGACTACCTGCAGACCGATGAAGGGCAGGAGTACATGGCCAGCGCCATCTACCGCGCCATCAAGGAATACAAGGCCATTGTCGAGGGCGTGCCGGTTGAACCGGCCCATGAGGCCAAGCCCGATAGCACGCGCGTGGCCGTGAAGGATCCGGATGCCACCGTGAAGCCGGAGCGAGCAACGGGCGCCGTGCAATTCAAGGTGCAGATCGCCACCAGCAGCAAGCGGATCGAGCCGAAGCCCAAGAATTTCAATGGTCTCGAAGGGGTGGAGGAGCACAAAGGGCAGGGCCTCTTCAAGTACACCATCGGCAACGAGCCCACGCTGGCCGGCGCGCGAACTGCAGCGCGCCTGCAAGGCCAAGGGCTACGATGGCGCTTTCATCGTGGCATTCAAGGATGGCGAGCGCATCGATCCGCAAAAGGCGGTTACTTTGGCCGAAGGGCGATAGAGCACGATGAAGAAGATCGAGCGCGAGTACACCATAGCAGGCGTGGCCATCGCCGGCATCCTCTTGTTGATCTTCGGCATCAACTACCTCAAAGGCCTCGATCTGCTCACCAAGCGCAACGTCTATCACGCGGTGTACAACGACATCAGCGGGGTCACCTCGGCTTCGCCGGTCTTCATGAATGGCCTGAAGGTGGGGCAAGTGGTGAACACCGAGTTGAAGCACGATGGAAGCGGCCGCGTAGTGGTGAGCTTCCAGTTGAACGAACGGCAACTGAAGCTTCCGAAGGACACCAAGCTCCAGATCTACAGCGCCGACCTGTTCACGCGCGCGCTCCAGATCATCAGGGGCAATGCCGAAGAGATCGCGCAAGCCGGCGACACGCTCGTTGGCGATGCCGAACTCAGCCTCACCGATGCCGTAGGCGCGCAGATCGATCCGCTCAAGCGAAAGGCCGAGGCCATGTTCGCCAATGTCGATTCGTTGCTCTCAGCCCTGCAGCGCATCCTCAACGACAGCACCGTGGGCGATATCGATGCAAGCTTCTCCAGCATCCGCGGCACGCTCGAGAATCTGAATCGCACCAGCGCGCGCCTCGATGCGCTGATCGCTACGGAGAGCTCCAGCATCCACGCGGTGATCGAGAATCTGCGCCGTGTGACGAACAATCTGGATAGCTATCACGCGCAGCTGAATTCAATCCTCACCAACCTCGATACCATGAGCGGCACGCTGGCCGGTGAGCAGACCCGCAAGGCCATGGCCGACCTGGCCGAGAGCAGCGCCAAGCTCAAGGGAATCATGACCGGCTTGGAGCAGGGCGAAGGCTCCATGGGAGCGTTGCTGAAGAACGATACGCTCTATGACAACCTGCAGCAGGCCAGCCGCGAACTCGATCTGCTGCTGGAGGATCTCCGCCTCAATCCGAAACAGATATGTCCATCTGTCGTTATTCGGCAAGAAGGACAAGCTGCCCAAGCTGAGCGATTCCGATGTGGATCGGATCAAGCGGGCCTTGCAGGACGATAAGCGGATGAAGCCATGATCGTAGCCCAAGCGCTCTTCGGCGTCTTACTAATCGCGGCTATTGCCCTCTTCGCGCGCAACATCCGGCGCGTGATGCGCAATATCAATCTGGGCAAGCCCGAAATCATCAACGACCGGAAAGCAGAGCGCTGGCGGACCATGGCCCTAGTGGCGCTGGGCCAGAGCAAGATGGTGGTTCGCCCGGTTGCTGGCTTCATGCATATCCTCATCTACGTTGGCTTCGTCATCATCAACCTCGAAGTGCTCGAGATCGTCATCGACGGGCTCTTCGGCACGCACCGCATCGGCGCATTCCTCGGGGGCTTCTACGATCTGCTCATCGGCAGCTTCGAGATCCTCGCGGTAGGCGTGCTCTTGGCGTGCGTGGTTTTCATCACGCGCCGCGCCTTGCTTCAACTGTCTCGCTTCCACAAGCCCGAGATGAAGGGTTGGCCCTCGAAGGATGCCATGATCATCCTCGTCACGGAGATCGCGCTCATGGGCGCATTCCTCAAATTGAACGCGACGGATCAAGTGCTGGCGCAGCGTGGCATCGAGCACTACACCACGGCTGGCAGCTATCCGGTGAGCTCAATGCTCCAGCCCTTTTTCTCCGGAATGAGTGATGGAACGGTGCTCGCTTTCGAGCGCTTCTTCTGGTGGTTCCACATCCTCGGCATCCTCGCATTCCTCAACTACCTGCCCTACAGCAAGCACTTCCACATCATCCTGGCCTTCCCCAACGTGTGGTACAGCAAGTTGGAGCCGCGCACGCTGGTCAGCAACATGCCGCGCATCACCGGCGAGGTCAAGAGCATGATTGACCCCAGCGTCCCTCCCCCGGAGCCCGCCACGCCGCGTATGGTGGCCGGGGTTGAAATGACGGAGCGCTTCGGCGCGAAGGATGTCTTCGACCTGAGTTGGAAGAGCCTGCTCGATGCGTACAGCTGCACCGAGTGCGGCCGCTGCACCAGCGAATGCCCCGCCAACCTCACCGGCAAATTGCTCAGTCCGCGCAAGATCATGATGGATACGCGCGACCGTCTGGAGGAGGTCGGCAAGGCCATCGACGCGAAAGGGAAGTGGGAGGATGATGGCAAGAGCCTGCACTCGCGCATCAGCGAAGAGGAGTTGTGGGCCTGCACGACTTGCAATGCCTGCACTCAGGCCTGCCCGGTTAACATCGATCCCGTGGGCATCATCATGGAGATGCGCCGTTACAAGGTGATGGAGGAGAGCAGCACGCGCCCGGCCCTCACCAGCATGTTCAATAACGTGGAGAACAACGGAGCTCCATGGGCCTTCGGGCCGGATAAGCGGATGGAGTGGACAGCAGAAGGATAATGTAGAATGTAAAATGAAGAATGTAGAATGTAGAACACTTTGCCTCCGCGCGACTTCATCCAAGGTCGATGCTCGACACCTGATGGAACGCTGTCCAGGTGCTTGAAGCATTTTCCATTTCCATTCTTCATTCTGCATTTTTCATTCCCTATGAGCACGGAGCTTCATGTTCCGACGATGTCCGAGTTCGCCACCTCTGGCGAAGTCCCTGAGGTCCTTTTCTGGGTGGGCTGTGCTGGTTCATTCGATGATCGCGCGCGCAAGATCACCAAGGCCTTCGTTCGCATCCTGAATGCGGCCAAGGTGAAGTTCGCCGTGCTCGGCCAGGAAGAGACCTGCAGCGGCGATCCTGCGCGTCGCGCCGGCAATGAGTTCCTCTTCCAGATGCAAGCGCTGCAGAATGTGACCGTACTGAATGGCTATGGCGTGAAGCGCATTGTTACCGCTTGTCCGCACTGCTTCAACACCTTGAAGAACGAATACCCCGCGTTGGGCGGCAGCTACGAGGTGATGCACCACACGCAGTTCATCAACACGCTGCTGAAGGAAGGGCGCATCAAGGTGCAGGGCGGCGACTTCGCGGGCAAGCGCATCACCTTCCACGACCCGTGCTACTTAGGGCGCGGCAATGGCGAGTACGAAGCGCCGCGCGAAGTGCTGCTGAAGCTCGATGCCGCGCTGGTGGAATTGAAGCGCAGCAAGCAGAATGGCCTGTGCTGCGGTGCGGGCGGCGCGCAGATGTTCAAAGAGGCGGAGCCCGGCGCGCGCGAGGTGAACCACGAGCGTAGTGAAGAGGCCCTGGCGGCGTCACCCAACATCATCGCCGCTGGCTGCCCGTTCTGCAACACCATGCTCACCGATGGCGTGAAGCACTTCA
This sequence comes from Flavobacteriales bacterium, assembly GCA_016713865.1. Taxonomy (GTDB): domain Bacteria; phylum Bacteroidota; class Bacteroidia; order Flavobacteriales_F; family PHOS-HE28; genus PHOS-HE28. Next base: position 57,659 of record JADJOG010000049.1, on the reverse strand, counting down.
ACAAGGAAGGCGAAGTGGTGGTGAAGGATGTGGCCGAGCTGATCGCGGAGGCGGGGGAGCTGTAACCGGGGCGAACCCCTTCAACCAACAGTTGTTAAAGAGTTGGCACCGCTCATTTGCCCGGCGCGGTATTTCCCTTCACTTTGGCGGAGCCGCAGGCATCGGGCGTGCGGCTGGCCACGTCCACGATCCGAAAACCGAGTGAACGATGATCACCGAAGCACCTTCCCGCCAGCGCACCATCGACACCATGCCAACGCATGCGCGCCTTTGGATCTACAAGACCGCGCGCGATCTGAGCGCAGCTGAGCAGAAGCTGATCCGAGAGCGCGGCCATGCCTTCACCGCCACCTGGGCCGCTCATGGGGCACCCCTTGATGCTTGCGTGGATGTGCTGCTCAACCGCTTCGTGGCATTGGCTGTCGATGAGGAGCAGGCGAATGCGAGCGGTTGCAGCATCGATAAGAGCGTGGGCTTCATCAAGCAACTGGAGCACGACCTCAACCTCATGCTCACCGATCGCATGGTGGTTGTGTTCGAGGCCGAAGGCAAATTGTCGAGCTGCCGCCTGCAAGAGCTCCCAGAGCTGATCAAGGCCGGAGCGATCACCGCCGATACCGTTGTGTTCGATGATCTCGTGAGCACGGTAGGCGAGCTGAATGAGCGCTTCCGTGTTCCGTTGCGCTCGAGCTGGATGGAGCGCTTCCTTTAAGGACCCGTTTCGAAGATCCCGTTGCGATCCACTGGCCGTTCGGCCCAGCGGTCCTGCATGCCGGGAAGCACCAAATCTTCAGCGGGTGCTTTTCCAGCGGATAGAGGATCGCTTCCGGGCGATCCAGGAAGACGACCCCGCATCGATGCGGCCTTCGATCATGCGCACCCTGATCGGCTGCAATCCGCACGGTTCACTCCGAAGACCGAATCGCCCTCTTCGCGTTGCTCTTTCGCGTGATAGACGGTGCGCGCGTTGCCCTCGACATCGAGCCGGTGCAATGCCCTTCTGCGAAGAAGCCGACCATGGTGGTGCCGGCCACTTGATCACGGCGGGTGCTATCGGCCTGCGAGAGCAGGAAGGCGTTGCGCTCAACAAGGAGCCGATGCGCCTGCCCGTCCTTCATGCGGATACGGATGGTGTCGCCGGTGATCTGGTCCGTGTTGCTCCACAGCACGGGCTGGTGCCGCAGCGTGATCAGGCTATCGGCTTCGGCGTAGATGAGCGTATCGCAGCTGCCCTGCATGTCGGCCTTGAAGAAACGCACGTTGCGCCTCGCCGTGATCCGGCGCGCGCCGCCATCGGGTTCCGCGAAGAGCGTATCGCCATGCAGGAAGAGCGTATCGGCGCCCATGCGAAGCTGCAGCTCAGCAAGGCCTGTCACCTGCGTGCGCTCGTCGGCTTCGCTGTAACGGCCATAGCTGCCCATCACGCGCATGTCGCCGCTGCTATCCGCGATGGACACACGGCCCCATGCGAGCCCGACCCCGGAGCGCTTATCGAAGAAGAGGCTGTCGCCTTCGAGGATCCGGCCCTTGCTTCTCACCTGTGTTCTCCGCGTGAATCGCGCTCGTTCGCTGCGCGTGTCGTAGCGGCCTTGCAAGGTGCTGATCCGCGTTTGCCCTTGCGTGATGGCCGTAGGCCCGAAGAACGCGCACATGCCGGATGAAGCGATGTAGTGCATCGTATCGCTCTCCACGCGGTGATCGGGGTGCTCGAGAAGAACATTCCGCCCGAAGATGAAGCGGCGTTGATCAGCCAGGTAGGTGCCCGTGCCGCTGGTGAGGACGTTCTCATCGGCCTGGCTCACGATGCGGCCGCCACTAGAGTAGCTGGCGCGCTTGCCTTTCATGTCGTACGACAGGGTCGACGTGGTCAGTTCCATGCTGCGGTCGCGCAGGCGCACGTTGCCCTCGAGGCGCGCCATGCGGTCGCGGCTATTGTAGCGCAGGATGTCCGCTTCGGCCGTAAGGGTATCGTGCTGATTGATGCGCACACGTCCGAAGGCATCGACGCGCTGGTCCTCATACAGATGCGCGCTGTCGCAATCCATCACGGCATCGGCATGCTTGAATCGCACATTGCCTTTTAGGCGCTGTGCTCCGCTGGAGGTCCTGTCGTAGAGCCATTCGTCGGCATTAAGGATCTCAACACGGCCTTGGCCCGATCCTGCCTGCGATTGCGCATAGCATAAGCCAGCGAGCATGAGTGCAGAAGCGAAGAATGAGGCGCGCATGGTCCGTCGGATGCGCAAAGGCCGTTCCGGGCGTTGTGCGCTGCGCATACGGTCAGTTGAGGCTCACGCCGGGAAGCCTGCGCATGTTGCGGTAATGCAGGCTCAAGCGGTCGAGGAGGTTGCGGATCACGGCATCGGCGGCCTTCGTCTCATCGCTGATGGCCTTGCCTTGCGAGCGGAGCATCATGACACCGTACACAGCGGTGAGGCTGCTCTCGATGGGGCCTTCCGGATCGCCACCGGCATGCTGCTGCACCGTGCGGATGGCGGGCGTGGCCTCCTTATCGAGCGCGATGTATTCCTCATCGCCAAGCGTATCGATGAGCGCGCGGTGCAGGTACTCCAGTTCCTGCATCACCTCTTCCACTTCGGGCAGGTGGCCACTGCGGGCAAGGCCATTCTCCTTCATGCGGGCAATGATGCCGCTGTACCATTCGCGCATCCGGGCACGTGCCTCTTCATCGCCTTCCATGCTGCTGATGAGGCGCTCCTCCACGATGCCCATGTCCAGGTCGGCGGCGCGCATGAGGTCCTCCACCTGCCACATGCCGATGACATAACCGGCGATGTTCTCGTGCTTGCGTCGTTCCAGCGGGTGCATGCTCACTTGGCGCCTTTGCCGGCGCGATGGCGCGCGTTGAGCCCGGTCACCAGTTCGTTGGTGATATCGAGGCCCTTGTTGCCCACCCAGATCTGCCCGCCGCTCTGGATGCTGAGGATGTAATCGAAGCCGGCGGTCGTGTTGTACGCGATCAGGTAATCCTCCAGCTCTTTCGATATCTCGGTGAGCATCTCCGCTTCCATGCGCGACATGCGTTCCTCGCCTTCGGCCTGCATTTGCTGCAATTTGGCCATGAGGTCGCGCAGCTCCGCTTCGTCGCGCTCCATCTCAGCCTTGGTGCTGTACGTCTGATCCTTGCTCATGAGCTCCTGGTAGCGCTGGCGGGCCTCGTCCTGCTTCTTCTGAAGCCCGCTTTCCAATCGGCTGGCCTCGCTATTGAAACGCTTGTTCTTCTCGGCGCATTGGATCATATTTCTTGCGCAGGCTATCCATGTGGAAGTGCGCGATGCGCGCCTCTTTCAGCGCGCCTGAATCGCGGGCGGCCACGATGACCTCCTGCGCGGTGCTCGCGGGCGCTGAAGTTGTTTCGTCAGCACTGGCGCTTGGTTTGGGCTTGAACGCGAGCCACGCTACAAGGGCGGTGAGCAGGACGTTCCAGACGATGAGCAGCAGGTTCCCTTTGGACATGCGTAGGTGATAGGGCAGCAGCCGGCGTTATTGCTGGCTGAGCCGCGCGAAGGTAGCGGCAGGGCCGAAGGGTCAGCGGCTGATCGCGAAGCGCGAGCGGAAAACGCGTGATCCGTCGGTGATCAGGACCACATAAGCGCCGCTGGGCAACTGGCGTACATCAATCGGCCAATCGCCGTTGCCGTTGCGCGCTGCCTGCGACACATGCCGACCAGCTGCATCGGTGATGGTGCAGCGCCAGGAGCCTCCGGGCAGGTTGAGGATCCGCAGCTCTTGATCGGCCGGCACCGGTGCCAAGCGCGCGCCAATGACGCTGATCCCGTCGATGCCAACGAAGGTGTCGATGCTGACGCAACTGGTGTCGTTGGTCGCTGTCGCATCGCCAGTCATGGTGGTCCATGCGCAGAGGTCTGCCGTGGCATCGGTGCTTGGCGTGAAGTAGCTGTTGAAGGTGATCAGGCTCTGTTGCCCGGGATTGATGGCCGTGCCGCTGTACGCCTGGCTCACCACGGTTCCGGTTCCGAACCGGTAGTTCACGTTGAACGCGCTCACAGGCTGGTTGCCGAAGTTGGTAACCCATGTGCGGATCGCGGTCGGACTTGATATGTCCTGCCCGGCCGTGAGACCGAAGAAGCCTGTGCAACCGATGTCGGTCACGGGCACTTGCGAGAGCCGCAGGCCAAGGAAGAAATCCTGGGCTTCGCGATCGCGGTACTCTGCCCACACGCCATCGATCACCTCGTAGGAGTTCAGCGAGAAGGGCGGATTGGCATCAACGGCGATGGTGACATCGGTGCCCAGCATGTACCACTGCACATACACGCCGCCACTGGTGATCATGAGCGGGTTGCTCAGTTGGAAGACCTGATCGCCAGCACCGGCTTGACCGGAGGGCACATAAACGGAGTCGAGGCGCGTGCCGGGGGCACCGTTGGTGCCGTTGTCGTCATACACCTTCAGCGCATAGGCCGAACCGGTCAGGTTGCTCACGATTCGGATCGTGTAAGCCGTGGCATACGCCGGGTAATAGGGCGGTTTGATGTAAACGCCAACGCCGCCGTTGCCGCCATTCCAGCTGATGCCGATCCCGTTGTCCACGCTGCCGTGATAGTTGAGCGCATGGTTGGCCGTGGTGGTGTCGACCACCACGATCTCCTGCGTCCGCACGTTGTTCGCGGTGACCAATTCATTGGAGATCCCGCTGATGGTGCAATTGTATCGGAAGGTGCCGGCGGTAGTGGGGTTGAAAGCAGGCGTGTAGGTGATCAGGGTGTCAACACCGGGCACTTGGCTTCCTACCGTCTGCGAGGCGGTCACTTGTGTTTGCCCGGCCGCATTCACCACGGCGCCTGTGACATTGTATCCGTTAAGAGTCTGGTTCCCGATGTTGCCGGTCTTCACCGATAGCGGATAGGATGAGCCGTTGCGCGAGCGGAAGATGCCTCCCGATCCATCCTGGCCGGCCCAAAGCACACTGGCATCCGTAACCGCCAACGACGACGATGCTGGACGATAGAAGCGCACCGCATAGTTGGCCTGCGGATAGATGTTCGAGGAGTGCTGCAGGCCGATGGTGCCCGCTACGCTCTCGATACCCACCTTTATGTCGTTGTTCTGGGTGATTCCGCTCTGCTGCTGGAACTGGATGGTGATGGTGCTGTCCAACTTGCTAAGGAGGATCTGAAAGGTGTTCGATCCGGTCCAGCCCGGTGCAGTAGGGGTCCAGAAGGGCACGTTCAGATAGGAGACCACGGTGAGGTCGAGGTCGTCGTAGAAGCGCACCTGTCCGGGATTGCCGGTGCCACCGAAGTTGAGGTCCGACATGAGCCCAGCGACGAAATCGTTGGTGCCGCCAGCCGCTGGGATCAACGGGAAAGGCGAAGCGATGTTCCCGTTCATGAACAAGACGTATCCATTACTGCCGATCCACACGAACTTGCGGTTGTACCAGTAGTACTCGAAGTTGGTGAGCATCACGAAGGGGCCGGCCACGTTATCATCAGCAAGGCCTTGCACCAGAGCGCCAGTAGACGAGATATCGATCCAGTTGTACACCGGTCCATCCGGCTCAGCGCTATCCTTCCAGATGTAGCCGTAAGCATCGGGGCCGCCTTGGGCAGCGAAGAGCGGTGCGAAGAACAGTGAGCTGAAGAGCAGGGTAATGATCCGCTTCATGTGCAGGTGGGTTTGAGCGCCCACCAAGATAGAAGCCGGATTGATATACCGTCAGTTAGCCGTCGGGCTCTGCTCCCAGAACCAGCACCGTGCGGGCTGGTCGAGCGGCGTGCTCATTGGCGCGCGCATGATCCAATGATGGCCGAAAGGCGAAGCAAGCGGGCTCTCCGCACGGCGCATGGCATCGAGCAGGCCGAGCATCAGGCTGAGCAGGATCGGGCGAAGCGTATCCCGCATGATCACATGGTCTTGGCCTTTTCCCAATAGGCATCCATCTCGGCCAGTGTCATCTGCCCAAGGCGTTTGCCGTCCTTGTGGCTCTCGCGCTCCATGTATTGGAAGCGCTTGATGAATTTGCGGTTGGTGCGTTCCAGCGCCTCATCGGGATCGATGCTCAGGAAGCGCGCGTAGTTCACCACGCTGAAGAGCACATCGCCCACCTCATCGGCCTGCTTGGCGCTGCCCGCATCCACCTCGGCCTTCAGCTCGCGCAGCTCTTCGTGCACTTTCTCCCACACCTGTTCCTTGCGCTCCCAATCGAAGCCGACGCCACGCGCCTTGTCCTGTATGCGGATCGCCTTCACCATGCTGGGCAATCCCTTCGGAACGCCTTCGAGCACGCTCGGCTGGTCCTGTTCGCCGCGAAGCGGTCCCGATACGCCAGTGCGGGCCGCTTCCGATTTCTCTTCAAGCTTGATGCGTTCCCAATTCGCTTTCACCTCTTGCTCGTCCTTCACTTTCACATCGCCGTAGATGTGCGGATGCCTCCGGATCAGTTTCTCGCAGATGCCGTTGAGAACGTCGGTGATGTCGAACGCTTGTTTCTCCTTGCCGATGCGGGCATAGAAGGCGATGTGCAGGATCAGGTCGCCCAGTTCCTTCTTCACTTCATCGAGGTCGCCTTCCAGGATCGCATCGCCCAGCTCATAGGTCTCCTCGATCGTGAGGGGCCTCAGGGTCTCCATCGTCTGTTTCTTGTCCCACGGGCATTGCTCGCGCAATTCATCCATGATCTTCAGCAGGCGCAGGAAGGCTTCGGCACGTGGATCCATGCGGCGAAGGTGCGAAGCCTCATCTCAAGCCAGCGCATCCGCCGCATCATGCAACCGCGACACTCCGCATACCATACCAGCCGCGCCCCCGTTACTTTGCCGCCCTTCGATGCGCTCGCTGCTGCTGGTCCTTCTACTTGTTTCTGCCCGCTCAGCGGTCGCGCAATCCATGGGCACCCTGCGCGGCGTGGTGCGCGACGATGCCGGTGCGAGCCTCCCGCTGGCCAATGTTCAGGTACTGGGAAGCAATCTGGGCGCGGTGTGCGACGAGCAGGGCAGGTACGTGCTGGATCTTCCGGCCAGCCGCTCATGGACCGTGCGCTGGACCTACACCGGCCATATAGCCCATGAAGAAACCGTGGAGCTGAACCCCGGCGAAACGCGCGCTTTGGATGTGCGCTTGCGCTTGACATCCTTGCCCACCTTCGAGGTGCAGGAGAACCGACGTGCGGAACGGGAAACGCAAATGCAACGGATTGATCCGCGGCTGGCGCGCTTCAACCCCATGCCGGGCGGTGGTGTGGAGTCGCTGCTCACCGGCCAACTGGGCGTGGTGGCGCGCAACGAGCTCAGCAGCGGCTACAGCGTTCGCGGCGGCAACTTCGATGAGAACCTCGTGTATGTGAACGACATCGAGGTGTACCGCCCATTCCTCGTGCGCGCGGGGCAGCAAGAGGGCCTCAGCTTCCCGAATCCCGATATGATCGAGCGCATCTCGTTCAGTGCGGGCGGCTTCGAGGCGCGCTACGGCGATAAGCTCAGCAGCGTGCTCGATATCCAGTACAAGCGGCCGCGCGAATTCGCCGGATCGGCCATGGCGAGCCTGCTCGGGGGTGCGGTGCACTTGGAGAGCCCTTTGTTCAATAGGCGCATGCGCCAGATCACGGGCTTCCGCTACCGCACCAACCAATGGTTGCTTGGCGGCGGCGATACCCAAGGCGAGTACCGCCCGGTGTATGCCGATCTGCAGAGCTATTGGACCTACGACCTGAAGGACAACCTGGAGCTCGGCTTCCTGGGCATGTATTCGCGCAACCTGTATGATGTTGTGCCGCAGAGCCGCACCACGGAGTTCGGTCCATTCAACAAGCCCTTGCGATTCACTGTGTTCTTCGATGGCCGCGAGCGCACCGCGTTCGAGACCTGGTTCGGCGCGCTCAGTCTGAACTCGAGGCCCTCGAAGGAGATGCTGCTGAAATTCCAAGCGAGCGCCTTCCGCACATTCGAGAGCGAGCGCTTCACCATTCAAGGTCAATACCGCTTGGGTGAGTTGGAACGCGATCTGGGCAGCGAGCAATTCGGCGAAGTGGTGCGCGACCTCGGTGTTGGCACCTTCCTCGATCATGCGCGCAACGACCTGGATGCAACGGTGCTCTCCGTGGCGCACAAAGGCTATCTGCAATTGCCCAACAGCTACCTGCAATGGGGCGTTGATGCGCGGCACGAGCGGATCAATGATCGGCTGAACGAATGGTCGCTGATCGATTCGGCCGATTTCAGCGTGCCACTGAACACAGGTGATGACCTCGAGCTGAGCTATGTGCTCAAGAGCAAGCTGGGCATGGAGAGCGTTCGCGCCAGCGCATACGTGCAGAACACCTGGCGCTGGGATCGCGGCAATGATCGCTGGTGGACCCTCGTGGCCGGCGTGCGCGCGCAGCATTGGACCTACAATGGCCAAACGGTGGCCAGTCCGCGCGCGCGACTCACTTTCCACCCGGGCTGGAAGAAAGTGATCCGCCCCGACAGCATCGTTGATCGCGACTACAGCTTCTGGTTGGCCACCGGGCTGTATTACCAGCCGCCTTTCTACCGCGAGGTGCGCAGGCCCGATGGAACGCTGAACCCCGATATCCGCGCGCAACGGAGCATCCATCTGCTCATGGGCATGGATCGCTGGTTCGAGATCTGGGACCGTCCTTTCAAATTCACCACCGAGGCATACTACAAGCAGATGGATGACCTGATCCCCTACGAGGTGGACAACATCCGCATCCGCTATTACGGCACCAACAACGCGCAGGGCTATGCCACAGGCCTCGATGTGAAGCTCGCCGGTCAGTTCATCGATGGGATCGATAGCTGGATGAGCCTCGGCATCATGCAGGCACGCGAGAACCTGAAGGATGATTTCTACTACTGGCGCTTCAACGCGGCGGGCGATACGATCAGGCCCGGCTTCACCAATGACCAGGTAGCGGTCGATAGCAGCCGCGTGGAGCCGGGCTGGATCCCGCGCCCCACGGATCAGCGTGTGGGCGTGTCCTTGTTCTTCCAGGACGAGATGGCGCGTTGGCCCACGTTCAAAGTGCACGTGAACATCGTGTTTGGTACGGGCCTGCCTTTCGGTCCGCCCAACTTCAACCGGTACACCGATACGCTGCGCACCGCGATCTATCGCCGGGTCGATATCGGCTTCAGCAAGCAATTCCTCGGTGCCGAAGGGCAGAGTAAGCGCGGCTGGCGCCAGCACATCAACAACCTCTGGCTCACGGCCGAGGTGTTCAATCTGCTCAACATCAATAACACCATCGATCATACCTGGGTCACCGATGTCTCGGGTCGCCAGTACTCGATACCCGATTACCTCACACCGCGCCGCTTTAACCTGAAGCTGATCGCATGGTTCTGAGTGACGGATGCCTGATGGCCGGAACATGCTGCCGTGCGCGGCGCTCTGATTTCTAGAGCGGCTCTTCTCGTCGCAGATCAGTTCGAGGATCTACCCGATCCACACGATGCTGTCCTCGCCGATGCGCACCAAGCGCTGCTTGTAAAGTGCGCCCAGCGCCTTCTTGAATGCCTTCTTGCTGATGCCGAATTCAGCATGGATCTCCTCGGCGGTGCTCTTGTCCGTCAGCGGCAGCATGCCCTTCGCCTCGAGCCGTTTCGCGAGCAATGCGGTGTGCGCATCGATGTAATGCCTGTAGCCGATCGGTTGCAGCACGATGTCCAGCTTATTGTCTGGCCGCACCTGTTTCACATAGCCCGTGAGCCGATCGCCGATGGAGACCGGTTTGAAGACCTCGTTGGCGTGGATCAGTCCATGATGCGCGTGATTCACGATCACGGAATAGCCCAGTTCGCTGATGGCATGCACCAGCAGATCCACTGCTTCGCCTTTGCTTACTGATAGATGAGTATTGTCGAGGAAGCGTTCGATGCACGTGCTGGCATAGGGCCGATCGGTCTCATCGTCCAGGGCCACGCGCACCACGTACCAGCGCCCTTCCTCCATCGGCTTCTTCTGTTCCTCATGGGGCACCAGCAAGGCCGGCTCGAAGCCCCAATCAACACGAGCGCCTGCGCCGCGAATGGCTCTCACCTTCAGTGTGGCGAATTCGCCTACCTGCACTTTGGGTGTCCTTGTAGTGGCTATCAATCCACCTACATCATCACGGTAAACGAACACGCGGATGCTGCTTCCTTCCTTCGGGTTCTTCGGGCTTTCGGTAATCGGTAGCAGGACCTCCGTCGTGTCATCATCACCCAGGATCAGGCCGTGATCGGTGATCCGTAGAATGAGCAGATCCTGTGTACGGCCTGTGCTTATCACGAGCGCGCAAGGTAGTCGCGGACCTTCGGCTGTCGTGCTGCACGATTCGCGCCGGATACATTCGCCGCCGAACACACAAGCCATGACCGATTCCAATCCCTGCCCCGAGTGCCGCTCCACGATCACTTATCCAACAGGCACCAGTTGGATGTGCGGTGAATGCGGCCACGAGTGGAACCCCGATGAAGTGGCGGCCGCCAACGCGGGGCCGGTGATCAAGGATGCCAATGGCAACGAACTGAAGGACGGCGACGATGTGGTGGTGATCAAGGATCTTCCGGTGAAGGGCATGCCCAAACCGGTGAAGGCCGGTACCAAAGTGAAAGGCATCAGGCTGGTGCAGGGCGATCACGACATCGATTGCCGCATCGAAGGCTTCGGCGCCATGGGGCTGAAGAGCAAGTACGTGAAGAAAGCCTGAGGCATCAGCGGTTCACGCTGATGAGTCGAGGGGAGATTCAGGTTCCCGCGAGCCACCGCTAAGGGCCGCAGCACCTCATGGCTCCGTGGGCAAGCCGGCGTCCTGCCAGCCAACAATGCCGGCAGTCATGCTGTACACGTTCCGATATCCCATGCGCGCGGCCGTGGCGGCTGCCATGCTGCCAGCGGGGCATTCAGGGCTGTAGCAATAGAACACAAGCAGCGCGTCCATATCGGCGGGCAAGGTCTCCGATGTGACGCGGTCGTATTCGATGAGCCGCGCACCGGGCACATGCGCCCATTCGTAATTCTCCTTCTCGTTGCAATCCAGGATGATCAGTGCTGATGCCTTCATCATCGCGCTTAGCTGCTCAGGTGTAAGTTCCTTTACCGCTGGAGCCTCCTTCCCTGTGATGGATTGACCTGTGCAAGTGATGGTAGCTGCCAGGAGGCAAAAGAATACGAGGGTCAAGCGCATGAACACAAAGCTGACGAAATTCCAGGAACGGTCACTATTGAATCGCAGCGATTCCTGTTGGGCCAATGTTGCCATCGAACTTCGAGTCCGCAATTGACGAATCAACTGGAGAAGCCGCTCACATCCGGGGTGCTCAAAACCAAGAGCAAGAAGCCCAGAATCAGAAGAGTAACGGCGATTCCCTGCACCATGCGCGCAATGCGCCAAGGACCCATCCATGCCGCACGTCGCGTAAGCAATGCGAAGGCCGGTAGGCGAGTTGCGGTACCAGTGCGTACCACGGTATGAAGAAGGCATCGGACCACTTGCTGAATGGGTCTCGCGGATGCAGCATGTAATGAACGCTCAGGGCAAGCCAAAGCGCGAACAAGAACAAGAACAGAATCTGGACGGATCGGACGATGAGGGAAGGAGGTTTGCGCATGAGGGCTTGGCGACCACGTTCAGAGTAGGGCTCAATCGTCCAGTCCCTTGCCAGCCAGGATCCGGTCCATGTGCTTCTCGATCCGCGCCTCGCGGGTCTTCGCCTGCTTGGCACCTGCGAAATGCAGCAGGTAGCCTCGTTGCCGACCGGGCGTGAACGCTTGGAAGGCTTTCTTCAGCTCCGGCATCTGCTTCAATGCTGTGGCGAATTCATCGGGCATGGCGAATTCAGTGGTCTTCTTCAGCACCACTTGCTTGCCCGATTGCTCCACGCGGATGGCTTGCTGCATGTAGCTTCGGATCACTGGTGCGAGGTTCTCGATCTGCTTCAGGCTGGTGAATCGGATCTGCCGCGCGCCTTGCACATTGGCGGTCTGTTGCACCAGCAGCTTGTGATCATCCGCGAGCAATGCTCCTTTATGGAAGAGCAGCGCGCAGTAGTCGTTGAAGCCGTGCATCAGGAAGACATTCTTGCCCTTCAGCGTGTAACAGGGATGGCCCCACTTCAATTCCTCGGTGAGCCCGCTGTCCAGCGCCAACTCGCGCAGTTCGGCGAAACAGGACTGCCACTTTCCGTCCTTCTCGAAGAACCAATCGACCTTTGGGTTCATGACGACCGATGGTGTTCGTTGCATCAATGGCCCAACCAACCGGGCAAAGCAGCGGCTTGCTTTAGCCAAGAGACCAACTGCTTCTCATCCACTTGGTCGTTCTCGCGGATATCCAGATAGCGCGCGTTCTTGTCCTTGCTGGACCCCGGCGGAATCGGCTTCAGCGATTGGCCATGGAACCAGGTGAGCCGCACGAAATGCGAGAAGCAATGCGTGGCCAGGAACCAGCCTTGGCCTTCGACGCCATAGAAGGGCGAGTTCCATTTCACGGCTTTCTGCAGTTTGGGCACGTGCCGAGCGATGAGCGCGTCGAGCCATTCGCCTACCTCGCGTTTCCAGCCCGGCATCGCCGCGATGTATGCCTGCACGGGTGCATCGCCATCGCCCTTCGGAATCTGCGGGTTGCCGCCTGATAAGAGCACCACCGCTTTCGTCGCCGGCTTATTGGCTGCGGTGGCTGCCTTCTTCCTAGCAGTTCTGGTTTTCTTCTTCGCAGAAGCTGCCATTAGCCGTTCATGGTCGTTAAGCATGGCTAAAGAAAATGATTCAGAACCGTGCGCAGCCATCGGCCTGTGCCTTCCGCACCGGATTCTCACCCAGTAATCGCCTCGAGACCAGCCTGTCGCATGCCTGGTGTCGGGGATAGGCGGAATAGCCGACCTTCGTCCCATCAATGCCCCGGTGGTTTTGCCGGGGATCAACTTGTCCGCCGCGAGGCGGGCGCATTACCAGTAAAGACATGGCAAGTGGTACAGTGAAGTTCTTCAACACGGAGAAAGGCTTCGGTTTCATCACCCTCGATGAGGGTGGAAAGGACGTCTTCGTGCATAAGACCGGAACCAAGCAGCCCATCTACGAAGGCGACAAGGTCACCTTCGATGTGGAGCAAGGCGCGAAAGGCCCCAACGCGGTGAACGTGACCAAGGCCTGAGGTTCCATCCTCTAGTAAGAACAGCGAAGCCCCCCGAGCAATCGGGGGGCTTCGTCATTCTCAGCTTCGGTGGTTCGGCGCTTACTCTTCCGGCTTCTGCTCACGCACCAATGGCTGCGGCACGTTGGTCAATTGGCCGTTCTCATCCACCCAAGCCATCATGCTGTCCAAGCCACCGCCAGCCGAGTTGGCTTGCCGCTCTTTCTTTTTCACGGCTTTGTCCTCGCGATGCTTCAATCGGGTGATCTCCTTCTGCCGTTTGTTGAATGTCTGTTTGGTCTTCGCCATGCGCCGGCGAAGGTAGGTCATGCGCGTGCGTCAGCGGTTCAGCTCAGTCACCCATGCGCATCGCGCCCACCGGATAGCGCGTCGCCTTCCACGTGGCCTTCTCCGCAAGCTCCTTCAGCTCTGCAAAGCGCGCAGCCTGTTCTTTGTTCAGCTTCTGCTTCTTGCGCAGCGATTCCAGTTCCTGCAACTCCTCGGCCTGTTGTTCCTCGCCGGCTGCATGGAATGAGCGGCCGCCGGATTCCACCAGGTAGAATCCGTTGCGCTTCGCATCGTACACGTACTTCTCCGTGCTGGTCCACTTCCACGCGCTGCCACCGAATTGGGTGATGACGAGCGTATCCGCGCTGATGCTGATGCCGCTGATGCCCTCTTCCCCGATGGGGTCGTGGAAGCCGCCGCTAGTCTTCTCGGGCAAGAACTCCTTCAGCAAGGCGTGTTGCACAAAGCGGCTACGGTCCGGCGGTGAACGTGATGAGCAGGTCGCGGGCCCATCATCGGCCTCGCTGGTGAGCACGAGCACGTGGTCCTCGGCCCCGTCGCGGTTCAGGTCTCCGCTGGCTTGTTGGAGCACCTTCCGTCCGGGCGGTATCGCTTCGCGCAGCGAATGCCATGGGTAGGGAAGCCGTGCGTCAACGTGGTGCTTCCACCCAGCATCCTGTAAGGTCCATTGCGCGGCGACGGAGTTGGTAGCCCTGCTTCATTTCGCCGTTCTCACCAGCATAGACGGTTCCAACGACAGCGGGCTCATACACCAGCGTATCGCACCGGTAGGCCATGGTGTCCACTTCATCACGCAACGTTTCGCGTTGCATGCTCTCCACGAGCAACTGCCCGAAAGGGTTCAAGTAGATGCACTCCGCCATTTCGTACTGACCGTCGCCAAAGGTGGAGGCCAGCGTATCAACGCCCTGCAATTGCCCCAGCTGGTCATAGGTCAACCACAGCAGGTCGTGATCATCGTCGCATTCACAGAGAAGCGTGATGCGCAGTCCATTCTCGAATGGCAATTTGGCGCCGTAGCGTAAGATGGTGCCGGAATAGTTGGCCGCAGCGTGTTGCAAGAGCTTGGTGCGTGCAATGTCATCCAACATCGGGCGGCGCATGTTCTCATCAGTCCGGCCGGGGCACACGCGTTTGTTGCGAAGCAAGGTGTTGCGGTCCCAACCACCAGGAGGCGCTGGTAGCTGGCTCGCTCCTGAAACCACAGGTTCAATACTGATGCTGCGATCCAGCACGAGTGCATCAGTTGTGATCAGGTAAGAGGCCGAGGGAAGCTCGCACGGCACCGGCCTTCCATTCACCGTGCAGCCATTCATCAGATGGATGTGGCTGCTAGTGATGCTCACCACCGAACTGTCGCGCGAGCGATGGTCATGTTGCACGTCCTGCGCATCTATCTCCCGCTCGAAGTTGTCCAGCAATGTGGTCAAGCTCGCATAGGTGAGGTGCTTCAGGTCGATGAAGCAGAGGTCCACTTGGTGGTATCTATGCCCCTTGCGAATTTCCGTGGTCCACCGCTCCGCGATCGGAAGCAATCATCGGGCGTGAAGCGCTCGCAGCTCGAAATGGCTCCGGCGGTCCTTGTAGAGCGGAAGGGAATAGCACAGCCACTTGTCGCCCATGCGTTTCACCAGCATGGCGCTGCCTTCTTCCAGCGGCTCTTGTGGTTCCGTTGTGCTGCGCCCGTTCCACATCAACGAGCGGCACTGTAGTGGGAGCACCTCCGAGCTCCTCCTTCGTGTGCAAGGTGTCCGCTCGTTGCAGCGGTGCGAAGGGAATGCGCTCGTCCGATTGCGCTGGAGCGCAGGATACGATCAGCAGCAACTGAAGGAAGAGGCAGGTGCGCACGAAGTGATGGGCGGAAGGCTCGCCGCATGGCAAAGGTCGGGCCGCAGAAGCTATGGGCTTACTCCTCCACGTGATAGCTTGCTGTTCGGCAGATCAAGCCGCAGGGCGTTTCCCATTCGACCATGATGCCGCGCTTGCCGTTCACTGTGCGGAAGTGGGTTTCACCCTGGAACGGCCCTCTACGGGTCCTGGTGGATGAACGCACCAACGTGCTTCCATCGCCACGGGACACCACCCAAAGGCCGCCGTGCTGATTCTCGCGCCACACCAGCTTGTAGGAAGCGCTCGTGCTGTCCATGGCCGTGACGGTCACGCCCAATCCACCACTGCATAGCGCCCCCGAAGAAGCGTGGGCGGCACACCGGCACCGTGGAAGCGTTTCTCGGGCGGATCCGCGCAGGGAAGGTCGCCAGGTCGGTGCCATTACCGTGCGTCAGCCAGGTGCCGCCCTCGCAGGTCACGTCCCACACCAAGCGATAGGTGCTAAGATCGTTAGGCGGAAGGCTATCCAACGTGGTCCGCGACATGGCTTCACCAGATCGGGCGAACGCTGCGCTGTCTAAAGGACTCTGCTGCATCTGCCCCGCAAGCGTTGGAAGGGAAAGCCGGATCAGCGGCATTCCAATCCGCGAACCATTGGGCGTTCACGGGCAGGGTGGTAATGAGGAGGACCAGGACGAAGAGTTGAGGCAAGCCCATCAGAGCAGCGGTACACGGCAGCGCGAATGAGGTTCACGCCGAACCTCAAAACCGGAATCGCACCCCCATCAAATCCGTTGGGCCGTTGCTCAGCCTTCCCGATGATCTACTCCTTCACCACGCTCATCACATGCGTCGCATCCTTGCCTGAAGCGCGCAAGGTGTACACGCCGCTGCTCAATGCTGCCATGTCGATCACACCGGTGCGGCCGCGCACCGTTTGCCGTGCCACCTCTTGCCCTTGGATGTTGAAGAGCACCACGGTGTCGATGTCGTTGGCAGCAGTGATGCGCAACAGGTCCTTGGCTGGGTTGGGGCAGGCTGCGAACGCGATACCTGAGTTCTCGGTAGTGCCTGTGCCGATGTCGTTGATGATCACCGTATAGTCCTCGATCTGCCCGAAGAAATAGCTCCAGCAAGGCTCCGCGGGCGATTCATCGGGGGCCTTGATCACGCGCATGCGGGTGGTTCCGAGCACCGCATTCATGGGAACGGTGATCGTGCCTGTAGCGGCCTGGCCATCGGTACCAGTGGAGTTCTCGATGCTTCCGATCTCGAACATCTCATCAGTCGTGTTGAACTCGCCGTCCTGATCGAAGTCCACGAATACCGTGAAGAAGTTGATGTAATCACCGCCGGTGTAGCCTTCGAGCGAGATGGAGTAGCTCGCAGCGGCATTCATGTTCACGGCCACATCGAAGAAGAACTCGTGCGCCGGGAGCGTGGATCCTCGCTCGAAACATGGTTCACATCCGCGAGCACCATGCGGGTAATGGGTTCCACCCAGAACTGGATCTGCGGCGCAGTACTCGTCGCTCACCGTGATGTTGAAGGTGCAGATGTCAAGCACGTTGCCATCGCCATCGACCAAGTGGTGAACGATCTGGTAAGTGCCGAACTCGAATGTTGAGCCGCTTGGCAGGCCCGAGATGAGCACCAGTTCCGCATCGTCCGGATTTCCGGATACGCAGGTGAAGGGAAGATCGTAGTCCACCACGGCGCTGGTCTGGCCTTGCTCAGCGATGATGCTGATGTCAGCGGGGCAGCTCATGGTGCAGGCCTGAGGAGCGAAGAGCAGGTCGTTCAGGTAAACCAACCAGCCGCTGGCGAAGAAGGGTGCGGTGTCGTTCCAGCCGGCGATGTACTCGCCGTTCGGCGAAATGGCGATGGCGGTGCCCATGCGGCCCGAAGGCGCGTTGATGTCGATGCCGTTGATCAGCAGGATGTCCTTCAATAAGCGAGGCTGATCGCCCAAGGCAGGGTGGTACACGATCGCCTCGCGCACCAGGCTGCCGAAGTCGCCGAAGTTCTGCGCATAGCCCACGGCAACACCGGTGTTGGAGATGCTGGTGAAGGTGGCCGAGATGTAGCCGAAGGGGATGTTGAAGGTGGTGAACTCGTCCGAGCTCTGGTCGTAGATGAAGGGCTGGTTGTCGAAGTCGCCCACCATCATGGAAGATGCGTTGATGTCGTTCACGGCGCTCACGGAGAACGTTGGCAGGGTTGGTGTGATCACGATGATCTCCAGAGCGGGTGTGATGATCACCGGGATGCGTCGCGTGCCGCCATTCAAGCCCTCATCATCGGCCCAGCCACCAATGGTGCCATCATCGGTGATCACATAACCGGCCACGGCCAGGTAGTCCTGACTGAAGATCTCCGTGAGCACCTGTGTTTCGGTGTTGTACTTGAAGGTCCCGAAATCGCAGCAACCGATGGACATCTGCCCGGTCACCCAGACCCCGTTCGGTGAGATGCTATACGTGGAGAAGGAGGATTCCTGCGGGTTCGAGGCCGGGAACCAACCGATCGGGTTCCACAAGCCGTTCTTCTTGTAGGCTGGTTGGAAGAGGAAATTGGGCTCATCGAACCACATGGATCCCGCCACCTCGCCGTTGTTGTTGATCGAGACCATCTCCGTGGCTTCGGCTTCCATCGGCGTCCAAGTCTCGGTAGCGAAGTCGAAGTAGGCGCCGCCGCTGATCGCCACGCCGTTGTCGTTCACATCGTTGAACCGGGTCGCGAAGTCCGGAGATAAGTAGTAGCCCATCTGCGCGAAGGCCGACAGCGGAAGCAAGCAAGCAGTGAAGCAGATCGCCTTGAAAGAGCTAGAGAGGTTCATGGAGCCGGGAGTTGGTTCGATTGAGAGACGAGGCCGAATGTAGAAACCATTGTCGGGCCTGATTGCTCGTGAGTCGCGCACATGCTCTTTCAACTTGAAATGCCATGGCACGCAGAGCAACGGAATACTCCAAAGAAGCGGTGCGCAGTGTTTACAAGCCTGAGCCGATGACCTGCTCGCTCAGCGCAGCTCGAAATGCGTGCTGCGCCCGCCGGCTTTGCCCTTCTTCAGGATCTTCTTCGTGACCAGGTCCGCGATGTCGCGCGCGGCGGTGTCTTGCGACGACTTCGTGAGCTTCGCGTACTTGCTCGAATTGAGGTTGCCCTCGAAATCATTCAGCAACAGGTTCAGCACCTTCATCTGGCGCGGGTTCAGGATCGTCTTCGCGTGCGTCTGCCAGAATTGGTGCTTCCGCAGCACGTTGGCGAGCGTTTCCTCGGATGCTGCGATCGCGCGTTGCAAACAGGCAAGGAACCAACTGAGCCATTCGGTCACATCGAGCGTGCCGCGCTGCGAGCGCTCCAACAGGTCGTAATACTTCTTGCGCTCGTTGCGGATCTGCGCGCTCATGCTGTAGAAGCGCTGCGGTGAGCCATCCGCTCGTGCCAACAGCATGTCGGCCACTGCACGGGCCATGCGGCCATTGCCATCCTCGAAGGGGTGCAGCGTAACGAACCAGAAGTGCCCAAGCCCGGCTTTGAGCAACGGATCCATTGCCTCTTTGGCACCTGCACCGGGCCGCGACCCGGTGTTCACCCATTTCAGGAAGGCCGCCATTTCCTTCTTCAAGCGCTTGGCATCGGGTGCTTGGTAGTGCACCTTCTCGACCCATCGGCCCCGACACCACTTGCATCGGTCCGGTGCTGTCATCGCGCCATTGGCCAACCAGGATCTTGAGCATGCCGCTGCGACCGGTCGGGAACAGCGCCGCATGCCATCCGAACAAGCATTCAGCCGTGAGCTTCTCGTTGCAATTGCGGGTGGCGTCGAGCAGCATCTCCACCACGCCGTCCACGTGGCGGTCCACACGTGGCGCACCGGAAACATCGAGGCCCAATCGCTTGGCCAGGGACGAACGCACCTGCGCGGGATCCAGCACCTCGCCCTCGATCTCGCTGGTGCGCAGCACGTCGGTGGCCATGGTCTGGAAGTTCGCTTCGCTGCGCAGGTCGAAGCCCACGGCGGCCATGCGGCCCAGCAGATGCGCCTGCATCTCATGGACCCGTGCCATCGCGGGAGCCAATGCCTTGGCGTCCCAGCGGAAGGCGGGCCAGTCGGCGCGTTCATGTACGTAGCGTGGCATGGCTGTTCGGAATGCGGAGAAAGGTACGGTTAATCTCCGCAAATGTTGCGGATATTAAGTGCGGTATTCTCCGCATGAGTATCAGGCCGGTGGTCGGGGGAGGGGAAATCCTGTTCGGCGGTGATGCCGATATTTGTGCATTCATGGGAACTCTATCCGACATCCTCGCCGTCCTCCGTCGTGAACGCGCTCGACTCTTCGCCAAATACGGGTTGAAGAGCATGGCCGTGTTCGGTTCGGCCACACGCGATGACTTCCGGCCGGAGAGTGATGTGGATATCCTGATCGAAGTGGAACGCCCGATCGGCATCGGGATCATCGACCTGGAGAAGGAGCTTGAGCAGATCGTCTCACGCAAAGTGGATGTGGTGATGCGCAAAGCCGTGAAGCCGCACTACCTGCCATACATCGAGCCCGATCTGCGGTATGTCTAAGCGGGAGGAGAAGCTGAGGCTGGTCGATATGCTGGAAACGGCAGAGCGCGTTGTTCGCCACATGGAAGGCATCAGTGTCGCCGCCTTCATTGCCGATGAGAACCTGCGCGAGGCGGTGATCTATAGGCTTCAGGTGATCGGTGAAGCGGCCTATCACATCAGTGATGCCTTCAAGGAACGCCATCCCGAGGTGGAGTGGTACAAGATCCAAGGTCTGCGCCATAAGATCGTTCACGACTACGCTACGTTGGATGACGAGACCATCCATCACATCGCCATCGACTACGTGCCACCGCTGGTGGAGCAGTTGAAGAAGATCCTGGAGGGCGGGGTGGAGTAAGCGCCGTTACGCGCATGGCGTACCGCGATGGATTGTTGCCACAGGCCACACCCGTATGGCAACGCAATTATTGGGACCGCGTGATCCGCGATGATGCCGAATACGAACGCATCGCGAAATACATCGCCGAGAACCCGGCGAATTGGAAAGGGACCGATTCAATGGATGATTCCCCATGGCCTTATTTTGGGACGGAATCAATCAGGCAAGAGAATGAAGTTCACGAAGGCCCATATTCTGTCAGAGGTCGAAACGGACTGCGGTGGCGAATGGTGGTGTGGCGTTGGGTAAGACGAGATTCGAGAAGGAGACGGGCATACGTGAGACGGATTGGAAGGGGCGGTTCTGGATTAGCTGGAATGATGTGGTATCCGAAGCAGGCTTTGCCACCAAGGACAAGACCGTAGCCTACGACGATGACTGGTTACTGGAGAGGCTGGTTCATTTCATTCGCGAGTTGGGCCATTATCCGATTTCTGCCGAGTTCAGGATGAAGTCGCGAACCAGTGCTGGATTTCCTGACGAGGCGACCTTTAGGAAGTTTGGGTCGAAACAGGAACGAGCGTCGAAGGTTCTTGACTACTGCAAACGACATCCAGGATTCGACGATGTTGCAGCACTTTGCCTTCCGGTCGCAACGGTTGAAGCCGAGGACGAGGAAGGTGTTGCACCCGCAGATGCAGGCTACGTCTATCTCATGAAGTCTGGCAAGCGATACAAGATTGGAAAGACCGAAAGCCTAGAGAAGCGATTCACCGGTCTTGCCGCACAGGTGCCATGAATTGATTCAGGTGCATGCGATAGTCACTGATGATCCATCAGGCATTGAAGCCTACTGGCACAATAGGTTCAAGGAACAACGTCGTCACAACGAATGGTTCGAGTTGACGGCCGACGATGTTGCCGCGTTTAGGCGACGGAAGTTCATGTAGGCACCGCATTTCGCGTGAGCGATTGAAGCGGAAAGCCCACAGCCGGTAATCCGGCGAGGACTTGTAGCGGAAAGCGCGACGGCGATTCTTCGAGCCGGCACGCCCAACCCTTCGACAAGCTCAGGGCCTACGTCTGCAACACCCCCATATTGAACTCCCTCGTCGACGGGCTTTGGCTCGCAGCCTCTATCCCCATCGATATCCAAGTGCGCGTGTCCATCGGGTCATGGATCAAGGCCTATGTTTTCTGAAGCCGATCCAAACCACCCCAGGGAAATTGGGGTTAGGCGGCACACCTATCGGTGTAGGTGCTGATCCAAGGTAGTCGAAGCAAAGTCCTTGGGGCCTGCAAGCGCACACTTTTGCCAGAAATGCTCGATCGAACTGGACCAATTGTCCTGGATCTAGGCCAAGGCATCTTTCCACTTCCTGTGATTGCTGCTTATTGACGTGCATTAGCTTATAGCGTGCTGCTGGCGCTGCCGCAAGGGCGCTATCCGAGACTGAACCGAAGTAATCGGCAGTATCGCAGGGACATTGAGATTGACCCTTGACCGCCTCTGTGGACAGTAGAACAGCAACTGATATGGCTACGCATATTCTCATGTCTGCAGCACTCCCATATTGAACTCCCGCGTCACCGATGCTTGGTTCGCTCCAACGATCAGAATCGAACCAATAGTCATCTGCCAGATCCAGACAGGGATCGTGACCCAGTTCGGGTCATATTTCCCGTATTTATAGAGCAAGGTCATTGAGAAAGCTCCACTGAGCAACAGCATCGGATAGAACCAAAACTTCGGATGAAGTCGGTTGCCGAGCTTTGCCGAGATCAATCCGGCTAGTAAGGCTGAGAAGGCGCCAAGGGCAATGACCAGTGAAGGCAACTTGAGGGCAACAAGCGAGAAACTCCATTGTGCACTATAACATAGTGCGAGCATCAAACCCGCGATGAGGCTTGGCCTCCGAGGCCAGATGGGTAGGAGGCTGATCACCCAAGGCAGTGCCATAACTGGTGTTCGGCCAAACACAAAGAAGTTCAGATCGGGTGCGATGCGGGAAAGCAGAAGGCCAATCAGGGCCATGCCGCTACTGGCTGCCCAAAGCCAACGTAGCTGTTTACATGTGTTATGGCCGTATGTCCTCATGCAATCACTTCTGCAACACCCCCAAATTAAACTCCTCGTCGCCGGACTCTGGCTTGCCGCTTCGAAGCCCATGTTGATCAAATACATGCGACACGAAGGTGATGGATCAATTCGTTCTCCAAGCCTTGTCGATCGCTACTCAGTTCCGAACCCGCCCACTCAGGTGTCATCAGGTGATAGTGGTCCCGGTGCTTCAATGCATCATCGATGTAGCGTTTGAGTAGTTCTGCCCCTGCTTCATCGAAGAAGATCTCGACGGCTTCTCCCTTCTTGTTCAGTTCAACCGTCAGCATGTCTTTCAAGTTTGAAGTACCCCCATATTAAACTCCCTCACCGCCGGGCTCTGGCTTGCCGCCTCTATCCCCAAAGATATCCACGTCCGCGTCTCCAACGGATCAATGATCGCATCCAGCCACAACCGCGCTGCCGCATAGTATGGACTCATGCTCTCTTCATACTTCGACCGGATCTTCCCCAGTATTTCCTCCTCTCTCTCCTTGGTGATCTCTTCACCTCTTCCTTTCAGCGCGGCCACTTCGATCTGCAGCAGCACCTTGGCGGCCTGCTCGCCGCCCATCACGGCCACCTGGGCGCTGGGCCAGCCTACGATGAGGCGCGGGTCGTAGGCCTTGCCGCACATGGCGTAGTTGCCGGCGCCGTAGCTGTTGCCCACCATGCGTGTGAACTTGGGCACCATTCACGTTGTGCTTACGGCGTTCACCAGTTTCGCGCCGTCCTCGATGATGCCGCCGTGCTCGCTGCGGCTGCCCACCATGAAGCCGGTGACGTCCTGCAGGAAGACCAGCGGATAGTTCTTCTCTGGTTGCAGTTGGCGATGAAGCGCGTTGCCTTGTCGGCACTGTCGCTGTAGATGACACCGCCGAACTGCATTTCTCCCTTTTTGCTCTTCACCACCTTGCGCTGGTTGGCCACGATGCCCACGGCCCAGCCGTCGATGCGGGCGTAGGCGGTGATGATGCTCTGGCCAAAGCCCTCCTTGTATTCGGTAAAATCGCTGTCGTCCACCAGCCGCGCGATCACCTCGCGCATGTCGTAGGGCTTGGCGCGCTCGGTGGGGATGATGCCGTAGATCTCCTTCTGATCGGCCTTGGGCGCAGCTGGTTTCTCGCGGGAGAACCCGGCGTCCTTGGGCTTGCCGAGCTTGTCCATGATGGCGCGGATCTTCTTCAGGCAATCCGCATCGTCCTTGCACTTGTAGTCCGTGACGCCGCTGATCTCGCTGTGCGTGGTGGCGCCGCCGAGGGTCTCGTTGTCGATGTCCTCACCGATGGCGGCTTTCACCAGGCAGCTGCCGGCGAGGAAGATGCTGCCGGTCTTCTCCACGATGAGGGCCTCATCGCTCATGATGGGCAGGTAGGCGCCACCCGCCACGCAGCTGCCCATCACGGCAGCGATCTGCGTGATGCCCATGGAGCTCATGATGGCGTTGTTGCGAAAAATGCGGCCGAAGTGCTCCTTGTCGGGAAGATCGTCCTGCATGGGCAGGTACACGCCGGCGCTGTCCACGAGGTAGATGATGGGCAGGCGGTTCTCGATGGCTATCTCCTGTGCGCGTAGGTTCTTCTTGCCCGTCACAGGGGAACCAGGCGCCGGCCTTCACGCGTGGCGTCGTTGGCCACCACGATGCACTGGCGCTTGCTCACGTAGCCCATCACCACCACCACACCGGCGCAGGGCGCACGCCGTGTTCTTGCGACATGCCATCGGCCGCGAAGGCACCGATCTCCGATGCGCGGGCTCTTGGGGTCGAGTAGGGCGTCGATGCGCTCGCGGGCGGTGAGCTTGCCGTCGGCCTTGAGCTTGGCGATGCGTTTTTCGCCACCGCCTTGGTGTATGACGTGCAGTCGCTTGTTGAGGTCGGAGAGCTTCCAGCTTGTTGAGTCTTCGTTGCGGTTGAATTCGATGTCTTGGGCCATGTGTGCGATTTCTGACCTCACGCGGAGGCGCGGAGGTTTCGAAGGAATACGAACTTGATGACTTGAGGTTGAGCCTTGAGTCTTCAGACTTGTCCCGGTCTTCGTTCTTGGTTGCTTCGATGTCGGTCTTCTAGGACATAGTTTCATTCGCCCCAACAGTTGGAAGAGGCGAGCGCCGAAATTAGGATGCGCTTCAATTTCAAAGCCGACGCTCTACATTTGGCAGACGATGGTGTACCGGTTCCTTCGCAAGTGCGTGTTCATAGGCCTTGCTTTGAATGCGGCTGCGAAGGCTGAAGCACAAGTCTGGCTTGATCCAGACTTCGGCTGGAATGGTAGTGCAATGACCCAGTTCTTCTCCATCATCACGGATGGAGGCAGGAAGGTAGTGGTGCTGCCTGACGGGAAAGTGCTGGTGGCCGGCTACATAGACTCGGGGAATGCACGGCCGATTCTACTTGCTCGCTTCTTACCCAACGGAATCCTTGATGCAGCCTTTGGGTCTCAAGGCGTGGTTACGCATGTCAACCCTTCGGGTTTGGATCTAACGGATATGCTCTTGCAACCCGATGGCAGAATCGTTGTGGTGGGCAAAAGCACCATAGGATCGTAATCGGGCTTTGTTGGGCGCTTCATGCCGGATGGCGGCATTTTGATCCTTCGTTCGCGAATCAAGGCGTGCGGATCATTCAGCCGAGTGCAGCGGGGTTCGATGCGTTGAATGGCGCGGCATTGCAGCCGGATGGGAAGATCGTCGCAGTTGGGGAGACGATTTCCCCAACAGGTACCGAGTTCCTCGTTGTGCGGTTGGGTCCCGGATGGTTCATTGCATGGAGTTTTGGCAACAACGGCATCGTGCACCACGCAATCAGTGCCACGCCTGCGCGGAGGCTATGATGTTGCCATATCACCTTCCGGTCGCATTGTTGCGGCGGGAGTGGCGCTGCTGGAGGACGAGTTGGGATGACGTTGCCGTTGCCCGATATATGCCAGACGGCGCGCTGGATGCGTCGTTCGATGGGGATGGCATGAAGACCATTTCTTGGGCTTTAGTGATATCGGCTTCGCGGTGGGCCACGACGGAGCGGCCGGGTCATCATTGGCGGGCAATCGGTAAGCATGGACGGTGCTTTAATTCCCAGCATCGCGCTTGTTAGCTGGAAAGATCCGGATGCCGGCTTTGGCATGAGCGGCACCGTTCGGGTCCGCGAGGATCGACGTAGGAAACATCCTGCAGGGGACCTGGTCGTGGATGCAAGGAGCGGATCCTCCTCGCGGGCTACAGTGGTTGAGCTTGGCGCGATTCGCAGTGCCTGTGTCGCATGCCGCCGATGGAGGGCCGCCGAACTTTCGGGTTTGAATGTGAACTGCACCATCTATTTTCTGGGATGGATGCAGAGCAGGTTTATGGCATGGCCCTGCAACCTGACGCGAAGATCATCCTCACGGGTGAATTCTACGGGTGGTCGGATCCGCCACCGACGCTCTTCGCCTTGCGTTATTTGGCCGAGCCATTGGTAGGCATCATCGAGGAGGGACCGCGATTGCGGCTCATGCAGGCCGATGCGCTAAGGCTTGTATTCAGATGCGGGTCGGACGATTTCTGAACTATACGGTCACCGATGCCGCCGGAAGGGTGGTTCAGGGCGGTGCGCTGCGCGCATCAGGTGAGGCGCAGCAGCGCATCTTGTTCAAGACTCCACTTGGTGCTGGTTACTACAATCTTACGTTGGGCGGGCTTTCGCAGCAATGCGGGACAGGCTTCGTTATTTGGCCCTGAACGCCCATACTATGGAACTGCCATGCACTTCCACCATTGGGCCGCTTGTTCTGGTTCTCGCGCTACTTGAGCCATCCAGAATCAACTCATAAGCGCAATTGCCTCCACTGTCCACGTTGCTTTGACCGAAGTAGCGGTGCGAAGGCATGGTCTTGCCCATCGCTACGGGCGTCACCGGCGTTTCCTATCCCTTCATCCTCCCCGGATCCTGCCGCGCATCGAAGATGTCCGTGACGTAGATCACTCGTCCTTCAATGCGATAGACCACCTTGAACTTGCCCACGACCAGTCGGCGGTGACCTTCGCCTTGTACTCCAACCACGGCTCGTATTGGCCTCGTCTGGGATTGCGCCAGTTCGTCGATGTTATCCCAGAGTTCGTGTCCCAGCGCTTCAATTCGCGGTCGGTGAGGTAACCGGCCAGAATGAGCAGCGCTTGCTTGTAGCTCTCCCAAGCGGGTTCAGTGACGACGACCTTCAAGCACGCTTGGCTTTGGAGCGCGAAGCGGCTATCCCTTGAAGCACGGCTTTCGATCGCTTGCGGGCTTCGGCAACGCTCATCACCTCACCGTTCTTGATCGCCTCTTCGGAGCGTATCGCCATCTCCGTCATGCGGCGGCGAAGTGCATCCTCCTTGGTATCGTTCCGCAACAGGATCTCGATCGTGGTCAACACGGTCCTGTCCTCCTCGCGTTGGATGCGCTTGGCCAACTTGTTCCTGAGGGCAATGGTGGTCATGACATCGAAATGTGATGCAAGTTATGCTCTCGCTTCCGCTTGGTGATAGGTCATCTGCTTACTTCCTCTTCGCCGCGCCTACCTGCGGCAGGCAGGCTCACGAAGGGCATAGTCGCCCCTTGTACCATCCATGCGGCCAATTGCTTTTCATCAACGTCGGCTATGCGCTTCGGCTGCCCATCCTGAGTGGCCTTTCCAATTGCAACAGGGGTTACGGTGGGCTAGCCCCTCATCTTCCCCGGATCCTGCCGCGCATCGAACACATCGGTGATCCGGATCTCATTCTTATGGATGCGATAGATCAATTTGTAATTGCCCACAACGGCGCGACGATGACCAAGGCCCTTGTGTTCCAGCCATGGCTCAACCTGCCCGCCAAGAGGATATTGTTGAAGTAGAGCAACAGCCTCCAAGATCTTGGCGACGGTGCGGTCGGCGATGCGTTCGCTCGCTTCCAGTTCCAAAAAGGTGTGGATCTCGTCCAATTGATCCAGCGCCCAATCCGACCAGACGACCTTCACTTCTTCCGCTTGGCATTGAAGTGGGCCACCACTTGCTCCTGCGTTTTCACGCGGCCAGCAGCGAAATCGGCTTCGGCTTTGTCTGCACGACTTGCGAGTTTGGCCTTCCACATCTCTTCTTGGTCAGCGCGATTGAAGAAGCGAAGCGCATGCTCCAGGATACTCAGGTCCTTTTCGGACTCAATGAGCCGTTTCAATTGGGATCGTAGCTGTACCGCTGTCATGTGCGACCAAAGGTAGGCAGAGGGTATGTCGCGGGAGATTCAGGGCTTGCTCATTTCCTCTTTGGCTGCGCTTGCCTGCGGCACGCAGGTTGGCTGGATCGCGAAATCCCTCCGGCCTGCCTGCCGGTCAGGCAGGCTCGCTTCCAAAAGCATTTTTGAGACAGGTTCTAGGGCGAGGGTCGTGTGCGACCTCAATCGTCTGGTCATCTGATCTTCTGATCGACCAATCCTTCACTCCGCTATCACAGCTTGAACCTGATCGGCAGGTTGTACTGCACCCGCACCTCCTTGCCGCGCTGCTTGCCGGGAATCCACTTGGGCATGCTCTGCACCACGCGCAAGGCTTCTTCGTCGCATCCGCTGCCGATGCCGCGCAGCGTTTTCACGCCAGTGATGCTGCCATCACGCTCCACCACGAAGGTGACGAAGACAGTGCCTTGGATGCCGTTGTCGACCGCTTCTTTCGGGTACCTGATTTTCGAGCCGATGAACTTCATCATGGCCTCCTGTCCGCCGGGGAAGGTTGGCATCTCTTCGGCAATCACGAATACAGTGTCAGGATCCTGCTCTTCAACATCAACATCGGCTCTACGGGTCACCGCCCGTCTGCCTGGGATGGTCTCTGTTTGCGCGAATAGGGCGGGAGCGAAGAGCGCAGCGAGCAAGGGAAGGGAATGACGGAGCTTCATGGGTTCAGTTGTTCAGTTTCGGTGGTTGCGGTATGATGCGGCACGATCAGCGATTCACCACGAATCGCAAGGCGGAACGGTCGTGGTCGGGAGCAAGAACGGTGTAGATGCCACTCGGTAGTGCATTCAGCTTCCACAGCCCTGCACCTCCCGGCGTGCGCAAGGCTTGCACGTGTCGGCCCTGCGCATCCAGGAGCACAAGGTCCATCGCCTTGCCTCGCGGAGGGACGATGAGCGCGTGCTGCGATGCATCGTAACGGAATGGAAGAGCCGGAGCAGCGGATTCCCCGATCCCCACCACAGCATCGATCACCATCTGGTCGCTGCTGCTCCCGCACGGGCCGTTGTCGCAGTTCCATTGCAGCACGTTGGTGCCTGCGCCCAAGCCGCTGATGCTGGAAATGGGATTGTTCGGTTGAGCCACGGTAGCGCTTCCGCTGATCACCTCCCAATAGCATGTGCCCGGCGCGATCGTGGCCGAGCCATTCAATTGCGTTGTGCCGGGCCAATGATCCACGGTCTGATCCGCACCGGCATCGGCAACAGGCATGGCATTGTTGAAGCACCAGATGGCCACGAGGTCGGAGGATTGGCCGCTGGAGGCGAAGACGGTCCAGCGCAATACGTTCTCGCCGAAAGTAAGCCCTGTAACGGCTGAGTTCGGTGAGCTGGGCGTAATGAAGGTGGCGGTGCCCACCGCCACGGACCAGAAGCCGGTCTCGCCATTCGCGAGCTGTTCGGCCTGCATGGTGGTGCTGGTGCCGCAGATGAACTGGTCGGGACCGGCGAAATTCGATGCGAAGGAGCAGGTGCTGAGCAGCAGGGCGGACAGGCAGAGGAAGCGCATAGGTTCGGCTTAGTGGCGAAAGTTGCGCAGTAGGCGGCAGTATTCGCACTTGGATTCAGGAACGGTAATGAGCACGTCACCAAGCATGTTGCCCGGTACTTTTCCGCCGTGAAGAGGGGATGGGTATTTCTGCCGGCGGTTGTTATGCTGATCGGCGTGACCGCTTGGTGGTGCAACAGGCCAATGGCTACGGTTGAAACGGCGCCCTATCGTTTGGCTGAATCAGAGATCGAGCTTCTCGAGCCGGGCGACATCATCCTGCGGCGCGGCTCCGGCATCGTGAGCGATTTCATCGCGAATGTGCTGAAGGAACCCTACGACGTATCGCACTGCGGCATTGTCGCGGAGCACGACAGCGCGCTCTGGGTGATCCATTCCGTGAGCAGCAGCCTTTCCGATTTCGACGGTATGCAAGCGCATCGGCTTCAGGCTTTCGTGGGGCAGAGCAAGCCCGGCAGCGTGGTGGTGAGCCGCTTGCGCACCGAGTTGGATCGCGGGCCCATTGCCACACGAGCCAAGGAATACCTGCGGCGGCAAGTGCCCTTCGATCACGACTTCGATCTGGAGGACAGCACCACGATCTATTGCTCGGAACTCGTCTGGCGCATCCTGCGCGACGATTATGGCGTTGATGTCTTCGACGCGCATGCCGAGGGCGACGAGGTGGGGCGCTATCGCTTCGCGCGCTTCACCGATACGGCACGCTTCCACATCATCCTGAACCACCAGAAGCACTGAACCCGGCAGCCCGGCCTTTGCGGGGCCATGCTGCCGGGTTCGAATCCAGTGCGAGTGCCGCTTAGTGCGCAGCCTCTTCGAGCACTTCAGTGCCCTCTTCGATCATCTCGCTGCCTTCCTCCATCAAGGAGTCGAGGCCCATGTCCATGTCAGCGCCGGTATCACCAGCACTGTCTTCCTTCGCCATGTCGACGAGCCACTTGCCGTCTTTCTGGATCAGGTTCAGGGTCTCATCGGCGTCCTTGCCTTCGCTGCGGTAGGTCACGGTGGCCTTTTCGCCATCAATCGCCTCGTTCAGGATTTTGAAGCCGGCTTCGGCCTTCGCGGCTTCGCCCATCATCTTCATCATCGGTGCCATCATGTCCAGCATCTGGCCGGTCTTCTCGGTGCCGAGCTTCTTGGCGGCATCGAAATCCTGCTTGTTCAACGCTGTGAGGTACTGTTCAGCCACTTGCGTGGGTGTGCTGGCAGCGCCGCCGCCGCAAGCGGCGATGAGGGCTGCAACGGCCAAGGAAAGGACGAGGCGGGTCTTCATGTTTGGTTGGTGAAAGTGAAATTGGGCGGCAAAAGAAGGGATTTTCATTGAGATTGAGCGACTTGACTTATGAAAGAAGTCGCTGGGCCGCTTCTGGACCGCAGTTGCAAACCAGGTCGATCAGGCTCACCCGTGCTTGGAATCCGTGCCGATCGGCGAAGGTCTGGGGGAAGGCAGCCACCGCTTCAACCCTTTCAGGAAGCGGCTTTTTAGGGTGAAACGTGCTCCGGAGGTCCAGCAGGCCATCGGTCGATTCCACGAATTCATCAGCGATTTCCACCTCGGACGATAATCCGAGCCAGCGCATGCCCAGTCGCATGGTGGCCCGATTCAGGTCGATGAGGCGCTCGTGGGGTGCCGTAAGCACTTCCTCGATGTCATCGATGTAGTGAATGAACCAAGGCGTGTTGCCATATGCGCTGCGGATGGCGTGCAGGTGCTGCTGCGGCCAGGTTTCGGCGCTTGATAGCCGCACCTCGCGCATGGGCATCTTGTTGCCGTGGTCGTGCAGGATCTGCACACTGAGGTCTTGCGGTCCGTTAGGGCCCACGATCCGCGTTCTGGTCCGGTAGCTCTGCCGCACGTAATGCTCGCCGGTGTCGATGACCACACGAGGATGTTGAGCGAGCAGCCGGTAGTGCTCAACGCTGCCGAAGTAGAAGGCGGAGAGCAATGGCGTTACCATGTGGCGAAGATGCGCCTGTAGTTTCGCTGCCATGAAGCATGCATCGATCTTCCTAGTCCCTCTTGGCGGCCTGCGGGTCGAGCGGAGAGCCTTGGTGAACACGACTGAAGCGTCCGCTGATCGCAATAAGCAAGCTATCGATTGGCCCGGGTATTACTCGGACCCTTTGCCGTGCCTCGATTGCTCCGGCATGCTCACCGACCTCTGGGTGCGCAGCGATAGCCCGTTCATACTTCAAGAGCGCCGAATCGGGCGCGATAGCATTCCGATGGGCACCGTGGGCCAATGGCATGTGGTGAACGGGCTGATCACAATCGGCTACACGGGCGACAAGCCTTATTTCTTCCGATTCAAGAAGGAGGGACTCGAACTCGTGGATGAGATGGACGAATCGGATCAGTCATCAGTGGATTACACCTTGGATAAGCTGGCCGGCGAGCACGATGGCTACATCCCGCGCATGCGGCTCATGGGCACCTTCATCTACATGGCCGATGCGCAGAGCTTCCAGCCGTGTGGCGCCAAATACGTGTGGCCCTGCGTTGGCGGCATCGATATGAGCGAAGAGGAGGGCGAGCCGCTGAACAGCTTCAATAACATCGAACTACAGGAGTCCTACCGTAGCGCGGTGAAGCAAGGCGGCGATCCGTGGGTGGTGGAGGCCATCTGCAGCATGAGCATGGGCCCGGCCATGGAAGGCGATGGCGCCGATGAGTACATCTATGTCGAGCGCGCGCCGATGACCATCGCGCATTGTCCGTGAGCCAAGCGGCAACACATGAGGAGTAATGGCACAGGCCGCGCTTTTCAGCGCGGCCTGCACGTTCCCCGATCGGTCGTACGGACCTAGCGAGTACCCACCTTGGTGACGGTCTTCTTCTCGTACACGTAAACGAAGTTGCCGTCGGTGCTCATGGTCGTAGTGGCCTCTTTCCGCGCGTTGAACTGATTGTACGTGCAGTCGTTGAGGTTGAAGCAGGCGATGTCGGCGCCTTCGGTCTTCAGGATCATGCGATCCCCGTTCACGTCCTCCAGGTCGCTCTTCTTGTATTTGCCGCTGGCAATAGCCTCGCCACTGGCCATGTTGAAGGTGCTCACGCCCTTGTCGCCAACAACCACCACCTTGTCCTGGTAGGCCAGGATCTGATCGGCATTGCCCACGCCGCCCTTGTTCACGGGCACCACGAATTTCTCGGCACCGGTGGCGACGTCCATGCTGTAGAGCTCCTTGCCGCTGCACACCACGAACTGCTCGCCCACCACGATGGCGTTGGTGATGCCTTTGCGGAAACGTTCGCTCTCCCAAGCCTGGCTGCCATCCTTGGTGCTGAAGGCTTGGATACCGTTGGGCTTCACGTTGGGGTGCCACACCTTCCATTCCTGGATGATGCGCCAGCCACCCTGACCATCGGGCTCGCGGCGATAGATGTACGCCTGGCACTCCACGTTGCCGCCGATCTGCAGCAGCACGCGGTCACCCACCACGTACATGTTGGGTATGGCGCGCGCCTCCTTGATCTCGGGGCTCGTCCAAAGCAGCTTGCCGCTATTGCGGTCGTACTTCTTCACGTATTGGCTCTTCTTGCTGCTCATGTCCAGCACGTATAGGTCGTCACCTACGATCACGGGGTCGGCCACCGCATGGTACACGCCGAATTTCTTGGCTCCGGCTGGTGCGCCAACGAGCTTGTCGGGCGTGAAGTCGAAGGCGGCGCTGTAAACGTTGGCGCCGGTGTTCAGGTCGTACACCTGCATGCCGTTCATGCGCAGGAACACCTTGTCGCCAACGATGCTCAGGTCATAGAGGAAGTCGCGGGTGATCACTTTGCGCTCGGCGCGGCCGATGTAGGTGTTCTCCCAGAGGATGTTGCCATTGGCGAGATCGATCTTCACGATCTGGTTCTTGAAACCGGTGAAGAGCGCGCCCAGTGAGCCAGGAACAAAGTTCACCATCACCATCTTGCCATCGGGCGTGGCCACGTACTGGCCCACCACGCCCTTGAACTTGTCAGTGCTCCAGACTTCCTCACCGGTCTTGGCCTTCACGAATACGATGCGCTCCTTCAGCGAGATGGCGAAGGCGTCGCGCTCGGGGATGTAGATCACGTTGTCGTCGTTGAGGTCCTGGTACTTATCCGTGCCCCAGAGCATCTTGCCGGTGGCGAGGTCGAGCACGGCGATCTGGTCCTTGCCCATCTTCCGGTCAAAGAGGAAGACCACGTCGCTCTCCCAGAATGGGATGAGCTCATCCACCTTGTTCAGTTTCGGTGTGAGGTCCTTGTAGCGGCCGGTCCAGCGGGTGGCGCCCGTCTTGTTATCGAACACGGTCATCTCTTTCTCGCTTGCGGCGTAGCTGTAGCCGCGGTTCTCCGTTCCTGTGCCGGTGTGCTCGATGCGGTGCTCCAGTTTGGTCTCCCAGAGCACGGGCATATCGGCTTGCGCGAACGATGCGGCGGCGCAGAGCAGCAGGGTGGTTGTTGTAAGTGTTCTCATGTGCTTGATGGTTTGTGGGTGTTATCGGGGTATGGCGTTCAGGTCGAACACCTGTTCAATGCGGTACTGCTGGCCCTTCGGCATCTTGAAGGGCAGCACTTGCTGATGCACGAGGTCCTTGAATCGGTTCTGCGAGCGCGTGTCGTGATCCGCAGCGCTCACCACGAACACGCTGCTGATGTCGCCCTTCTCGCGGAAGCTCACCTGCAGCACGTACCGGCCGATGAGCTGCTCTTTGATCACGGCCTCGTGCAGGAGCGCTCCTGGTTGCAGCATGGCGTCGAAGGCCTCGGCCGCGCGCTTCAGGATCGTGGGCTTGTCCTCGATAAGCTCCTTTTTCTGCGCGGATGAGGTGAGCAACGCGAGGAGCATGGGTAGTAGGAGGATGAGTCGCTTCATGGGTTGTAGGTCCATTCGATCAGGCGGTTGCCGAACGTCATGAGCAGTCGCTTGCCATCGGGCAGGAACACGAATGAGAGGCGGCCGTCGCTGGGGAACTCGGCCTTGCTGGCCATCTTCTCGAAGAGGCGGTAATTGAGCACGAAGCGGTCCTTCATGCTGCCGGTGGCGCGGTCGTAGATGTGCAGCTCCATGAATCGGCCGCCCTGGCTGCCGATAGCGAACAGCCTCCCGTCCGGACTGATGCGGAAGTCGGGCTCGAAGAGCGATAGCGAAGGGAAGCTGCTGCGCCGCATGTCGCCGGTGCGCGCATCGGCCACGCTCACGTAGCTCTGGTTCGGGTTGGGATTGCCGCCTTTGCGCGTGTGCGGTTTCGCATGGATCCACAAGTCCTGGCCATCGGGGCTGTACTCCAAGCGGAACACTTTGTCGAAGAGATCATCGAGCATGTGCAGCGGCTCCAGCGTGCGCGCATCGTACACCTTCACGATCTGCCCGGTCTTCATCGCGGACTTCAGCGCGTCCTTGTCGTTGCGAAGCGCGCTGAGCTGTTGCAGCTCTTCCTTCGTTGGCCTGTGCGCCACGGCGATACGCGCGCCATCGGTGCTCACGGCAACAGCGTTTCCGGTGCGCGGCAGGTGCAAGGCGGTGCGCTTGCCGGTCCTGAGGTCAACGAGGTGCAGGCCATCGGTGCCGAGCGTGGCCACGTTCTGCTCATCGGGTGTGATGGCGGCGGCGTAGAGGTCCTCGAAGCGCGCGATGGCCTTGCCCGTGGCGCGGTCAACCACCTCATACTTGATGGGGCGGTCCTTGTTGGGGGCGAAGTCGATGTAGAAGAGCTGCTGCAGCAGGATCAGCTTGCCGCTCTTGCTGAAGCGCGCGCGTGAGCCAGCGTACCAGTTGCCGATGTCGAGCACCTGGACCTGCTCTTCGTGATCAACCGGGAAACTGCGATAGGGGAAGCCTTGGGTTGAACTGAGTCCGATGGTCTGCCCGTCGGGGGCGAGATCGATCCAGCAGGTGAGGTAACCAGCAATGCTCTCTTGGCCGCCCACCTTGAGCAGGCGGTATTCCTGTCCGTCGCCTTGGGCGGCTGCGGCTATGGCTAACAGACCCGCGAGGGCAGTGGCGAACAGAAGGATCACGGTACGCTGACCGGCTCCCCCTTGTCGTGCGTGGGTGGACACGTCGTAGAGGTTTCGGCAAACGTCCCCCAATGGGGCATCGCGATTCCTCCGGTGAATACCGTGAAGTGCTACGGTGAATCCCGTAGCCTTTGAACAACTCTTGGATCACTTCCCGATGCAGAACCGCCCGAAAATACTCCCCAGCAAATCGTCCGGCGTGATCTTCCCGGTGATCTCGCCGAGGTGGTGCTGCGCGCGACGCAGATCCACGGCGAGCAATTCGCCGCTGATGCCTTGCTCGATTGCTGCGCGCGCATCGAGCAGCGCCTGACGCGCCTTGGTGAGCGCATCCACATGCCGCGCGTTGGTCACCACGATGTCGCCGGGGGCGGCAGTGGCATTCACGAGATCGATGAAGCGCTGCTTGAGCGGTTCCAATCCTTCGCCCTTCTTGGCGCTGATGGTGAGCGTGCCCGCGGCCTTCACCGGCGCCACGTCGCTCTTGTTCAGCACGGGGATGATCGCGGCGCCATCGCCGATGCGCTCGCGCAGCATGGCTGCCTCGAAGGCGAAGGCCTGCTCGTTCATCACGCTGGCATCGCCGAGCAGCACCACGATTGCAGCTTCCTTCGCCTTCTTGTAGCTCCGTTCGATGCCGAGATTCTCAACCGAGTCCTCGGTCTTTCGGATGCCCGCCGTGTCGATGAAACGGAAGAGCACACCACCGATGGTGATGGTCTCTTCCACCGTGTCGCGCGTGGTGCCGGGGATCTCGCTCACGATGGCGCGGTCCTCTTGCAGCAGCGCGTTGAGCAAGGTGCTCTTGCCGCTGTTGGGCGCGCCCACGATGGCCACCGGCACGCCCTGTTTCACGGCGTTGCCATATCGGAAGCTCTCGATCAATTCGGTGCAGATGCCGGTGATGCGGTCAATCAATGCGATCAATTCCGGCCGCTTCGCGAATTCCACGTCCTCCTCGCCGAAGTCGAGCTCCAATTCGATCAGCGCGGCGAAGTCGATGAGCTCC
Source organism: Flavobacteriales bacterium (assembly GCA_016713865.1). Lineage (GTDB taxonomy): Bacteria > Bacteroidota > Bacteroidia > Flavobacteriales_F > PHOS-HE28 > PHOS-HE28. The sequence continues at coordinate 21,683 of JADJOG010000049.1, read as the reverse complement.
TGCCGCAGATCCTCGATGCGCTTGCCGAAGCCGCCGCGCAATTGGTGCAGCGCCAAACGATGCTGCGCCGCGCTCTGGCTGGCGATGAGGTCGGCCACGGCCTCGGCCTGGCTAAGGTCGAGCTTGCGGTTGAGGTAGGCGCGCTGCGTGAATTCGCCGGGCAGCGCGAGGCGTGCGCCCGCCGCTAGCATGGCCTCCATCAAACGCTGTTGGATGTATGGCGAGCCGTGCACGGCCAGTTCGGCGACATCCTCGCCGGTGTAGGAGCGCGGCCCGCGAAAGAGCGTGACCAGCCCGTCGTCGATGCGGCCTTCGGCATCGCGAAAGAAGCAACGCATCGCCATCCGCTCGGTGATCGCTTCCGGAAGTCCTTCACTCACGGCGCGCGCAACGGCTTCGGCCTTCGGTCCTGAGAGGCGCAGCAAGGCGATGGCCCCTGTGCCGGGTGCAGTTGAAATGGCCGCTATTGTGTCGTTGTTCAGCATAGGCCTGCAAATGTCCGGATCTTCGCCCCTCCAGAAGCACGCAAGCCATGTGGACGATCGACAAGCACACCTACGACAAGCTGCCTCATCCAACAGTTGTAGTGGTTGGTGGCGGCTTCGCTGGATTGGAAGTGATACAGCGCTTGGCGGGCAAACCCTACAAGGTGCTGCTGCTCGACAAGCAGAACCACCACTGTTTCCAGCCCTTGCTCTATCAAGTGGCCACGGCCAGTCTCGGCGCCGACAGCATCGGCCATCCGTTCCGGAGAACAGTGGGGCCGATGCCGAACGTGGCCTTCCGCATGGCCGAGGTGCAACGCGTGGTGCCCGAGCAGAAGCGCGTGGAGACCAACGTGGGCGATTTCAACTATGATATCCTCGTGCTCGCGCTGGGCAGCACCACCAATTTCTTCGGCAACCGCCAAATGGCCGAAGTGGCCATGCAGCTGAAGAGCATCAGCCAGGCGCTCGACATTCGCAGCGATTTCCTGCAGGAGTTCGAGCGCGCTTTGGTGCTCCGCGATGAAACGGACCTGAAGCGCTGCCTCAACTTCGTGATCGTAGGCGCCGGGCCAACGGGCGTGGAATTGGCTGGTGCGTTGGCCGAGATCCGCCGCACGGTGCTGCGCAACGAGTACCGCGAGATGCATAGCGAGCTGATGCGCATCGTGCTCATCGACAGCAATGATCGCGTGCTGAAGAACTTCTCGGAGAAGTCGAGCGCGAATGCCGAGAAGTACCTGAAGCAATTGGGCGTGGAACTGCTGCTGAACAAGCGTGTGATGAGCGGCGACGACGAGCACATCACGCTCGACGATGGGGAGGCGCTCGATACCAATACCGTGATCTGGGCAGCAGGGGTGAAGGGCGTTACCATCCCTGGCTTGGAAACGGGGTTGAACGAGCGCGCGAGCCGCTTCATGGTGGATCGCACCAATGCTGTGAAGGGCTTCAGTGATGTTTATGTGCTGGGTGACATCGCTCTCATGGAAGAGCCCGCCTATCCGAAGGGTCATCCGCAAGTGGCCACCGTTGCCATTCAGCAAGGGCAGCATCTGGCCAAGAACCTCATCCGTCGCGCTGAGGGAAAGGAGGCATTGCCGTTCAGCTATCGCGACAAGGGCAGCATGGCAGTGATCGGTAGGCGCAAGGCCGTTGTGGACATCGGCACATGGAGCTTCGGTGGAACGATTGCTTGGCTGTTGTGGATGCTCGTTCACGTGGCGCAGCTCGTGGGCTTCCGGAACCGCGCGGTGGTGCTCTTCAATTGGGGCTGGAAATACCTGAGCTGGCGCAACACCATCCGCTTGATCGTGCGGCCATATGTGCGCAAGGGCACGGCGGTGGCTCGGCCTTTTGTGGCGGTGGAGTAGGGTGGGAGCGAACCACTGATCCACTCGGATGGACACAGCTGGTGGACGCTCGGGCTTGTGCATTGGACGGTGTAAGTCTGGATCAAGTTTGATTTCATCCGTGGCAATCCGTGTGGATCAGTGGTTGGATGTTTCAGAAACAGCGCTTCCGCAGGGCGCGCTTGACCTGATCGCGCACACTAGCCCCAGCCTACTTTCGCGCCCTTCTTATGGATCGGCGCCTCTTCATTCTTTGGTTCACCATCTTCATCGACCTCATCGGGTTCACGCTCTTCATCCCGGTGGTGCCCTATTTCAGCGAGGCGGTTGGCGCCAGCGAGGATCTGGTGATGATGAGCGTGGCGCTTTTCTCACTGATGGTCTTCCTCTGCTCGCCCATCTGGGGCAGCATGAGCGATCGCATCGGGCGGCGGCCGGTAATCATCGTTTCCATCGCGATCACGGCGATCAGCTACATCGTGTTCTCCTACGCCACGAGCATCGTGCTGCTCTTCGTCTCGCGCTTCCTCACCGGCATCGGCAGCGGCAACATCGCAGCGGCACAGGCCTACGTGAGCGACATGACCGAGCCGAAGGACCGCGCCAAGCGACTCGGACTCATCCTCGGTGCATCATTCGGTTTGGCCTTCGCCTTCGGACCGGCGATCGGCGGATACGTGTTCCACAACATGGGCGGCATTGCAGCGGTGGGTTGGTTCGCGACGGCGCTTTGCGTGCTGAATCTGCTCGGCGTCATCTTTATGCTACCGGAGTCGCTGAAGAATCCCGATGCCAAGCGGCCTATCAACTTCAAGCCTGTCGCAAGCACTTTCCGCGCGCTGAAGGACCTGCGATTCCGCGACATCTTCATCATCGGCTTCGTGTACATCACGGCCTTCAGCATGATGAATGTGAGCATCGCCTTCCTCTGGATGCAGCGCTACAACCTCACGGTGGACCAGACGGGCATCATGTTCAGCATGGTGGGCGTGCTCAGTGCTGTTTCGCAAGGCGCGCTGGTGGGCGTGTTCCAGCGCTGGTGGGGCGAAAGGCGCATGATGATCTACGGCTGCATCCTGGTTGGTCTCGGCCTTGCGCTGATTCCCTTCGTTCCAATAGGCGAACGCGCGAGCGTGACCATGGGTGCCGATGGCCAGCCGCTCTCGATCGACCTTGATCTCGCCTTTGTTCTCTTCAGCTTGGTGCCGATGATCCTCGGCGCTGTGGGCAATGCCTGCTTGAACCCGAGCCTCGTCTCCATTCTCAGCCGCAAATCGGGCCCGCACGAATTGGGCGAAGTGATGGGACAGAACCAAGGCTTCTCCTCGCTGGGCCGCGTGGCTGGTCCTGCCATGGCTGGCCCGCTCTACGCCATGGGCATGGATCTGCCCTTCATCGTTGGCGGTGTGATCATGATCGGCACGCTGGCCTTGGTCTTCCACTACTTGCGCACCAGCTACACGCCCATCGTTGGTGCCTCAGAGCGCGGCGCTTAGTTTCGCGGCCTTCAAGAACTGGCAATCACGATTCATCGATCCATTGTCGATGCTACGGTTGCACAACCTGCAACCAGCAACAACACAACCCCCAACCGGCTAGAGCATGAGCGTACTCGTCAACAAGAACAGCAAGGTGATCGTGCAAGGCTTCACCGGCAGCGAAGGCACCTTCCACGCCACGCAGATGATCGAGTACGGCACCAACGTGGTGGGCGGCGTAACGCCTGGCAAGGGCGGCCAGCAGCACTTGGATCGTCCGGTGTTCGAGACGGTGAGCGATGCGGTGAAAGCAACCGGCGCCGACGTGAGCATCATCTTCGTTCCGCCCGCCTTCGCTGCGGATGCGATCATGGAAGCCGCTGAGGCCGGCATCAAGGTGATCGTGTGCATCACAGAGGGAATTCCTGTGAAGGACATGGTTGCCGCTCGCGAATACCTGCGTGGCACTGGTAGCACGCTCATCGGCCCCAACTGCCCGGGCGTGATCACCGCCGATGAATGCAAAGTGGGCATCATGCCCGGCTTCGTCTTCAAGAAGGGCCCAGTAGGCATCGTGAGCAAGAGCGGCACACTCACTTACGAGGCAGCCGATCAAGTGGTGAAGGCCGGCATGGGCATCACCACGGCCATCGGCATCGGCGGCGATCCGATCATCGGCACCACCACGCTCGAAGCGGTTCAGCTCTTCGCGAACGATCCCGACACCAAGGCCATCGTGATGATCGGCGAGATCGGCGGCGACCTGGAGATCCAGCCGCGCGTTGGATCAAGGCCAATTGCAAGAAGCCCGTGATCGGCTTCATCGCCGGAGAGACCGCCCCGAAGGGCCGCACCATGGGCCATGCCGGCGCCATCGTGAGCGGCGCCGATGAAAGCGCCGCCGCCAAGAAGGCTGTGATGCGCGAATGCGGGATCCACGTGGTGGATAGCCCTGCTACTATCGGCGCGAAGGTGAAGGAGGTGCTGGGCTGATTGAACGGTTGCTCGGAATCGATTCCGAGGCCTCACTGGTCGAGCAACGCTTGCAAGCGGTAGATCAGCTCGCCCTGCTGGTACACGTACGGGTCTGCTGTCGTGTCCATGTGCGTGAGCAAGAGCTCGCTGCCGTCCCAGCGGTAGTGGAAGGCGTCGGAGGACCAATCGTATCCACCGTTGTGCAGGAATACGATGTCGAGGTTGTCGAAGCCTTCCGTGAAATCGGTGAGGATGCTGAAGCGGGTGTGCCCGGCCAGCCCTTCAACGGCACCGTTGGCATTGAACTCAACAACGGCGCCGCTCGGGTCCAAAGCATACTTGCCCGCGAGCAGCGTTGCATTGAGCAAGGAATCCTCGCTCTGCACGCGGAGGCAGATCCTGCCCTTGGAATCATCCAAGCGCAGCTCGGCATGATCGGCATCGATGCTGCCCAAACGCACTGACGGCACCCAAGGCCTGTCTGCTTCCGGGGTGAAGACGAAAGAACTCGTGGGACCATCGAAGGCGAGGAGTTCCTCGGGTCCGCCTTCGTGCGGGGTGATGAAGCTCCAGATCAGGCTGTCGCCCGATGAAGGTCGAACGAGCATCACGAACACTTCATTGGCGAGTTCGCGGCACGCATGGGCAGAGCGCTCACGTTTCAAGCAATCGCAATAGTCCAGTGGCATCCAACTGCCGACAAGGGCATCCTGGATAGCCTGCGATGATTCCTCTTGAGTCGTCATGGCCGATTCTCCTCCGGATTGCGGAGCGGGACCGCACGAATGAAGAAGCAAGAACAAGCAAATGGCAGCAAGGAGTGTGGCGCGCATGCGGCAAATGAAAGCGAGAGCCGGAGAACTGGATCATGCTCTTTCGGCGCGCAATGCCCATCCTGCTTCCTTTGCGGCGCCATGTCAAAATCATGGCCGCATTGCATGAACCTCTTCCGCAACTTCAAGTCCGTTACCAAGACCGCTTATGGCCGGGGCAGCTTCGGCAAGCTCAGTGAGATCATCGAGCCGCATCGCGGCGGCGGCAAAGGCTTCATGGTCTTCCTCGTCGATCACTACTTCGAGGAAAAAGGCTGACTTCATCGCACGCTTACCCAAGCAAGCAGGCGACGAGATCATCTTCTGCAGCACTGCCAAAGAGCCAAGCACTGAGCAGATCGATGGCCTGCGCGACGACATCCTCGCGCGCCGAGGATTGCCCGCTGGCCTTGTGGGAATCGGCGGCGGCAACGTGATGGATGTGGCAAAGGCGCTCTCGCTCATGTTCACGAACGAGGGCAGCAGCGTGCAGTACCAAGGCCTGAACCTCATCAAGAAGCCCGGCATCTACCACTGCGGCGTGCCAACCATTAGCGGCACAGGCGCCGAAGTGAGCATGACCGCCGTACTCACCGGTCCTGTGAAGAAGCTCGGCCTCAAGTGCGATTGGACGGTATTCGATCAGATCGTGCTCGACCCGGACCTCATCGCCACCGTGCCCAACGACCAATGGTTCTACACCGGCATGGATACTTACATCCATAGCGTGGAGGCCATCACCGGAACCAAGAAGAACACTTTCGCCGAGGCGTATAGCGAGAAGTCGTTGGAACTATGTCGCGAGGTTTACCTGAAGCGCGAGCGTAGCGAACCCAAGAGCGACGAGCTGCTGATGGTGGCCAGCTACATGGGGGGCCTCAGCCTCACGTACAGCGAAGTGGGCGTGTGCCATGCGCTCAGCTACGGCCTCGGCAAAGTGCTGGAGATGCATCACTGCTTCGCGAATTGCGTGGCCTTCAATCAGCTCGAGGATGTGTATGGCGAATACGTGCAGGAGTTCAAGCACATGGTGAAGGAGCGCGGCATCCACATTCCCGCCAACCTCGCGAAGGATTGGGACGAAGCCACTCTCGATGCCATGGCCGAAGTGGCCTACAACCTGCCGCACATGTGGGATCACGCCTTCGGCCCCGATTGGCAAAAAGTGCTGGACCGGGAACGGATCAAGGGGTGGTATAGGAGGATGTGAGTGCGGGTCAGGAAATCAGAAAATGAGATGATCAGAGAATGGTCCATCCATTGTCCGATCTCTCATTCTCATCACTTCAAGAACTCCCCATCCACCACGATCATCCTCACCGGTCCCGCCGTCCGTGACCGGTGCGAACTGAGCCCATCGCTCACGTGGTACGACATGCCGGCCTTCAGCACGTTCACGCGCCCATCCTCGTGCTCATTGATCAGTTCGCCTTCGAGCACGAAGACTAAGTGGCCCAGCTGGCACCAATGGTCGGCGAGGTAGTTGGCTGAGTATTCCACCAGTCTTATCCGCAGGCTATCGTGCTGAATGATGCGCATGGTGGCCGTTCCCGTGGTTCCATTCACGAGGGTGGCAGGAAGTAGCGTCCAATCAATCGCTTCGAAAGGGATGCGCATGTCGTGATTGCGGATTCAGTTGCCCGTGCTCAACGCACCAGCGTGTCCGCATCTTCGGCAGGCACGATGGACCCATTCACGGACCCCACGATGAAGGCATCGCTGAAGCCCTTTGCCCGAACCGCTTGAAGTGCATCCTCAGCTTCGCGGCGCTCCACGAAGCTGCCATAGAAGTAGCGCGTGGTCTGCTCGCTGGTGAGGGGCTCCAGATCGCCGAGGCCGAGCAGCTTGTCCATCATGTCCATGGGCACATTGCCTGCGAAAGTGGCCACCTGCACGCGATAGCGCACCTTGTCACGTGCCACGCTGCCGGGCGTAGGCCTCGTGCGCAGGTCCTCGGATCCGGTGACGCGCGCGCCTGCCTCTTTCATGCTGATGCGCTTGCCTTCGCGGAAGGCCACGAGGAAGGCGCCCTCGAAACCGTTGATCAGCATCTGAACCCTGTGGTTGGCCGCAGGGTTCACCGCGCTGAATGAGCCTGTGTAGTAATGCGTGAGGCCATCATCCCCTTGGATCACTACCAAATCCTTGATCTTGGAGAAGATGTTCTTCGAGAGCTTGTTCCGGAAGGCGCCAAGCTGCACGCGGATGATGACATCACGGTTCTCATCGCCAGCGCCCATGCCCACCATCTTGGCGCGCTCAGCAGCCGACTCCTTGCTCACGTCGATCAAACGGCCGTCCTCTTCGGCCATCACCACGCTTTCGATGCCCATGCCCTTCAGCTCCAATTCGCGCCGCAATGCTTCTGGGATCGCATCGTAGTTGCCCACCACGTAGTAGGTGGTATCGCCTTTCTCAATGGTGCGCACATCAGGGATGCTGAGAATCTTCTGGATCATCTCCTCGCTGATGCCCTCGGTATGAGTGCCCACCTTCACCACGTACACACGCTTCGTCGGAGCCTTTGCTGGCCGCATAGGGCCGAAGCTCTCCACGCGAGAGGCCACGATGTTCACGTTCGCGCTATCCTTCCAGGCGAGCCACGATTTGAGGATCCGATCATCCCTCAGGGTCACCCCACGTGAATCGACCAATGCTCCGGCAGCGCTGTTCAGCTCATCGTCGCGATCATCCGGAATACCATCGCCATCGCCATCCAGCGGGCATCCCTTGGCATCGACCTTCACACCCGTTGGGGTGCCTGGGCAATCGTCATTGAAGTCGCGCACGCCATCGCCGTCCTCGTCCTCGTTGAGCACGATGGCGTCAAGCTCTTCGCTGCTCAGCGGGGTGCTGAAGCGCGTCTTCTTCGGCTTGCGGGCCATGGGGATGGTGTAGCCGATACTCACGGAACTGTAGAGGAATCGATCGTTGCCGGCTTTCCCTTGGCGGTCGCCGATGCTCTTGTTGGTGATACCATCGATGTTGTCGGTGAGCGTGAAGTGCATGGTGGCACCAACGCGCAGGTCGAAACCATGCCCCACATTCATGCGCGCGCCCACACCGACCGGAATCGCGAACGTCTGCTCTTTGTACTTGCCGAAACCATCTGCGTTCAGCTCGCGCACATCGGTCTCGTAGCTGTAATCCCGCTGTATCTCGACTGCTTGGGCCGCATTGGGCGCGCCCTCAGCGATGTCCCGGATGGTTCCATCGCTCCAGTAATGGTAGCGCCTGCCTTGGCCATCGTACAAGTCGGTCTTGGTGAGGAACTCGACACTCTCGAAGCCGAAGTTGACGTAGGGTTCCACCACGCGCTCCTTGCGTACCAGCGGCAGGAAATTGTAGCGGAGCTGAAGCCCGCCGATGGTGATGCGCGACTCGAAGTTCATGTTGCGCTTGAAGTCGCGCTCATTCACGCCCACGCGGCCATGCAGCGCGTACAGGTCGGCTTCGAGCCAGGATGTGATAGGGGCCGATGCGCGCAATTCGTACCCGAAACGTGATACGAGAGGGCTGTAGCCGCTGTGGTCACTGCCAACATCGCCATAGAAGGCGAACATGCCTGCACCAAGGCCTATGGTAGGCCTGAAGGCCGATTGGGAATCAACCGGTGGGCGCGCGGCGGTGGAATCCGTTTGCGCGAAACCCGGAGACGAAAGCACCGCACCGACGAGCAAGGCCTGCGCGAGGCGCTTTGCAGAAGACAGTAGCGGGTTGCGTTGGCGCATCAGTACAGGTTCATTGCACCCACTGCTGCTTGCTGATCGCGAGCGCCTCTTGCACCGTGATGCGCTCACCGTTGTTGTATGCGGTAACGAATGGACCTGGGAAGTTGTGCCCGGCCTGCACATAATTCACACGCTGTTCACGTGCTTCCTTGTATTCGACATAGCCGCCCGTCACATATTTGATCCAGCCCTGATGGCGCTCGATCTGGAAGTCGCCGCTGTAGCTATGGCGCGCGCGGAAGTATGACTTGCCCACCTCGCGATGCGCTGCGGTGATCTGCACTTTATAGGTGATGCCTTTCTCCGGAGCCGGGATTCGCTGGGTCGGGCGCTGAGCCGCGACGGTATTCTGCTTGGCCGCCTCTTGCTTTTCTATGCGCTCGCGGGCGGCAGTGGCCTCTTGTGCCTCGCGCGCCTTGCGTTCTTCTTCTGCCTTCAGCTTCAGGGCCAAGGAAGGATCCTCGCCCTGCTCTTGGTTCATCTGCTGGCTATCCGAAGCCATCATTTCGAAGGCGCGCTGACCGATGAAGAACTTGCTCGTTCCAAGCACGGCTTTCTGCGTTTCATCGTTCAAGAGGTAGCCGAAGTCGCCGTCGATGCTGTACTCACCGTCTGGTTTCTCGTTCGCGCGCAGCTTGTAGGTCACCTTCAATTCGTTGGAAGCCGGAAGGTTCAGCCAGACGAATTTCACGATGCGATCCTGCGTGGTGAAGATGGCTTCAGCGCTATTCTTCTCAACGGCTGTGAATCCGGCTGGAATGATCTCTTGCAGCTTGCCGAATCCCCGGATGCTGCCTTTGTTCACGAGCACTTCCACGATCATCTCTTTCTCCGTTACCGGTGTTATGGTGCGCGAGCCACCAACACCACCAGCACCTTGCATGGCGGCTATTCCGCTGGCATTGTCGATCACGGCGATGGCGATCTTGCCAACTGGAGCAGCGCCAGCTGCGCTCACGAGATCCTGATCGTTCGTCGTATTGGATTGAACTGGAGCATCCTCAGCTACGATGGCTCCCGGTGCGCCGAAGTCTATGGTCGATGGGTTCAGCTCGAGCACTTTGCGCTCATTGTCCTCGATGTAGGAGAAGCGACCGGCCACGCGCTTCACGCCAGCCGAGCTTGATGTGGCTGATAACGTGTAGCTCACTTTGAAGGTGGGCGATGCCGGAAGAGACATCCAGATGAATTTCGCCTTGCCGTCGGCGAAGGTGAAGGACGCCCCTTTGGTCTCGATAGCAGTGGCGGTGAGCCCGTCAGGAAGGTCAATCTGAAGTTTCGCGAAGCCGGTCACATCGCCTTTCTCGATCGTGACCGTCACTTTGGTCTCCGACCCGGAGGCCATGGTAGCCGGAAGGTTCTGCGTGACGATGATCGGAGCTCCGGTGAACGTATTGATCAGGAGAAGGCTGATAACGTTGATCAGCAGGACAAGTTGATTCACCATGGCGACTTAGTGGTGAGCGCGCGTGCATCGCGCAAGCTCGCGACCAAAAGTATCCGGCATGCTTCCAGCGGCTTGGTGGTCAGCTGCTCCTTATTCCAACAGCACCATGTTGAACAAGGGCGCATGGCAGCGCGGCGGAACGAATCAGAAGTTCGGCTTGAGCAGGTACTTCCCGTAGAACGCGTTGATCGCTTTCACGGCCTCCTCGGGCTTGTCAACCACCTGGATGAGATCGAGGTCATCGGGATTGATATAAGCGTGCCGCTCTCCCATGGTGGCCTTCACCCAGTCGAGCAGGCCTTGCCAATACTTCTTGCCCACGAGTATGATGGGGAAGCGCGCGATCTTCTGCGTCTGGATCAGGGTGAGCGCCTCGAAGAGCTCATCGAGCGTTCCGAAGCCGCCGGGCAGCACGATGAAGCCCTGGCTGTACTTGATGAACATGACCTTGCGCACGAAGAAGTAGTCGAAGTGAAGGCTCTTCTCTTTGTCGATGTAAGGATTGGGCTCCTGCTCGAACGGCAATTCGATATTGAGGCCCACGCTGGTGCCGCCGCCGCGCTGGGCGCCCTTATTCGCGGCTTCCATGATGCCCGGACCACCGCCGGTGATCACACCATATCCGTTCCCGGTGAGTTGGAAGGCGATCTCCTCTGCGAGTTTGAATTCAGCCGCATCGGGTTTGGTGCGCGCGCTGCCGAAGATGCTCACGCATGGCCGAATGCGCTGCAGGGCCTCGAAGCCCTCGACGAACTCGCTCATGATCTTGAATATCGCCCAACTATCGTTGGCCTTGATCTCGTTCCAGCCCTTGCGCTTGAATGCCCGCTGGATGCGGCGTTCGCTGTCAGCGGTTGCCTTGATGTCTTTCTTCATGTTGTACCTGCTGTCTCCTTGCGAAGGAATGCCAGCATCTCTTGGCGAAAAGCAACCAGCCGTGCCCTGTTTTCAACCATCAGGCTGGACAACCTCAAGTCGAAAGCTCCACTTTCAGGAAGGGGCCACGTGTGCCCGCGCCCTATCATCACCACTTCCTCCGGCGTGCCACGCGCTACCACCATGCCTCCGCCAGCGCCACCTTCAGGCCCCATGTCGATCACATGGTCGGCCACTTTCATCAGGTCGAGGTTGTGCTCGATCACCAGCACCGTGTTCCCTTGCTCCACCAAGCGTTGCAGCACATCGATCAACTGCTTCACATCGTCGAAGTGCAGGCCCGTGGTTGGCTCGTCGAGGATGTAGAAGGTGTTGCCGGTGCCCTTCTTGGTGAGTTCAGTGGCCAGCTTGATGCGCTGTGCTTCGCCACCGCTCAGCGTGGTGCTGCTCTGACCGAGCTTCACATAGCCAAGGCCCACATCGAGCAGGGTGCGCAGCTTCTGGTTGATCTGCGGGATGTCGGCGAAGTGCATAGCAGCTTCTTCCACTGGCATGTCCAGCACATCGGCGATGCTCTTGCCTTTGAAGCGCACCTCGAGCGTTTCGCGATCGTAGCGCTTGCCGCGACAGGTCTCGCAGGGTACATGCACAGCGGGCAGGAAGTTCATCTCGATGGTGCGCACGCCAGCGCCTTTGCAAGTCTCGCAGCGACCACCGGCCGTGTTGAAGCTGAAGCGGCCGCTCTTGTACCCGCGGATCTTCGCGCTCGGGAGTTGTGCATACAGCTCGCGGATGTGATCGAAAAGGCCCGTGTAGGTGGCGGGGTTGCTGCGAGGCGTGCGGCCGATCGGGCTCTGGTCCACTTCGATCACCTTGTCGATGTGCTCCAGGCCCTTGATGCTCTGGTAGGGCAGGGGATGCACATCGCTGCGATAGAAGTGCTTGCTGAGGATGGGGTAGAGCGTATCGCCGATGAAGGTGCTCTTGCCGCTGCCGCTCACGCCCGTCACGCAGATGAAGGTGCCCAGCGGGAAGTCCACGTCAACCTCCTTCAGGTTATTGCCTTTCGCGCCGCGCAGCGTGAGTCGCTTGCCATTGCCTTGGCGGCGAATAGCGGGCACTTCGATGCGCAGCTCGTTGCGCAGGTAGCGCGCGGTCACGCTATCGCCTTGCGCGAGGTTCTTCGGATGGCCCTGCGCCACGATGCGGCCGCCGTGCTCACCGGCACCGGGACCGATGTCGATCAAGTGGTCGGCGCTCATCATCATCTCCTTGTCGTGCTCCACAACCAGCACGCTGTTGCCGCCATCGCGCAAGCTGCGCAAGCTGCCGATCAAGCGCTGGTCGTCGCGCTGGTGCAGGCCGATGCTGGGCTCGTCGAGGATGTAAAGCACGCCCGTGAGCTGGCTGCCGATCTGCGTGGCTAGTCGGATGCGCTGCGCCTCGCCGCCGCTGAGCGATCGCGCGCTGCGATCGAGCGTGAGGTACTCCAGACCAACATCGAGCAGGAATCCGCTCCGCGCGGTGATCTCCTTCACCACTTCCTTGGCGATGATGGCCTTGTTGCCTTCGAGCCGATCAACGAGGCCCTTCATGAAGGCATGCAGCTCGGTGAATGAGAACTGCGCCAGCTCCGTGATGTTCTTGCCATCGATGCGGAAGTGCAGCGCGGTCTTCTTCAGGCGTGCGCCTTTGCACTCGGGGCAGGCCACCATGTGCGTGAATCCCGCCGCCCATTTCTGCGCAGTCTTCGGACCTTCTTCCGCCTGTTCGAGGATGAACGGGATGATGCCCTCGAACTGCACAGTGCGATCGCTGAGGCCCACGCTGCTGCTCACGCGCAGCGGCTCGTCCATGCCGTTGAGCAATGCGGCAAGAACAGAATCTTCCATCTCCTCAACGGGCGTGTCCAAGTCGTGGCCGAAGTTCTCCAGCACCGCTTCGATCTGCTTGAACACCCACGAGTTCTTCGCGCTGCCGATGGCCACGATGGCGCCTTTGCGGATGCTCTTCTTCCGATCGGGGACGATCTTGTCCAGCGCCACTTCCGTGACCTGCCCCAAGCCGCTGCATCGCGGACAAGCGCCATACGGGCTGTTGAAACTGAAGAGATTCGGTTCCGGTTCCTCGTAAGCGATGCCGGTGGTGGGGCACATGAGGTGCCTGCTGAGGAAGCGCGGCTGATGCTGGCCTTTGGCTTCAACCACCATGAGGCTGCCTTTGCCATACTTCATGGCGGTGAGGATGGTCTCGCCCAATCGCTTGGCGCTGCCTTCGTTCACCTTGATGCGGTAAACCACCAGTTCGATGTCGTGCACCTTGTAGCGATCGAGTCGCGGGCGCGAGGTGAGGTCGATCACTTCGCCATCGGCACGGGCGCGCAGGAATCCCTGACGCAGCAATTGCTCGAAGAGCTCGCGGTAATGGCCCTTGCGACCGCGCACCAGCGGAGCCAGGATCAGCACTTCCTTCTCGGCATATGCTTCGGTGACGAGCTGGATGATCTGCTGATCGGTGAAACGGATCATCGCTTCGCCGGTCTCGTAGCTGAAGGCGTCGGCGATGCGCGCGTACAGCAGGCGGAGCAGGTCGTAGATCTCCGTTACGGTGCCCACGGTGCTGCGCGGGTTACGGCTGATCGTCTTCTGCTCGATGGCGATTACAGGACTCAGGCCAGTGATCAGGTCCACATCGGGGCGTTCGATGCCGCCGAGGAATTGCCGCGCATAGGCGTTGAAGGTCTCGATGTAGCGGCGCTGGCCTTCCGCATGGATCGTGTCGAAGGCCAATGAGCTCTTGCCGCTGCCGCTCAGGCCAGTGATCACCACCAGTTGATCGCGCGGGATGCGCACGTCGATGCCTTTCAGATTATGCACCCGCGCGCCGAGCACTTCGATGTGCTCTTCGGCGAATGCTTCAGCAGAACCATTAGTACCAATATCCTTCGTCACTGTGCGCCTTTTCAGAGGGGCGCAAAGGTCGCTTCGGGAAGGGCAGCTTCGGACAGTCCGGATGAATCCTTTCGTGGTGCCGAGTTTCTAGTCGGCCATCGCGTCGTTGAAGCCCTCAGCGGGCAGCAGTATCGCGTAGGTCTTGCCCTCCTTGTTGGTGAGCTTGGTGTCGCGCAGCCAAGGGTTCAGCAGCTTCACGGTCTTGTAATCCGTGTTATGGCGCAGGGCGAAGGCGGCGATGTCTTCGATGGGGCCTTTCACCTCAAGGCTCCGGGTCTTGTAAGGCGGGTACAGGTCGCGGGTACGCAGGTGGAAGCCGTAGCGCTCCGGCTCGCGGATGATCTCCTTCATGGCGAGGATGCGGAACACGTAGCGGCTGGTCTCTTCTGGCAGGAGCAGGTCGAAGTAGTCTTCCTTTTTCTGCCGCCCCAGTTGCTTGTCGACGCCACCGAGCCCGAGATTGTATGAGGCGGCTGCTAGCGCCCATGAACCGTACTTCTTGTAGGCGGTCTTCAGGTACTTGCACGCTGCAACGGTGCTCTTCTCCACGTTATAGCGCTCGTCCACTTCGCCATTCACTTCGAGGCCATGGTTCTGGCCGGTCTCTTTCATGAACTGCCAGTACCCGGCGGCGCCTGCCGGCGAGACCACATTGGTGAAGTTGCTCTCCACCAGTGCCAGGTACTTCATGTCGTCGGGCACGCCTTCTCGCTGCAGGATGGACTCGATAAGCGGGAACCAGCGGTTGGCCCGCTTATGCGCGAGCAGGGTGTTGCTCTGCCAATAGGTGTTCACCAGCAGCTCGCGATCAAGTCGTTCACGCACATCGATGCGGTCCATTGGAACGGACTCGTTGCAGAAGGTGAGCTGGTTTGGCAGGGTGAGGGAGAAGACCTTGTAGCCGTCGTTGAAGCGTTGGCGGTGATCGAGGTCTGTTCCTTCGCTGCTGGCAGAGAAGATGAGCAGATTGGCCGCTGCGCCTGAGAGCAGGAGAACGAGTAGCAGAATGGCTCGGACGAGCAGTTTCAAGGCGTTCATGTTGCCGGTGGGCTGGAGCGTCGCGTTATGATGAATAACGTGCCGAAGACGAGTAAAGCGTATGAAACGAAGATGGCTGTATGCAGGTTCTGCCAGATTTCTATGTAGCGGAAAATCACGTATGCGAGGAATGTGTTCAGCAGGCCTATCCCTATGAAAGTGAGCGCTACTTGGCCATCGCTCAGACCGAGGTAGCTGAGGTGATGCGTTGTGTGATCCCGGCCTCCAACGAAGGGGCTCTTACCACGAAGCATCCGGTTGATGGAAACGGTGGTGGTGTCGGCGATAGGCAGTAGGAACACGATGATGGGGGCCAGCACCTGGCGCGCAGGTTCCCATGCTCCGGTAGGGCCGTGCCCATTCCAGAAGAGGCGGATGCCCACGAATGCGATTAGCACGCCGAGGAACTGGCTGCCAGTGTCGCCCATGAACATGCGCGATGGGTTCCAGTTGAAGAAGAGGAAACCGCTCAACGAGGCCATGGAGCCAACCAGCAGCACCATGAAGGCGGGGTCCTGCATGCCGGTCGCGAGCATCGTGAGTATCCCTGCGGCGAGTATGGATATGGAGGCCACTGTGGATACGGCGTCCATGTTGTCGAGCATGTTGATCGAGTTCATCATGCCCACCACCCAGAAGAGGGTGAGCACCACATTGGCGGAGTGCGACTCGAACAGTTCGATGCAGGTGCCGCTCGCGATCAGCAGGGCGCCGCAGGCCAATTGCACGAGGAATTTGAGCACGGGCCGCGTGTTGTAGGCATCATCGGCAAGGCCCATGAGGAAACCCAAGGCAGTAGCGGCCAGCAGGCCCAGCAGTTCTGGACGCAGCGTGCCAGCGCCTTCCGATGGGAAGAGCACGCCGTGAAGCGTGAAGCAGGTGAGGAACACGATGAAGAAGCCGATGCCTCCAGCGTGGCTTGAGCTGGCGCTCCAGCGCTCAATAAGCTGGTCCTTCTCGCGGATGCCCAGATTCCGCGCGAAGCGCATGAACAGCGAGTTGATCAACAGGCTGAAGACCAAGGCCGCGAAGAAGAGGCCGGAATAGATGAGGAAGAGCTGGGCAATGCTAATAGGCCATGGGGTGCTCACTTCGGCGGGTCCCACGGCCCTGCGAACGGAGTCCTGAGGTCCTTGGCACTCACGAGGCGCTCGCTCACTCCCCAATCGATGCCGAAGTCCGGGGTCGTTCCAGCGGATGGTGCGCTTCTGCGCTGGGCTGGTATTGCGCCGTGCATTTTGTGAATGTTGTGCCTTCTTCCGGCAACGAACCCGTGCGCGAAACCAGCTGGCACCCAGAGCAGAGAAGTCGCATCCGCTGCCAGGCGCACCTTCACATGCTGCCCGTATGTCGGCCCTGTCACGTCGAATGTCAACGCAGACGTCGATGGCTGCTCCGCGCGGACCCGCACCAGCTTGCCCTGGCCTGCGAAAGGCACGGCTTGGAATGACAGGCCCGCAGCACGCTTGGCGCGGATGCTCTCGTTGTCCTGCACGAAACGTTGGGCACCGATCGCCTCGTCAATGCGGCGTTGGCTGAAGGTCTCCATGAAGGCGCCTCGTTCATCAGCGAAGACCCGTGGCTTCAGCAGCACCAATCCATCCAATGGGAAGCGCTCAATGTCCATCATGATTTTCCGAATAGGTTGGCCAGGAAGCCGGTCTTGCCGCGCTTGGTGGCCGGACGATCCTCGTAGTAGCCGCCTGCATAGCCGCTGCCATAGCCGTAGCCATAGCCGTAACCGTAGCCATAACCGTAGTTGTAGCCGTAGCGGTTGCGATCCACATCCACTCCGTTGAGCACGCAGCTCAGTCGCTTGATGCTGTTCTCGTTGATCCAGGCGGTCCACATTCTGCACGATTGCTTCTTGCTGTAATCGCTTCGGAAGATGTGATCGGGTAGTCGGCCAACTGGATCATCGGGATGCCATCGGTGACCAGGCCACCGGGGGATTATCGAGCAGCACCACGTCGCTGGCTGCTGCTTCAGTTCCACCAGCACCTCCTGCATCCGCGGGCTGATGATCGGCTCAGGAGTTCGGAGGGATCGGACCAGCTGTGATGAAATGAGGCCCTCGGGCTGCTGTGGCGGATGCAGTCCGTGAGCGTGTCCTTGCCGATGAGCACCGTGCTCATGCCGCGTATGTTGTCCACATCGAAGCCCAGATGGATCTTCGGTTTGCGCATGTCAAGGTCAAGGATGATCACCCGTTTGCCGCTGAAGGAGATGATGCCGGCCAGGTTCATTGCCACGAAGGTCTTCCCCTCGCCGGAGATGGTGCTGGTGATCGCCACCACCTTGGGGCCCGCCGTGTTGTCAACGAATTGCATGTTCGTGCGAACGGTCCGGAATGCCTCGGCGATCAGGCTCTTGGGGTTCTTGTCGATCGGGAGCTCAGAAACGGGGATCTCGTACTTGTACTTCGGCACCATGCCCCAGAATGCCGATGCTGGCGTGGCTGAGCTTGGCTATGTCGTTGAGCGTGGTGAATGTTGTCGTGCAGGATGTAGCGCACGAGCAGAATGAGCAGGCAAACGATGACGCCAACCATGAGGTACGAGCCGATCACCATCTCTTTATTCGGCGAAACAGGCGACCCTGCTAGCGTTGCATTCTGCAGGATGCGGTTCTGCGGCACGAATCCGGCTTTGCTGATGCGATACTCCACCTCTTTCTCGAGAAGCAGCGTGTAGAATTTCTGATTGATGCTGAATACACGCTGCACTCGACCATTCGATTTCCTTCTCAGGCAGGATCGCAGATTGGCTGTCGAGGATGCCCAACTGCCGCTTCAGGTCGTCGCGTTGGCGCTCGGCGCCCTCCTTCATGCGCCGCAACGACTCAAGCAGCACGCGCTTCTGCGTTGCGACTCGTTCTTCGGAAGCCGCCAAAGAAGGATGCACGGGTGTGGCTTCTATTCGGAGCAGGTCGCGCTCATCGATCCGCTGCTGGAGAAGGCGCAATGGGGTAGAGAGCGTATTCTCGTACTTGGTTCCCAGAAGCAATGGGAGCAGGTCGTTCGCATTGATCTCGCTTCCTTCTATGGATGTCGCCCGCTCCAGAGCAGTGAGCAGTTCCACATCAAGGATGAGGCGCACGAGCTCATCCTCGTATTTCTCCGAGCGCTCCAGCAGCAATGGGGTCTCGGGGCTGTGAGGTCAGCCCACGCGGTTGTCGCTCTGCATGCCCCTGCATGATGCGCTCCAGGTCGCGCAACTCCTTGTAGGTGGTGTCCTTTTGGTTCCGGATGAAGTCGATCACGCTTGCGGCACTGCTGCTCTGTCGCTGCACATCATAGTAGATATAGGTCTCGGCCATCGTCTGAGCGAGGTCCCGGGCGATGTAGGGATTCGGGTCCTGACACAGGATATCGACCGATTTGGTGGTGTAATCCTGCGAGTTCACCCAGATCTGCTTCGTGTATTTTTCCAATAAGCGTTGCCGACTGTTGATCTTCAGGTAAAAGCTCGATTTCGCATCCGGGTCGTTGAGTATGGGGTGGTCGCCCACATCAGGCCGACCCGAGAAATGCAACATCGTCACATACGAGTTCCGCGGAATACCTCATGAACAATCGTCCGCCTATCGTGTGTGACCTCCATGCGGTCGGGTTGCGAAAAGTCGAGATGCATGGGTTGATCCGGATGCTGCTATCGGCCGCAGTCACCCTCCGTCAGGTTGAAGAACGAGTTCTTGCCTTAATACTCCTCCGTCAGTATCTGGCCGCGGTTGAAATAGCTCACCTCCAAGGGCAGCCTGTCGAGTACCATATTGATGAAGAAGGGACTGCGCATGAAGTGCATGTCAACCCCGATGTTCTGCTCTTCGATGAAGCTGCTCACCAAGAGCACTTGCTGCGCCGTGTTGCTGCCGCCGAGCTGCAGAATGGTCTTCGACTCGTAGATGGGCACGGTGTAGCGCAGGTAGAGCGCGGCCGATGCACCTGAGAGCAGCAGCACCAGCACCACCCATGGCATGCTCCGCCGCAGGATGTGAATGAAGAGCCCGAGGTCGAACTCGTTGCTGAAGTTCGTGATGCGCTGCTTGTAGCTCTCCAGGCTGACAGCGCGGTTGGTGACCTCCTTCTGCGACCATGCGTGGCGCGGCTTATCAGGCGAAGCTGCGCACCACGCTGATGACGAGCCCGATGCTGGTGATGAGGGTGATGACCGGTGTTAGGTCCCTCAGAGCTTCACGCGCCAATTCGGGTTCGGTTGCGTAGATGATGTCGTCGCCCTGAAGCACGATGTCTGCGAACTGCAGGCCCTCGATGTCGGAGAGGTCGAACTGATGGACGGCGCGGCGCCCATCGGGCTTGAGCCGGAAGAGCTTAACGCGTCGTGCGTCGCCCCGTTTGGCCATGCCGCCAGCCAAGGCCAAGGCCTCAAGCAAGGTGGTATTGTTGTTCTCGATGGGAATGATGCGCGCATCGCCTCCGCCGCCGGGGAAAACCACCACGCGCCGATTGATCACGAGCAGCTGCACGTAGGGCCTCTGGTAGTAGGTGGAGTAGCGCTCTTCGAGGTACATCTCCGCTTCAAGCAACGACTTCCCTGCCAAGGGTACTCGGCCCAGCAGAGGCAGCTTGCAATAACCGTCGCTCTCAATGACATAGCTGAAGATCGTCCTGTTCAGGAAGGCGGCCTCGCGCGTCCCTCCTTCACTCACCAGGTCGATCATCTTGAAGCCGTCGTTGGCGAAGAGCCTGAATTGCAATATATCGTTGGGCTGCGGCCTCACCCCTGCGCGAGACATCGCTGGTGTCCGTGAACGCATCGAAGGTGTGATCGAGGCGGTGTCTTGAACATGATGTCGCGGTTGATCGTGCGGCCCGAAGCAAGCACGATAACCAGCAAGGCGCCCCAGAGGGTTCGGTAAGGATTGGGCATGTGCGGCCAAATGTGGCGATCAGCCCATTGGCACGCTGGGAGAGCAGTTCCCGGTAGAGGCCGGGCCGTATCATCGATGAGCCGCGTGTAGGATGATGCGTTCCCGCACGGAATCAGCCGCCGTTTCCCATACGGGTACGCAGGGCGGCATTCTGGGCCAATCGCTCCAGAGCATCGGCCAGGCAATCCGCATCGCCCGAGGGCACGAGGTGCCGTTTCATCGACCTTCACAATGTTGCGGATCCGCCCACATCGGTGGTCACCACGGGGCGATTGCTCGCCTGTGCCTCAATCAGGCTCACCGGGGTGCCTTCGTTCAAGCTGGTGAGCATCGCGATGTCCAGGCCAGCATTCACGATGTCAACCTCTTTGATCCAGCTCGTGAAGGTCACCTCGGCCCGCTGCACCATGGGCTTGCCGTTCACGCCGTGGCCGAAGGGGTGCCCGTTGAAATAGGGCCCCATTGCCTGACTGAGGCCGAGCTTGGCCGTTTGCGCCTGTAAGCGCTCCCGTTCCTCGCCATCACCCACGATGAATGCCCGCAGCTTCAGGCCCGTGCGCTTCCGAACGCGTGAGATCACCTCTAGGAAGAGGTCGTGGTTCTTGATCGGCACCAAGCGCCCCACGATGCCAACGGCCAGTTCATCGTCCGCCACGCCGTACACTCTGCGGAACAACGCGCGCTTGCTCCTGTTCCAGCTGGAAGGGCATCAGGTCGAAGCCCAACCGGATCGCATCCACCTTCGAGCCGTCGCAGATCGGGTGCTCATCGACCAATTCTTCGCGCTGCCGCTCGCTGATGGCGATGATCCGAGAGGTGCGCCGCGCCAGATAGCGCTCGATGTTCTTGTACATCGCAGTTCGCAGCGCGCCGAAGTAGCTGTGAAACACATGCCCGTGGAAGGTGTGGACGATGCCCTTCACGCCTAGATCAGCTGCGGCCATGCGACCAACGGCGCCGGCCTTCGCGGCATGGGTATGCACGATATCGGGCTTGAAGTCCTTGATCACCTGCTTGATGCGCCGGTAGGCCGCACGATCCCGCCATGGGGCTACCTCGCGTTGGAGCTCAGGCAGGATCATGGGCTCAACGCCCATGCTCTTGGTGATGTATTGGCTCCCGGCCTCGGTGGCCTCCTGACTTCCACCGATGAGCAGCGTCTCGAACTCAGGCGCCATGTACCGGGTGAGGTAGGCCGCATTGTGCGTGGGGCCTCCTAGGTTGAAGCGGTTGAGGATCTGTAGAACGCGTGGCATGATCGGCTGGCGAAGGTACCCGGTCCCGGTGGACTCAATTCCACCTCAGGGTTTCCGTGTTTTCCACCACGCCATGAAGACGGCCAGTGCATGCAAAGTTGCCTGAGCGCCGCCCGGTGATCGCGATTGCAGTCGCCTCCGCACGTTTTGCACGGCATTCCATTCCAGCCCGGCTTCGCGCACGCTAGTTTCGGTGAGCAAGTTGTCCAGCAGCCCGGCCAACGGGCCAAGGAAAAGCGGCTTCAGCGGCACCTCGAAGCCTTGTTTCGGCCGGGTGAGCACCTCTTTCGGAAGCAGTTCGCCAAAGGCGCTGCGCAAAATGACCTGCCCTCGTTTCGGTTCAGCTTCAGCTCTGGCGGAAGCGCGAAGGCGAATTCGACCGCACGACGGTC
>JADJOG010000048.1 GCA_016713865.1 Flavobacteriales bacterium | reverse complement strand
CGAGCCTGACCGATGCCACCTTCATTCCGCCGGTGTGGGAGGAGGTGAACCCGCTGATGAGCGACCTGGAGCATTTCCTGCACAGCAACGAAACCCAACTGCCGCACGTGCTGAAGGCTGCGCTCGCGCACTACCAGTTCGAGACCATCCACCCCTTCCTCGATGGCAACGGTCGCATCGGCCGTTTGATGATCACGCTCTATTTCGTGCATGCCGGCATCCTGAAACAGCCCGTGCTCTACCTCTCCGACTTCTTCGAGCGCAACCGCACAGCGTATTACGACAACCTCACCCGGGCGCGCACGCACAACGACATCGAGCAATGGTTCAAGTTCTTCCTGGTGGGTGTGATCGAAACGGCGGACAAGGCCACCAACGGCCTGCGCGAGATCCTGCGCCTGAAGCAGGATTGCCTCGAACAGCGGATCCCCAGCATCGGCATTCGCAGCAACTCCGGTCCGCGGTTGTTGGAGTACCTCTTCCAGCAGCCGGTGGTCAACGCCGAAATGGTCGCTGAAGCCATCGGCCAAACACCGGCATCGGCCTACAAGCTCATCGCAGCTTTCGAGCAGGTGGGCATCCTGCGCGAGATCACCGGCAGCAAGTGGGGACGCATCTACCGGTTCGAGGAGTACTTCAAGGTGTTCGAGTAGGGCGGAGATCAGTTGCCAGCCTGTGCGACACCTTCTCCGCAAAGCCCTTCAGCTCGTTTGCACAAGGAACTCCTCGTTCTCGAGTGTCCTGATCTCATAGTCCTTTGCCGCGTCGATCTCCTGAACGCGGCGGTCCACGGCAAGGATGTAGGTGCTGTCGATGATCTGCTCATGCGCCCAGCAACTGCGGAACAGGATGGACCGGTAGGTCGAAGTCCCTTTCTTTGAAGTATGGATGTGCAGAACTGCATCAAGACCATCCAGGGCAAGACCACAGGCTTGTTCCAGTTCCGCGTGTCCTACACCGACAAGATCAAGTGCATCTCGGAACTGGCTCGTCACTTAGATAGGTACTTGGATGGCATCATCATGTCGGCTACGCGTGATGAGGAACCCTTTGTGCAAGAGATCGCAGCCGCTGTCATCGTATCTCGCTTCCACGAATTGAAAGGTGTCAGGGAACTTGAGGAGCGCATGAGCGGCATGCCGCTTCAGACGTCTGACCCAGCCTTCTGGCGCGGCAACAGACCAGCGGACGAGGCTGTGACACTGGTGAGCATCGCGAGCATAAACGGCAATGGATACGTACGTCAGGCCGCGCTTGAACAGATTGCCAGTGCGACCGACTGGCGTTACATCCCCTTCATCTTGCGCAGGGCTGGGGACTGGGTGCCACAGGTCCGCATCCAGGCCGCGAAGACGCTGGCCCAATACAAAGCAACTGAGTTCCGAAAGGGGTTCCTGGCTGCCATCCACGAGATCGAGTCCCTGTTGCAGGTCAAGCGCGTCGATCTGGTCGCGGTGTACCAAGAGGTCATGCGCTGGTTGGTGCATGACGTGGACCCAGCCCAATTGCTGATCGAGGTGCAAGAACTTGGCGATGCATCGCGGTTCAGGGTCATTCGCTATTTGCTCGCCGAGCACAGGTGTGGTGAAGTGATGCTGGGCACCTTCCTCACCGATCGCAGCTTCCTTGTCCGCCTTGCAACCGTCAGGCATGTGGTAGCGCTTTCCGAGGACTGGTCGAGCGGGTTGCTGGAAGGTGCGTTGAACGATCCATTCCCAAGTGTGCGAACCAGTGCGTTCAAGGAACTCATCCGTCGCGACCGCGCAACACCAGCAACACTCACCCTTGCGTTGACCGACCCGTCATTGGATGTGCGGAACATGGCTGCAAAGCGCCTGGCCCTGGCCCGTGAGGCGCTCGTGGAACATTACCGCGAACATCTCAAGCGTGGCATCAGGGTGGATGGATGTCTCCTGGGATTGCGCGATGCGAAGGGCACCGAACACGTGACCGATGTCGTTCCCTACACCGCACATTCCGATCCAACTGTAAGACAAGCTGCACTGATGGCGCTGGCTGGTCTTGCACCGGACCAAGCGTACGAACACGCCATGTTGATGATCGTGGACCGGAACAAGCGTATCCGCGCGAAGGCCGAAGCTATTCTCCTTGAGCGCCACGATCAGGCTGTGTTCGATAGAGCGTTGAGCTTGTTGGCATCCGAACAGGTCATGCATCGCTTAGCTGGCCTGTCCTTGTTGAACAAGTTCGGTGGTTGGGGCTCGCTTCCGCATACCCTTAAAGCTTGTCTGGATGGGACATCAAAAGTGGCCGACCAGGCGTGGGTGAACTTGAACGCTTGGGAGCGTTACGCCTGTAATCTGTTCACGATTGCTTCCCCTCAGGCTATCGAAAGGACCCGGATTGCCTTGGGCAATGTTCGGGCGGGTCTAAAAGAGCTCACTTACGCGCAGCGTAAAACGCTGGACGCGGTGGAGGTCTTTTTGGTTTGATGGCTTTCGCATAGCCGATCCGGTCATCTGCTCCAGGAACTCCTCGTTCTCGAGTGCCCTGATCTCATGGTCCTTTGCCGCGGCGATCTCCTGAACGCGGCGATCCACGGCAAGGATGTAGGTGAGGTCGATGATCTGCGCATGCGACAATGTGCAGCGGAACAGCGCTGCCAGGGTGGCGAGGACTGCCGGTAGGGCGGGACGGAAGGTGCGGGGTGCGAGCGAGAGGGTGAAGCCGTGGATTATGAGGCGGGGCATGGTGTTCATTGCTGGTGCTCACGCCGCAAGTGGCTCGTGCAGATGCAGCCCTTTTCGGGAGATTCTTCGAACACAATCGAGTCTTTGGTCATCATCAAGATCCTTGCACCGCCCCAAGTGCTGTTCACGAACTCATGCTTCCAGATCAGTGAATCGCCCTCCACCCGATAGACACCATTGACGCCCCAAGCACCTTCGACCTTAGGGTCCATCCATGTCCGGAAGGTTCCATCACGTCTGAACTCAAAGTGCAGGTCCCCCTCGAGGCCATCGTCGATCATGGTTTCTCCTTGGCACCTACAGACCACCCGACCAGACCACTCCCCATCGAGCTTACCTTCCGTTGAGGAGCAGGACAGCCAAAGGACGGCCAGCGAGATGGTGAAACCGTGGACGATGAGGCGGGGCATGGGGATGTTGCGATCGAGTTAGGGGCTTTCAATCGCGAGATTCGACATACTTCCTTACGCCGAGGTACATGCGCTCACACTTCATCAATCTGAAGATTGGAACCGCTCAGGGTCTACTATTCCGGGGGTGATACCTTTCAATGATGGCGTCGAACAGCTTCTTCTCATCGGGGTCATTCGAGTTGTAGCGACCATTTGTGTGGGCGAAAATCCTTCTCAAGCGACGAAGGATGTTCACATCCGCCCCGTTCGGATGTGTCATGTCAATCGACTCGACCAGGCCGAAGTACTCCAATAGGGCATAGAGCCAAATGACAAAGCTTTGGTTCACCCAGTACCCCATGCCATTGTACCTCTTGATGTCAGATTCATCCAGGGGCTTCGAGAACTCAAGTGCCAAGTCGATGCCCTTGACTTTGTAAAAGCCAGGGGAGGCAACCCTCCTCTGTCCTACACGGTTCGGGCGTAAGTAGGGCAACGCACCACGGACGGTCGTGAAGTTCTTCCACAACACTTCCATCTCCTGCAAACATTCCTCTTTCTGCATACTGCCCCATCTTGGTCTTTAGAGAACAAAGCCAATCATGTCCTTTGTCTTGCCCTTTGGAAGAATTCCTAAGTCCTCCGCTTCTTGATAGCAGTTGATCAGTGCCTGCTTCATCGTGAGCATATCCTTCCCTTGAGCAGGCTTCATATGCTTCAGCCAAAGTTCGAGCGCTGGCTCAGTACACATCGCCGTATCCGCTGCGAGAACCAGCACCTGCAATTAGCATGATGGCTTCGGCAACTTCCTTCGTGACGATCTGTTTCGGGGTAGTCCAATCACAAGCACCAACAGCATCCGTGTAGAATGCGGCTTGCTTGAGAGTATCGAGCTGTGCCGCATGACTGCTATTCCGATCGAATAGACCGCGGAACTCCTCAAGCTGTCCTGCTCCGTCAGCGACAAGTGCTGGCAACTGCCATTGCACGTTCTTGCTCGTATGACTGCGATAGTCCTTCCACGAACGGTTGATCTCCTTGGGGTCGTCTTGAACCAGAATGAGTCGAAGGATACTCACCTTGCCCGCGTCTTCAATTGCAAGAATCGCGAGTGCTACTGAACGCTCATAGCGCACATTGTCAAAAAGCAACTGGGCATCGGAAAGCAGGGAGACGGCATTCTCAGTTGCAGCCGCCATTCCTTCTGCGGCCTTCCTTGGCGACAGCCTTTGTGAGTACTGTGTTCCCTTCATTGTAACCAAACGTCTACCTGTTCACTCGAAGTCAGCGTACTGGTGGATGAAGTCGACAACAACAGCGCCCTTCTTGTCGATCGCACCCCACTTGTTGTCCAGTTGCACTTTCGCTTTGCCGCCTTCAAATGCTCGCGCGTACTGGAACTTGAACTCGGTCAAAAGGAGTACCGGTTGTGTCAATGAAAGCATGCCGGCCTGCACCGTCCCGGACAACACAGAATCCTTCGGAAAACTGATCGACCCAAGCATACTTCGGCTGGAGCACTGGTTTACCCGTCCGATCAATGAAGCCATAGAGGTCGTTAGCTCGATACGGCGCGAGCCCATTCCCGAAGCTCCCAGCATACTCGAAAGTTGGCGGGATGACCATTTCCCCCTTCGTGTTGATGTAGCCTGTCAACCCCTTCTCGGTCAGCGTGACAGCCGACAGGCCTTCAGAGAACATCTCTGCGCTCTCGTACTTCGGTTCAATCACAATGTGGCCATCCAAATCCCGAAAGCCGGTCTTACCATTCTCCATGACCTGGAAGAACTCGATGCCTTCGCGCTCTCCTACTTCACGGCTGTTGACCCGCGGGTCATTCAGCACGTCTTCGAAGATCTCCTTGTCGGAGCGTTCCTGCGAATTGCCACGGCACGAAACGAGAACCGCGGAGACCGCAACGGCGAGTACGCCGATCACAAGAAGTGTAGTCGAGGTCATTTGTGCGGACATGCATTTCGCGTTAGGGACAGCAGCGGAAAGCCCACAGGCGGCTGAGGAACGAGGCCGCCGAGGACTTGCAGCGAATGGCCCGACGGCGAGTCTTCGAGCCGGAACGCCCTCACTTCACTAACGCTCGTGATGACCGGAGCCCCCATGCATCAGTTCAGATTCAAGTACGCCTCCAACCCATGCAACCCACCTTCCCGTCCATACCCGCTCTCCTTGTACCCGCCGAAGGGTGAGGTGGGATCGAACTTGTTGTAGGTGTTGGCCCAGATGACGCCCGCGCGCAATTTGCTGGTGAGGTTGGAAGATCTTGCTGCCTTTTGTCCGTCCATACGCCGGCGCTGAGGCCGTAGGGCGTGTTGTTGGCTTTCTGGATCACCTCGTCCACGGTGCGGAAGGTCTGCACGGCGAGCACGGGGCCGAAGATCTCCTCCTGCGCGATGCGCGCGCTCTGCGCCACGTTGAGGAAGAGCGTGGGCCTGCACCAGAAGCCTTTGCTGGGGATGTCGCAGGTGGGCTGGTACATCTCGGCTCCATCGGCCACGCCAGCCTTGAGGTACTTGTTGATGGTGCCGAGCTGCTCGCGGCTGTTGATGGCGCCGATGTCGGTGTTCTTGTCGAGCGGATCGCCCACCACGAGCGAGCGCATGCGGTGCTTGAGCTTGCGCATCACTTCGTCGTACACGCCTTCCTCCACGAAGAGGCGGCTGCCGGCGCAGCACACGTGGCCCTGGTTGAAGTAGATGCCGTTGATGATGCCTTCGACGGCCTGGTCGATGGCGGCATCGGCGAAGATGATGTTGGCCGCCTTGCCGCCGAGCTCGAGGGTGAGCTTCTTGCCACTGCCCGCGGTGGCGCGCTGGATGAGCTTGCCCACGCCGGTGCTGCCGGTGAAGGCGACCTTGTTGACATCGGGATGGTTGACCACCGCCGCGCCCGTGGCCCCCGCGCCGGTGACGATGTTGACGACGCCATCGGGGAGCTCGGCTTCTTGCAGCATGCTCGCGAGGGTGAGCGCGGTGAGCGGCGTGGTCTCGGCGGGTTTGAGCACCACGGTGTTGCCGCAGGCCAGTGCGGGCGCGAGCTTCCACGCGGCCATGAGCAGCGGGAAGTTCCAGGGGATGACCTGGCCCGCGACGCCGAGCGGCGATACGCCTGCCCCGGCCCCCGAGCCGGGGGTCTTGCCGGGGAAGGCATAGTGGAGCTTGTCGGCCCAACCGGCGTAGTAGAAGAAGTGCGCGGCGGCGAGCGGCACGTCCACGTCGCGGCTTTCACGGATGGCCTTGCCGCCGTCCATGCTCTCGATAACGGCGAACTCGCGGGCTTTCTCTTGCAACAGCCGCGCGATGCGGTAGATGTACTTGGCGCGTTCGGCCGCGGGCATCTTGCTCCACACGGTGTCGTAGGCGGTGCGGGCGGCTTTGACGGCGGCGTCCACGTCGGCGGCGTTGGCCTCAGCGATGCGCGCGAGCTTCTGCTCGTTGGCGGGGTTGATGGTGTCGAAGTACTTACCGCTCTTGGGCTTCACCCACTTGCCGTTGATGAAGAGCTCGTATTGCTCTTGGATCTTGACGTGGTCCTTCGACTCCGGTGCAGGGGCCAATGCCCAGTCGATCGCGTTCTTTTTCGCCATGGGTCGAAGATAGACCGATGGCTTTGCACACAAGCGCTAGAGCGCGCTACCGAAACGATAGCTGCAACCAACAAGCAGGCACACCGCGTTGGTGCGTATGCTGTCGTCATTGATCACGGGCAATGCGCTGATGTTGGTGAGTCCCTTGTCGTAGCGCGCCTCAACGTTCAGTCCGAGGTGCGTGCTGAGTTGCATGGATCCCGCTATGCTTGCGCAGATGCCGAGATCAAGGTTCTCGAAATCGTCGGTCACGGTCTGGTCCCCAATGTCGAAGCCTTTGGATGTGAGTTGCGCTGACATCAGCACGCCGGCATAACCACCAGCACCGGCTGTGACCCTGACCTTATCGCCGAAACCGAATCGGAGCATCAGCGGGATGCTGAGGTATTGCAGCTCGTAGCGCGCAGTGCCCTCAGCAACAGTGCTGCCATTGCTGTCGGTGAAAGCGACCTTGGTGCTGGAGCCTTTCTGCTGGTATCCCGCGCCGAGGCGGATCCCTGTCGTAGAGGAAAGGTTGTACTGCACCGTGAGACCAGCGGAAGGGCCGACAAGCGCATCAGTTTCATCAACCGCGCTGTTGCCGCGCAACCATCCGATACTTGGACCGCCCTGCAGCCCGGCTTCGAACCGGGTCATCTGGCTCATCGCATCGGATCGGGTCAGCGTTGCGATCACCACTAGGGCGAGTGCCCGAAGAAGCATGGGTTTCGATTTCATGGTGCGACAACGCGCCTTGCGGTGGATCAGTATGCCTGGTCGTTCGCGTGGTGTTCTGTTCTTGATCAATGCGAACGCACGCCAGGGAGTTCGCATCTCCCAGCGGCTATGAAGAACATCACTCACGCCCAGCTAACGGGGATCCATGCTCCGCTGGATCAACAACAAGCCGCTTGCACATGGTGGCCGCGACAAGCATGGAACGGGGGTTAGCTTGCATTCACATTCCTCCACCATGCGCCAGCTCCTATCCACTTTGTGCCTGTTGCTCGTGCCTGCGCTTTCGGCGCAAACGATCTTCGATGACTTCGAGAACTACAGCGTTGGGAGCTTCCTTGCGCAGAGCAATCCCTCCGTTTGGAACACGTGGAACTTCCTCCCCGGCACACCGCAGGATGCGCCCATCGCCGATCAGTTCGCCAGCTCGGGATCGAAGAGCGCCCGCTTCACGCAGACCGCGGCCAATGGCGGCGCCACGGACATCGTGCTCTATCTGAACAAGAGCACGGGCATCTGGGAACTGGATTTCGACCTCTATGTGCCATCCGGTAGCAGCGCTTACTTCAACATCCAACGTGGTCCGGGGCTTGGCGCGCTTGAAGTCTTCTTCTACGACGGCGGGCACGTGAACCTGAATGCAGCGCATATCACCTTCGCTGGCGGCTGGTACGTGCAGGACGCTTGGAATGACGTAACCATCACGGTGAACCTCGACACGGATTTCGCCACCCTGCGCGTGAACGGAGCCACCATCGGCTCCTGGCCTTACAATGTGGATTTCAATGGGAACACGGTTTTCAATCCGGTGCTTGGCTTCGCGGAGTTCTATCCGCAAGCGACCAACTCCGTCTGGGCCAACTACTACCTGGATAATGTCTCGTTCGGACCTCCTTCGATCACCACATCGTTGCGCGAGGCGCAAGCGAACGCAGGCATCGCCGTTTGGCCGAATCCCTTTGCCGATGTCCTGAATTTCAAAGCGGAGGAATTACCAATTGGAGCAATCGCGACCTTCATTGATCAGCAAGGCAAGCGCGTGCTGGAGAAGGCGATCGATCAGAACGGCGCTCTTGCGGCTAGTGAGCTGACTCCCGGCCTTTACACCGCGATCATTCGCAGCGATACCGGCCGATGGACGGCAAGAATCCGTGTAGCGAAAGTTGAATAGTGCCGCGATGATCGTACCGATGAGCCTGGTGGGCAATGCATCTCAACTCATTCGATAACTGGGTGCTTCCCGAGCTATCGAGGAAAGCCGCAGCGATTGAGCCGGCCAATTCGACATCACATCGTACCTGTGGCGACTAAACGTCGACAGAAGCCTCGACGCAAGAGCCCGAATGCAAGCAGGCCCGCTCTTGTGAAGCGGGCCTGTTCGTTCTTACAAGCATTTTACGGCATTACGAAACGATGCACCATGTCTCCGCAACGCAACAGGTACAAGCCGCTGCGCAAGTCGGTTGTCGAAACCTCGTTCGCGCCTGAGCGCAAGATCCCATTGCGCAATGCGCGACCACTCGCATCCACGAGCAGCCAGTCGGTAGCGGCCGCACTGTTCTGGATGAAGAGCACACCAGCAGCCAGATCCTGCCGGAAGGTGATGCTTGCGTTCTGTGCATCGGCGATGCCCGTGCTCAGGAACTGGAAGGGCGGTGATGTGTTGATGCAGCCGAAGGAGTTCATCTCAACGGTGTAGGTGCCGTTCTGCGCGGGGGTGTGGGTGCTCGCCGTTGCGCCGCTGATCGGTGTACCATCCAGGAACCATTGAATACTCCCGCCACCGCTCACAGTGAGGTCCGGAAAGTCAAAAGAGATCACGGGCAACGCATTCGCTTCCGCATCCAGGCTGAAGCGGAACACCGAGCCGTTGCCATTGTTGTTGTTCGCGCCGTAAGCGATGAGGTCCCCCGCCACTGAGGCGGAAGCCGTGCACGAAACTGCGGTTGGTGAACGATGATTGCAGCACACCATTGGTGCCGAAGCCCGCATCAGGCTGTCCGCTGGGAGTCAACCTCAAGATCGCGCCCTGTCCATTGGTGATGTTGCTGAGCCGGTGGAAAAGCAGGACGCTTCCATCATCATCCATCCACAGCCCACTGCCTACAGGATTACTACCTGTGACCTGGAAGATTCCATCTGCAGCGTAGGTGAGGTCGATGGAGCCATCCTCGTTGAATGCGGCAACACTCGGACGTGTATCGCCGTTGTGCGCGCCATAGCCCACGAGGAAGCCACCACCGGGACGGCGCACCATGCTCCAATCCTTGAAACCATCAGGTCCGCCGAGCGTGCTGGTGGTGAGGGCGGGATGCAACGCGAGTCCGTTGGTTCCGAAATCCGGGTCGGGATCACCATCGGGCAGGAAACGCGCGAGTGCCATGAAGTAGGGATCGAATGCGCTCGTGCCAACCAAGGCGGCAACCGTAACCGAACCATCTGCATCCATCACCGCACCGAGGTCCTCGTTGAATGGTGTGTAGCCCACGGGCATCTCCGCGCGACCGTCCGCCGAATAACTGGTATCAAGAACTCCGTCGGTCGCGTAGCGAAACACCCCCAACTGCGCATTGCCGATGATGGCGGCAAGGATCCGGCCTTCCGCATCGATGAAGACTTCCTCCGCCTTGCCGGTGGCCGAGCCCGTGGAGAAGCCAGTGTTGTTGTAACCTGTCCCGTTGAAGGTATCGTCCACTGAACCATCCGAGTTGTAGCGCCACACGCCGGGGAATTGACCGGAGCTGGCATTGCTGGCCGCGATCACGCCACCGCCCACGATCTTTCCATCGGCTTGCACCGCGATGCTGCTGCAGATGGTGCGCTGCTCGAAGTGATGCACGAGCACACCGTTCTGTCCGAAGGTGGGGTCGAGCGCACCGCAGGCCATGTCGATCCGCGCCATGAGTGCGTCGTAGGGAAAGCCATTTCCACCCCAGCCTGCGAGCAAGAGCTTGCCATCAGCTTGCAGCGCGTGGCTCTTGAAGGCCGCTGCTGCCGTTATGGGGAATGCGATGTCCGCGCAGCCGTTGGTACCGAAGATCTGGGCGGGTGCAGGTGTCTGGGCCGTTGCAAACGGCGATGCGAAAGCAGCGGGCAGCAGGAAGGCGAAGAGTCGTTTCATGGGGCTGTGGGTTCAGGGTGCCAAGCAACCGCGCCGGGAGCCGGAGCGCAATAGAACTTTCGTTAGTGCAGCTGGCCAATTGAGCCCAAGAGCAACAGGATACGATCTGGATTGCGTGAAGGCTTAGTACCGAACTTCACCGCAGACCTCATGCTCACCCCCCAGGCCTACGTGTACCTGCGCTACCCGATCCTCTCATCGGGCGAGACCATGCTGTACCACACGCTCCAGCACTTGTGCTTCACCGGTTCGCTGAAACTGCATTATGAGGATGTGGCGGTCGGCCGTTCACGTCCACGATTGATGAAGCGCTTGTTCCTCTCGCGCGGCATTGAGCCAGCCGCCAACCGGCAAGCCGAGAGATTCGTGTGGCAACTGGTGCCCGCCGACCGGCCTGTTCATCTGGTCGAATTGCGACGGACGATCGAGCAGGAGATCGATGACTTCGAGGACTTCAAGCACGAGCAGATGTACACCGACCTGAAAGCAGCTGGCCTGTTGCGCACACGGCATCTACGCACCGCGCAAGGGGTCAAGGCCTGCCGTCGCGTACGCGATCTCATTTTCACCGTTCAGAAAGACATCGGCTGCAGGCTCGAAGGCGGTTGGGAGCGATCAATGCCGCATGTGCATGAGTTGTGGAGCTGCATCGTGCTGTTGGACGATGACACCCGCGAGGAGCTGAAGAATGCATCGCCGCGCAAGTCCGACCTGGTGGCTGTCTTCTCCATCCTGCGCTACATGGAACCCACGCTTGGCGGCGAAGAAGGCGGAAGCGCATTCATCGGCGGATTTGGAGGAGCAGGCGGAGGCGGTGGTGGCGCCGGCGGCTTTGGAGGGTTCGGCGGTGGCAGCTTCGGTGGTGGTGGTGCGGGTGGCAGCTGGTGAAACTCACTCCATCACCATCACGCGCCGCCCTTGCGCATCGAGGTAGATCCCCTGCGCCGCATGGCGCGCAATGGGCCTGCCAAGCAAGTC
The DNA here is from genome assembly GCA_016713865.1 of Flavobacteriales bacterium. Classification (GTDB taxonomy): domain Bacteria; phylum Bacteroidota; class Bacteroidia; order Flavobacteriales_F; family PHOS-HE28; genus PHOS-HE28. Next base: position 7,895 of record JADJOG010000048.1, on the reverse strand, counting down.
GAAGACAGGTCGTGCGCGCAACGGCAGCGCCGATTCCAGTTGCTGCACATGCATCGCCATGCAATCGCTCGTGACGATGCGCACTTCATCGAGCCACCAGCCATCGCCGCCTTCGTAGGCCTGCAGGAGTTGTGCGGTGCCGAAGGCCGCGCCTTCAATCGCCACGATGCAATCAAGTCCGGTGATCACCGTGCGCTGCTCGCCCGGCGCGATGGCCGCATCGTGGATCACCGTTTCGGGCAAGACCGCATTGATGCCATAGCGCACGCGGAGGCGTTCGCTGCCATCTGCTGCGCCGTGGTGCGTGATGATGATGCTGTCCACTTGCAGCGCGTGCATCGCGAATATGCTGAACACGATCATGGCCGCATTGGGTTGCGCGCCCCAGCCCGTGGTGTGCACAATGTTGTCGCCACCGGGCGTCGCATGCGGACAGGCATCCACATCGAACCAGGCCGCAGCGGCGCCGAAGAGCGCAGGTGCCGCCGAGCGGCGAGTTGCAACCGGAGCAGCCATTATCGCAGCCGATCCATTCCGCGCAAGGCTCCATGCCGAGCTCTGGCCAGCCATAGATGATTGTTTGCGATGAGGCCATCATCGGAAGCGAGAAGAGGACCGTGATGATGAGGCGCATTGCTAACGTGTGGTGCGGATGAAACGGGCGGTGCGCTCTTGCGCACGGTTGCCGACGCGCAGGAAGTAGGCGCCTTCCGACAACGCCCTGAGGTCGATGGTCGCGCGCGCATCATTGGCAACTCCAGCATCGAGCACCACGCGACCCGCCGCATCGAGGATCACGAGATGCTCGTCGGGGAGCAGCCCCGCGATGCTGAGCGCATCGGTAGCCGGGTTTGGCCAGAGCACCAATGGCGATGCTTCCTCGCCGATGGGCATGAGCACCGCTACGATGCGGCTCCACGTCTCGCTGCCATCGAAGTCCGTTTGTCGCAAGCGGTAGTAGGCAAGCCCTGGCAAAGGCGCTTCATCCAACAGCGCGTAGTGCTGCATCACCTGTGTTGTGCCCGCGCCCTGCACCAAGCCGATGTCGTGGAAGTCTTCTCCATCCGCGCTGCGCTCTACCGTGACGTAATCGTTGTTCAGTTCCGATGCCGTGATCCCATGCAGCGCACCTTCCTTCCTTCGGCCTTCGCATCGAAGTCGAGCAGTTCGACGGGCAGCGGAGTGAAGCTCTGCACCAAGGCCCAGATGGAGGCGTATTCAATCGTGAGCGCGGTGGTCACGGTGTTCAGCGCGGTATTGGCCATTACCGTTCGGCGGCTGCGACCACGTGGCTCCGTTGAAGCGCTGTGCCTGCAGCAATGCCTCGCTGATGGTATTGGTGCCGCTGTTCCATTCGCTGTCGCGATAGGTGAAGGTGAGCGCTGCGGAAGGTGCCGTGCTGTAACCGCTCGGCTCGATGATCCAGTAGCCGCATCCCACACATTCGACGCGTTCTCGAAACCCACCATGTCAACGAGCGAAGGCAGACCTGTTGGCAGCGGACGGGTTGTTCGGCGAGGCCACCGGATCGGTGGGGTGGTGGCGAAGGACAACGCGCCATTCGCGCCGGCGCCCGAGGTCGCAATGGCCATGGTGAGCGGCAGGTAGTGGCCGGTGACCGCATTGCCGAAGGGCACCACGTAATTGGCGGGCGCCGATGCGCCGATGCGCCAATCGACACGTCCATAGCCTGCGAGCGCATCGGTCTCGCTGATGAGCATGCCCGCATCTCGCGTGATGGCCGAAGGCGCTGGGTTGGTGAACGTGAGGCGCTGGCTGTTCAGGTGAAGGAGCGCATCGTGCAAAGCGAGCACGCCGGTGCGCGATGTTGAAGCGCCGCCGCCCACGAGCTGATCCTGTTCAAGCAGCACGCTTGTGCCCAGCAGCTGCAAGTGGTCGAACTGCGTGGGCGCGCCTCCGCCGATGATTTGCAGTGCCGTTCAGCGAACACTGTGCCCTCGCTAATGCCAAAACAACCGCCGCCGCTGTTGTTGGTCCAATCGCCGCTGAAGTCGATGATGCCGCTGTTGGTGATTGTCGCTCCTGCGTTGATCAACACCTCACCCTTCGCCGTGAGCTGGGCGCTGCCCGTTTGGTAGTGGATGCGCCATTGTTGGTGAGCAATTGCGCATGAGCCAATGTTGAAGCGCATGCGAGGAGGATGCAAGCCGTGCGCATCATTCTTCGTAGGTGATGAGCAGCTTCGCAGGCTTCGAGAGGATATTGAAGGACTGTCCGGCGACGTTGAGCAACGTGATCGTACCAGCCTGCACCATGTACTGGCAGTTCATCCCGAAGCCTGCTTGATATCCGTTCGAGATCCAATTGCCCGGCGAGAATTCAATCAGCATCTGCACACCGATGATCTTGCCCGCTGTGAGCCCCGAGCCACGCTGTTCAGTCCGCCATCACTGTCCGGTGTGGTCGTTGCCAGCTTCAGCATCTTCACTTTCCGGGGCATTGCTGCCGAGCATGGTGAAGCCATTCACCTCAAGCTCCGCCTGCGGCGCGGTGACGCCTATGCCCACCTTCACGGCATTCAACCCAGTACCGCCAAGCACCAAGCTGTTGCTCTGCATCACCATCGCATTGGCTCCAATGGCCGCTGCATTGGTCAGCCCTGCTGCGGAGAAGCCCGCATTGTAGCCCACGAAGGTGTTGTTGGTGCCCGCGCCCACATTGTAGCCCGCGCTCAACCCCACACAGGTGTTATTGGCGCCGGTTGATACGCCCCATGCCGCCCGATGGCCGAGCATCGTATTGCCACTGCCCGTTGAGAGCACAGCGGCCACGTTGTAGCCCAAGAGCGTGTTCTGTTGCCCCGTTGTGTTGCTTCCGCCCGCATTACGGCCAACGAAAGTGTTCTGCTGACCGGCAGTATTGCTCATACCCGCTGTGGCGCCGATGAAGGTGTTGTCGGAACCAGTGGAGTTCGCCCTACCAGCGTTGCGACCGACGAAGGTGTTGAGGCTGCCCGTAGTGTTCAGCCAACCGGCCTCGGCGCCGAGGGCTGTGTTCTGCGCGCCGGTGGTATTGCCCAAGCCTGATGCGAGCCCAACGAAGGTATTGAAGCCGCCAGTCGTATTCGCCCGCCCAGCGCTACGGCCGATGAAGGTGTTCTGCGCACCAGTGGAGTTGTTCAGTCCCGCCTCGCCGCCAATGATGGTGTTGTCCCAAGCAGTGGTGCTGTTTAAGCCGCATTCCGACCGATCACGTGTTCCAGCTTCCGCTGGTATTCAGGCGGCCCGCGCTCCGGCCTACGTATGTGTTGGCATGCACCGTCGGTGTTCGCGGAGATAGCCGCTGTGCCCAGGAAAGTATTCTCGCTGCCGGTGGTGTTGCCCGCTCCGCTCGACGTGCCCACGAACGTGTTGAGCGTGCCCGTGCTGTTCTGCCAGCCACTGTGTGCACCTATGAGCGTGTTGCTATTGGTCGTGGTGGAGCGGCCCGATCGATAGCCCACGAACACGTTGTCGCTGCCTGTCGCGCTGTTCTGCCCTGCTTGATATCCGTTGTAGGTGTTCTGGTTGCCGTTGGCCGTTTGACCACTTTCGGTTCCCGTAGGTGTTCAGGCTGCCACCAACAGTTCCGTACCCCGACCAGCTGCCGATCATGGTGTTCGCGCTTCCAGTGGTCACTTGTCCGCCGGCGTAGTACCCGAGGAAAGTGGCATAGCCGCTCGAAGCGCCAGCAGCTCCAGCGCGCCTGTGCCTACTGCCGTGTTGGCCACGGCGTTCGTGCTGAATCGGCCAGCATATGCGCCCACATATACATTGACCTGTCCGATTCCCAAATTCCGGCCAGCTTGTTCGCCGACGAGCGTGTTCCAAGCGCTGTTGTCGTGCTCTGCCCGGCATTGTCGCCAAGCGCCGTGTTGAACATGCCTGTGGTGATGGAGCCGCCCGCAGAATCGCCCACCATCACATTTCGCACGCCCGGTGGCGATCGACTTCCCGGCGCGATGACCCAGTGACAGTTTCCGATTGACACGGGTCTATCCGACCTGCGTGCTCATTGTTCACCCGAAGGCTGAGTGGAATGTTGTCCGTGGTGCCGATGAAGTTCGGATGCAACGCTTGTGCCGTGCCGGTGGTGGTCCAACCTGAATCCGCCGCCGGTTGCGAGCGGCACCCAACGTTCCATCGAAATACCAGAAGCTGTTCGTCGTGGTATCGAACACAACCAAGCCGGTAGCCGGGGCTGGTTGCCGGAGCGTTGCGCGGTGGTCATGCGCGTCATCAGCAAGCCCCTTGTCGGCACTCGTGAGATCAAGCAGCGCGCTCGCGTGCGGCGCTGGATTGCTGATTCCCCCGTTGCCTTGCGCATTCGCGCTCAAGACTGAAGAGAAGGACAAAGCCAAGGAGAGGAGCAGCACGGCCAGGAGCTCCAGCGCATTCAAGCGGAAGAAGTCCGGCAGTCGTGGGTCCGATGCGTGTCATGCGGCGTTTGTTGCTGCAAGTTGAACGCCTTCTCCACCCTCAGGTCGAGCCTTAATGAGCCAACGGAATTGTGATTACCCAACGGCAGCGCATCAAGCCATGGACCGGAGGCAGCCGTGAATGATCGAATGGCCACGATGAGCGAACGGCGCGCAACGAGCCAAGCGGAACAATGACCTTCGCACCCATGCGCGCCCTGTTCATCTCTTTCGCAGTCGCGGTTCGCCCCCTTCTCCCAAGGCCAAACGCTCGTCCGACAGCGCGCGTGTGATAGAGGCGGATGCGCAAGCGATGTGATTGGCCAACGAAGCTCCAGGTGCATCGCCAAGGGCGCGGAGTCGCTTGTCGCTTTGCGCCGTTCGGATTCAAGGGCGGCGCTAGCCTGCTTCCTTGGTTATCTCGGTTACGCCTTCACGCGCAACAGCCCGTTCGACTCGGCGAATGTGGCCTCTGGAGCATCACTGGCGGCCTACCCGAACTGGGCGATTCAAGCAACCACGCCGCCGCATTGCATAATGCCGGCCTCGAACTTGCAGATGCAGCAGAAGCACGATACCGCCCTTGCCTGTTTAATGCGTGTGCTGCGCATCGAAGAGCGATGCCCTCGAAGGCGCTCACCGCTCATCGCGCCTCTTCGCCATCGGATCCTGCTACGACAACATGCAGCGCTTCACGGACGCACTGCCCTATTACCGCGAAGCGCCTGACCTTGATAGTGCGCGCGGCGACACATCGTCGATGATACGTGAGCATATCGCGCTGGCCAAACATGAACAGCTCCCTGACCGCTACGCATCAGCCGCGCATCACTTCCAGAGTCTTAATGATATGGCCCAGGCGAAGCGCGACCGCTAAGTATGGAGTGGGCTATATCCGCTAACCTCGGCGAGCTCGCCAAGCGTGCCAAGGCGATATGGCGAAGGCGAAAGGATGAGTGCACAACGCAGCGTTCAGCTCTTCATAGCGCTGGATCGAAAGGCCGGAACTCGCCCATGCATCGATCCTGCTCGGTCTCATGCACAACAGGAATGGCGACGGAAGCGAAAGCGGCCCTGCACCCGCACGCCCATCATCTGGCCGATTCACTGGGCCTGTCGGACGCATCGCGCGACTTCCGGCGCGCACGAGCTCGCACTCGCCTATGAGACGCCTGGCAGCATGCGCGTTCGGCAATGAAATGGATGAAGCGCTATGTGGCCCACGATGATTTGCCGAAGCGTAGGATCGCGATGCCAAGCTGGCTGAAGGAGCTCACCACACGATCTGAGACGGAGAAGAAGGAGAAAGAGCTGGCGGAGTCGAAGGCCCGCGCAGTTGAGGCAACCGCTGCCGCAGATCGGCTGCGCGCGCAACGCACGGCGTACATCGGCGGCGCGCTCAAGCGGGCGGCACCTCGTGCTCTTTACTTCGCGCTACCGCATGAAGCGCAAAGACCGCTGAAGAGCCCAGCGCGGGAATGCGGAGGTGCTGCGGCAGAAGTCGAATGCGTCGAGGAGAGCGAACGCGCCAAAGACCGCTTCCTCGCCAACGTGAGCTGACGAGATCCGCACGCCGCTCAACGCCATCATGGGCTTCACCGGCCTGCTCATGCACGAACACTCGCGATGAGCGCACCGCGCGCTACCTGAACAACATCCGCTAAGCGGGCGACAACCTGCCGGGTGGTCATCAACGACGTGCTCGACTCAGCCGTATCGAAGCGGGGCGCTTGCGATTAGTGAAGGAACTGATTTCGACCTGCGTCGCACTGGCAAGCCTGTGCGAAGAGATGCTGCGGCACCGCGCGCAGGAGCAAGGCGCGATGAATTGCGACTGGAGTTCAACGACGATAAAGCCGCGCTGGGTGCATGGCGATAGCGCGTCTGCTGCAGTAAGATCCTGCTCAACCTCGTGGGCAACGCGCTCAAGTTCACCAACGGCGGCATTCTCGCATCTGCGCATCGCGTGCATGCCGATGGCTGATGCCATATCGTGGTTTCCGACAATGGCATCGGCATTCCGGAGAGAAGCTCACAAGCATCTTCATCGCTTCACGCAAGTCGCCCTGTGCCATCAGCGGCGTTACAGCGGTATGGGACTCGGCCTCACCATCGTGAAAGAGCTTGATTGACCCCGATCAGGGCGGCATCGGCGTCGAAAGCGAAGTGGGCAAGGGCACCACCTTCACTGTCGATCTCCCGTTGCCTGTTGCGGCTGCACCTGCGCATGCCCTGAGCGAGGAGGCTGAAGCACGCCGCGAATGGAAGCCTGGCAGGACACACCATCCCTGTCGCGGAGGACAACGAGATGAACGCGCTTGTGACCACCGGAGATGTTGCGCCGCTATTATCCGGATGCCGAAGGTATCGTGGTGCGCACAGGAACAGAGGCGGTGCGTAGCATCGAAGAAGATGCGGACGACGATATCGCGCCTGTGCTCATCAATGGATGCAGATGCCTGAACTGGATGGCATGGCGGCCACGCGTCGCATCAGGGCAGTTGAGCACGGCGCGCCGCGATGTACCCATCATCGCCCTTACCGCGAGCGTGCTGCTCCAGCGACTCATCGCTTTGCATCGATGCAGGCATGGACGCATGCGTGAGCAAGCCTTTCCAAGCCCGCTGAACTCATCAGCGCCATCGGCAGGCCTCACGGGCGACCACGGGGCGCGCATCGGCGGCTACGACGTGACCTAACCCACATGTAGCCCCACCATTGGTTAATGCCGCTGAGATTGCCATGCTATGCGTGGCCATGGAAGAGAGCAGGCCTGATGAAGTGAAGCGCATCGTGCATACGCTTCGGCCGCAATTGGTGGAACGCGATACGCGCTTCGCACCGCTATGCGACCATGTGCTGCACGGCTCATCCGACGCGGATCCGGACCTGGAGCATGGATACGTAAAGAACCGGCGCGCGCCATTGAAGAGCGTCGCTTGCATGAACCCGGAAGCAGGCCTCGTACGCCGCGATCATCGTCGATGACGACGCGTACTCCCGCAGCTTATCTGCAAGCAGCTCGAACGCTTCACCGATGCCGCGATCGTTCTAGATGAATGCGCCAGCGGTGCCGAAGGCGTTCGGTCCATCACCGAGCATGCGCCCGACCTCGTCTTCTCCTCGAGCATCCAGATGAAAGGTACGGACGGCTTCCGCCATGCTCGATGCGCTTCCACGTCGTGAATTGGCGCGATCTTCACCACCAGCCACGACGAGTACGCCATCCGGGCGCCATACGCCACAGCGCGCCTGATTACCTGCTGAAGCCCATCAAGCCCTCGGAGTTCGATGCGGCGCTCGGCCATTTCATCGCGAACTGCGCGATGCTGCCCGCACGGGTGGAGCGATTGGTTAGCACGGCGAAGGAGGCTGGCGCGCCCAAGACACTAGTGATTCCTTATGCGCGACGGCGACCGCCACATCAACGTGGCCGACATCATCCGATGCGAGGCCGACCGCAAACCACACGGTCTTC
>JADJOG010000047.1 GCA_016713865.1 Flavobacteriales bacterium | reverse complement strand
AACCCATGCAATTCCCACCTTCCCGTCCATACCCGCCTCCTTGTACCCGCCGAAGGGGTGAGGTGGATTGAACTTGTTGTAGGTGTTGGCCCAGATGACGCCCGCGCGGAGCTGTTGGTGAGGTTGAAGATCTTGCTGCCCTTGTCTGGTCCACACGCCGGCGCGAGGCTGTAGGGCGTGTTGTTGGCCTCTGATCACCGGTCCACGGTGCGGAAAGTCTGCACGGGCGAGCAGGCCGGGGCCGAAGATTCCCTCCCCAGGCGATGCGCGCGCCTGCGCCACGTTGAGGAAGAGGGTCGGCCTGCACCAGAAGCCTTTGCTGGGACGCAGGTGGGCTTGGTACATCTCGGCTCCATCGGCCACGCCAGCCTGAGGTAATTGTTGATGGTGCCGAGCTGCTCGCGGCTGTTGATGGCCCCGATGCCGGTGTTCTTGTCGAGCGGATCTCCCACGATGAGAGACGCATTCGGTGCTGAGCCTGACGGGACGAGGTCGGGCACGCCTTCTCCACGAAGAGGCGACTGCCCGCGCAGCAGACAGTGCCCTTGTTGAAGTAGATACCGCTCATGATGCCTCCACGGCCTGGTCGTTGGCGGCGTCTGCGAACATGATGTTGGCCGCTTTGCCGCCAAGCTCGAGGGGCGTTCTCGCCACTTCCTGCGGTGGAGTCTGGATGAGCTTGCCCACGTCTGTGCTGCCCGTGAGCGATCTTGTTGACATCGGATGATTTGGATCACTGCCGCGCCCGTATCGCCCGCACCGGTGGACGATGTTCACGACGCCATCGGGGAGTCCGCTTCCTGCAACTTTGCGCGCAGAGCGCGTGAGCGGTGTTGTCTCGGCCGGCGTTTCACCACGGTGTTTCGCGCAGCAGGCGAGTGCGGGCGCGATCTTCCACGCCGCCATGAGCAGCGGAAGTTCCAGGATCACCTGTCCCGCGACCCCAAGAGGCGATACGGTCTTGCCGGGGAAGGCGTAGTGCAGCTTGTCGGCCCAACTGGCGTAGTAGAAGAAGTGCGCGCGGCGAGGGCACGTCCACGTCGCGGCTTTCGCGGATGGCCTTGCCGCCGTCCATGCTTTCGATGACGGCGAACCTCGCGGGCCTTCTTCCCCGCAGCAGCCGCGCTGATGCGGTAGATGTACTTGGCGCGTTCGGCCGCGGGCAATTTGCTCCACACGGTGTCGGCCTTGCGGGCGGCCTTCACGGCGGCGTCCACGTCGGCGGCGTTGGCCTCAGCGATGTGCGCGAGCTTCGCTCGGTTGGCGGGGTTGATGGTGTCGAAGTACTTACCGCCTGGGCTTCACCACCCTGCCTGTTGATGAAGAGCTCGTATTGCTCTTTGATCTTGAGGGGTCCTTCGACTCCGGCAGGGGCCAATGCCCAGTTTATCGCGTTCTTTTCGCCATGGGTCGAAGATAGACCGATGGCTTGCACACAAGCGCCAGAGCGCGCTTACCGAAACGATAGCTGCAACCAACACAGGCACACCGCGTTGGTGCGTATGTCGGTCGTCATCAACGATCCACGGGCAAGTTCGCGGGCGCTAATATTTCGCTGGCAGCTTCATCACCATGTCCGAAAGGCCTGCTACGATCCAGGCGTTGGGGGGGGCGAGCGAGTTTGAGATCGCCTTGAAAACCAAATAGTTCATAATCATCTCGCGTCAGCTTGACTTATTGTAAAGACACCATCCACACCCGCTGGTAACACCGCGGGCACCTGGCTGTGGACCGACCATCTGTTGCGAAACCAATTCATAATTGCGGGGGGGGCGATAATGCAACAGCAAGGCAGCGCTTCGGGAGCAACAAAAAGCGCCATTAGGGGCGCTTAGAAAGTGATCTAAAGCCTTGAGTTCTCTCTGTTAATCCCCAAAGAGGTAGATCCTTGTTTGGAGCAGGTATTAAACAACACCACAAACCAGTAGAACATGCATCGGTGGGGCAGTTTTTCTTTTTAACAACCAGCAGCAATGTTGTTAAAACTGATCACTCTGATCGCCCTCTCGGGTCCTCAGAGCTTCTTCATCTGCATCTATCGCTATCGCATCGGATCGGGCCAGCGTTACGATCACCACTAGGCGAGCGCCCGAAGAAGCCATGGGTTTCGATTTCATGGTGCGACAACGCGGCTCTGTGGCATCAGTATGCCTGGTCGTTCGTGTGGTGTTCTGTTTTCGATCTCACGCGAACGCACGCCAGGGAGTTCGCATCTCCCAGCGGCTACTGGAAGAACATCACCACGCCCAGTTGTAATCCATGCTCCGCCATTCAACAACAAGCCGCTTGCACACGGGTGGCCGCGACAAGCATGGAACGGGGTTAGCCGGCATTCACATTCCCTCCACCATGCGCCAGCTCCTATCCACTTTGTGCCTCCGTTGTCGCCTGCGCTTCTCGGCGCAAACGCCCATCTTCGATGACTTCGAGAACTACAGCGTTGGGAGCTTCAGGCAGAGCAACTCTCCGTTGTGGAACATCGGAAACCTCCCGGCACGTACCGCAGGATGCGCCCATCGCCGATCAGTTCGTCATCGAAGAGCGCCCGCTTCACGCAGACTGCGGCCAATGGCGAAGCACGGGACATCGTGCCTCATCTGAACAAGAGCACGGGCATCTGGGGAACTGATTTCGACCTCTATGCCATCCGTAGCAGCGTGCCATTTCCAATATCCAACGTGGTCCGGGCTTCTGGCGCGCTTGAAGTCTCTTCTACGACGGCGGGCACGTGAACCTGAAATGCAGCGCATAATACCTTCCGGCTGGCGTGGCTGGTATTGCGTGCAGGACGCTTGAATGACGTAACCATCAGCCGCAGAACGTCGACACGGATTTCGCCACCTTGCGCGTGAACGGAGCCACCATCGGCTCCGGCCTTACAATGTGGATTTCAATGGGAACACGGTTTTCAATCCGGTGCTTGGCTTCGCGGAGTTCTATCCGGCAAGCGACCAACCCGTCTGGGCCAATTCTACCTGGATAATGTCTCGTTCGGACCTCCTTCGGTCACCCACATCGTTGCGCGAGGTTCAAAGCGAACGCAGGCATCGCCGTTTTGACGAATCCTTTTGCCGATGTCCTGGTTCAAAGCCGGAGGAATTACCAATTTTGGGAGCACTCGCGACCTTCATTGATCACCAAGGCAAGCGCGTGCTGGAGGAGGCGATCGGTCAGAGGAACCGGCGCTCTTGCGGCTAGTGGGCTGACTCATGGCCTTTACAATTCGCGATCAGCGCAGCATAAGGGCCGATGGACGGAGAATCCGCGTAGCGAAAGTTGAATAGTGCCGCGATCAAAAATTGAGGCCTGGTGGGCACTGCATCTCAACTCATTCTGTTAACTGGGTGCTTCCCGAGCTTCGAGGAAAGCCGCATGATGGAGCCGGCCAATTCAAACACATCGTACCTGTGCGACTAAACGTCGACAGAAGCCTCGACGCAAGAGCCCGAATTCAACCAGGCCCGCTCTTGTGAAGCGGGCCTGTTCGTTCTGTACATCCATTTTACGGCATAACGAAACGTTGTACCAATGTCCCTGCAACGCAACAGGTACTAGCCGCTGCGCAAGTCGGTTATTGTCGAAACCTCGTTCGCGCCTGAGCGCAAGATCCATTACCAATGCGCGACCACTCGCATCCACGAGCAGCCAGTCGGTAGCGGCCGCACCGTTCTGGATGAAGGAAACACAAGCAGCCAGATCCTGCCGGAAGGTGATGCTTGCGTTCTGTGCATCGGCGATGCCCGTGCTCTGGAACTGGAAGGGCGGCGAAGTGTTCACGCAACCCGAAGGGAGTTCGTGTCTCCACGGTGTAAGTGCCGTTCTGCATCGGCGTGTGCGTGCTGGCCGTAGCGCCGCTGATCGGCGTGCCATCGAGGAACCATTGGACACTGCCGCCACCGCTCACGGTGAGGTCCGGAAAGTCGAAGGTGATCACGGGCAGGGCATTCGCTTCCACATCTAGGCTGAAGCGGAACACCGAGCCATTACCGTTGTTGTTGTTCGCGCCAGGCGATGAGGTCTCCGCCACTGAGCCGGAAGCCATGCACGAAACTGCGGTTGGTGAACGATGATTGCAGCACACCGTTGGTGCCGAAGCCCGCATCAGGCTGTCCGCTGGGAGTCAACCTCAAGATCGCGCCCAGTCCATTGGTGATGTTGCTGAGCCGGTGGAAAAGCAGGACGCTTCCATCATCATCCATCCACAGCCCACTGCCTACAGGATTACTACCTGGACCTGGAAGATTCCATCTGCGGCGTAGGTGAGGTCGATGGAGCCATCCTCGTTGAATCCAGCAACACTCGGACGTGTATCGCCGTTGTGCGCGCCATAGCCCACGAGGAAGCCACTACCGGGACGGCGCACCATGCTCCAACCTGAAACCATCAGGTCCGCCGAGTCGTGCTGGTGGTGAGGGCGATGCAACGCGAGTCCGTTGGTTCCGAAATCCGGGTCGGGATCGCCATCGGGCAGGAAACGCGCGAGTGCCATGAAGTAGGATCAGAATGCGCTTGTGCCAACCAAGAGCGGCGCCCGTAACCGAACCATCTGCATCCATCACCGCACCGAGGTCCTCGTTGAATGGGTGTGTAGCCCACAGGCATCTCCGCGCGGCCGTCCGCCGGAGTAACTGGTATCCAGAACTCCGTCGGTCGCGTAGCGGAACACCCTAACTGCGCATTGCCGATGATGGCGGCAAAGATCCGCCTTCCGCATCGATGAAGACTTCCTCCGCCGCCGGTGGCCGAGCCCGTGGAGAAGCCAGTGTTGTTGTAACCTGTACCGTTGAAGGTGTCGTCCACCGAACCATCCGAGTTGTAGCGCCAAACGCCAGGGAATTGACCGGAGCTGGCATTGCTGGCCGCGATCACCCACCGCCCACGATCTTTCCATCGGCTTGCACCGCGATGCTGCAGATGGTGCGCTGCTCGAAGTGATGCACGAGCACCCGTTCTGTCCGAAGGTGGGGTCGAGCGCACCGCAGGCCGTGTCGATCCGCGCCATGAGCGCGTCGTAGGGAAAGCCATTTCCACCCCAGCCTGCGAGCAAGAGCTGCCATCGTCTTGCAAGGCGTGGCTCTTGAAGGCCGCTCCTGCCGTAATGGGGAATGCGATGTCCGCGCAGCCATTAGTGCCGAAGATCTGGGCGGGTGCAGGTGTCTGGGCTATTGCAAATGGCGATGCAAAAGCAGCGGGCAGCATGAGGGCGAAGAGTCGTTTCTAGGGCAGGATTGGTTCAGGGTGCCAAGCAACCGCGCCTGGAGCCGGAGCGCAATAGAACTTTCGTTAGTGCAGCTGGCCAATTGAGCCCAAGACCAACAGTATGCGAGCTGGATTGTGTGAAGGCATAGTACCGAACTTCACCGCAGACCTCATGCTCACCCCCCAGGCTACGTGTACCTGCGCTACCCGATCCTCCTCATCGGGCGAGACCATGCTGTACCACACGCTCCAGCACTTGGGCTTCACCGGTTCGCTGAAACTGCATTATGAGGATGTGACGGTCGGCCGTTCACGTCCACGATTGATGAAGCGCTTGTTCCTCTCGCGCGGCATTGAGCCAGCCGCCAACCGGCAAGCTGAGAGATTCGTGTGGCAACTGGTGCCCGCCGACCGGCCTGTTCATCTGGTCGAACTGCGACGGACGACGATCGGAAAAGGAGATTGGATGACTTGAGGACTTCAGCCTTGTGCAGATGTACGCCGACCTCAAATCAGCTGGCCTGTGACGCACACGGCATCTACGCACCGCGCAAGGGGTCAAGGCCCGCCGTCGCGTACGCGATCTCATTTCACCGTTCAGAAGGACATCGGCTGCAGGCTCGAAGGCGGTTGGGAGCGATCTATCCCGCAGTGCATGAGTTGTGGAGCTGCATCGTGCTGTTGGACGATGACACCCGCGAAGAGCTGAAGAATGCAACGCCCGCAAGGCGGACCTTTGGCAGCTGTCTTCCCATCCTGCGCTACATGGAACTCACGCTTGGCGGCGAAGAAGGCGGGAAGCGCATTCATCGGCGGGTTCGGAGGAGCAGGCGGAGGTGGTGGCGGCGGCGGCGGCTGGAGGGTTCGGCGGTGGCGCTTCGGTGGTGGTGGTGCGGGTGGCAGCTGGTGAAACTCACTCCATCACCATCACGCGCCGCCCTTGCGCATCGAGAGTATCCCCTGCCCGCATGGCGCGCAATGGGCCCGCCGAGCAAGTCGAAGACAGGTCGCGCGCAACGGCAGCGCCGATTCCAGTTGCTGCACATGCATCGCCATGCAATCGCTCGTGACGATGCGCACTTCATCGAGCCACCAGCCATCGCCGCCTTCGTAGGCCTGCAGGATGAGTTGTGCGGTGCCGAAGGCCGCGCCTTCAATCGCCACGATGCAATCAGAGTCCGGCGCATCACCGTGCGCTGCTCGCCCGGCGCGATGGCCGCATCGTGGATCACCGTTTCGGGCAATACCGCATTGGTGCCATAACGCACGCGAGGCGTTCGCTGCCATCTGCTGCGCCGTGGTGCGTGATGATGATGCTGTCCACCTGCAGCGCGTGCATCGCGAATATGCTAAACACGATCATGGCCGCATTGGGTTGCGCGCCCCAGCCCGTGGTGTGCACAATGTTGTCGCCACCGGGCGTCGCATGCGGACAGGCATCCACATCGAACCAGGCCGCAGCGGCGCCGAAGAGCACGGAGTTGCCGCCGAGCGGCGAGTTGCAACCGGAGCAGCCATTATCGCAGCCGATCCATTCCGCGCAAGGCTCCATGCCGAGCTCTGGCCAGCCATAGATGAGTGTTTGCGATGAGGCCATCATCGGAAGCCAGAAGAGGACCGTGATGATGAGGCGCATTGCTAACGTGTGGTGCGGATGAAACGGGCGGTGCGCTCTTGCGCACGGTTGCCGACGCGCAGGAAGTAGGCGCCTTCCGACAACGCACTGAGGTCGATGGTCGCGCGCGCATCATTGGCAACTCCTGCATCGAGCACCATGCGACCCGCCGCATCGAGGATCACGAGATGCTCGTCGGGGAGCAGCCCCGCGATGCTGAGCGCATCGGTAGCCGGGTTTGGCCAGAGCACCAATGGCGCTGCTTCTCGCCGATGGGCATGAGCACCGCTACGATGCGCTCCACGTCCGCCATCGAAGTCCGTTTGTCGCAAGCGGTAGTAGGCAAGCCCTGGCAAAGGCGCTTCATCCAACAGCGCGTAGTGCTGCATCACCGTATGTGCCCGCGCCCTGCACCACGCCGATGTCGTGGAAGTCCTCTCCATCCGCGCTGCGCTCTACCGTGAAGTAATCGTTGTTCAGTTCCGATGCCGTGATCCACATGCAGCGCACCTTCCTTCCTTCGGCCTTCGCATCGAAGTCGAGCAGTTCGACGGGCAGCGGAGTGAAGCTCTGCACCAAGGCCCAGATGGAGGCGAGCTCATTCGTGAGCATGGTGGTCACGGTGTTCAGCGTGGTGTTGGCCACACCGTTCGGCGGCTGCGACCACGTGGCTCCGTTGAAGCGCTGTGCCTGCAGCAATGCCTCGCTGATGGTATTGGTGCCGCTGTTCCATTCGCTGTCGCGATAGGTGAAGGTGAGCGCTGCGGAAGGTGCCGTGCTGTAACCGCTCGGCTCGATGATCCAGTAGCGATCAAGCACATTCGACGCGTTCTCGAAACCCACCATGTCAACGAGCGAAGGCAGACCTGTTGGCAGCGGACGGTTGTTCGGCGAGGCCAACGGATCGGTGGGGTAAGTGGCGAAGGACAACGCGCCATTCGCGCCGGCGCCCGAGGTCGCAATGGCCATGGTGAGCGGCAGGTAGTGGCCGGTGACCGCATTGCCGAAGGGCACCACGTAATTGGCGGGCGCCGATGCGCCGATGCGCCAATCGACACGTCCATAGCCTGCGAGCGCATCGGTCTCGCTGATGAGCATGCCCGCATCTCGCGTGATGGCCGAAGGCGCTGGGTTGGTGAACGTGGAGGCGCTGGCTGTTCAGGTGAAGGAGCGCATCGTGCAAAGCGAGCACGCCGGTGCGCGATGTTGAAGCGCCGCCGCCCACGAGCTGATCCTGTTCAAGCAGCACGCTTGTGCCCAGCAGCTGCAAGTGGTCGAACTGCGTGGGCGCGCTTCCGCCGATGATTTGCGCAGTGCCGTTCATGATCACTGTGCCCTCGCTATTGCCAAAACAACCGCCGCCGCTGTTGTTGGTCCAATCGCCGCTGAAGTCGATGATGCCGCTGTTGGTGATTGTCGCTCCTGCGTTGATCAACACCTCACCCTTCGCCGTGAGCTGGGCGCTGCCCAGCACAGTGATGGATGCGCCATTGTTGGTGAGCAATTGCGCATGAGCCAGTGTTGAAGCGCATGCGAGGAGGATGCAAGCCGTGCGCATCATTCTTCGTAGGTGATGAGCAGCTTCACAGGCTTCGAGAGGATATTGAAGGACTGTCCGGCGACGTTGAGCAACGTGATCGTACCAGCCTGCACCATATACTGGCAGTTCATCCCGAAGCCTGCTTGATATCCGTTCGAGATCCAATTGCCCGGCGAGAATTCAATCAGCATCTGCACACCGATGATCTTGCCCGCTGTGAGCCCATGAGCCACGCTGTTCAGTCCGCCATCACTGTCCGGTGTGGTCGTTGCCAGCTTCAGCATCTTCACTTTCGGGGCATTGCTGCCGAGCATGGTGAAGCCATTCACCTCAAGCTCCGCCTGCGGCGCGGTGACGCCTATGCCCACCTTCACGGCATTCAACCCAGTACCGCCAAGCACCAAGCTGTTGCTCTGCATCACCATCGCATTGGCTCCAATGGCCGCTGCATTGGTCAGCCCTGCTGCGGAGAAGCCCGCATTGTAGCCCACGAAGGTGTTGTTGGTGCCCGCGCCCACATTGTAGCCCGCGCTCAACCCCACACAGGTGTTATTGGCGCCGGTTGATACGCCCCATGCCGCCTGATGGCCGAGCATCGTATTGCCACTGCCCGTTGAGAGCAGAGCGGCCACGTTGTAGCCCAAGAACGTGTTCTGTTGCCCCGTTGTGTTGCTTCCGCCCGCATTGCGGCCAACGAAAGTGTTCTGCTGACCGGCAGTATTGCTCGCCACCCGCTGTGGCGCCGATGAAGGTGTTGTCGGAACCAGTGGAGTTCGCCCTACCAGCGTTGCGACCGACGAAGGTGTTGAGGCTGCCCGTAGTGTTCAGCCAACCGGCCTCGGCGCCGAGGGCTGTGTTCTGCGCGCCGGTGGTATTGCCCAAGCCTGATGCGAGCCCAACGAAGGTATTGAAGCCGCCAGTCGTATTCGCCCGCCCAGCGCTACGGCCGATGAAGGTGTTCTGCGGGCCAGTGGAGTTGTTCAGTCCCGCCTCGCCGCCAATGATGGTGTTGTCCCAAGCAGTGGTGCTGTTTAAGCCCGCATTCCGACCGATCACCGTGTTCCAGCTTCCGCTGGTATTCAGGCGGCCCGCGCTCCGGCCTACGTATGTGTTGTATGCACCGTCGGTGTTCGCGAAGCCAGCCGCTGTGCCCAGGAAAGTATTCTCGCTGCCGGTGGTGTTGCCCGCTCCGCTCGACGTGCCCACGAACGTATTGAGCGTGCCCGTGCTGTTCTGCCAGCCACTGTGTGCACCTATGAGCGTGTTGCTATTGGTCGTGGTGGAGCGGCCCGATCGATAGCCCACGAACACGTTGTCGCTGCCTGTCGCGCTGTTCTGTCCCGCTTGATATCCGTTGTAGGTGTTCTGGTTGCCGTTGGCCGTTTGACCACTTTCGGTTCCCACGTAGGTGTTCAGGCTGCCACCAACAGTTCCATACCCCGACCAGCTGCCGATCATGGTATTCGCGCTTCCAGTGGTCACTTGTCCGCCGGCGTAGTACCCGAGGAAAGTGGCATAGCCGCTCGAAGCGCCAGCAGCTCCAGCGCCTGTGCCTACTGCCGTGTTGGCCACGGCGTTCGTGCTGAATCGGCCAGCATATGCGCCCACATACACATTGACCTGTCCGATTCCCAAATTCCGGCCAGCTTGTTCGCCGACGAGCGTGTTCCAAAGCGCTGTTGTCATGCTCTGCCCGGCATTGTCGCCAAGCGCCGTGTTGAACATGCCTGTGGTGATGGAGCCGCCCGCAGAATCGCCCACCATCACATTTCGCACGCCCGTGGTGATCGACTTCCCGGCGCGATGACCCAGTGACACATTCCGATTGACATGGTCTATCCGACCTGCGTGCTCATTGTTCACCCGAAGGCTGAGTGGAACGTTGTCCGTGGTGCCGATGAAGTTCGATGCCACGCTTGTGCCTGCATTGCCGGTGGTGGTCCAACCAGATCCGCCGCCGGTTGCGAGCGGCACCCAATCCGTTCCATCGAAATACCAGAAGCTGTTCGTCGTGGTGTCGAACACAACCAAGCCGGTAGCTGGGGCTACGATTGCCGAGCGTTGCGCGGTGGTCATGCGCGGCATCAGCAAGCCCTTGTCGGCACTCGTGAGATCAAGCAGCGCGCTCGCGTGCGGCGCTGGATTGTTGATTCCCACATTGCCTTGCGCATTCGCGCCCAAACTGAAGAGAAGGGCAAAAGCCAAGGAGAGGAGCAGCACAGCCAAGAGCTCCAGCGCATTCAAGCGGAAGAAGTCCGGCAGTCGTGATCTGATGCGTGTCATGCGGCGTTTGTTGCTGCAAGTTGAACGCCTTCTCCACCCTCAGGTCGAGCCTTAATGAGCCAACGGGAATTGCATTACCCAACGGCAGCGCATCAAGCCATGGACCGGAGGCAGCCGTGAATGATCGAATGGCCGCACGATGAGCGAACGGCGCGCAACGAGCCAAGCGGAACAATGACCTTCGCACCCATGCGCGCCCTGGTCATCTCTTTCGCAGTCGCGGTCGCCCCCTACTCTCACGGCCAAACGCCTTTGTCCGACAGCGCGCGTGTGATAGAGGCGAATGCGCAAGCGATGCGATTGGCCAATCCAGACCCTGCTGGTGCGATCGCCAAGGCTCGGGAGTCGTTGGCGCTTTCGCGCCGTATCGGATTCAAGGGCGGCGCAGCCCAAGCCCTTGGTTATCTCGGTTACGCCTTCACGCGCAACAGCCAATTCGACTCGGCGAATGTGGCCTTCGGAGCATCACTGGCGGCCTACCTCGAACTGGGCGATTCGTGCAACTACGCCGCTGCATTGCATAATGCCGGCCTCAACTTGCAGATGCAGCAGAAGCACGATACCGCCCTTGCCTGCTTCACGCGTGTGCTGCGCATCGAAGAGCGATGCCCGAAGGCGCCTTACCGCTCATCGCGCCTCTTCGCCATCGGATCCTGCTACGACAACATGCAGCGCTTCACGGACGCACTGCCCTATTACCGCGAAGCGCTCGACCTTGATAGTGCGCGCGGCGACACATCGTCGATGATACGTGAGCATATCGCGCTGGCCAACATGAACAGCTCCCTCGACCGCTACGCATCAGCCGCGCATCACTTCCAGAGCTCCATCGATATGGCCCAGGCGAAGCGTGACCGCTATATGGAGGGCTATATCCGCTACAACCTCGGCGAGCTCGCCATGCGCCAAGGCGATATGGCGAAGGCGTTGGATGAGGCACAACGCAGCGTTCAGCTCTTCATAGCGCTGGATCGAAAGGCTGAACTCGCCCATGCATCGATCCTGCTCGGTCTCATGCACAACAGGAATGGCGACGGAAGGAAAGCGGCCCTGCACCTGCACAAGGCCTATCATCTGGCCGATTCACTGGGCCTGTCGGATGATCGCGCGACTTCCATGCACGAGCTCGCACTCGCCTATGAGACGCAAGGTGATGCGCGTTCGGCAATGAAATGGATGAAGCGCTATGTGGCCTACGATGATTCGTTGAAGCGTAGGGATCGCGATGCCAAGCTGGCCGAGCTCACCACACGATTCGAGACGGAGAAGAAGGAGAAAGAGCTGGTGGAGTCGAAGGCCCGCGAAGCCGAGGCAACCGCCGCCGCAGATCGGCTGCGCGCGCAACGCACGGCGTACATCGGCGGCGCGCTCGTGCTGGCTGCATTCCTCGTGCTCTTCATCTCGCGCTACCGCATGAAGCGCAAGACCGCTGAAGAGCTCCAGCGCGTGAATGCGGAGGTGCTGCGGCAGAAGGATCGCGCCGAGGAGAGCGAACGCGCCAAGGACCGCTTCCTCGCCAACGTGAGCCACGAGATCCGCACGCCGCTCAACGCCATCATGGGCTTCACCGGCCTGCTCATGCACGAGCACCGCGATGAGCGCACCGCGCGCTACCTGAACAACATCCGCGAAGCGGGCGACAACCTGCTGGTGGTCATCAACGACGTGCTCGACCTCAGCCGTATCGAAGCGGGGCGCTTGCGATTAGTGAAGGAATCATTCGACCTGCGTCGCACTGCAAGCCTCTGCGAAGAGATGCTGCGGCACCGCGCGCAAGAGCAAGGCGATGAATTGCGACTGGAGATCAACGCTGATGTGCCACGCTGGGTGCATGGCGATAGCGCGCGTCTGCTGCAGATCCTGCTCAACCTCGTGGGCAACGCGCTCAAGTTCACCAACGGCGGCACTGTGCATCTGCGCATCGCGCATGCCGATGGCCGATGCCATATCGTGGTTTCCGACAATGGCATCGGCATTCCGGAGGAGAAGCTCACAAGCATCTTCGATCGCTTCACGCAAGTCGCTCCCAGCGATCAGCGGCGTTACAGCGGCATGGGACTCGGCCTCACCATCGTGAAAGAGCTGATTGACCTCCATCAGGGCGGCATCAGCGTCGAAAGCGAAGTGGGCAAGGGCACCACCTTCACTGTTGATCTCCCGTTGCCTGTTGCGGCCGCACCTGCGCATGCCCCGAGCGAGGAGGCGAAGCACGCCGCGAATGGAAGCCTGGCAGGACACACCATCCTTGTCGCGGAGGACAACGAGATGAACGCGCTTGTGACCACCGAGACGTTGCGCCGCTATTATCCGGATGCCGAAGCGATCGTTGTGCGCACAGGAACAGAGGCGGTGCGTAGGATCGAAGAAGATGCGGACGACGATATCGCGCTCGTGCTCATGGATGTGCAGATGCCCGAACTGGATGGCATGGCGGCCACGCGTCGCATCAGGCAGTTGAGCACGGCGCGCCGCGATGTACCCATCATCGCCCTTACCGCGAGCGTGCTGCCCAGCGACCTATCGCTTTGCATCGATGCAGGCATGGACGCATGCGTGAGCAAGCCTTTCCAAGCTAGCGAACTCATCAGCGCCATCGGCAGGCTCACGGGCGACCACGGGGCGCGCACCGGCGTGGGCTACGACGTGACCGACCCACATGTAGCCCTGTACCATTGGCTGGTGCCGCCGAGATTGAAGGCGCTGCGCGTGGCCATGGAAGAGAGCAGGCCTGATGAAGTGAAGCGCATCGTGCATACGCTTCGGCCGCAATTGGTGGAACGCGATACGCGCTTCGCACCGCTATGCGACCATGTGCTGCACGGCTCATCCGACGGATCCGGACCTTGGAGCATGGATACGCAAGAACTGGCGCGCGCCATTGAAGAGTCGCTTGCATGAACCCGGAAGCAGGCCTCGTACGCGCGATCATCGTCGATGACGACGCGTACTCCCGTGCAGCGATCCGCAAGCAGCTCGAACGCTTCACCGATGCCGTGATCGTTCTAGATGAATGCGCCAGCGGTGCCGAAGGCGTTCGGTCCATCACCGAGCATGCGCCCGACCTCGTCTTCCTCGACATCCAGATGAAAGGCATGGACGGCTTCGCCATGCTCGATGCGCTTCCACGTCGTGAATTCGGCGTGATCTTCACCACCAGCCACGACGAGTACGCTATCCGCGCCATACGCTACAGCGCGCTCGATTACCTGCTGAAGCCCATCAAGCCCTCGGAGTTCGATGCGGCGCTCGGCCATTTCATCGCGAACCGCGCGGTGCTGCCCGCACGGGTGGAGCGATTGGTTAGCACGGCGAAGGAGGCCGGCGCGCCCAAGACACTAGTGATTCCCATGCGCGACGGCGACCGCCACATCAACGTGGCCGACATCATCCGATGCGAGGCCGACCGCAACTACACGGTCTTCCACATGGCGCGCGGCGCGCGCGTGGTGAGCAGCCGAACGCTCAATAGCTACGAGGAGTTCCTGGCAGAGAATGATTTCCTGCGCGTGCACCGCTCTCACATCGTGAATCGTGCTCACGTGCAGGAGGCAACCGCCATGGACGAAGCACTCATGAGTGATGGCAGCCGTGTAGAGATCAGCCGGAGGAGGAGGTCAGAGATACTGGAGGCGCTTGCAAGGCGCTGAAGCGAGCCTAGGGTGGCACATTCGCCTAGCCGCAAAAGAAAATATACAGCGTCGTTCCAGCGATCAGCAAGGCTGCGCGCTAACGAGCGGTTTGGACTTGAATGCCGTGGCCAAAGCCATCACTAGCAAAGGCACCAACTGATGCGCAAGCCTATCGGCCGAATGCGTGACATGCCATGCAAGGTCGTACGGCGTGATGAGGTAGGTGGCATAACTCGCAGCGCCCATGAGCAGCACCAATGCCATGATCCTACGCGAACGGATCCGCCGCCAGTACACCATGCCAGCGATCAGCAGCAACAGGAAGAAGGGCGCCTTCTGCATCAGATGACCGCTGGCTGAGACCAGAATTGTCCAATGCCGTTGTGGGTCCGCCGCAGTGGTCCATGCGATGCCATGCGGTCCAGCAAGATCAGATGGTGGTGCATAGACCACCTTGTACCAGATCAGCACAACCAAAGGCAACGCTGCGCCGAGCAGGAAACGCAGCACGGCTTTTATCCTGTCACGCGAGATCCACGTCGTCACAAGCAGCATCGCGGCGAAGAAGGCCACGCCCTCATTCTTCGTCCAAGCAGCGCAACCAGCGAAAAAACCAGCGAGCAGCAGCTCTTGCCTTGAAGCGCTATCGGCCCGGCTTAGGAACACGGCAGCCAAGAGCATCCAGAGCGCGAGCAGGGTATCGGCATATTGTGAAGCGGCGCAACGCGCGAAATCGGGATCCAAGCAGAGGAAGAGCACGGCGGCTGCCGCTACGGGCCGCATCGCCCAAGCCCTAACGGCTCCGTGCACCGATGCGATCAGCAAAGCAGCGACACCTGCGGAAATGAGCATCGGTATCGACGCTTCCACGGCACCGAGCGCGCGCCAACCAACGGCGATGATCGCCGGCAGCATGAGCGGATAATCCGGATGCGCGAAGCGTGTTTCAAGCAGCGCCTTCCAATCCGTCTCTCCGATCAAGAAACGCGCATGCATGTTCCATTGCGCCCAACCATCGAAACCACCCCAGCGGTATGAAAAGCCAACGAAGCGATAGGTGAACCAGAGCGCTCCAATGGCCATGACAGCGCTCCATGCATCGAGCCTCGGCAAACGAGATGATCGCAGCCATTCCGCAGCATGCGGCCAAGCCCAAACCACCGCAAGCAACACCGCGCAGGCAAGCGCGATCGCGAGCACCGGATCCGTAACGTCAGCGAACAGCAGCAGCGCGTAGCCGAAACCCAACGCAGCGACTGCGCTTGCGATGCCTGCGCATTGACAGAGCAGCAAAGGCGCATCGGTGCGCGAACGCACGAGCCATGCTGCCTTCACAGCACAGGCAAAGAGGAACAGGAGCAGTAGCGCGATCATCATGGCATGCGAAGCTGCTTCACGAGATGAATAGGACCCGACTCCGATTCGAAGCGTTCGAGCACTTCCCCCGGGGGATGCTGTGCAAGCCAGCGTTCGCCATCGACAACCAGCACGGTATCCACCGTTACGTCGGGGATGATCACGCGCGGAGCCAGGAGGAACTGCAAGCGATGCATGATCTCCTTCCGCTCGTCACCGACCCTATCCGTTGCGAAACCGATTGCCCTTCCAGGAGGAACGGCGGCGACAACAGGCGCTAACCGCTCGCCCAAGCGATCCATGGAATTGCGACGCATGCTGAGCGACCGCGAATGCCGGATGAATAGGAAAGATGAAGCCGCCACGCACAGCACGACAGCCACTGCAGGCAAACGCTTCCGCATCACGCCATCGCTTCGCGATCGACCAGCGCTGGTCATCGCACGCTCAATCCAGGCTGAAGTAATCCGCGCTCTGATAGTGGCCGTCGTGCTCCTTCTGCAATTGCATGAGGATGTCATTGGCCAAGCTGCTCGCGCCGAAACGGAACCAATGGCTGTTGAGCCACTCGGGACTGAGCTCCTCCTTCACCATCATCAGGTAGTGCAGTGCTTGTTTGCTGGTGCGGATACCGCCGGCGGGCTTCATGGCGATCATCCGCCCGGTCTTCAAGTAGTGGTCGCGGATGGCGTGAAGCATCACAAGCGTCACTTCCATGGTCGCGGCCGGATTGATCTTGCCGGTGCTGGTCTTGATGAAGTCGGCGCCCGCTGCGATGGCGATATCGCTGGCGAGTCGCACCTTGTCATATGTGCCCAGCTCGCCGGTCTCAAGTATCACTTTCAGTCGCGCATCGCCGCAAGCCTCCTTGATCGCTGCTATCTCATCGAAGACGAAGTCGAGGTCACCATTGTGGAATCTTCCGCGGCTGATCACCATGTCGATCTCATCAGCGCCTTCGCTCACGGCGAACTTCGTGTCGGTGATCTTCACATTGCGCGGTGCCTGGCCGCTGGGGAAGGCCGTTGAAACGCTGGCCACCTTCACACCACTGTCGCCAAGCGCCTTCTTCGCCACCTTCACGAGCGAAGGATAAACGCATACGGCGGCAACTGTGGGCAGGCCGGGCAGGCTGTCGTGCGGATGCATCGCCTTGTAGCACATCTGCCTCACCTTCTGTGGCGTGTCTGCACCTTCCAGTGTGGTGAGGTCGATCATGCTCAAGGCGAGCTTCATGCCCTGCACCTTCGTCTCCTTCTTTATGCTGCGCGTCTTTATGCGCGCCACGCGCTCTTCGATGCCGACCTGATCAACCGTTGGTGTGCGAGCGGGATCGAAGGCCAACTGCGCTTGGGTCTTCACTGCCATGGGAGCGAAGATAGACCTGCGCGCCAAGGTCAATCGCCCCAGTCGGGCTTGCCCGTGCCGCCGCCCTTCGCCTTGCGGCAGTCGATCTCCACACCCAAGTCTCCCTCGGGCCGCTCGAAATCGCCGGTGCTTATCTCGATGCTTGGATCAGCGTACACCCTGTTCATGAAGTAGCCGTAGATCGGCAGCGCCATGTTCGCGCCTTGGCCTTTGTCGGTGCTGCTGAAGCGCACGCTGCGGTCCTCGGCGCCGGTCCAAACACCCGTTACCAGGTCGGGTGTGATTCCGATGAACCAACCGTCGCTGTTGTTCTGCGTGGTGCCGGTCTTGCCTGCCGTGGGGAATTTGATGTTCGCGTACTTCTGGCGATTGCCCCAGCTGGTTCGCAAGCGCATGGCGGTGCCCACCACTTTGCCGGTGCTGGGGTTATAGGCGCCGTCCACAACGCCCTTCAGCATTTTCAGCATGATGTACGCGGTGCGCTCATCCAATGCCTCGTAGGTCTTCGGCGTGATGTCCACGATGGCATTGCCGTTCTTGTCCTCGATGCGCGTGAAGATGATGGGCTCGATGTAAACTCCCTTGTTGGCGAAGGAGCTGAATGCGCCGGTCATCTCCAGGAGCTTCAGGTCCGCCACACCCAAACAGAGCGAGGGCACGGGGTCCAGCGGGCTCTTGACACCCATGTGGCGCGCCAGCACAGTCACGGATTCCGGACCATACTGCTTCATGAGCCACGCGGTGATGGTGTTCATCGAATTGGCCAGCGCGTATTCCACGGTGACCATGCCGCCGTACTCACCGTCACTGTTCTCCGGGCACCACTCGGGCTGCGGCTTAGGCATGTCGAAGCAGACTTTCTGGTTGGGCAGTTCGCGGCAAGGGTTCATACCCTCGCGGATGGCTGTGGCGTAAACGAAGGGCTTGAAGGTGCTGCCTACCTGGCGCCGAGCCTTGTCGACGTGATCGAATTGGAAGTGCTTGAAATCGGGGCCGCCCACCCAGGCCTTCACGAAGCCGGTGCGCGGATCCATGCTCATGAGGCCACTGCGCAGGAAGCTCTTGTACCAGCGGATCGAATCCATCGGGCTCATCAAGGTGTCGATCTCGCCCTTCCAGCTGAACACGCGCATCTTAACCGGCGTGTCGAAGACCTTCGGGATGTCGACCTCCTTCACCACGGGCCACCACGCATCGCAGCCGCCCTTAGCAGGGTCGCAGTGGAAATGCGGTTTGCCTTCGTGCTCTTCCTTGCGGATGTATGCTGCCGGTCGCTCGCAACTGCCGCAGAGCTTGCCGGTGATCACCTTGTAGCGCGTGCTGCGCTTCATGGCGGAGTTGAGGATGCCATCGATCTCGTCCTTGGTCACCCGGCTGTCGAAGGGCCTGTTCTTCTTGCGCGCGATGTCTTTGAAGAAGTCGGCTTGCAGCTCCGTGCCCAAGTGCTCGCGCACGGCGAATTCGGCATAGGCCTGCATGCGCCGGTCTATGGTGGTGTACACCTTCAGGCCATCGGTGTAGATGTCGTAAGGCTTGCCATCGGGGCGCGCATAGCGCAGCTTGCCATTCTCATCGGTGCTCGTGAGCAGCGCTTGCAGCTTCTCGCGAAGGCTCTCGCGGAAGTAGGGCGCTGGGCCTTCGGTGTGGCTCACGCTCTGGAAGTCGAGGCCGAGCGGCAGCGTTTTGAGCGAGTCGTATTCCGTTTGGCTGATGTATCCATTGCGGCGCATCTGATCGAAGACCACCATGCGGCGGTGCAGCACGGTATCCACGCGGTAATCCTTGCGCGGGTTGAAGAGCGCGGGGTTCTTGCACATGCCTACGAGCATGGCGGCCTCGTGCAGCTTCAGCGAATCGGGCGTAGTATTGAAATAGACGCGCGCCGCGCTGTGTATGCCCACCGCCTGGTTCACCCAATCGAAGCGGTTGAGATACATGGCGATGATCTCGTCCTTGGTGTACATGCGCTCGAGGCGCGAGCTGATGATCCACTCCTGGAACTTCTGGAACACGCGCTTCACCACATTGCCGCTGCGATCGTGAAAGAGCATCTTGGCCAATTGCTGCGTGAGCGTGCTGGCGCCACCACGCTTGCCAAGGAAGACTGCCGCGCGCAGGGTGCCGCGCAGGTCAACGCCAGCGTGGTCGCGGAAGCGCTCGTCCTCAGTAGCGATCAAGGCCTCCACCACGTGCTGATTGATGCGCGCGTAATCGACCGGGATGCGGTTCTCGCGGTAATACTGCCCCATCTGGGAGCCATCGCTGAAAAGCACGGCTGTGGCCAGATCGCTGCGCGGGTTCTCGAGGTCCTCGATGCTGGGCAGGTTGCTGAACGAGGCGGCGAGCAGCATCGCGTAGATGCCGAGCACCGGTGAAAGCACCAGCGCCCACCAGAGGAGCCTTCGCTTCTTCTTGCTCTTAGCGGGACCTTTTTTCATGCTGGGCAAGCCTGATTCGGGCGGGGGCGAAAATACCGGCGATCACCATGGGCCTCACGAAGCAGGGCCAGAGCTATCAACGGAGGAAATGTGCGGAGCGCGTGGTTGAAAGTGCAGAAACTCAGGTTGCGCAGCTCTCCAGTGCTACCGCGCATTGGATGAAGGCATTTGTTACGAAGCACACTTGAGCTTTAGCACCGGAATACCCTAACACTCCTATCACCCGCCTATTGCTTCCCGCGCTCAATGCTCACTCCCACGTCGATGATGCCAGGCAGCGGATTGTCGCGCATGGCCTGCTCGAAGGTGATCGTGTACCGGCCTGCTTTGGGGAAACGATTGCCCATGCGGTAGAGCACCTTAGCGTCGCGCGTGCGGCTGGCGAAGATGAAGCCCGTGCCCTTGCCGTGCCAGCGCCCCAGCGGATCGGCCAGCAGGCATTCCACGGTGTCGCGCTTGGTGCGGCTTCCGGGTCCTTCGAGGTCAACGAAGAGGTAGAGGTTGCTGTAGGCGTAGTCGCCGGTGTGGCGCACGTCGATGAAGACGTTGTGTCCGTTGAGCGTGTCTGTGATGTCGAAGGAGAACGAGGGCTTCAGCGTGTTCTCCCATGCGCCGTTCGGAATGGTGGTGTCCGCTTGGTACACGACATTATCCGCGCAGCCTGCGAGCAGGAGCGATGCGCATGCGATCAACGAATGCTTGGCCTTCACGCCGACGGCGGGCTAGGTGGGGGCCCTCCTCCGGGACGATCGCCCGAGCGGCGCCTGCGACGGCTGCGCCCGCTGTTGCTCGGACGGTCTCCTTCGGGTCTAGGCTGACCGCCTTGTGCCTGTTGGCCTTGTGGCCGAGGTGGACGTCCCTCTTGTGGTGGGCGTTGCGTTTGCTGCTGCGGCCTGTCTTGCCGAGCACCACCCGAAGGTCTGCCTGGTCCACGGCCATCGTTGCGGCGATCGCGGTCGCGGTTTCGGCCACCGCGCTTCTTGCCGCCCTTGCTCTTGTTGTCGAAACGCGTGAGGTCGTCCTGGCCAACCACGTTCTCATAATCGGGCGCCTTCACCGCTGGTTCGGGCTCGTCGGCCATGTTCAGGTCTACCTCCGGCTCAATGCCTTGTTTGTTCTGCGCGATGATGTCGCGCACCACATCCACCGGGAAGCCCGCCATCACGAAACCCTCGCCGGGCTTCTTGAAGCCGTACCACATCTTGCCCGTGAAGATGTCGGTCTTCATATGCGCGCCGGTGCCTTGCTGGGTCTTGAGCTTGGCGTTCTGCGAGGGATAGCTCTTGACCGCCTCGATGTACATATCGAGCTCGTAGTTGAGGCAGCACTTCAGCTTGCCGCATTGGCCGGCCAGCTTCTGCGGATTGAGCGCGAGCTGCTGGTAACGCGCGGCGCTGGTGGTCACGCTGCGGAAATCGGTGAGCCAGGTGCTGCAGCAGAGCTCTCGGCCACAGCTTCCGATGCCTCCGATGCGCCCGGTTTCCTGCCGCGCCCCGATCTGCTTCATCTCCACACGCGCTTTGAAGCGATCGGCCATTGTGCGCACGATGCCACGGAAATCGATGCGCTCCTCGGCCGTGTAGTAGATGATGACCTTGGTGCCATCGCCTTGGAACTCGGCATCGGTCACCTTCATGTCCAACCGGGCATTGCGCACCATCTGACGTGCGGCCAGCATGGTCTCATCTTCCTGCTTGCGCGCTGCATGCCAGCGGTCTATGTCTTCTTGCGTGCTCTTGCGCAGGATCTTGCGCAGATCATAGGTCTCCACCACCACATTGCGACGGGCCATCTGGGCGCGCACCAGTTCACCGGCGAGGCTCACCATGCCCACATCGAAGCCAGGGGCAGCGTCAACCGTCACAAGGTCGCCGGGCGAGAGCTGCAAGCCGCTCGTATTGCGGAAGAATGATTTGCGGGTGTTCTTGAATCGCACCTCGACGCCATCGAAGGCGCTTTGCCCTTGCGGGAGCGGAACACCGGTGAGCCAGTCGAAGACACCCAGCTTGTTGCAGCCGCTGGTGCTGCAATAGCCGTTGCTCTTGCAACCAGCCGGTTTGCCGTCAGCTCCTGTTCCGCAATTGCCGCACGCCATGCTCTTCGATCGTCACCTTGATTGGTGGCGGGCGAAGATAGTCGCCCATGCCGGGGCCGAAAGGCGCCCGCTGGCAACAGGTTGTGATCAGCGAAGCGTGAACTTGATCGGCAGGTTGAACTGCACGCGAACGGCCTTGCCGCGCTGCTTGCCAGGCTTCCACTTCGGCATGGCCTTCACCACGCGGATGGCTTCCTCGTCACAGCCGCCACCGATGCCGCGCAGCACCTTCACATCCTTGATGCCGCCTTCTTTGTCCACCTCGAAGGTGACGTACACCGTGCCGCTGATGCCCGCATCCTTGGCCATCTCAGGATACTTAACAGCCTTGCCCAGGTATTTATAAAGCTCTTCTGTTCCACCAGGGAAGGTCGGCTGCTCTTCAACGATGGTGAAGATCTGCTCCTCTTCTGCTTCTTCCTCGCGGCGCACTGGCACATCCACCACGGTTTTGTCATCCACTTCGGTATCGATCACCTCCTCCTCAACCACTTCCTCCTCGTCGTCAACGATCTCGAGCACGGTGCTAGGCGCGGGCGGTGGAGGCGGTGGAGGAGGCGGCGTGGCGCTGGGCGGTATCACCTCTTCTTCCAAGAGGTCCATCTGCAACTGGCCGAAGCCTTCGGCGGTACGGTTGAAGGTGGTCCATTCGAAGCAGACCAGCGTGAGGGCGAATGCGGTGAGAAGGCCGATCATCCAGAAGCTGAACTTCCGCCGCTCCAGATTCACTTCAGGATTCTTCCTCAGTTCCATGGCGTTTGTTTTGGGGCTGTACCCGTCTGCGGGTCGAGGGTTCAAAGCTATGAATGGTTGCCTTTGTCTTTGGGCCGTTGCTTGGCGCTGCGCCACCGATGGAAACCCCATCCGCCTATTGCGCCCAGGCTATTGGCGGCCACATCATTCCAGTCGCCGCGCCTGCCGAGCGCGCTGAGCATCTGCATGGCCTCGAGCACCGCTCCATAGGCGATCACTGCCACCAGCACGGCAGCGGCCATGCGCCAATCCGCACCGTCTTGCAGGGCTTGGAGCGCGAGAACCGCGAGCACGGCGAACAAGGCGAAGTGCACCAGTTTGTCAGCGTTGAAGAAATCGGCCCAATGCCACGATGGCACGGCAGCGCCAGGCATGAGGCAGAGGATGAAGATGAGCGCGGCCCAGGACAGGGTCCAACGGAGCCTGCGCAAAAGGGATGGCATCAGCCGCCAACCAGCGCTTTGTACGATTCGGCGGTCATTAGACCGCTGGCCTGAGAGGGGTCGCTGAGCTTCACACGCACCATCCAACCCTGACCATACGGGTCGGTATTCACCAGCGAGGCATCGCTGGCGAGCGCGGGGTTCACCTCGACCACGGTGCCGCCCAATGGCATGAATAGGTCGCTCACGGTCTTCACTGCCTCAACCGTGCCGAACACGGCTTCCTGATCAAGCGCCTCTCCTTCCGCCTTGATGTCGATGAAGACGATGTCGCCCAATTCGCCTTGTGCGAAATCGGTGATGCCCACGATGGCGCTATCGCCTTCGATGCGCACCCATTCATGATCTTTCGTGTAGCGGAGGTCGGCGGGTATGGTCATGGTCGATCGGGTGGTTGCGTTCTCAGTGCTGGCCGGCGAAAGTAGCGCTGCGCATCATTGCGTGAGCGTGAAGCGGATGGCGATGCCCAGGTTGGTGTTGGCGCTCGGGAACGAGGTGGAGATAACGGGTGTGTTCACCACGCGCTCGTAGAAGGCTCGCACATTGAGGCGCTGGTTGAGCACATAGTCGGCGCTGGTCTTGATCGAGAGCACCTTCTGGCCTGCGGTAACCTGGTTCTGCAATTCCTCCATCTTGCGGATCACGGTGAAGTTGTCGCGCAAGCTGAGGTCGACTCGCACATTCAAGTCGCTTTCCGGCTTCTTGGCGCCCACGTTGAACGGGAGCTTCACGTTCTTGAAGCGGTATCCGGTGCCGATCACGTATTCCCTGCCGCGCACCTCAGTCACCTGATAGTTGGTAAGGCCCAGGCTCAGGTTGCGGTCGCGGTTATACTCCACTTTGGCGAGCAGGCCGTTCTTCAAGGTGCCATCGAAGCTCATGAGCGGCCGCATGGTCTCCTGCACCGTAAGCACGGAGATCTGGCGCTCGGGGATGTAGTTGCCCGCCGCATCCGTCGCATTGCCGCCAGGCACGTACAGCAGGTTGGTGATGTAGTTGGCGATGTTGAAGCTGGAGCGATAGCTGTGCTTCACCGTGAAGGTCCGGAACCACTTCGCGAAGAGCGGCAGCTTGGTGAGACCATCGTAAGTGACATCCCAATTGGGCGCCGGCAGGAGCTTGAATGGATTGAGACCCACGGAGCCGGCTGAGCGGCCCGTGTATGCGGCGAGGAAGGCCGGGATCACCACATCCTGATTGGTGGGCCCGTAGCCGGAATAATAACCTGTTTGCGTATCGAGCACGCTCTCCGGGTTCTCGCTGCCCAATCGTTCGCTGATCACGCGGCGATTGGCTAGGACATCCTGGAAGATCTGGTTCACGAAGTTGTCATCGTCGCGGCTGAAGGCGGTGCGCCAGGTGATCATGCTCACGCTGAAGCTGCCGGTCTCGTTGGGGCTGTCATCCACATAATCCTGCAGATCCTCATTCCATCGGAAGAAGGAGCGGCGGTTGGTGGCGATGGTGCGATTGGCGCTCATCACCACGCGCATGCCGCGGAAGGGCTCCAGCGAGAGGCGCGCATTGATGTTCTCGGTGCGCGCGTTGGTGCGGGCGGTGAAGATGGAAGGCGTGTTCACGAGCCAGCCATTGTCCGCCGCCGTCTGCGCGAAGTCGCGCTGCGGATCGCCATTGAAGGCATGGTCCTGCTGCCCCAGCACGAAGCCGAATCCTGGAGCCATGAAGTTGTCCATGCCCATGATGTTGGTCTTGCGTCCATAACCGGGCAGCAACATGCCGCTGTTCTGGCTGTACGTGATCGAGCCCGTTCGCACGGTCATCAGCACACGTGCAAGGCCTTCGAGCACGTTGAATTTCTCGCCTTTCTTGGGCGGTTCCTCGGGCTTGGGCGCCGCACCGCCGCGCGCGGGCGCGGTTGCCGGCTTGGGCTTATTGCTCCGGGCCTTGTCGTTGATCTTCTTGAAATACTTCCACTTGTTGTAGAGGTTCACGAAGTTGAACTGGCCGTTCACCGAGATGTTCTGCGAGTTCTGGATCACATGGCCCAGGGTGTCCTGTGTGAATGGTGCCCGGTCCCACTGATAGCCCGCGGTGTAAGAGGGGTGGGCCGTGATCCAATCGGTGAGCGGTAGCTTGTCGAGCGGCAGCGTGTAGGTGAGCGCGGCGGTATGGTCGTAGCGTGTCACCTCGCCGAAGCCGCGGATGCTGGCCATCACGCTGTCCTTCCAAAGCTGGTACTCATCCTCGATTCTTGGGCTCACGCGACCGGGTGTCTCGCCGATCACGGCCAGGTTATTGGCATTGAAGTCGACCTTGAGCGATCGCGTGATGTCGTATTTGAAGCCGTATTGGCTCTGCCAGTTGAAGTTCTTGTTGTAGGTAGGCCTTGGTGGCAGCGATTCGATGTCGGGGTTGGGCTTAACCAGTCGTTCGAGGTATTGGCGATCGACGCTGGTGCGCATGCTCACCTGCTTGAAGCCCATGTTCACGTTGAAGTCCTTGATCAGCTTCAGCCATTTGCTCTTGCTCACGAAACCGATGTCCTTGAATGGCTCAATGGGCCTGGGCTTGGGCGTGTGCAGGTACGCCAGCGAGCCGCGATAGGTGCGTGTGTTCTCGAACGCGGTGTTGATATCGAAGTACTCCTGATCGGAATAACTGTATGAGAGGCTGAGGTTCTCCACATCCCATGGGCGCTCCGGGCCGGCGCCTTCGCCGCGATCCTTGCGAACGTTCGTGAAGTTCAAGCTGCGCCTACGGGTGTAGATGCGCGATTCCTTCAGGCGCTCGCGACGCTCCTCGCGCGTAAGGCTGCGGGTCGCATCGTTGAATTCGATGTCGGGATTGAGCGGGTCGAATTGCGGATTGATCACCTGTTCGCTGTAGCCCACGTACATGGGTATGCGCACGTTGGATTTCTCAGGCAGGAACTTGCCCATCTCGATGTTGGCGCTCACATCGAGCCCGTAACGGGTGTCGCGTTGCCGTTCGCTCACGCGCTTGTCGATGCTCCCCCAGAAGGGCGTGCTGTAATTGGCGGCAACGCTCACGGTGCCCAGATCGGCGAGCTGAGCGTTCAAGCGCGCCACGGCGGCATATCCGCCGCGCTGGTCGAAATCGGTGAGGCGTAGCTCGTTCACCCAGACCTCGAGGCACTTCGCCAAGCCATTGTCAGGCGCCCACGGATTGGTTTCCTCGCCGTCCTTCTTGGGGTTGCGCACACCGATCATGATGCTGCGCATCTGGCTGAGGTTGGGACTGCCCTTCACGAATATCCGGCGGTCCCCATCGGTGCCGACATAACGCAGGTTGCGCGGGTAATCCGATTGGTCGCGTTGGATCTTCAGGTCGTTCAGCTTGGCGAATTCAACCACCATGTCGTTGGCCTCGGGCCATACATTGAACGGGTCGCGATCGAAGAACACAGAGGGCCTCAACGGCACCTCGTACTCATAGTAGTTCTGATCGAGGTCATTGCCGAGGCGGATGAACACCGAAGCATCACCGTACGCGATCGGACTGTTGGGGTCCGAGCTCTCGGCGTGTATGAACATGCGCAGCTTCTTGTAGCTTCGGATATCGAACTGCACGTTCCGGAAGGCGCCGCGCGCATCGCCATCGCGCAGGTTGCACACTTTGAGCTGAAGGCTCTGCTCATTCAGGTTGCGCAGGTTCGCGCTGGCCACATCGATCTCCTTGTTGATGCCCGGCGGGAGCACGTAGTTGATCGGGTAACGGTTGCCGTTCTCCTCGATGTTCACGGCGGCGACCGAGAAGGCCGTTGGATCATCATCACTCCCGCTCACCTCGCCGGGATTCTCCAGCGATTGCGCGTATTTGCGCCATTCACCGCGCACGAACTCAAGCCTTGCGAATCGCATGGTGGCCTCTTGCTGCCAGCCATGCAGATACATGCGCATGAAGCGGATGCTCCGGAAATCCTGGATCCCGTTCACCACTTCCGTGGGCTGTCGAACCGGTATCTTGAATTGGTACCAGTAAACCTGCTTGGTGCCTTCGGGCGTTGAGGCTTCGCCAAGGATGCGGTCCGTGATGAAGCCTTGGCCCACCACCATGTCCTGCGGACGCAAAGGGATCTTGTAGTGGAAGTAGCTCTCGCCCTCGGCCAGGTTCTGATCCAGATTGATATCCTCGGTCGTAGGAATCGTTGTCTGCTGCGTGGGGTAGTCCTCCGGGCTGTCCTCGTCGGTTACGCTGTTGCCCTCCGGGTTGTTGAATCGCTTGTAGCGCTCCAGCACGCTGGCCTGCGCCTGATCGAGCGCATCGCCTCGGAAAAAGCGATAGTCATCGTTGCTGGGATCCTCCTGCAACCGAGCAAGCGCCACGGGGTCGGTAATCACGCCTTGCACGTTATTCAGGAAATCGCCGAAGTGCGTTTGCTCACGGTATCCGAAACGGTCGGGCTGCGAACCACTGAGGCCGTCGAGGCCCACGTCCTGGAAGCGATTGCTGTTGCTCTGCAGTAAGGCGAAGGCGTTCACCACGTTCTGCGTGAGCGGCACAGCTCCCCAGCGCGTGGTGTCAACGGGCGCGGTATCGTCATCCAAGTCCTTCGGCAGACCATTCTCAAATGCCTTGCGCCCATCGCGGAGCACATCCTCGCTCAGATTGCCCAGGTCGATATACAGGTAGCCGCCGGTGGTGTTGCTCGAGTTCACGTTGCTCGCCCCGACTACGCCTTGTTGGAAGGGATCCATCACCCAGAACTGGATGCTCTCGATGTTGCTGGTCTCGAAATCGGTGGTGGTGATCCGGCGCATCATGCCGGCCCAGTTGTTCTCCGGATCATTGAAGGTGCCGTCGGCATTCAAGCGCGCACCGCTCGTTTCGTAGTTGTATGGCCCGCGCTCCTTAGGGAAATAGGATAGATCGAGCACCGGGATA
Organism: Flavobacteriales bacterium; assembly: GCA_016713865.1. GTDB lineage: Bacteria > Bacteroidota > Bacteroidia > Flavobacteriales_F > PHOS-HE28 > PHOS-HE28. Next base: position 167,449 of record JADJOG010000047.1, on the reverse strand, counting down.
TTGTTGGGCGTGCCGGCTGGCAGTTGCCTGAAAGGGAAAACCTCACGTTCGAGCACCTCGCGCATGCGATTGTCGCTGCGCATGGCCGCGTTATTGGCGATGTGGCTCGGTGTAAGGTTGTTCTGCCGGAAGAACAGCGGATCGATCACGTACCAGCTCAGCTGCGCGCGGCGGAAACCTGTTTCCCTATTGTTCACCAGGTTGCCCTCCGGGAAAGGCTGATGCCTTGCGGTGTGCTCGCGTGGAACCAGAGGCTCTGCGTACGGAGGTCGATCGTGCTCACGCTGCCCTCGAAATCGTCGATGTAGCTGGTGCCCGCGTTACCGATCGCTCGGCTATGGCCGGGGATCAGGTATGCACGATGCTGCCAGTCACGTTGCTCTCCTGCTTGGTGGCATAGAAGGGCAGCTTATCAACGAGTTGGGTGAGCCAGAGCGACTTGGTCTGCCAATTCGCATCCAAGCCGATGATGGTATTGGCGATTGGCTCCTCCCCACGTTCACCTTCTGGGTGAGCGGTCGCTCGTACAGGTTCATGATAGTGCCGCCCAACACGAGGTCTCGATTCACTTTGTAATCGAAGCGGGCGCCAGCCAATGTCCGCGTCTGAATACTGAAGAGCGAGTTGCTCTCGAGGGCGATGTTCACCGGTGTGCCGCTCTCGAGGATCCCTTGGTTGAGGATGCGCACCCGGCCGAGGTTGTAATCGACGGTGTAGTCCTGGTTCTCCACCAACCGCACGCCGCCTGCGGTTACCACCACGCTGCCTTGCGGGATGTTCACCGAATTCAGGTTGATCACATCGCTGCTCGCGCTGCGGTAGCTGCCACGCAGCTTGAAACGATTCAGCTCGGGCTGGTTCTGGGCAGCGATCTTGGTGCTGTCGTAGAGCTGCTGATAAACGATCGTGCGCCGGATGGCATCGGACTGAATCGGATTGCCGGGGTCCGGGCCGATGAGCTGCCGATCCAGAAAACTGCCGAATGGCTCCAACACTGGGAAGTAGAGCCGTCCTGTTTGCGCCTGTATGGTACCGCCTTGCGTGGCAGCGCCATCGATGAAGTCGAACCATCCATCGGGGTTGGGCGCATTGTTCGGGTCCAAGCGGTCCATGGCCACCGTTTGAAGGAGTGGTATCTGATCCACCGGCTGTCGCGGGATGTAGTTGATATCGACCCCGGTGACCGGGTTGTTGTAAACCACATCGAGACGGAAATTCTCACTGTTCACCTGGAAAGCGCCGAGCGAGTACACGTTCTTCATCATCAGGTCCCACAGCGGTATGCGCGGGTTGGTGATGGTGGCCTTGAGCAAGCGCAGGATCAGTGCGTCGGGCGGGCCGATGCCATCGGTGCTGAATTCGCCGACTTGGAAAGTCTGCCCGTTCAAGGTGTACTGGAAGGCCACCGCGAGCACCTCGTCGTTATTAAGCGATTGATTGAGTGTGATGAAACCGAGTCGCGGATTGAATGTGAATTCGCTCGGATTCAGCAAGCGAGCGCTCTCGAGCTTCTCGAAGTGGCGCGCGGGGGTGAGCCCGAGCGCCTGCAGCGCACCGCTGGCATTCACGAAACTGCGGATGCCAGGATTGGTGCTCACTGTCGCGTAGAGCGAGTTCGCGGCATTGTCGGCATCGGCTCCTGGATTGTCGATGAGGAGCCCGGGAGGCAGGTCGCTGCTCACGCGACCGGCTGCGATAGCCGCGGCACTGGCGTCTTCACCGATATCCGTAAAGGCCACCACGTTGCGGTTCTGCTGGTAATCCTGCCGCATGTTGGTCACCCAGACTTCCACGCGGGTGATCAATACGCCGCTGTTCACCGTGGGCAGTGTGCGCAACGAATTCTCGTATTGCTCACGGAACGCATAGCTGAGGAAGTAGTGCTTGTTGGCCTCATACTCATCGGCCTTGATCTCGAAGTTGTTGGTCTGCGCGCCACCCTGCGTTTGCACGTTGCGGCGCTGCCCTTTCTCCTGGCTGAAGATGGCGGTAGCAGTAAGTCGGCCGAATTTCATCTCGGTCTTCAGGCCGAAGAGGCTCTGGCTGCCTTGGATCAGGGTGCCGCGCAAGGGCAGGCTCACATTGCCGGCCTCGATCTTCTGGATGATCTCATCCTCGTACCCGGTGTAATTCAGTTTCACCTGGTTCTCGAAGTCGAAGGTCGCCTGCGTGTTGTAGTTGGTATTGATCTTCAGCTTCTCGCCAATACTGCCCATCAGGTTCAATTGGATCCGCTGATCGAAGTTGAAGGTGGTTATCCTGCGCTGCTGGATCGGGATGCGCGGATTGTCCGTGCGCGAGATGTTCAACCCGAAGATCACCTCGGCCGATCCACGCGGCTTGATGTCGATGGTGTTGCCACCGAAAATCCGGTCGAACGCCTTGCCGCGGATCTTGATCTGCGGGATCAGCGCCTTCTGCGCGGCCTCGCTCTCCTCCTCCACCTTGTTGAGCCAATGCGCCTTCATGGATTGCTCCATGTCGTAGTTGATGTACTCCTCGAGGCTCATGCTCATCGGTGGCCTGTAGTCGAAGCTTCCACCTACGCTGCTGCGCATGATGTACTGCCCGGTGATCGGGTCGTAGATCACATCGCTCTCGATGTTGTCCGGGTTTTCCAGATTGATCAGGCTCGGATTGGATCCACCGGGAGCCAGCGGGTCAGTGATCGGGTATACCAGATCCACCTCTGGAGTATCGACCTGCAGCACCACCCCCGCCCGCGCCGAAGCGCCCAGTGTGAGTAGCGCGAGGAACAGCACGGAATGCAGGGCGCGGCGCGAGAGCGCAGCGTGCAGCGATTGGATGAGATTCACGGCCCGGCTCACAGGTTCTTCAGCGTCAGCTTGATCAATTCTTCCAGCGGCGGAGGTTCCGATCCGCGCTCATTCAGCACGCCTTGCAGGGCTCGTTCGGCTTTCGCCCGATCCAATCCGAGTGAAACCAGCGCCGATAACGCCTCGCTCCGGAGCGTATTGCCCGTGCTCATGGGAACACCGGCTGGAGCGGTGGCCGATGCGGCACCCAGCTTCCCTTGCAGCTCCCCTACGATGCGCTGCGTCAGCTTCGGACCGATGCCCTTGATGCCCTTGAGCATGCTCTCGTCGCCCATGATGATCGCGCCGCGCACCTCATCGGCAGTGCGAGCGCCCATGATTGCCATGGCAAGCGTGGCGCTCACGCCTTGCACCTCGATCAACTTGCGGAACAACTCGCGCTCATCACCGGTCCGGAAGCCGAACAAACGGTGCTCGCTAGCGCCAGATCGCACATCGACGCTCACGCTGTAGTGGATGAGCAGCCGACAAGAGCCTTTCGCAGGCAACTGGGACAGCACCGCGCTTGGCGCATGCACCAAATAGCCCACGCCGTGGCAGTCAATCACCACATGGTCCGCTCCACGCGTCAATACCTCTCCGTTCAGGCTGTCGATCATCCTGTCCCTTCGCGTACGTATGGGTTCTTACAAAGGGGGTAGAAATCGCTCGATGGGCGCGCGGGTTATCCGGCAGGGCCGGAATTGAAGGGCCCGAAAATAGGGCGCCGCGCCAAATCAGCGGATAGCCTTGCTTTAGTTGGGTAACATTGCCCAATGACGCGGGAACGGATAGTGGTTTTCACCGGGGCCGGCATCAGCGCGGAGAGCGGCCTGCGCACCTTTCGGGATGGCGATGGCTTATGGGAGCAATACCATGTTGAGGATGTGGCCACACCGGAGGCTTGGCGGCGCGACATGGACCTGGTGCTTCGGTTCTATGACGAACGCCGGTCGCAAGTGCTGGCAGCGCATCCGAATGCCGCGCACCGTGCATTGGTCGATCTGGAGAAGCGCTACACGGTTGATGTGATCACGCAGAACATCGATGACCTCCACGAACGGGCCGGAAGCACGAGCGTGCTGCATTTGCATGGCGAGATCCTGAAGGCACGCAGCACGGTCGACCCCTCGCTCATCACACGCATCAACGGGCCGTCACTTCAGCGGGGCGCGAAATGCCCTTTGGGATCCCAACTCCGTCCGCATATCGTATGGTTCGGGGAGGCAGTGCCCATGCTCGAGAAGGCCGCCGCCATCATCAGCAAAGCTGACCGCTTAATGGTCATTGGCACGTCGCTGAATGTCTATCCGGCCGCAAGCCTGATTCACCATGCCCCGCAGAGGGCACGCCTCGTGCTCATCGACCCTAAGCCGGTACCTGTTGCCCGCAAGGGCTTCCATTGTTTGGAGGCAACGGCAGCAGCAGGGGTGCCCGCGCTGGTTGCCGAGTGGCTGGCCGAATAGGGAGCCTTGACGCTATTGGGTTACCACAACTCTTCGGGTGCGTATCGCCTTACCGTCCCGCTCAAGCGTGGCGAAATAGACACCGGGCTCCAAGCCGCTGGTTGTCCATGAGAAGCGGCCTTGGGCAACGATCGCGCCGGAGCGGCGGATGGCGGCACCCAGCATGTCGTATAGCACCACACGCGCCGGGGCAGAACCCTCCACAGCGAAGTCGAACTGCAGCTCACGGCCATCTGTGGGCGACGGCCAGACATTCAAAGAGGCTTGCTGGCTTCCACGTTCGCCTACACCTACGAGCCCGCAAAAATCAATATCCACCCAGCTGCTATCGGGCCCTGTGGGATTAGCGATGTCATACCACACGAACTTATAGCGCATGGTGCTAAGGTTGCCTTGGGCTTGGTGGTACGCATGGAAGTTGTTGTACGTGGCTCCCGGATTCATGTCCACATAGTGGTCAGATACCCAAGAAGAGAAAGTGCCAACGGAAACAGGCAAGTAGCACACGCCCCAGCAGAAGAAGTTATTGGTACCGGGTACAGGCCACATCTCGTACCGACGGACGTTCACCGTTCGGGAATCCCCGACATTCAGCCTGGCAAGAAGGCTAACGGTATCCGTGGAGAAGTTGCACGGATGATGAATGACGGTCCCGTTCACGGTATGACCGTCTTCATCGATGATGTTCACCAAACCTTGGCTAAAGGCTGAACCGGTGAGAGAGACGAAAAGCAAAGCGGGTAGGAATCGTGGCATGTGGTGGCTGGAATTGGGCTACAAACAGTCCGCGCTGTGCGTGGGCTGCCTCAAATGTAAGGACCGCTTGGTTGAAGCGATTAAACCGAGGATGCGCACAGGGCGAATAGGATCCCAACCGCTTGGCGGATCCGATGAGATGCGAAACACCCATGCTCCTATGTTCGGCGGCGGAAACCGACTGGCCACCCTCATTTAGCACCGGTTCCCAGCAAGAACTTCCAAAGAAAACCTAAAACCCCGAGCATGAACCAACGGACTTTACTCGCAGCCGCAGCTCTTTCCATCGGCTCGCTGGCCGTGGCCCAGAATCAGAACTAGACGGCCACGGACATCAATGGGAACACGCACTCCATCCAAGATTACCTCAACCAAGGGAAGACCGTTCTGGTTGATGTGAGCGCGCACTGGTGCGGACCCTGCTGGGCTTGGCACAAGAGCGGCATAATGGAGACCTTGTACCATGAGTTCGGCCCCGAGGGCACCAATGACCTGATGATCTTCTTCGTTGATGGAGATGCAGCCAGTTCCATGGCACTTCTTGGCGGAGCATCGGGGTCGCAGGGAAACTGGATTGAGAACACGCCCTACCCCATCATTGGACCCAATGGTGCAGGGGCTGCTCTTCGCCAGACTTACGGCGTTACCGCCTACCCGACGCTCTTCATGCATTGCCCCGGAAACAATGCCGGCACGGTGATCAACCGCCAAGCTACTTGGCAGCAATTCTTCCAAAGCTGGCGCAACTCGTGCATGACACCTTTCACCAATGGCGTGAACGATGCCACACTGCTTCAGAACCCTGGCGTGAAGCTCTGCCCCGGCGAATACCCGAAGGCCATCCTGTACAACCAAGGCACCAGCGCACTCACCAGCGCTACGTTGAAGATCAAGCAGGGCGCTACCGTGCTGCAGACCGTGAATTGGACCGGCAACCTCGCCCGCTGGGCCAGCGCCGATGTGGACTTCAATCAAGTGACGGTTAGCGGCACTCAGGACTATACCGTAGAGGTGAGCAACCCCAACGGTCAAACGGATGATCATCCAGAGGGCGACACCGAGGAGTACGATTTCTCCATGGCACCTGAGGCCGCATTGGCCACCGTTCACTTGGAGCTGAAGACCGATAACTACTGCGAAGAGACTTCGTGGAAGCTCTACAACAGCGCCAATCAAGTGGTGGCTCAGGCAGGACCATACACAGCGGCCACCCAGGACAACACCGTATTCAATTACTGGTGGAACCTGAACCCCAATGAGTGCTACCGCTTGGAGGTGCTCGATGCATACGGCGATGGCATGTGCTGCTCATACGGCCAAGGCTATTACAAGCTCCGCAGCAATGGCGTGCTCATGACGCAAGGCGGTCAATTCGGCGCTGTGGTGAAGGAACCCTTCAAGGCTGGCCTTTCCGTGGGCATCGGGGAGAACAGCTTGGAGAGCAGCCTGAACATCTTCCCGAACCCTTCAACTGGCCAAGTGACCATTGAGATGAATCTCGAGTCAGCCGCCAACACACGCTTCTCCGTGATGAATGTGCTGGGCGAGCAAGTGATGAGCATGAGCCGCAGCCTCGGTGCTGGCGCGCAACAGGTCAACATCAACCTGAGCGAGCTTCCCAATGGCAGCTACTTCGTGCACATCGTCGCTGATGGCATCTCTGCTACCCGCAAACTGACCATCAACCAGTGACCTTGAGCGCATAGCGGGAATTTCAGAAGGTCAGCGATCCGGCGCAGCAATTGCCAACGATCGCTGACCTTCTCTTTCCCACCCACACCAACCACATGAAGAACATAGTCGCACTCGGCCTGCTCACAATCCTTCTTTCCGCTGCGCTGCCTGGATCGCAGATCCCCAGTGCCATGGTGCAAACGCTTGATGGCAAGAAGGTGGATACCCGAAGCCTCAGTAACGGAGGCAAGCCGATGATCATCAACTTCTGGGCTACTTGGTGCGCGCCGTGCAAAAAGGAACTCTCCGCGATTGCCGAGAAGTATGACGATTGGCAGGCAAAGACCGGCGTGAAGCTCATCGCCATCTCCATCGATGACGCGCGCAGTTCGGCCCGCGTGAAGCCATACGTGAATGGCCAGGGCTGGGAATACGACGTTTACCTGGACCCCAACGGCGATTTCAAGCGCGCCCTGAACGTGAACAACGTGCCGCACACCTTTCTCGTGGATGGCGCGGGCGAGATCGTATGGCAGCACAACAATTACGAGCCGGGCGATGAGAACGAGCTGTTCAAGAAAGTGCTCGAGCTATCCGGCAGTAAGAAGTAAGGCGCGACATTCGCAGCGATGAGCATACGATCCGCATGGCTGCCGCTGGTCGCGGCATCGTTCTTCCTTTCACCGCTCGGCGCATCAGCACAGCTCACTGGGGGCCAGCTCCATGGGAACTTCAGCACCGATGCGCAGTACTACAATGAAGACGAGGACATCGGCGCGGTGGTGCTGCCGCAGCGCATGGGCCTGAACTCCTGGCTGAACCTGATTTACAGCACCGAGCAATTCGAGACGGGTATCCGATTCGAGTCATATGAGCCACGCTTGGCTGGGTATCCTGCTGGCCAGCCCTACTTGGGGTCCGGCATCGGATACCGCTATGTGAAATACAAGCTCAGCGACCTGGAGATTACAGCTGGTAATTTCTTCGAGCAATTCGGCCAAGGGCTCATCTTCCGCAGTTATGAAGAGCGCTACTTGGGCGTGGACAATGCCATGGATGGGCTTCGCGTGAAGTACAAGCCCTTTCGCGGCATCTATCTGAAAGGAGTCGTTGGCAAGCAGCGTTTCGCATTCGATAATCGAACCGTGAATGGCCCCGGGCTGGTCCGCGGCTTCGATGCTGAGTTGGACCTGCGCGAACTGTTGGACAGCGCGTGGACCAGCACCGGCAACCTCGTGATCGGCGGCAGTTTCGTGAGCAAATTCCAAGAGGATCGCGACCCCTTGCTCATACTTCCTCAGAACGTGGGCGCTTGGGCCTTCCGGGCGAACTTCATCACTCCGCGCTGGAACATCTATGGTGAGTATGCCTACAAGATCAACGACCCGAACGGCAAGAACAATTTCATCTATAAGAATGGCGAGGCCGCTATGGTCAATGCCACGTATAGCGTGAAGGGCTTTGGCGCCACACTGGGCGCGCATTCGTTCGACAACATGTTCTTCCAGAGCGACCGTGCCGCGCCCACGCCGTTCGATCTCAACATCAACTTCCTGCCGCCGCTCACCAAGCAGCACACCTACAACCTGCCAGCAACGCTTTATCCTTACGCCACACAGCCTAATGGGGAAGTGAGCGCACAGGGCGAGGTCTTCTACAAATTCAAGAAAGGCACTCCGCTCGGCGGCAAGTACGGCACCAAGGTGGCAGTGAACTTCAGCACGGCCTACTCGCTTGATACCACGCGATTGGGCATAGCCGATGATACCACCGCCCGCATCGGCTACACTTCGCGCATCTTCAACCCCGGTAAGCGGAACTACTTCCAGGACCTTAATGTTGAGGTACGTAAGAAAGTGAGCGACGATTGGGAGTTGGCTTTCACTTACCTCAATGTCGTTTACGACATCGACATCATACAAGGCAAGCCCGGCAAGTCAACTGTTTATGCCGATATCGCGATACTCGAAGGCCTGCACAACTTCAATGAGCGCAATTCGGTTCGCTTTGAGCTGCAGCACCTGAGCACCCGACAGGATCAGGGCAACTGGGCCACCGCGCTGGTCGAGTTCACCTTCAGTCCTCACTGGTTCGTGGCCGCCATGGATCAGTACAACTACATCGGCTCTGACGATTTGGAAGCCGCCGGCCAAGAGCCGCTCCATTATCCCATAGGCTCTTTCGGCTACATCCGTGGCGGCAACCGGTTCCAGATTAATTACGGACGCCAGCGCGCCGGCATCTTCTGCGTGGGCGGTGTTTGCCGGCAAGTACCCGCCGCAAATGGCCTTACCTTGTCGATCACAAGCACATTCTGATCATGCGCGCCTTCTCCGCCATTCTTCTGATCAATGTGATCCTGCTGGCTGGTTGCGATAAAGTCGATGAGCCCATACCGCCAGGGCAAACAAACAACGGTGGCGGCGAGACCGTGAAGCGGCGGGCTCTACTCGAAGAGTTCACCGGCCATCGGTGCAACACCTGCCCCGCTGCACATGCCGTTGCTGCCAACCTCGCGAACGCCTTCGGCGATGATTTGATCGTAGTGGGGATCCATGCAACGGACTTTTTCGCCGCGCCGGTGAATCCCCAAGCATCCAACGGTTCCTACTCCACTGATTTCCGCACACCTGCGGGCAGTGCTTACGCAACAAGCTTCAGCATCAGCTTCCTGCCAACCGGCTTGGTGAACCGCGCGCCTTTCAACAACAGCACCACCATCTCCAGCGGGAACTGGAGCAGCGCGGTCGCGGCGATCATCGCTCAGGATGCGGCATGTGATGTCTGGGTAAGCCAGTTCACGCATAACGCTGCAACGAACACCGTTTCGGCCGAAGTGAAAGTGGCTGTGCTAACCACGATATCCAGCAGCCTCAACCTGACCGCATACCTGACCGAGGACCATGTGGTCGATTGGCAGTTGAATTCCTTGGTAAGCCCACCAGATGTTTCGGACTATGACCACCGGCATGTGCTGCGCACCAATCTGAATGGCACCTGGGGCGAGACCCTGATTGCTAGTGACGCTCAGGCCGGCGACACCCTGACGCTCAGCTGGAACAATGTGCCCGTGAACGCGAACTGGAATGCCCAGAATTTCGCCTTGGTGGCCTATGCCTACAACACGGCAACCAACGAGGTGCTCCAGGCAACAGAGCGGAAGCTCGTGCCCTAAGCGGAGCCTATTCGTCACAACGCCATACCAAGGCGCACCCCGGTCCGTTCCTCTTGCTCGGCCTCCTTCGGTGGAAAACTCGCCCGCCTATGGCCTGGCCAGCAGCCTATCTTGTCGCTCGCTAAACCCGACCCGTGATGATGGACCAAGGAAGGAAGATGATGGAGTTCAGCAAGCAGGTGCTCCAGAAGGTCAGTTTCGATCCGCGCCTGTTCCGAAAAGAGTTGATCAAGGCCCGCAAATGGGTGGGTCAAAGCGACCAAATCGTCCTGAAGGCCTGGTGTCTGGCCACCTTCGGCCACATCTACAAGGACGTGATCGTCGAGGTGTTCAACAACACCATGAGGAGTTGATGGCCATGCTCAATCGCCGTTCCTGAGAAACCGGAGCGAGCGGCTCAAACCACTGTATTTGGCGCGCTTCACGGCGCTCCCTTCGAACAAGCGCTCGAAGACCATTTCGGTCATGCCGTGCCATTCTTCCGCTTTGAGATTGAGCAGTTCCGCTTTGGGTGCGAATGCTGGTTCCGCGTGCGGCACGCTGAAACGGTTCCAAGGGCATACTTGCTGACATACATCACAGCCGAAGGCCCAACCATCGAGTTTGCCGGCGAACTCTTGAGGAATCGCTTCCTTCAATTCGATCGTGAGGTAGCTGATGCATCGGCTGCCGTCGACGCCGTAAGGCGTGATCGCATCCGTTGGGCAAGCATCGACGCACCGACGGCATGTGCCGCAATGGTCGGTGGCGGGTGCATCAGGCTCCAATTCCAGATCGGTGATGATCTCGCACAGGAAGAACCAGCTGCCCGCTCCTTGTCTGATCACGTTGGTGTGCTTGCCCACCCATCCTATGCCAGCCCGTTGCGCCCAAGCCTTCTCCATGACCGGTGCGCTATCGACAAAAGCGCGCATGGCCGCATCGCCGAAGCGTTCCTGCACGAATGCCATGAGCGGCTTCAAGCGCTGCTTAACCACCTTGTGGTAATCGCGGCCGTACGCGTATGTGCTCAGCATCGGGGCTTCCGGATCAGCTTGCCGCGCCGTTGTGAAATAATTGAATGCCAAACTGATCACGCTCTTGGCACCGGGCACCAGCTTGCGCGGATCAAGTCGCATGTCGAAATGATTGGCCATGTATGCCATTTGACCATGCTTCCCATCCCCCAGCCATTGCTCCAAGCGTGGCGCCTCTTCGGCCAGGAACTCCGCCCGCGCGATGCCGCACGCCAAGAAACCAAGCCTATTCGCTTCGGCTTTCATCAGGTCGGATCTCGCGCGCGCAGTGAGCACGCGGGGAAGGTAGGCGGCTACTCGAACAAACTACCCGGCTTCACACTGGGCACGCGCCCGAGGTGCTTGAAAGCGCGCTCAGTGGCTTGACGACCTCGCGGCGTGCGTTGCAGGTAGCCTTCCATGATCAGGAAGGGCTCATACACTTCCTCAATGGTGCCGGCTTCTTCGCCAACAGCCGTGGCAACGGTGTTCAATCCCACAGGCCCGCCGCTGAACTTGTCGATGATGGCGCCGAGGATGCGGTTGTCCATTTCATCGAGGCCGTGCGCATCAACGTTCAGGGCCTTTAATGCATGCTGCGCGATGGACAGGTCGATGGTGCCATCGCCTTGGATCTGCGCGAAGTCGCGCACGCGGCGAAGCAGGCATTTGCGATGCGCGGCGTGCCGCGGCTGCGGCGCGCGATCTCGTTGGCGGCATCCTCCACAATGGGCACGTTCAGCAGGCCAGCGCTTCGTTTCACGATGCCCTTGAGGATGGTGCTGTCGTAATAATCGAGGCGGCTATTTATGCCGAAGCGCGCGCGCAGTGGTGCGGTGAGCAGGCCGCTGCGCGTGGTGGCGCCCACCAACGTGAAGGGGTTGAGCGCGATCTGCACCGTGCGCGCGTTCGGACCAGCATCAATCACGAGATCAATGCGGTAATCTTCCATCGCGCTGTACAGGTACTCTTCAATCACCGGCGTGAGGCGGTGGATCTCGTCGATGAAGAGCACGTCGTGGGGCTCCAGGTTGGTGAGCAGCCCCGCGAGGTCGGCGGGTTTGTCGAGCACTGGCCCACTGGTGATGCGGATGCCCACGCCCATCTCTTGCGCGATGATGTTGGCCAAGGTGGTCTTGCCCAATCCGGGAGGGCCATGCAAGAGCACATGATCCAAGGCTTCGCCGCGCTGCTTGGCCGCTTGCACGAACACCTTCAGGTTGTCGGTAACGGCTTTCTGGCCAGCGAACTCCTCGAAACGTCGCGGCCGTAGCACCTGCTCCATCTCCTTATCGGAACTGGAACGTTGCTCCTTGCGCACATCGAATCCTTCAGACATGGTGCCGAAGGTAGCCGAAGGTCATTCGCCCGCGCCGCGCGCATCGCGCCACATATCGCCGATGAACACCCGGAGCCCGAAGAGATAGACCGGCGCTGTGAGCCGCTCGCCGAGGTCCTGGCCGGTTTGCACCACGATGCGGAAGCCCCAGCCAGCACCCACTGCGAAGTAGCGGGCGACGCGGTACTGGATGGTCATGGCGGGTTCGTAGAGGAAGAGTCCGCTGCGCGCGATGGTACGGCGCTCACCGGCGTCATTGGTGTAGGCAAGCGATCCCGCGCCGAAGCCGATTTGCACTGGAATGCGCGCCTCCCAATTTCCGCGCTGGTAGAACGCGTAGTCGACATAGGGCGCCACGTAGCCCATGCGCAATCGGGCGTCAACCTCACTTCCATCAACCTCAACAGACCGCTGCTCGGAGGGATAGAGCAGATTGAATCCCAGACCGTATTGGAAGCGCTTGGCGTGCTCCAGGCCCGCCTTCATGCCAATGAAACGGACACTGCGATTGCTGATGAAGCCGCCACGCACATCGAGCTTGGCCACGATTCGCGGAGGCTGCTACGCGAAATGAGCGATGCTATCGAACAGCTGACCTTGCGCGTACACGGTCGTAAGCCAAGCAAGGAACGGTAGCGTGAATCGGATGACCATGAAAAAGAATGTCCGCGACCCAAAGGTGCGGACATTCCAATCGATCAAGGGAATAGGCTAGTGCTCTTCCTCGCCGGGGTCGAGGGGGGTAATCTGGCTCACCCAATCTTCCGTCTTGCCAGGCTTGCTGTAATCATATGGCCAGCGATGCACCGTGGGGATTGGGCCCGGCCAGTTGCCATGGATATGCTCCACTGGTGTCGTCCACTCCAAAGTATTGCTCTTCCATGGGTTCTGAACTGCCTTGGGGCCTCGGTAGATGCTGTAGAAGAAGTTGTAGGTGAAGAGCACCTGGGCCAGCGCGCCAATGATGGCGAACACGGTGACCACGATATTGAGGTCAACCACGCTATCGAACATCGGGAACTCCGTGTAGCTGTAGTAGCGACGAGGTGCGCCAGCGAGCCCGATGAAGTGCATGGGGAAGAACACCCCGAAGGCGCAGATGAAGGTGACCCAGAAGTGGGCATAGCCCAGCTTCGTGTTCATCATTTTGCCGTACATCTTCGGGAACCAATGGTAGATGCCGGCGAACATGCCGAAAATGGCGCTCATGCCCATCACGATATGGAAGTGCGCAACCACGAAATAGGTATCGTGCACAGCGATGTCGAGGGCGCTATCGGCGAGGATGATTCCAGTGAGACCGCCCGCGATGAAGGTGGCCACCAAGCCGATGCTGAAGAGCATGGCCGGTGTGAAGATGATGTTGCCCTTCCAGAGCGTGGTGATGTAGTTGAACACCTTCACCGCGCTGGGAATAGCAATCAGCAAGGTGGTGGCCACGAACACGCTTCCGAGGAAGGGATTCATCCCGGTGACGAACATATGGTGGCCCCAAACGATGAAGCTGAGGAAGCCGATCGCGAGTATGGAGCCAATCATGGCGCGGTAGCCGAAAATGGGCTTGCGCGCATTGGTGGAGATGATCTCCGAGGTAATGCCCAGCGCGGGCAGGAGCACGATGTATACCTCGGGGTGACCAAGGAACCAGAACAGGTGCTGGAAGAGCACGGGGCTGCCCCCGGTCTGCTCGAGCGCCTCACCGGCCAAGTGGATGTCGCTGAGGTAGAAGCTGGTGTTCAGCGTGCGATCGAGCAGTAGCAACAATGCCGCGCTCAGCAGCACCGGGAAGCTCAGGATGCCCAGCACAGCTGTAAGGAAGATGGCCCACATGGTCAACGGCATGCGGGTCATCTTCATGCCCTTGGTGCGCAGATTCAGGATGGTGACCACATAGTTGAGGCCACCCATGAGCGAGCTGGCGATGAAGAAGGTCATGCTCACCAGCCAGAGGGTCATGCCGGTGCCAGAGCCTGGAATGGCCTTGGGCAGCGCGCTCAACGGCGGATAAATGGTCCAACCAGCACTGGCGGGACCTCCTTCCACGAAGAGCGATGCGAGCATGATCACGCTGCTCAACAGGAAGAACCAATAGCTGAGCATGTTGATGAAGCCGCTTGCCATATCGCGCGCTCCCACCTGCAAGGGGATCAGCAGGTTGGCGAATGTTCCGCTCAACCCGCCGGTGAGCACGAAGAACACCATGATGGTCCCGTGGATCGTTACCAGCGCCAAGTACATGTTCGGGTCCAGCACACCGCCCGGAGCCCATTTATCGCCTAGGAAGAAGTTGGTGAAGGCGAAGCCCTCATTGGGCCATGCCAACTGCAGTCGGAAGATGAGCGACATGATCACGGCCACCCAAGCCATGAAGATGGCCGTGACCAGGAATTGCTTCCCGATCATCTTGTGGTCCTGCGAGAAGACCCACTTCGACACGAAGCTCTCCTCGTGGTGGTGGTGCTCGTGATGGCCGGCGGCGTGCCCGGCGTTAGCGGCGTGCGCGTGTGCACCCATGGCGGTCTAGTTCGTTGAGGAATCGTTTCCGTTAACAGGCATGGCAGCTATTCCGCCGTCTGCGGCAGCGGGCTGCTCGGCATTGGTGGACGCTGGCTCGAATGGCTTCTTGTTGGCTTCGGCCAACCATGCATCGAATTCCGAGGCGGTGGTCACCGTCAAGGTCATCTGCATGTTGTAGTGGGCAGCTCCGCAGATCTTGTTGCAGAGCAGGAGATAATCGAACACGTATGGCGATTGGCCCTTGCCTGCGCGTATCGCGTTGATCTCATCAACCTGCTGCATCACTTCGGCAATGGTGCGCATGCTGTCGGTGGTGATGGTCGGTGTCACCTTCATGCTGGTGGTCATGCCCGGCACAGCATTCATCTGTATCCGCAGGTGCGGGATGTAGGCGCTATGTATGATGTCCCGGCTACGAATGAGGATGTTGGTCTCACGGCCCTTGGGCAGCATAAAATCCTTGGTCACCACATCGTCTGCCCCATGAAGGTATGCGCTTGCAGCACCCTTGGTCTTGATGTCCTGCGCCATCACCATGCGCAGGTTCACGATGCGCGCCGCAATGCGATCCAAATATCCAAGTCTGTGCTCCAACTCTTCACGGCGCGAATCGGCGATCAAGCCGCCGAGCTCTTTCTCTGTATCGGCCTTCTCCAGAGAAATCTCCTCCAAGCGCTTGTTGATCGTGGCTTCGGTGACGATGCCGAGCGGATTCTCGCCGCTGATCACGCGATAGTCCGTGGCCCCGAGCATGCCATCATTGCCGGGATAACGGGCTGTCCAATCGAATTGCTTGGCATATAATTCCATGCTCATCGCGTCGGGCAAAGCCGGTGCGGTGATGTTCTGCCAAGTGTTCAACCCGAAAATGATGATGACGGCCAGTACGGCAGCCGGGGCAATGGTCCAAGCGAGCTCGAGCTTGTTGTTATGCGGTTGCCAATAGGCCCTGCGGTCCTTGCTGAAAACGTACTTGCCCGCGAAGTAGAACAGGAGGATGTTGGTGACGATGAACGTTATGATCAGGATCCACCAGTTGAAGTTCATAAGCGCATCCGTGTCAACGCCTTGGGTGCTCGCAGCAACAGGCAGCATTTTGTCGCCATAAGCCATCACCAGCCACAGGAAGAAGCCGAAGTAGGCGATGGGGAAGAGCCACATGAGGGTAGCATTCATCCGGTTGTCCGCATCGAAGATCTCCTCCTCGCGCTTGCCGCGCAGTTTCGAAGTGAGCTCATACACGCGGGCCAACTGGGCCACCGCGAGGATGCCCAGGACCACGACGATCAGTATCAGGAGCTTGGTCATTGTCCGCTATGCTAACCCGGCAGGGATGCCTTGTGTTCGTTGATCAGATGCTGTGGTGGATGCTCTCCTCCAAGTAAGGATGGTTCACCGGTGTGAGCGGTGCCTTCGCCAAGGTGCCGAGCACCACGCGGACAAAGGCGCCCAAGAAGAGCACGAACATGCCCACATCGAGCAGGCCGATGCCATGGAAGTGATGCCCATTCGCACCCGGCATCACCATCAAGTTCACATCCAGCCAATGGCCGATGAAGATCACCGAGCCCACACCGATGAGGTAGCGAGGGTTCCGCTTTGCATCGCGCGCCATCAGCAAGGCCATCGGCACCGCGAAGTTGATGAAGAAGATGGTCCACATCAGAGCCGGATGGTGATTGATGCGGTCCTGGAAGTAGGTGACCTCTTCCGGGATGTTCGCGTACCAGATCAGCATGAACTGCGAGAAGTACAGGTAGGTCCAGAGGAAGCTCACAGCGAAGACCCACTTGCCCATGTCGTGTATGTGGCTGTTGTTCACTTGAGGAAGGTAGCCCTTGCGCTTCAGGTAAAGCACGAGGATCACGCCGGTGATCATGGCGCTCACCCACATGCCGCTGAACACGTACCAGCCGTATAGGGTGCTGAACCAGTGCGCATCGATGCTCATGAGCCAGTCCCATGCGAGCGTGCTGCTGAACACCGCGAAGAACACGAGGAACAACGCGCCGCGGCGGTAAGTGAGCAAGTGCGTGCGCACAAGGCTCTCGCCGGTAAGCCCATCCATCTCCAAGCTCTTCTTGCGGAACCAATTCGCTGCGAAGACGAAGGTGGCCAGATAGGCAAGTGACCGGATCCAGAAGAAGGGGATGTTCAAGAAGGCCTTCTTGCCATCCATGATCGCATCGTAATTAGGGCTAGCCTTGTCGTACAGGGTGCCATCCATCCAATGGTAGATGTGATGCATGCCGAAGGTGCCCGCGGCAAGCACGATGATCATGATCACTGCGCCTACGGGTATCCAACCCATGATGGCCTCATAGACACGCTTCACCATCACGCTCCAAGCCGTTTCAGTGGCATTCTGCAACGAGTAGAAGAAGAGGGCACCCAAGCCGATGCCAAGGAAGAAGAAGCCATTGACGAGCAGTGCGCTCCATGTGCGTTGGTGGTGATCGCTGTGGTCGCCGATCACGCCCACGATGGTGGCGATGGCGCCCAAGCCAATCAACGCCATGCTCAGCGTGCTCGCCCTTTTGCTGATGGTGAAGTTCATCGCGGTTCCGTTGTCGTGCGGTTCAATTCGAGGCGGTGGTTGCGGGTGCTGCGGCGGCGGGCTCTCGCGTCATCATGCCACCGTTCTGCAAGTACTGCACGTAGTGCGTCACCATCCAGCGCTCCTCTTTGTTCAATTGAGAGGCATGTGATCCCATGGCCACGTTCTTCCCATAGACGAGCACATGGAAGATCTTGCCCTCAGGCAAATCCCTCAGCGGACCGGTGTAGCTGCCGGGTGCAGGGTAGTTGCCGTTGTTCACCACAGGGCCGTCGCCTTGGCCCGTGGCGCCATGGCAATGCATGCAGAATTTCTCGTAGAGAGCCTTGCCGTGGTCAACGGTGGCCTGTGTCATCTCGATCGGGCTCCTGAGGTTCACGCCAGCAGCTTCGTACCCTTCAGGTGAATTGGGGTACGGATAAGGCATGTTGAATTGCGCCATTTCGGCCACATCACTGAAGGCGATGGTGCCTTCAACAGGCTTGCGCGCGCTGGGGCGGTTGCGCTGATCACGCGCCTTGTCCTCGGTGTGGTAGTAGGGATCCTGACCGTAATCCACATAAGCCTCAATGGCCGGGCTGCGATACATGTCGGGCATGTACTCCACCCCGGGGCTGTTGGAGTCGCTCTTGCCGCACGATGCGAGCAGTCCGATAACGGTGAGCGCGGTGAAAGTCTTGGCGGTGCGCATGTTGCTCAGCATTGGCGCTCGTTGATCTCCGTTACAGGGCTCTGGCGCAGCAGCTCCGCGATGGCCTCTGAACTGTGGCCGTGATTGTCGGCGGTGCGGACCTCGATGATGAACTTATCGTCGGTGGTGCGCAGTCGAGATTGCGAGCAGGGCATGCCCGGCAAGGTCTTGTTGCGGATCAGGTAGGTGATCGCCATGCCGTGGGCAGCGCACAGCACGGTGAACTCGAAGGTGACCGGGATGAAGGCAGGCACGTTCTGGTAGTAATTGAAACTGGGCTTGCCACCGATGTTCATCGGCCAATCGAAGATGTTGAAGTACCAGATGCCCAGAACGGCCAAGCAGGTGCCAGTGATTCCGAACATGAAGCTCACGATGCCCAGGCGCGTGCGTGTGATGCCGATGATCGGATCGATGCCGTGCATCGGGAATGGCGAGAAGACGTCCTTCACTTTGATGCCGCTGGACACGAGCTTGCGCGCGCCGTCCTTCAGCTGCTCGGGATCGTCATAGACCGCGTAAATGACCTTGTTCGCCATGGCCTAGTGATGATGATGTTTGGCGGCGTCCTGCTTGTAGCTCTCGCCGCTCACTTTCAGGATGGACTTCACCTCGTTCAGCGCCAGCACCGGGAAGTAGCGGGCGAAGAGCAGGTAAAGGGTGAAGAAGATGCCGATGGTTCCCAAGAACACGCCCACGTCCACCCAAGTCGGGTGGAACATGGTCCAAGCGCTGGGCATGTAGTCGCGATGGAGGCTGGTCACGATGATCACGAAGCGCTCGAACCACATGCCGATGTTCACGATTATGCTCATGAAGAAAGTGAAGCCCAAGTGCGTGCGCAACTTCTTGAACCAGAAAAGCTGCGAGCTGATCACGTTGCAGGTCATCATGGCCCAGTAAGCCCAGAGGTAAGGGCCAGTGGCGCGGTTGATGAAGGCGTATGCCTCGTATTCAACGCCGCTGTACCAGCTGATGAAGAGCTCCGTGATGTACGCCACGCCCACAATGGAACCGGTGACGATGATCACGATGTTCATGTACTCGATATGCTTCTTCGTGATGTAAGCCTCTAGGTGCATCACCTTGCGCATCACCAACAGCAGGGTCTGCACCATGGCGAAGCCGCTGAACACGGCGCCGCTCACGAAGTAGGGCGGGAAAATGGTGGTGTGCCAGCCGGGAATCACCGAGGTGGCGAAGTCGAAGCTCACGACCGAGTGCACTGAGAACACTAGGGGGGTTGCGATGCCGGCGAGCACCAGGCTCACTTCCTCGAAACGCGTCCAAGCCTTGGCATTGCCTGTCCAGCCGAAGCTGAGGATGCTGTACACCTTCTTCATGGTGGGCTTGGTGAGCCGGTCACGAATGGTGGCGAAATCGGGGATGAGGCCGATGTACCAGAACACGAGCGACACGCTGAAGTAGGTGCTGATCGCGAAGACGTCCCAAAGAAGGGGCGAGTTGAAGTTCACCCACAGGCTGCCGAACTGGTTTGGTAGTGGGAATACCCAGTATGCCATCCAGATTCTTCCCATGTGGATGCCGGGAAAGGTGGCGGCCATGATCACAGCGAAGATGGTCATGGCTTCGGCGGAACGGTTGATGGCCATGCGCCACTTCTGACGGAAGAGCAACAGCACCGCACTGATGAGGGTGCCGGCGTGGCCGATGCCTACCCACCAAACGAAATTGGTGATGTCCCAAGCCCAGTCAACAGTCTTGTTCAATCCCCAGGTGCCAATGCCCTTGCCGATGAGATATAGGATACAGCCTGTTCCATAGGCAGCGATCAAGCTGGCAATGGTCATAAGGACATACCAGCCGCGCGGGGCCTTGTTCTCAATCGGGCTCACGATATCGTTGGTGATATCGTGGTAGGTCTTGTGACCCAGGATGAGCGGTTCTCTGATCGCTGCTTCTGCGTGCATGGTTCCGGGTCTTTTCCTTAGGCGTGGTGTGCTTCTTCCTCCGTGTTGCGCACCTTCACCAGGTAGCTCACATTGGGCTTCACGCCGATCTCCTCGAGCGCATGGTAGGCACGGTCGGTCTCGACGAGCTTACGGGCCTTGCTGTTCGTGTCATTCAGATCGCCGAAGATGATGGCGCCCGTGCCGCAAGCAGCGCTGCACGCGGTCTCGATGTCGCCATCTTTCACTGGGCGGCCTTCCTTCTTTGCCTTCAGCTTACCGGCCTGAATGCTCTGCACGCACATGCTGCACTTCTCGATCACGCCGCGCGCACGCACGGTCACGTCGGGGTTCAGCACCATGCGGCCCAGATCGTCCCATGCCGGGTTCACCTCGGAGAACTTGTCGGTCACGTAGTTGAACCAGTTGAAGCGGCGCACCTTGTAAGGGCAGTTGTTCGCGCAATAGCGCGTGCCGATGCAACGGTTGTAGGCCATCTGGTTGAGGCCCTCGTTGCTGTGCGTGGTGGCGGCCACCGGGCAAACCGTCTCGCAAGGCGCGTGGTTGCAATGCTGGCACATCACCGGCATGAAGAACACGCTCGGCGAAGCGCTCGGCTCCTCCATCTTGGTGTAGAGGCTGATCTTGCTCTCACCGGCCTCACGGCCTGCCTCCCACTTGGTATCGCTGCTGAAGTAGCGGTCGATGCGGAGCCAGTGCATCTCGCGGCTGCGGCGCACCTCGTCCTTGCCCACCACCGGGATGTTGTTCTCGCTGTTGCAGGCCGTGATGCAGGCACCGCAACCGATGCAGCTGTTCAGGTCGATGCTGAGGCCCCAGCGGTGACCAACGCCTTCCACCGGATGCTCGGCCCACAGGTCGAATGCGGCAACAGGCTTGCGGTCGCGCGAGTCGATGATGCCGTCCTCGTTCACGTCCTCATGCACAGCCAACGTGTGGGACTTGTTGTAGGCTTCCTTGTCGCCCGCCTTGTACGTCGCGAAGGAGGTCTCCTTCACCACGCTGTGGCGGTCCATGTGCGTGAGGTGCGTCTGCGTGATGGCGATCGGGTAGGTGGCACCCGTGGCCGACACGCTCACGTTCAGCGCATCGTAGCTCACCGCACCGTTCTTCAGGCTGGCGAGCGGATAGGCGTTCTGTCCAACAGGCTTGCGTTCGCCGTTGTGATCGGTGACCACGGCGGCCTTGCCCACTCTCTCTCCGTTCGCGCCGCGACCGTAGCCGAGCGCGATGGCGATGGTGCCTTCGGCCTGTCCGGGGCTTGGCACCACCGGCAGCTTCAATTCGGTTTCTCCCACCTTCACACTCACTACGCCCGCAGGGCTCTGCTCACCCAAGTAGTCGGGCAGGCCCAGCTTGCGCACATCGGCGAAGCTCATGCACACGTAGTTGTCCCACGTGATCTTGGTGAGCGGATCGGGCATCTCCTGCAGCCAAGGGTTGTTGGCATGCTGGCCGTCGCCGATGGCTTCGGTGGTGTAGAGGCTGAGTTCCCACTCCCCTGCCCCGCTGGCGGCTTGCTTAGCAGCAGCGCCTGCGGCAGAAATGTCGCCAGCGAAGGAGGCGGCCGTAGCAGGTATCGCGTGCGATACGAGAACACCGTCGTGCAGACTCTGATTCCACACCGAGGCGAAATCGCCGCCGCCATGGGCCGCGAGATTCTGCTGCCAGGTTTCCGTGATGAAGTCGGCCCACTTCACATCGCTTCCGCTCCACTTGAGCACGCTGCCTTGCCAAGCGCGTGTATCGAACATCTTATTGATTGCAGGCTGCTGCAACGCATACTGACCGTTCTTGGGCATGTAATCGCCCCATGCTTCCAAATAATGGTGATCAGGGCACACCCAGCCGCAAAGGCTAGCGGTCTCGTCGGCATAGCGGCTGAAGCTCACGCTCAGGCCCACCTTTTCCAGACCGCTCTTGAACTCGCTCGCGTTGGGCAGGCTGTAGGCAGGGTTCACACCGGCGATGAGCAAGGCGCCAACCGCACCCGCATTCATGTCCTTCACCAGCTGCGCAACGGCGGCATCGTCTCCTTGGAAGAACCAGGTGTGGTTATCCAGATCGATGGTGCTGCCATAGCTGCCGAGCATGCTGTTGATACTGTTCACCAGCACCTGGGTGCCTTCGTCATTGCTTCCGCAGACTACCAATGCCCGGCCCTTCGCGGACCAGAGCTCGTTGGCAGCATGCTTCAAGGATTCGTTGCTCAAGCCGCCGCCAACGTTAGCCGCGCCAGCCTTGCTCGCGATGGCATCGTGCAGCGCAATCACCGCGAGGGGCACCTCGCTGGGCTTCACCATCACGCGCTGGTCGGCGTTGGCGCCGCTGAGGCTCATGCGCGCTTCCACCTGGATGTGGCGGTTCATGGCGCCATCGGGGTTGCGGCGGGTGGCGTATTGCCACTGGTACTCGTTGCTGCTGCCCCAGCTGCTGAGGAAGTCGGCATCCACGCTCACCACCACATCGGCCTTGGTGAAATCGTAGCTGGGGAACACCCGCTTGCCGAAGCTCTTGAGATTCGCGTTGGTGACACCGCTGTAGCTGATGGTGTCGTACTGCACATGCTCCACCGTGGCGTGCTTGGCCTTGAGAGCGGCCACCGCTGCGCGCGTGCTGGGGCTGATGATGGTATTGGTGAGCACCACGATGCGCTTACCGGCGGCGCTCGCTGCGGTGAGGCCCGCATCGATGGCGCTATCTGCCTCGCTCCACTTGGTGCCAACAAGCTTGCCCTCATTGCGCTTGCGCGGGCCCTTCAGGCGCTCGCCATCATAGAGCGAGAGCACCGAGCTGTTGATCCGTGCGTTCACCACGCCCTTGTCGAGCGAAGGGTTGCGGTTGATGCCGAAGCGCGGGTTGCCCTTCACGTGGATTGGGCGCCCCTCGCGGGTCTTCACCAGGATGCTGGCGAAATCCTGCCCATCGTAGAAGGTGCTGGCGTACCAATTGGCAACGCCCGGGGTGATCTCCTCGGGCTTGCTCACATAAGGAATGCACTTCACCACCGGGGTCTCGCAGGCGGCCAATGTTGCGGCGCCCAGGGAGAAGCCCAAGAACTTGAGGAAGTCGCGGCGGTTGGTATTGGCGCCTTGCAGGTTGCTATCACCCAGAACCTGGTCGATGGCCATGGGCGTGGCGAACTCGGCCTCGCGGGCCTTCATCGCCTCGGGGTCCTGACGCAGGTCGGCCGCGTCCATCCAGTACTGCTTCTTGCTCGACATCGTGCGCGCGTGTTCTTAGTAGTGGCACTTGGCGCATTCCCAGCCGCCAAGCTCCTTCACGGTGATCTTGCCGTCCTCCAGGTACTGCTTCAGTTCATGGTGGCCCAGCTTCTCGTCGCCTTTCAGGCGGGCCATCACTTCATCATAGTAGCCGTTACCGGCCATCTTCACCTCAGTCTTGTTGTGGCAGTCGATGCACCAGCCCATGGTGAGCGGTGCCCATTGCTCGGCCACATCCATCTTCTCGTCGATAGGACCGTGGCAGGTCTGGCATTCAATCTTGCCCACGGCCACGTGCTGTGCGTGGTTGAAGTAGGCGTGGTCGGGCAGGTTATGCACCTTCACCCAACGCACAGGCTCTTCCTTACCAGTGTAGGCGCCCTTATCGGGGTCCCAGCCCGCGTGGGCGTAAATCTTCTGTATCTCCTTGGTGCCCGCCTCCGAACGACCGGCGTTCACCGCCTTATGGCCGTTCCTGCAAACGTTGGTGCTTGGAATACCGGCATGCTTGCTCTTCTCGGCGCTGCTGTGGCAATACTGGCCGTTGCTGGCAAGATTGCCTTTATCGGCCTTGCCCGCGTGCAGCGTGTGGTTGAAGAGGATTGGCTGCTCGGGCTTGTAATGAGGCACTTCGTCGCCGCCATACACCCCGATCACCCATGCGGCATCCCACAGTTGCAGAATCACCCACACCACTAGAAATAGCCCAAGGAAGCTGGTGAACACCTTGTGCTCCCACATCCAAGCGCGGACGGTCTGCATACGTGTGGTTTCTGGAAGCGGACCGTGACCTTCGGCTTCGTTCACGGCGTTGGCCAAGCTGCGCTTCACGCCGCTCAACGATAGGCCAACCACCAAGAAGAGCAGTGCCAACACCAACAGCCAAAGCCAGTTGTTGGAGCCTTCATCAGTCGGTGCAGCTGGACCATTGTCCACCACTTTAGCAACGGGTGGCGCCCAATTGTCCACGTAATGGAAGACCGCATCGATCTCCTCGTTCGAGAGGGCAACCGGGGTCATGATGGTAGGCTTGTACTCCTCCCAAATGGCCGTTGCCATGGGGTTGCCGGTCTTCAAGTAGGCCTGGCTATTCTTCACCCATGCGTAGATGTCGCCTTTGCCTTCCCATTTGGCCTTCACGCCTTTCAGGGCAGGACCGGTCAACTTGGCGTCCACCTTATGGCAACTGGCGCAATTGCCCTTGAAGAGCTTCTCCCCTTGGGCCATGAGCGCAGGATCGGCCTGCGCATAGCCTGCAGAGAAGCTCAGCGAGAGGAGAAAAAGCGAGTGCGATGCGGATGGACCCTTTGGAACGTCGTGAAAGACAAGCTGGAAGCGGCATTCCGGAGGGATTATGGGCAAAGGCCCTTTTAAGACGGCGGCAAAAATAAACGGGGACTTTTATGACGGAAGGAGCACTTACCACCTTGCCATGTTAGTGTCTTTATTTAGATGCGTTCTAAACAATCACAATGGCTCATTTGAGCAGCGAACCGGTCACCCGCACATCCGAAACACCGCGTCAATCGCGAGCTTTGCGCCGGGCATGCTATTCGCCCTGCGCCGCACCGTGCGAACAATCACCCTCCTCCTTTTTCTTGCAGCAATCGGCTCCCGGTCATGGGGCCAACAGACCCCGCCCCGGTATTTCGAGTCGTATTCGGCTTCGCGCCAAGAGACCGACACTCCGTCGGTAAACGTCAAAGGCCAAGGCCGAGTGGTGGTTCATGCCGACCCGAAAGTGGAGCGGCTGATGGAGCAATACGGCACCACTAAGCATGCTCAACACGGATTCCGGGTGCAGATCTACCTGGGCAGCGAACGCAAGGCTGCGGAGGATATGAAGCGCATGTATTTGCAGAAGAACCCCGAATCCGCGGCTTACCAAAGCTGGCTCGCCCCGAACTGGAGGCTGCGTGTAGGCGATCTGCGCACGAGGCTCGAAGCCGAGCGGCTCCTGCGCGATCTGAAGCCGATCTATCCCGGCTGCTATATCGTGCCCGACGAGATTGAAATGCCAAGGGTGGGGAATTAGCGATCAGCAATCAGGGTATTGCTGATCACTGATTCCTGATCGCTACTCCCCCAAGGTCCGCTTCACCTCTTCGATCGTGAAGGCCTCGACGTTGTCGCCGACCTTGATATCGTTGAAGTTCTTGATGGAGAGGCCGCACTCGTAGCCGTGGCTCACCTCCTTCACATCGTCCTTGAAGCGCTTGAGCTCGTTGAGGTCGCCGGTGTAAACCACGATGCCATCGCGGATGAGGCGCACCTTGTTCTTGCGCTCGATCTTGCCATCGAGCACAAAGCAGCCGGCCACAGTGCCCACCTTGCTGATCTTGAAGGTCTCGCGCACTTCGGCCGTACCGGTGATCTTCTCCACCTCCTTGGGCGCCAGCATGCCTTCCATGGCCTGCTTGATCTCTTCGATGGCGTTGTAGATGATGGAGTAGAGACGGATGTCGATCTCTTCGGCCTCGGCCAGTTTGCGCGCACCTGGCGTAGGGCGCACTTGGAAGCCGACGATGATGGCGTTCGACGCCGTGGCGAGCAGCACATCGCTTTCGGCAATGGGGCCCACGGCCTTGTGGATCACATTCACCTTGATCTGCTCCGTGCTCAGCTTCAGCAACGAATCGGTGAGTGCTTCCACCGAGCCGTCCACGTCGCCCTTGACGATGAGGTTGAGCTCCTTGAAGTCGCCGATGGCGAGGCGTCGGCCGATCTCGTCGAGCGTGATGTGCTTGTGCGTGCGGATGCCCTGTTCGCGCTGCAATTGCTGGCGGCGCGTGGCGATGGCGCGCGCGTCGCGCTCATCCTCGAACACCTGGAAGGTGTCGCCGGCGTTAGGCGCACCATCGAGGCCGAGGATGCTAACCGGTGTTGAAGGCGGCGCTTCGGGTACTTGCTGCCCGCGCTCGTTGAACATGTTGCGCACGCGGCCGCTGAACTGGCCAGCGAGCAGGATGTCGCCTTTGCGAAGCGTTCCGGCATCGACGAGCAAGGTGGTCACATAACCGCGGCCTTGCTCGAGCGTGCTCTCGATCACCACGCCGTGAGCGCGCTTGCCGGGATCGGCTTTCAGGTCGAGCAATTCGGCTTCGAGCAGCACCTTCTCCAAGAGCTGATCGACACCCATGCCCTTCTTCGCGCTGATCTCCTGTGTCTGGAATTTACCTCCCCACTCTTCCACAAGGATGTTCATCTGCGAGAGCTCCTCGCGGATCTTCTCGGCATTGGCGCCGGGCTTATCCATCTTGTTGAAGGCGAAGACCATGGGCACGCCAGCAGCCTGGGCGTGGTTGATGGCCTCGCGCGTCTGGGGCATCACGCTATCGTCCGCGGCGATCACGATGATCGCGATGTCGGTGACCTGCGCACCACGTGCCCGCATAGCGGTGAAAGCCTCGTGACCGGGGGTATCAAGGAAGGTGATCTGCTTGCCGCTGGGCAACACTACGCTGTACGCCCCGATGTGCTGGGTAATACCGCCGGCCTCGCCCGCGATCACGTTGGCCTTGCGCACGTAATCGAGCAAGGAGGTCTTACCGTGGTCAACGTGGCCCATGACGGTAACGATGGGCGGACGCGATGCGATCCGCTCATCCACATCCGCCTCCTCTGGGATCTCCTGCTGCACATCGGCGCCAACGAATTCCACTTTGAAGCCGTACTCCTCGGCGATCACCGCGAGGGTCTCGGCATCGAGCCGCTGGTTGATGCTCACCATCATGCCGAGCGCGAAGCAGGCTTTGATGATGTCGGTGACGGGCACGCTCATCATGCTCGCCAATTCGCTGGCAGTCACGAATTCAGTGACCTTCAGTGTCATGCCAGCCAACTCCTTGGCTGCTTGCTCCTCTTCGAAGCGACGACCGCGCTGATCACGTTTCTCGCGGCGAATCTTGGCACCACGGCTCTTACCGCCAGTGAGGCGCGCGAGCGTTTCACTCACCTTGCGCTTCACAGCGTTCTCGTCCAGCTCGCCAGGTCGGCTAGCGGCAGCGCGCTGCTCGGCCTGCACGGCACGATCCACGTTCACGGGGCCTGGCTTCACCAAGCGCTTGCGCTTGCCGCGCTCGAGGTCGGGCCTCTCTGCGGGCTTACGCTCTTTCTCCACCGGCAATTCAATCTTGCCCATCTGCTTCACGCCAGCCAGCTTGGCCACGTTCACGCGGATGGTCTCTGGCTCAACGGGTGCTTCTTGTGCGGCTGGTGGTGCAGGTGCGGGGGCAACAGCAGGCGCCAATTGCTCGGGCGCTGCGGGCGCCGCTGTTTCGGGCTCGCTCTTCTTCTTGGCCGCCTTCTTCGGCGCGTCCAGATCAATCTTGCCAACGGCCTTGGGGCCAACGGCTTTCTCAACCTTGGCTTTGATCACTTCAGGCTCGGCGACGGGTGCGGACCTGGGTGCTTCCACCGGCGCAACAGGTGTTGCGGGCGCAACGGGGGGCAGTGGCGGTGGCGCGGCCGCTTCTGGCTTGGCCTTGGCTTCGGGCTTCGCAGCGGTGATGTTCAGGGTGATGGTCTCGCGCTCTTGACGCTGCTGAACCGTTTGCTGCGCCTTGGCCTTGGTCTCCTTATCGGCGCCGAATTCGGCCTGCAGCAATTCATAGAGGGCCCCATCGATCTTGGCGTTGGGGTTGCTCTCCACCTTGTGGCCCTTCTTCTCGAGGAACTCCACGACGGTGTGCAGGCCTTGGTTGAATTCCCTGGCCGCCTTGCTTAATCGTATGCCCTTCTCCGTCGCTTCGCTCATGTGTTCGGTTTATCGTTCACGCGCCCCGCACTCGCAGGCGCCTCATCCTTCCAGCTCGCTCTTGAGGATCCGCAGCACCTCGTTGATGGTCTCTTCTTCCAGATCGGTGCGGCGCACCAATTCTTCCGCCGGGATGTCGAGCACGCTGCGCGCGGTGTCGCAGCCGATGTTCTTCAGCTCGGTAATAATCCACTCGTCGATCTCGTCTGCGAAATCGTCCAGCGCCACGTCGTCGGTCACTTCGTCGGTATCGCGGTACACATCGATGTCGAAGCCCGTGAGGCGACCAGCCAATTTGATGTTGTGGCCGCCCTTGCCGATGGCGAGCGCCACCTGATCGGGCTTCATGTACACCTCGGCGCGCTTGCGCTCGTTGTCGAGCTTGATGTCGCCGATCTTGGCGGGGCTCAATGCGCGCTGGATCAGCAGCTGCTCGTTGGCGGTGTAGTTGATCACATCGATGTTCTCGTTGCGCAGCTCACGCACGATGCCGTGGATGCGGCTGCCCTTCATGCCCACGCACGCGCCCACTGGATCGATGCGGTCGTCGTAGCTCTCCACCGCCACCTTGGCGCGCTCGCCCGGTTCGCGCACGATGCGCTTGATGGTGATCAGGCCATCGGCCACCTCGGGCACCTCCTGCTCGAACAGCTTCGCGAGGAATTCCGGTGCCGTGCGGCTCAGGATCACCTTGGGGCTGTTGTTGATCATCTCCACCTTCCACACCACGGCGCGCACGGTATCGCCCTTCTTGAAGAAGTCGGTCTTGATCTGCTGGTCCTTGGGCATGATCAACTCGTTGCCCTCGTCGTCGATGATCAAGGTCTCGCGCTTCCATACCTGATAGACCTCGCCGGCGATGATCTCGCCCACGCGCTCTTTGTACTTGTTGTAGAGGTGGTCCTTCTCCAGCTCCACGATGCGGCCTTGCAGGTTCTGCTTCAGCGCAAGGATGTTGCGGCGGCCGAAGTCCTCGATCTTCAGCTCCTGGCTCACTTCCTCTCCCACTTCGAAGTCGGGATCGATCTTGCGCGCCTCGGTGAGCTCGATGTCGAGGTTGTCGTCCTCGCTGAAGCCGTCCTCGACGATCACGCGGTTCAACCATACTTCCAGGTCGCCCTTATCGGGGTTGATGATGATGTCAACCTTGGCTTCTTCGCCGAAGCGTTTTAGCACAACGCTGCGGAAGACGTCCTCCATGATACCCATCATGGTTACGCGGTCGATGTTCTTGATGTCCTTGAATTCGCCGAAGGACTCGAGGAGGTTCACAGTGGCCATGGCCAGGGATCAGTTGAACGTGATGGTTGCTTTGGTGCTCTTGATGTCGGCGAGGGGCACCGTAGTGGTGTCCTCGTCCAGTTTCGGTAGGCGGCCTTTCACCTTGGGCGGATGCTGGATGCGCAAGGCCAAGGTGCTGCCATTGATCGAGGCGAGCTGCCCGTGCAGGGCGCTGCCATCGTTAAGGGTGATATCGACGATGCGACCGATGTGCTTCTGGTATTGGCGCATCACCTTGAAGGGGCGGCCCATGCCCGGGCTGCTGAACTGCATCTCGATGTCGTCGGCCTCGGGGCCCAGTTCTTCGCGAACGGCCTTGTTCAGCGTGGCTAGTTCGTTCAGGGTGATGGCACGGTCGTTATCAACCTCCACCACCAGTTTGCCAGGGCGCAACTCAACGGCCACGAGGAAGTGCGTGGTGCCTTCCAAATGGCGCTCTACGATGGCTTGCACGGTGGCTTCAGTGATCATGAACTCCTGTACCTCAAGGGGCTTCAACAAAAAGAGGGGCGGTCCCCTCTTCCTCTTCCGCCGACTTTCGGGTGCGAATGTAGGGTTTGATGGCAAACAGGCCGCCATCACGGTTACTCCTCTCTACCTCCTCCCCCCCGGCACTGCACCTCCCCTCTGCTGCGGCTGGCCCTTCGGAGGCTCGGCTTTCTTGATCTGCCCATCCTCGTACTCAACCGACCTCACAGGCTTGCCGTTTCGATCGTAGGTGGTGCTGGTGCCGTGCAAGCGGCCGTTGCGGTAGTTCATCTCCTGCACCACGCGGCCGCGCTGATCATACACCTTGCAGTTGCCGTGCGGATCGCCGTTGAGGAGTTCCTGCTCGCGCATCTTCACGCCGGCATCGTCGAAGTAGATCCACTTGCCCGTTGGCGTGCCATTGGCAAAGAGTCCATCGCTGATCGGCAACCCATTCACGCTGTAAGCCACCCAGCGACCGTTTTTGCGGCCATCTGCATAGCTTCCTTCTTCGCGCACCCTTCCACCGCTGATCTTGCCTTCGCCGGGATCGAAGAAGAGTTTCCACGCGCCATGCTTCTGGTCGTCTTTGTAGTTGCCTTGGTAATCCGGGCTGCCATCGGGGAAGTAGCCTTTCCATAGGCCGTTCATGCGCCCTTGCGCGAAGCTGCCTTCGGCCTTGAGCTTGCCGTTCTCGAACCAGCTCTGCCACAGGCCATCTTCTTTGCCATTCACATACGGGCCTTCTTGCAGCTTCTGCCCTTTCTCAAAGCGGGTGGTCCAGATGCCGGTCTTCTGCCCTTGGTTGAATGCGCCTTTCCGCCAGAGCTGCCCGCCCTCGTAGTAGTACACCCATTCGTCCTGCTCCTGATCGGCTTTGTAGGCTCCGGTGCTCTGCAACTGGCCATTGAGGTGCCAATGCTTCCAAGTGCCCTCGCGCAGATCCTCCTTGAATGGGCCGCTCATCTCGGGCTTGCCAGCCGAGTTGTACCAGGTCCACAGGCTATCCTTCTTATCTGCCTTATGCCAACCCTGCACATCAACCGAACCATCGGAACGGTACACCGCGTAGGTGCCGTGCAATCTGCCCGCGAGGTAGGCCGCCTCTTTCTCGGGCTTGCTGTTGCTGCCGAACCACTTCCACAAGCCGTTGCGCAAGCCGCCGGTGCATGGCCCTTGCGATCGGATGTTGCCGGCCGGCCAGTACTCCGTTTGCATGCCATCGGGCACGCCGGCCTTGTAGTGCTTCTCTTCGCTAAGCGCGCCGCTGGCAAAATGGATGCGCAGCACGCCATCGCCCTGCTTCACGGATTGCGCGCCGTCGCGCTCCCATGCATCGGTGACTATCACGATGCCGTTGCTCCAGCGCTCTTTCAGCATGGGCTTGCCATCGGGATGGAAGTATTCCCACGCGCCTTCCTTCACGCCCTTCTTGTACGCCCCGCGCTCCATGACCGTGCCGCTCATGTAGTAGCTGGTGATGGTGCTGTCCTGAACGCCGCGGCGCATGAAGCCATCGTGCTGCAATTGGGGGGAGCCTGCCCCGGGCACCGACCCGGGGTAATAGATGTGCACACGGCCATCACGCTCACCCGCTTTATAATCGCTATGCTCGATCAGGCGCCCTTCGCGGTCGTAGAATTTCCACTCGCCCCACTCGCGGCCATTCACCATGAGGCCCTCGCTCTTCTTGATGCCCCGTTTCGCATCCCAATAATCGACGAAGGGCTCGGCGCCTTGCGCGAAGAAGTGAAGAGACGAGGCCAGGCCGATGAAAAGCAGAAGCGAACGCATGGTGCGAAAGTACCCGGGCTGCAGCATGGGCATGTGCCAAGAGCTGTCAACTTCCCACAACGCGGGTTGGATCACGAACCGTGCGTGGGCACAGGTGTTCCATCCTGACAAGTATCAGGGCCTTCGGCGATATGACGGCCTTCTACCTTGCGGCGCTTGGAGATGAACAAGACGGGTATCGTGATCAGCTTGGCCGTGGGCCTGGTGCTCTTGCTCACGGCGTGGGACTTCGCGGTGCGCCCCATAGCAGGGCCCCACGGGCGCTTGGAACTCGCCATGATGCGCAGCGCCGATAGCCTGCCGGTGGTGATCAGCACCTACTTCGCCACATCGGGCCGCTGCGCGGGCTGCCATGGCTTCGATCCGCAGGGAATCGCGAGTATCGATGGGCAGGGGCGTGACGTGAATGTAGCCGACGATTGGCGAAGCACCATGATGGCCAACAGCGCGCGCGACCCTTTCTTCCGCGCCAAAATCCGCCATGAGTCGCTTGTGAATCCCGCGCATGCCGGAGCGCTCCAGAACAAATGCTTGAGCTGCCACGCGCCCTTGGGCATGCACGAGGAGCGCATGATGGGCCATCCGCCTTTCACATTGGCGCATCTGGATACGAGCGTGCTTGGCCTCGATGGCGTGAGCTGCCTGAGTTGCCACATGCAGAGCGAGGCCACGGCAGGCACATTCTTCAGCGGCGAACTGGAATTCGATTCTGCACGCGTGTATGGACCCTATGCCGATGACCAGATCAATCCGGCGATCATGGAGTTCTTCGTGCGCTTCAGGCCGACTTATGGCAGCCACATCGTGAACAGCAAAGCGTGCGCGGGCTGCCACACGCTCGTCACAGAGACGGCCGACCTCGAAGGCAACCTCACTGGCGATCATTTCGTGGAGCAGGCCACCTACCATGAGTGGCTCAACAGCGTTTACAGCGCGAACGGCACGCAGTGCAACACCTGCCACATGCCTCGCATCAACGACGGCATCCTGCTCGCCGCGGAGTACCCCTTCCTGAATCCGCAATCGCCCTTCGGCCTGCATCACCTGGTCGGGGGCAACGAGCACATGCTGCGCCTGCTGAAGCAGAACCGCGCAGCGCTCGCGATACCGGCATCCGATACGCAATTCGATAGCACGCTCGCGCGCACGCGGCGCATGCTCGCGCAGCACACGCTCGACATCGCGCTCACGCTTGATCACCGGACGGACGACACCGCCTATTTCGCCCTGCGACTTGACAACAAGGCCGGACACCGCTTCCCCAGCGGCTATCCTTCGCGTCGCGCATTCATTGAGTTCATCGTGCTCACCGCCGAGGGCGACACCGTTTTCAAGAGCGGCTTGCTGAACAGCGCCGATGAGGTGGAAGGCCACGATTCGCCCTATGAACCGTATTACGATGTGATCACGAGCAGCGATCAGGTGCAGATCTACGAGATGGTGATGGGCGATGTGAACGGCGACCCCACCACCGTGCTCGAGCGCGCCAAGGAACCGATCAAGGACAACCGTTTGGCACCGGTCGGATTCACCAGCACGCATTTCGCATACGACACCACACGTGTGGCAGGCGTTCCCGCGAGCGACATCGACTTCAACCGCAATGCCTTCGGCGATGAAGGAACCGGCGCCGATGTGGTGCGCTTTCACATTCCGATCACTGGCGTGTCTGATGCGCTGCATGCATTCGCCCGGGTCTGGTACCAACCCGTGCCTCCAGCATGGAACCAGGAGATGTTCAGCTACAGCCATCCGGAAATCGATGCCTTCCGCGACATGCTCGAGGCCAGTGATCGCTCGCCATCGTTGGTGGCGGCCGATTCGCTCTTCCTCGGTCCGGCTGGCATCGCGGCACCCGCGGCTGATCGCGTGCGCGTAGCACCGAACCCGACAACCGATGGCTGGGTGTCGATCACGGCGGAAAGCGCGACAAGCCTCACGCTGCTATCGGTGCATGATGCGCGTGGCGCGTTAGCACGCTTCGACCAACAGCGCACAAGCCAAGGCTTGCGACTGCGATTGACCGATACGGCTGGCACCTACTTCATCCGCATGCGCATCGATGGCGAAGAGGTGATCAAGCGCATACTGCGGCCATAGGTCGAGGTTCTTGCATAGGCCACCGGGTAGCAACAAGAACGAACCACTGATGCACACGGTGCTTCGCAAAGCCTCGCACTGACATCAGCACGGATGAAATGCACGCTCGCAAGCTCGAAACGCAGAGGAGCATCAAATGGACCGATTGAGCTTATCCGTGTCTATCGGTGTGAATCCGTGGTTTGACTTGAGCCGCGTTACGCGGCCAGGCCCACCGATCAAAGAGGAATAAGCAACCACTGATGAATGCACGCTCAAGCTCACAAGTTCGAATCGCAGTTGAGCATCAATCTGGACAGGGTGAGCTTATCCGTGACAATCGGTGTGCATCCGTGGTTTGATTTGAGCCGCGAGCGCCGCCAGGCGCTTTCCGAAGACCGGTGCACAGCATGAAGTTGTCTCTCGCCTCCATCCATATCTACCCTATCAAATCGCTGGGTGGCTTCACCTTGAATGAAGCCCGCATGACCGATCGCGGCTTCGCGCACGACAGACGCTGGATGCTGGTGGATGCCGATGGACGATTCATTTCGCAGCGTGAAGTGTTTGCCATGGCCTGCTTGCATTGCGCACCATCGCCAAATGGCTTCACCGTGACCGATGTGCGCGATGGCGATCGCATCGACCTGCCGTGGGCGGTGGATGCCGGAGAATCGAAACGTGTGCTGGTATGGAGCGATGCCGTGGAAGTGCTGCACGCGCCGATGGCGGTGAGCGCCTGGTTCGCGGAGAAGCTCGGCATCACCTGCTCATTGGTCTTCATGCCGGATGCGGCGCATCGACCCGTGGATGCGAAGTATGCGAGCGGCGGCACATCACTGAGCGATGGCTTCCCCTACCTGATCGTCTCACAAGCCTCGTTGGACGACTTGAACACCAGGCTCGAATCTCCTGTGCCGATGAACCGCTTCCGGCCGAATCTGGTGATCGCTGGAGGCGCGCCATTCCAAGAAGATGCATGGACAAGCATTGCCATAGGCGCAGCGCGATTCAGCTTGGTGAAGCCTTGCGCGCGCTGCGTGATCACCACCACCGATCAGCTGACGGGTGAGCGCGGGAAAGAGCCGCTGCGCACGCTGGCCAGCTATCGCTCGGTGAATGGGAAAGTGATGTTCGGGATGAACGCGATGGGCATAACGGGTGATATGGTGCGCGTGGGCGATCTTGTCACCCCGTGATACACTCCATCCTCTCCGACAAGGCCACGCGCCTCTTCCTCGTGCTCGGCGGCTTCTTCGCGGCCAACGCGCTGCTGGCGGAGATGATCGGCGTGAAGCTCTTCCAGCTGGAGAGCGTCTTCGGCTTCGCGAAGGCCGACTTCACCCTGCTCGGCCAGGAGCACTTGAACTTCGTGCTCAGCGTGGGCGTGCTGCCTTGGCCCATCGTCTTCATCCTCACCGATGTGGTGAACGACTACTACGGCGTGCGCGGCGTGCGCTTCATTACCCTGCTCACCACCGCGCTCATCGCTTTCGCTTTCATTGTCATGTGGTTCGCCATCGGCATGCCGCCCGCCGATTTCTGGCTGGGCATGAATTCGGATAAAGGCGTTCCCGATATGCAAGCGGCGTTCGCGGGGATCTTCGGGCAGGGCATGAACATCATCATCGGATCGCTCAGCGCATTCGTGGTGGGCCAGCTCGTTGACGCCTTCAGCTTCCGCGCCATCAAGCGGTTCACCGGCGACAAGCGCATCTGGCTGCGCGCCACCGGCAGCACGCTTATCAGCCAGCTCATCGATAGCGTGGTGGTCACCTACATGGCCTTCTGGATCCTGCGCAGCGACTTCACCTTCGCGCAATGCACGGCCATGGTGCTCACGGCCTATGCATACAAGTTCATCGTCGCGCTGCTGAGCACGCCACTGGTCTATCTCGCGCACGCAGGGGTTGAACGATACCTTGGCCGCGAGCAAGCCGCAGCCATGCGTGCCGCTGCCCTGAAGTCTAGCGAGCCATGAGCGATTCGGTCATCATAGAGCCGATTGAGAAGGATGATTTCCTCGGGCTGTTCAAGCTGGTGGACAGCGAGCGCGCTCGATTGCAGCCCTACTTCCCCGTTACCTGCGCCCATTGCAGCGACCCGCGCAGCACGCGTGCCTACATCAAGGATATGATCGCTCGCGCCAAGCACCGTGAGTTCTTCTGCTTCGCCATGCGCGACTATGAGGGCGGCGCGCCAATCGGGCTGATCTTCCTCAAGGAGTTCGACTGGACGGTGCCCAAATGCGAGACCGCCTATTTCATCGGCAGTGTATACGAGCGCAAAGGCATCACCACCATGGGGCTCATGTGGGCGGTCGATTTTGCCTTCTCCCAGCTCGGCATGGAAAAGGTCTTCGCAAGGGTTGATCCGGAGAACATCGGGAGCTGCACCGTGCTCGAGCGCTGCGGATTCGAGAAGGAGGGCGTCATGCGCCGCGATTTCCGCACGGCGGATGGCCGCTTGCTCGACCTTGTGCAATACGGCGTGCTGCGCTGATGCCTACATCCCTGCCGCAACAGGCTGCGTCCACCTCTCGGGCTTGCCCGCCACTGGCTTAACAGACCGCAGGTAGTCGTAGATGGCACCGAGGTCCCCATCGGTCATCGTTGCGTACATCATCCACGGCATAACGGTCTGGAAATCACCGGCCTCCCAATCCACCTTTGGGGGCACGTAGCTGCTATCCGCGTATTGCTTGAAGCGCGCGATGAAGAGGTCCTTGTCCCACGCGCCGATGCCATCGGCTGGATGCGGCGTGATGTTGGGCGAACGCAGCACGGCACCTGTTGGGAAAGCGAACGCGAATCCACCTGCGAAGGGTTCTCCGATCTTCTTTCCCTTCTCCATGTTGGTATGGCACTCCACGCAGCCAGCGGCGTTGGTGACATAAGCGCCGTACTCCGCGTCGCTCGGCTTCGGCAGTGGCATGGGCGCGGCAGGCTCAGGCACCGTGCGCATGATGATGCTCACCGGGAAATCCAGCTCGCTGGCAGGATAAGGTTCCGATGCGATCGGCTCGATCGAGCGCAGGTAAGCGATGATGCTATGCACGTCCTCCGTAGCGAGCTTGTTATAGTACGGATAGGGCATCACCGGGAAGAACGGGTGCCCATCCTTGCTCACGCCGCTGGTGATCGCACGATAGATCTCCCCATCGCTCCAATCACCAAGCGCGAATGGCGTGATGTTCCTCGCGTAGAACTCACCGGGGAAATTCATCGTGCGGTCGAACTTGTCACCTCCGGCTCCTGCGGTGCCGGGCTTGGGCGGGCCGCTGAACAGGTCCCAATCGCGCTGGCTATGGCAATCCATGCAAACGCATACACTGTTGGCCAGGTAACGGCCGCGCTCGATGCGTTCGGCTG
This sequence comes from Flavobacteriales bacterium, assembly GCA_016713865.1. Taxonomy (GTDB): domain Bacteria; phylum Bacteroidota; class Bacteroidia; order Flavobacteriales_F; family PHOS-HE28; genus PHOS-HE28. The sequence goes on along the minus strand of JADJOG010000047.1, from coordinate 130,559 downwards.
TGACCTCCACCTTCAAGTCAGCGGGAGCATCGATATCGGGTAATGCCGTCGTTACGTAGCCGATGGCGCCAGCAACAGCCAGCAAGGCAAGCAGCAAGAGAATGCCAAGGAACTTCAGAATGCGTTTCATGGTAAGGGAGGGTTTGGTGAGTCGAATGTACAGGACGCCCCCGGACCGCGTTCTAACCGCACCTTTGCATTGTCGTGGCGAAGAAGCGCATCACCAAGAAGGAACTTGACGCCATTGAGCGTGCAGCAAAGCGCGAAGCGCAGAAGGCCGCAGGCGCAATGGATGGCCGTTTCCGTCCGCGCGTGGTGAAGAGCCGCAAGACCTACGCGCGCAAGCCGAAGCACCCGGGAACGGACAGCGCCTGATCGACATGCGCGGCACTGGTCTGCGTCCGTGCCACATCCCGCACCGCTTCTACCTTCGGCCCCGCCTGCCGCAAGCAGGGCCGCACAATCGCGAAGGATGAGGAACTACATCGAGGAACTGCGCTGGCGAGGGCTGCTGCACGACAGCATGCCTGGCGCCGAGGAGCAACTGGCCAAAGGACCGCAACGCGGCTATATCGGCTTCGACCCCACGGCCGACAGCCTGCACGTGGGCAACATGGTGCAGATCATGATGCTCGTGCATTTCCAGCGCTGCGGCAACACGCCCATCGCGCTCGTGGGCGGCGCCACCGGCATGGTGGGCGATCCCAGCGGCAAGAGCAGCGAGCGCAACCTGCTCGACGAGGATGCGCTGCGCCACAACCAGGCCTGCGTGCAAGCGCAGCTCGAGCGCTTCATCGACTTCACCGGCACCAACGCCGCCGAGCTGGTGAACAACTACGACTGGTTCAAGGACATGGGCTTCCTGCGCTTCATCCGCGAAGTGGGCAAGCACATCACCGTGAACTACATGATGGCCAAGGACAGCGTGAAGAACCGATTGGAGACCGGCATCTCCTTCACCGAGTTCAGCTACCAATTGGTGCAGGGCTACGACTTCTACTGGTTGTACAAGAACAAGGGCTGCAACCTGCAGATGGGGGGTAGCGACCAGTGGGGCAACATCACCACGGGCACCGAGCTGATCCGGCGCATGGGCGGCGAAGAGGCTGTGAGCAATCCCGCCTTCGCCATCACCACGCCGCTGCTCACCAAGGCCGATGGCAGCAAGTTCGGCAAGAGCGAGAGCGGCAATGTGTGGCTCGATGCCAAGCGGACGTCACCCTACAAGTTCTACCAGTTCTGGCTGAACGTGGGCGATGAAGAAGCCGCGAAGTGCCTGCGCATCTTCACCACCTGGGAGCAAGAGAGAATTGAGAGCATTGAAAGGGATCACAAGAAATTGCCGCACCTGAGAATAATCCAACGAGAGTTGGGTAGGGATCTGACGGCACGTATACACGGGGATCGTGCCATGAATCACGCGGTCGTTGCAAGTAACGTCATGTTTGATGAAGAGGCGGTAGATGGGTTGTTGACTCTTTCGAGGGAAGACCTGCTCACGGTGTTTGAAGATGTTCCGAGCAAGGAGATTGAAAGATCGACATTTGAATCTGGCGTTTCAATAGTTGAGTTGTTGTGCGACAAGACAGGATTCTTGGCCAGTCGTGGCGAAGCAAAGCGAGCGCTTAAAGAAGGCAGCATTAGCATGAATAAGCGTAAGGTCGGAGATGGGGTATCAGTAACTTCTTCCGATTTGCTTAACGGGGATTTGCTGCTCCTTCAACGCGGCAAGAAGAACTACTTCCTCGTGAAGGTGGTTGGCTAGTTCTCCAGCATCATGTTGCACCCCCTCGCATCGCTGTTATCGAATCGCCCGAGCACCTCGAACGATCCATCGGCGTGCATGCGCCCGAGGTCTTGCGTGCTGATGAAGGGGCAGCTGGCAATGTTGGCCAGATCAATCACATCGATACCGCCGGTGCGCCCAACAGGAACGGAGGCACCTGGAACGCGTGCTTCAGGATGGCGTGAAGCTCTTCGCGCACGATCTCCGGACGTCGCCCTTTCATGCCGCCCGTTTCCATGATGGTGGTGCGGCGCAGCGGCATCGGGAAGCGCTCGGCGAGATCGAGCAGCGCGAAGGTGACACCCAGCAGGAGCGTCTTGCGGCCTTCGGCTTCAGACTGCCGCAGTGTTTCGGCCAAGCGATCGAGGTCGTGCAGGTAGAAGCCGCTCAACGCATCGCCCGTTGCCGCTATAAGCTTCTCAGCCATGTACACCAACGAGCTGCCGGTGCGCTCCAAATAAGAGGGCAGCAGCGCCAGGATCCGCCATTCGCGCGTATCACCATAGACGGCTTGGAAAGAAGTAAGGAACGAGCGCTCGTAATGCTTCGGCCAAGGCACATGGTGCGTGCTGGTGATGCTGTCGGTGGTGCCGCTGCTGGTGAACGCGACCGTTGGCTGCATGCCATCGAGCAGTAAACGATGGTTGCGGAAGAAACCGATGGGCAGGCTGGGTATGCGATCGGCAGCCGTGATGGCTGCGGGATCGATTCTCAATGCTTCGAGGTAGGCGCGGTAAACGGCGTTCCGCTCAGCATGCAGGTGAAATAGATCCAGGGCCAGCGCGTTGAAACCAGCGGCATCGGCCACTTGGAACACACGACCGCGCACAGCTGTCAATCCGATCAGGAGGTGGTCACTCGCCATACATTTGGAACCATGCGCAACGCACGATCACAGCGGGTAAAAGTAGCCGGGGGCTTCGCGGCCCTCGTTGCATTGGTGCTCTCCAGCTGCGTCAGGCGCGAAACCTTCCCGGTGGAACCGGCGATCAAATTCCAATCCTTCACGGAATTCCGGGACATCGGGGCCAATCAGCGCGATTCAGCCTCGCTCGTGATCTACTTCACCGATGGCGATGGCGATATCGGGCTCGACGACTCCGATAGCAGCCCGCCGTTCAACACCGGATCGGATTACTACTACAACCTCTTCGTGGAATACGAGGAGCTGCAGAATGATGTCTGGGTGCCTGTGAGCCTGGCCTTGCCGCTGCGCTACCGCATACCGCGCATCACCCCAACCGGGCAGAACAAAGCGCTCGAAGGCGAGATCGCTGTGGCCCTGCCTTGGCGGATCATCCCGGACAGTGTCACGCGGACTGTGCGATTCAATGTGCGTCTGGTTGATCGCAAGCTCCACGAGAGCAATCGCGTGTACACCGACCCCATCGTGGTGGTGCCCTGATCGCAGCTGGCGCCGTGCATCCATTCACTGCTGCTTCAGGCGCGATTGCTCATGCCGTACCCCTTGCTACTACCGCCAAGTGATCCGGCACAACTGATCATATGTTGGCACGGCTACTTTCGCCACCGGCCATGAATCAACTCAGCACACGGCAAGTAGCGCTACTCGCGGCTTTCGCGGTGGCTCTGGTCGGTGGAGCACTGGCATGGCTCTCGCTCGATCCGGCAAGCCCAGGCACAGCACCTTGGTGGCCGGTATTGAGCGCGGTGGTCATCCTCGGCGTCGGCTATGCGGTCTTCTCCATCGGCATCGAACGCTTCGTGCATGCGCGGATCAAAACGCTCTACCGGACCGTGCACGATCTGCGTCGCGGAAAGGGCACGAAGCCACCGAAAGGAGCCGATGTGCTCACCCGCGTGAATGACGAGGTGGCCGAATGGGCCAGTGAGCGACGCACCGAGATCAAGGACCTGCAGGAGCGCGAGAAGTTCCGCCGTGAATTCATCGGCAATCTCGCTCACGAGCTGAAAACGCCCATCTTCAACATCCAAGGCTACATCCTCACATTGCTCGAAGGAGGCTTGGAGGACCCGAAGGTGAATCGCGATTTCCTCGGCCGCGCATCGAACGGCGTTGACCGGTTGATGAAGATCGTGGAGGACCTGGACCTGATCACCAAACTGGAGAGCGGCGTCATGGATCTGCGCATGACGCGCAACGACCTGCGCGCGCTGGTGGAAGAATCGATGGAGACCCTCGAGATCAGAGCACGGGAAAAGGAAGTGCGCCTCGTGAACAAGGTCGCGCAAGGCACCGAGGTGATGGCCGACCGCAACCGCATGCTGCAAGTGCTCACCAACCTGCTGAACAATGCCATCAACTACGGCAGGCCAGGCGGAAGATGTGCCATCACCAGCTATGCGCTGGGCGATCAAGTGGTGGCTGAGGTGACCGACGATGGGATCGGCATCAGCGCGGAGCATCTGCCGCGCCTGTTCGAGCGCTTCTATCGCGTTGGCAAGAGCCGTGCGCGCAACGAAGGCGGATCCGGTCTCGGGCTCGCCATCGTGAAGCACATCATCGATGCCCATGGCCAGACCATAGCCGTGAAGAGCGACGAAGGCAAGGGCACCACCTTCGTATTCACCTTGCAGAAGGCTGATTGATCACTTGCCGCGCACGGCATCGTCGTACAGCACCACCTCCTTCTCGTTGTTGATGCTGATGCGCGGGATGGCGTCGAACTCCGTGATCTTGCCCGTGACGCACACCTGTTTCTGCAAGAGTGCCGTCTCTGGATCGTAGCTGAAGTTGGGGCCATTGTACTCCCAGATCGTCGCGTAGAAATCCTGGTGCGGATGCATGCGATCGAAGTTGAGGTAGATCGCCTTGGCCTTCGCCGTCTTGCGGGCGCTCACGACCGTGCCGCACACCGTCACCGTTTTGCCGATGTGGTATTTGGCCTGTACCGTATTGAACATGCCTTTGGGCAAAGGCGCCTTCAAGGGCTCAGCCTCGCCGAAGAAGGGATCGCCTTGGGCGTACCAATCCTTCGGCTCGCGCATGGCCTCGATCGCATCCTCAACGGCATCGTCGAGCGCATGGAAGAAATCGAGGCCTGTCAAGCGCTCCACGCTATCGACGCTCACGGCATAGCTGATGGGCGGATACTCCTGCTTGCCGTTGCTCATGACGAAGGCGATGGCCTTGGGGCGATCGCCTTCGAGATCGGCCACCACCTTGTAGAAATGCTCCGGGATGCTCACCTCATTCTTCCGGCCTTCATTCTGCATGGCGGGCAATCCATCGCGAAGCACAGGGCCGGTTACCACGAACACGCGCCTCTTGCTATGATTCACGTAGCGCCGCACCCAGTCCTCCAACTCGGCCCAAGCACCGCGGTTCAGGTCTGGCCTTTGCGGGCTCACGTTGCTGTAATAGTAGGTAGCCGTCAGAGCATCGATGTTCCAGCGCATGTCGGCACTGGGCACCAGGTGACCGCGATCGAAGCCGCTGTACCAGTAGTCGGCGGTAACAGCGGTGCCTGTCTTCACTTTGGGATCCGGCAAGAAGGTGTCGATGCGCGCGAGGTTGCCGGTTATCAGTTCAGGCACGGCGATGTGCGCCACCCAGCGCGCTTGCTCATGACGCTCATCGTACACCAGTACATGGCCGTAGTGCTCGATGACCTCTTCACCTGCATTCAGCTTCGGCATGCCCTGTTTGCGCAAGTCGCGACGGATAATGGCCAGCTTCACGGAATCGAGGCGAGCTATGCCCGCGCGCTGCTGCTCGAGCATGCGTTCCTGCTGCTGCTGGATCCGCCTCAATTGCTCGTCGAGGTCATACTGCGCACGAACGTTGATCGTCGCGCACGCGAAGAGGAAGAGGAGTGTCCGCGTCATGCTCGGCGCAAGGTAGTCGGCGCGCGGCGGAGCAAGAGCGAGGCCAGATCATCCATCGCCTCTTCCAACAGATTGCCCGAACGTGGAGCCGTTAGCTTCGCTCTGCCACGCAGCTGCCGCAACGCGCCATCGAGGTCGATGGCATCCTGCTCTTGCACGATGAAACGGCCGGTGCGCGCATGCAAGCGCCCGAGGTATTCCTGCTCCTCCTGCCCCGGTGTGGGAATTATGAGCGCGCTGCGGCCAAGCGCAGCCATATCCATGAGCGTGGTATAGCCGCTGCGCGAAACGACGAGCTCCGCGTTCTGCATGGCGTTCGCCAATTCAGATCCGCTCATGTGCGAACGCACACGCACGTTTCCGCGCTGCTCATCGCGCGGATGCTGCGGCTGCCCCAGCACCAACAGGTGAGCTCCTGGAAGCTCATGAAGGGCATCAAGCAAGCGTTGCTCAAGCAAGGTCCGCTGTGGTTCAGGACCACTGATGACCGCGGCAATCGTATAGCCCGTTGCTTTCCCTTGATTCGCAGATGACATCCTGCTAACCACACCGATGTAACGCGCGTTCGGCGGAAACGCATCGCCATGCGAGAGTTCGCCTGCCAGTCCTGGTGCTTGCGGCTCATCCATGATCCAGCAGCGATCGAAGCGGCTGATATGGCGGAGGTTCAGCTTGCGCAAGGCGCGCTGCGCCAAGGGCGTGAACGGGAAAACCTGATGCGTGATGAGCACGCTCGGGAGTTCTGCACATCGTACTCCGAAACGCTGGTCGCTGATCACGGCATCGAGGCGCACCTGCTGGCGGATGCGATCGAAGGCCGCGCGCTCAGCCTGCACACTGCGCACCATTGCCGGGAATTGCCGCGCCATGCTCCAGAGCTGATTGCTGGTCTTCGAGTAGCGTACCTCCACGCCGGGCAGCTGCACGGATTCGAGTTGCGGGAACTCCGCTCGCAGCAACGCCAGCGGACCGCCATCAGCAGCGATGATCGGCAGCGCGTTGCGCGCTAAAAGACTCTGGATGATAGGCACGCAGCGCGCGGCATGGCCCAGGCCCCAATCGAGCGGAGCCACCAGGATGCGAGCGCCGTGCAGCATGTGTCTCATCCCGCCCTGCGGGAGCTGCGAAGGTGGTCACGCCGGAGTGAAACCGATGTTACCCCGCGGCTACTTTCGCGCGCCTTTCATCATGGGGAAGAACAAACTCGCTCGCTTCGCCGAGAACCTCACCTTCGAGCATGTGGTGCAGCCCACCTTCACGGAGCTCTTGCAGGGCGGCCTTCACTTAAAGGGCCGGTGGAACGCCGACTTCTTCGAGCGCGAGGCGCCATTGGTGCTGGAGTTGGGCTGCGGCGGCGGCGAGTACACCGTGGGCCTCGCCCGGCTCTATCCGCAGCGCAACTTCATCGGGGTCGACATCAAAGGCGCTCGGCTCTGGCGCGGCGCACGCGCGGCCCAAGAAGAAGGACTCACGAACGTCGGTTTCCTGCGCACGCATGTCGATCACTTGCTGAAATGCTTCGGTCCGAAGGAAGTGGATGAGATCTGGCTCACCTTCAGCGACCCGCAGATCGGCAAGGCGCGCAAGCGATTGACGAGTCCCTTATTCCTCGCTCGTTACAAGGAAGTCCTGAAGTCCGATGGCCTCATCCACCTGAAGACCGATAGTCCCTTGCTCTACGAATACACCTTGGAGATGATCGCCGAGCACAAGCTGAAGGTGCATGAGCAGAGCGCCGAGGTGTATGCCGACCTCGTGCATCGGGTCTCGCCAGAGGAGCGGGCTGTGCTGAACATCCGCACTTATTACGAACAGATGTGGCTGACCGAGGGAAGAACGATCCATTATGTGCGGTTCAGCCTCGATGGCTCCCACGGCATCTGATCGCGACACCCATCACCGACCTTCGTCGCATGGCCAAACGCGTGGTGATCAGCGAAGCGGTTCAGGAGCGCGATTTCTTCGCCGACGTGATGGACGTGGTGCGCCAGATCCCGCGCGGACGTGTAACGAGCTACGGCGCCATCGCGAAGTACCTCGGCGCCGCACGCTCAGCACGCATCGTGGGCTATTGCATGAACAACAGCCACACCGTGAAGCCGCCGGTTCCTGCGCACCGCGTGGTAAATAGCGCGGGCATCCTCAGCGGCAAGCACCACTTCGGCCCCGATGACCGCATGCAGCGGCTATTGGAGAAAGAAGGCGTGAAGGTGAAGGACGACCAAATTGTGGACTTCGCGAAGCGCTTCTGGGACCCAGCTGCTGAGCTAGGCCTGTGATCATTCAATAGCCACAAGTCGAGCGGATGCCCGAACGCGACCGTTCTCGATAAGCCGCGCCAGATAGAGGCCCGGGCCTCGATCCAGATCAACGCTGATCGAACCGCCTCTGCTAGCATCCACCTTGCTGCGCATCAACTCTAGCCCGCGCGCATCCGTGATCACCAACCATGCTTCAGGCCCACGTGCTGCCGACGAGGGGTGCCACGCGATGCGCAATTGCCCGATGAACGGATTCGGCGAAACGGTAAGCTCAGTGGCCGACTCACTCATCTCTGCGATCCCGATGGGCATGCATTGCAATCCATAAGGCAGGTCATCGAAGGAGCCGGCATCCGTAGCCACGTCGTTCACGCGGATCTGCTCCTGGCTGAAGATGCTGGTGATGCCAGCCGCATCGACGCCTGCCATGCTAACATAATAGCCTTGATTGGGCAGCAGGCCAGGAATAGGGAAGCTGGTCTCCGTGGTGCGGTACAGCGCGTCGAAGGGCTGCTGCGCATTCAGGCCGCGCACGCCGATGCGATACGCGCTCCATGCGCTGCTGCCATTGATCTGGGCGCGCAGGCCCTCGGGTTCATCGAGCAAGGTCCATGTCGGGGTATCCGGTCCATGCGCGAGCAGCGTTGCACTTGCACCATTGACCACGGTATTGCGGGCGAGGTAATTGAAGTCCACGAAGAAGGTATCGATGATCGCATCGCCGTCGAGGTCGAGGCCGAGGATGTCCTCGCTGGTGTGCTGGCGATCGTCGTACTCGGGGACATCGGGATCGCCGTGGCCATGTTCATTGGCAGCGGTGAATCGCACGCTTTGGTAGCCCTGTTGACGGAATGGGATGTGGTCGCTGCCGCGGCCCATGCGATCCTCGCGATCCATCACGCTCACCACCATGGGCACGGGAACATGCGGGCGCAGCTTCTCGCGGTAGCTGAGCTCGATCATGCGTGCCATGCCGCGCGTTAAGCCATGCGAGAACACGCGAAGCTGCATGCTATCCACCTCATTCACCACGCCGCAGCCGGGGGGCGATGCTGTTTCGCCGCAAAGGATACCGCCAACAATGTCGTTGTTGAGCACGCCCTTCACCGCGATGCCTTGCTGCACGCAGAATTGCGCCATGGCGCGCGAGCCGAGCAGCCCTTGCTCCTCGCCGGTCACCAGCAGAAAGACCAATGTGTGCTTGAAGGTGAATCGGCTGAGCACGCGCGCCAGCTCAAGCACCAGCACGCTGCCGCTGCCATTGTCCTCGGCGCCTTGCGCAAGGCAGTTGGGGTCGCAAGTGTTCTCGCAGCGCGAATCGATGTGCGCCTCGATGATGACCACCCGATGGCCTTGCGTCGATGAGCCGGGCAGCACGGCCATCACATTGCGCCAGCCTTGGCCGCTGCCGCAGTTGCCGCTCTCGTTCGCGTAATTGAACTGCAGGAACGCGGGGATCAAGCGGCCTTCCTGGGCATCACTGATCCGCTGGAAACGGTCGAATGCCCAACGCCGCACCGCACCGATGCCCACGTTCGCGCTCACGGTATCGCTGTAGGTGTTCCGCGTGCCGAAGGAGACGAGTTCCTCCAAGCTGGCTCTGAGCGAGTCAGGATTCACCAACGTGCGCAACGCGCAGATGATGTCCTCGTGATCCTGAACCACCGTGCTCGCCGCGTATTGCGCGGGATCATGCTGGCCTTTCATGGCCTGCAAAGCGGCCGCGTTGGAGCAGGCGATGCTTGAGAACTGCGCGGCTAAGCCATGCGCGAAAAGAGCGAACGCCAGAAGCAGAGGTGCGCGCATGGGCAAGGGTTTGGTTAGGAAAGGTAGGCGCGATCCTTAATCCTGCCATGGCAATGAGGCAACAACGGCACGCGTGCTTCGCGGCCAGAACGAAAGCTGAACCTATGCACGCACTACTACGCCGGATACCACCGCGAACAATGGTTCTCGGCATCTACCTTCTCATCATCCTGTTCTCCCTGGTGGCTTGGAGGAATGCCTGGTGAGGGTTGAGAACGCGGCCGAAGCGCAATGCCGGCCGTCACACCTTCATGATGTCCTTCTCCTTGGCCGCGAGATGATCCTCCGCTTTCTTGTTGTAGGTAGCGGTGAGCTTCTCCACTTGGCCTTCGAGATCCTTGGCGTGATCCTCGGGCAGGCCATCTTTCTTGGCGGCCTTGATGGTCTCCATCGCCTTCTGACGGCTGCTGCGGATGCCCACCTTGGCATGCTCCATCTCAGCATGCGCGTTCTTCACGAGCGCTTTTCGCCGCTCTTCGGTGAGCATGGGCACGTGTATGATCACGCTCTCGCCGTTGTTGCTCGGATTAAAGCCCAGATTCGCCCCGATGATCGCCTTCTCGATCGGGTCGATCATCTTCTTCTCCCAAGGCTTCACGAACAGCGTGCGTGCATCGCCGGTGTTCACCGATGCCACTTGCGAGAGCGGCACCATCTGGCCGTAGTAATCAACGCGTACGGTATCGAGCATGCCGGGATTGGCGGCTCCTGCGCGGATCTTGGTGAGCTCGGATTCCAAATGGTCAACAGCCTTGCTCATCTGGTCTTCGCAGGCGTTGATTGTTGCGGCGCGGTCGAACATGGCGTGTGTGTTTGCGTTGAGGCGCGAAAATAGGATCGCCGATTGAAGGAAACAGCTATGCGCGTTCGTACTTGGGAATCAGCGCAGCCAGAAGGTCAATGAAGCGACCCATGTGGTGCGATCCCAGAAGCGCGAGATTCCGAACAGGTCATCGCTCGTTCCCGATCCATCGGATGCCTCCTTCTTCGCGAGCCCGCTACGACCATAAAGCGCGACCCCGTTCGCGTCCAGCTCCTCTTGCAGGTCCGCATCTTCGGCAGCTCCGGCCAGGAAGGGGATTGCAAGGATGTTGCCCCGGACTCGCTCATATCCGGCACCACGATACGTAAGGTCCTTGGCCATCATCCGCTGGGCACGTACGCCCGCGCTGAATCTGCGGAACCTGGCTCCGGCACCGACATGAGCGCGCGTAAAGAGCAAGTGCCGCGATGCCTCTCCTTTGAATGGTTCATCATAGGCGCTTTGCCCCTGAATCAGATTGAGCGTGCCATCCAGATAGGCATAGGTGATCCGATCGCTGTACACTTCGTATTCGGCCTTGGTCCGCACCATGTCGAATCCGAGGCCCAAGTCGACGAAGGGCATCACCCGGCCTCTTCTTTCCCTTCTGATATGCACACGAACCGGCATGGTCAGTCCCCACATGCTGGCACGCATCGAGCTAACGACGTATTCGTCGTATTCGAGCACCACTTCGCCAGAAGGGCTCAAGGAAAGGAAGCCGCTCAAGTAGAACGGGACGAAACCACGATCAATGAGGAACACATCGCCTGCGTTCACCCACTGATTGCCGATGGTCATGCCGGGAATAGTGCCCGCAGGAGTGCTCAGGTTCAATTGCTTGAGATGCCCGAAATTGAAAGGTGCTTCATCCCATTTCCCAACGCTGGGGAAGTAGGCGGGCTGAAGTCCGAACGATATCGTCGCATGGACCCCCTTGATAACAACCTTGGCATCAATGGCGACCTCTGCCGAAAGCCCAATCGGTGCTGTGGCAAAGAAGGAGGCTTGCTGCGCCGAGAAGCCCCAATGCCATGCCCTACTACGCAGCGAATCGGGATCATCGACTGACAGTCTCGCGCATAGGTGGTTTGCGCTGGCCGTGACGAGCAAGGCCGTACAGAACAAGGTGGCCGCTCCGCGATTCAGCTGTGCGAGCAGTTCGGCATTGGTTCTTGCATGACCCATTGCCGCAAGGTAGCTGTCACTTAGAACTCCACCAAGGTGCCCACCTGCTCACCCGCTATCAGGCGCGCGAGGTTGCCGGGCTTGTTCATATCGAAGACCACGATGGGCAGCTTGTTCTCGTTGCACAGCGTGAATGCTGTCATATCCATCACGTTGAGGCCCTTCTCGTAAACCTCGGTGAAGGAGATGCGCTCGTACTTGGTGGCGGTTTTGTCCTTCTCCGGGTCTGCAGTATAAATGCCATCCACGCGTGTGCCTTTCAGGATCACATCGGCCTCGATCTCGATGGCGCGCAAGCTGGCGGCCGTGTCGGTGGTGAAATACGGGTTGCCGGTGCCCGCTCCGAATATCACCGTACGCCCCTTTTCCAAGTGCCGCACAGCGCGCCTGCGGATGAAAGGCTCGGCGATCTGCTCCATCTTGATCGCGGTCATCAAGCGTGTCTTATGGCCCTTCGCCTCCAGTGCGCTCTGCAGCGCGAGGCTGTTGATCACGGTGGCCAGCATGCCCATGTGGTCGCCTTGCACGCGATCAATGCTGCCTTCGGCCTGCATGCCGCGGTAGATGTTGCCGCCACCGATGACCACCGCCATCTCGACGCCTTGCCCTGCAGCTTCGATGATCTCATCGGCATATTGCCCCAGGCGCTGTGGGTCGATGCCATAATCCCGGTTGCCCATGAGGCTCTCGCCGGAGAGCTTGAGCAGTACGCGCTTGTATCTGTTGGCCATGTTGAGCGGGCCAAAGAAAAGAAAAGAGGGAGGCTCAGGCCTCCCCCTTCCATCATTGCTAGGTTCAACTCACACCGTGAGCGAGTGGCGCTTGAAGCCGGTCACCTTCAGGTCCTTGTCGGCGCTCTTCACGTACTGCTCCACGCTGAGCTTGTTGTCCTTGATGAATTCCTGCGCGAGCAGGGTGCTCTCCTTGAAGAATTTGTTCAGGCGGCCCATGGCGATCTTCTCAGCCATGTCGGCCGGCTTGCCTTCTTGGATCGCCAGCTCTTTGCCGATCTCTAGTTCCTTGTCGATCACGCTCTGCGGAGTGCTGTCCTTATCGAGCGCGATCGGACCCATCGCGGCCACTTGCATGGCCACGTCCTTCGCCACGCCCTCGAAACCGGCTTTGTTAAGGCCCACGAGGCTGCCCACCTTGTTGCCAGGATGGTTGTAAGCGTAAACGAAGTCAGCAGCGAGCATGTGGCAGGCGCTCACCTCGATCTTCTCACCAATCACGCCGGTCTGCTCAATGAGCTTCTCGGCAATGGTGAGGCCGTTGCTGTCGTAAGCCATCGCCTTCAGCGCATCCACGCTATCGGCGCCTTTCTCCAGCGCTATGCTGGCGATGCGGTTGGCCATGGCAGCGAAGTCGGCGTTCTTGGCCACGAAGTCGGTTTCGCAGTTGGTGCAAACCAGCACGCCACGGGTGCCATCGGCACTGGTGAGGCCGATCACTTGGCCTTCAGAAGCATCGCGATCGGCGCGCTTAGCGGCTACTTTCTGTCCCTGCTTGCGCAGGATATCGATTGCGGCGTCGAAATCGCCATTGGCCTCGGTCAATGCCCTTTTGCAATCCATCATGCCCGCGCCGGTGATCCGGCGGAGCTTGTTCACATCGGCGGCGGTAATTGCCATGGTGCTCATGTTGAGTCTGGTTTGAGCGGATAGAATATCCACCCGGATATTTGAAAATCAGGCGCTCTGCTCTCCGGCTGCGGCCTGCTCACCGCCTTCGGTAGCAGTTGCTTCAGCGGTTTCGCCGCCCTCATCTTCAGCGGGCTCGTCAACAGCGGTCTTGTCGTTCTTGCGCTCCTCGAGGCCCTCGTTGATCGCAGCGATCATCACGTCGGTGATCAGCTCGATGCTCTTGGTGGCATCGTCGTTCGCCGGAATCGGGAAGTCAACCAACGTGGGGTCGCTGTTGGTATCGACAATGGCGAAAGTGGGGATGCTGAGCTTGCGGGCTTCAGCTACGGCGATGTGCTCCTTCACGATATCGACGATGAAGAGCGCGCTTGGCAAGCGGGTGAGGTCCACCACGCTGCCGAGGTTCTTCTCCATCTTCTCTCGCTGGCGGCTCACCTGCAGGCGCTCACGCTTGCTCATGTTCTCGAAGGTGCCATCGGTCTTCATCCGGTCGATGGTGGCCATCTTCTTGATGGTGCGACGGATCGTGGCGAAGTTGGTGAGCATGCCGCCGCTCCAACGCTCCGTGACGAAGGGCATGCCCGTGGGCTTCACCTTCTCGCTAACGATGTCCTTTGCCTGCTTCTTAGTGGCAACGAAGAGGATCTTCTTGCCGCCGCGGGCGATGCTCTTCATCGCATTGGCCGCTTCTTCCAGCTTCGCGGAGGTCTTGTTCAGGTCGATGATGTGGATGCCCTTCTTCTCCCCGAAGATGTACGGGGCCATATTGGGGTTCCACTTCCTGCGCAGGTGGCCGAAATGCGCACCAGCCTCCAACAGACGCTCGAATTCTACACGTGCCATGTCCTTGTCGTTTTGTTTGGTTTCACTTTCCTTTTTCCCGTTGTGCAGGCATTCGGATGGTAGCCGGTATGAGCCGAGTCCTCCCGAATTGGATGCTGAATCCCGTGACCGGGACCAACAAGCGCAGGGACCTTAACGCTTGCTGAACTGGTAGCGCTTACGCGCCTTCTTGCGTCCGAATTTCTTGCGCTCCACCTCGCGGGGGTCACGCGTCATGAGCTCTTCGGCTTTGAGCTTTGGCTTGTGCTCGGCATCGAGCTTCACCAACGCGCGGGCGATGCCCAAGCGAACGGCGTCGACCTGGCCAGTGATGCCGCCGCCATCGACGGTGACCTTCACATCGTATTTGCCGAGGGTATCGGTGAGCTTGAAGGGCTGCTGCAGCTTGAATTGCTGCAACAGGATCGGGAAGTACTCCTTGCTGTCGCGGCCGTTCACGGTGATCGTGCCGTTGCCTTCACTCAGCACAACGCGGGCGATGCTGGCCTTACGGCGACCGAGGCTGTTGGTGGTTGCCATCTTACTTCAGGGTATTCAGGTCGAAAGCGCGAGGGTTCTGGGCGGCATGCTTATGCTCGGCGCCCACCACCACGTGCAGGTTATTGAAGAGGCGACGGCCCAAGCGGTTCTTGGGGAGCATGCCGCGCACGGCGTTCTCCACCAAGGCCTCAGGCTTGCGCACCACGAGCTTCGCGGCGGTCTCGATGGTCTGTCCGCCCGGATACAAGCTGTAGCGCTGGTACTCCTTGTCGGCCATCTTGCTGCCGGTGAGGCGCACCTTATCGGCATTGATCACCACCACATGGTCGCCGCAGTTCACGTGCGGGGTGAAGGTGGGCTTGTGCTTGCCGCGCACCAGCATGGCTACCTTGCTGGCGAAACGTCCAAGTACTTCATTCTCAGCATCTACAATGAGCCATTCTGGCTGCACGGTGGCCTTGTTGGCCATGCTGGTGGTGTGGGTGGTTGAAGCCACGGCTGTGAGGGATTGAAAATGGTCCTATTCCGAAAACGGGCTGCGAATGTAGTGGCTTTCGGTCAATCGCAAATACCCGACATGGAAGTTGGGGGCCGGATTCAGATCACGCCCAGTTCCTTGCCCACTTTGGCGAAGGCCGCCAGTGCCCTGTCAATATGAGCCTCGGTATGCGCCGCGCTCAGCTGCACTCGGATGCGGGCGGTGTCCTTCGGCACAACAGGATAGAAGAAGCCGATCACGTAGATGCCCTCATCCAGGAGCTTGTCGGCCATGACCTGACTGAGCCTGGCGTCGCCGAGCATCACGGGTACAATGGCAGCACCTGCCCCGCGGGTCTTGAATCCAAGGGCTTCGATGCCGCTGCGGAAACGATCGACGTTCATCTCCAAGCGGTCGCGCAGCTCGGTACTGCCGCTGAGCAGATCAATCACACGGATGCTGGCACCTACAATGGACGGAGCAAGCGAATTGCTGAAGAGGTAAGGGCGCGAACGTTGGCGAAGCATCTCGACGATCTCCTTGCGGCCCGTGGTGTAGCCGCCCATGGCACCGCCTAAGGCCTTGCCCAATGTGCCGGTGATGATATCGACCCGGCCCATGACACCGCAATGCTCCACGCTGCCCCGCCCGGTTCTGCCAATGAAGCCCGCCGCGTGGCATTCATCGACCATTACGAGCGCCTCATACTTATCGGCAAGGTCGCAAACCCCCTTGAGGTCGGCCACGATGCCATCCATGCTGAACACGCCATCGGTGACGATGATGATGTGGCGGGCACCATCGGCACGGGCCATCTTCAGTTGCACCTCAAGATCGGCCATGTCGTTGTTGGCGTAGCGATAGCGCATCGCCTTGCACAACCGAACCCCATCGATGATGCTGGCATGGTTCAGCGCATCGCTGATGATGGCATCCTCTTCACCAAGCAAAGGCTCGAAAACACCACCATTCGCGTCGAAGCAGGCAGCATACAGTATAGTGTCCTCGGTCCCGTGGAACTCGGCCAGCTTGCGCTCAAGCTCTTTGTGAATATCCTGTGTCCCGCAGATGAAGCGCACGCTGCTCATTCCATAGCCGTGCGAATCGAGCGCTGCATGCGAGGCCTTCACCACTTCGGGATGAGAAGAGAGCCCCAGATAGTTGTTCGCGCAGAAGTTGAGCACGCGCTGGCCGTTCACGGTGATCTCCGCGCCTTGGTCGCTGGTGATGATGCGCTCGCGCTTGAAGAGACCCGCATCGTTGATGGTGGCGAGTTCTTTCTGGAGGTGCTGCTGCAGCTTGCCGAACATGGGTGATGGCTTGGGTGGGCGAATGTAGTCGCGTGTTTTCACCGGTGATCGTTGGTGCTTCGGTGGTGGCGTCTTGACTGGCCCATGTGTTGGATTCTAGGTTCGCGCGACTACAATCCAAGCGGCATGAAGAATCTGATCAAGCGCTTTCCGGTTCTCACCTTCGTGCTGCTCACGCTCGGGTATCAGTTCCTGGTGGTGGGCTTCGTCTGGTGGTGGTTGCCCGCTGGCGTTCACATGCACGATGATGCAACGGCGCACATGGTGTTCCGGCTGCGTGTATTCGGGCCCTTGGTCTTCGCCATGCTGCTCAGCGCATATCTCGAGGGGCGGGCGGGACTGCGCAACCTGTTCGCATCGTTCCTGCATTGGAAGGTGCCGGGCAGGTGGTACGCCTTGGCCTTCTCTTGGAAGTTCCTGTTCACGTATGTGGGAATTGCGATCATGGTGATCGCGGGCATTCGCGGGTGGCCCGGATTCGTGGTCCACGATTTCTTCGGCGGTAGCTGGATCGGCATGAAGAACCTCATGCTCTCCATGCCATTCATCGTCGGCATCGCGTTCGTGGAGGAATCGGCATGGATGAAGTTCTGCGTGACGCGGATGCAAGAGCGATACAGCGCCTTCTGGTCGTGCTTCATGGTGGGCATTGGCTGGGGCCTATGGTACCTGCCCATGCTGCTTGTGGGCGAAGGCGTGCCCGATGGCTACCCGTGGCCGGTGTTCCTGCTGAGCATGGTATGCCTAACCATCCTTCTGGGCTGGACATACAACATGACGCATAGCGGCACGGTGCTATTGATCATGCAGATCATCGCCAACTGCGCCTTCTTCATCATACCTGTGCTGCCCGGTTGGCACGATGGCGATGCCACCTATGTCACAGCATTCGTCGCGGCGAACTTCGCAAGCGCCGTGATCCTGGTACTCGTTTACGGCTGGCGCGAACTGGGCACCAAGCCGAGGGCGCGCTGGAGCGACGGCATGCCAGACAGGCGTTAAATCGCATTGCGCATAGAAGATTGCCGCGTCGATCAGCCCATGAGCATCGCGCCCGCCATCGCGACCATCAGCGCGTCCTCGGCGATCGTCACTGTGCTCATGGGCAAGTTGAACACCGTGCCTAAGCATGCACAGCGGATGCGCTGCTTGTTCAGCAACGCGCGCAGCACGCCCAGCAGGCTGAAGCCCATGACAATGATGGTGGCCATGCTCAAGGCATCGGCATGCGGCGCCACGAGGTAGGCAATGCCCAAAGCCAGTTCGATGAAGGGATAGATGAAGCCATACGCCTTCCAGCGCATGGCCAACAGGTCGTAGCCCGCGTAGCTCTCAGCGAAGCCACGCAGATCGAGCAGCTTGAAGAAGGAGAAGGCCAAGAAGAAGCCCGCCATGAAATGCGCCATGAAGCCCATGGCATCGAAGGCGCCTTCGCGGAATGAAGTGATCGACGCCACCATGGTGATGAAGCCGATCACCAGCGCAAGCGGGTAGTAGGTCCGCAAGCTGAACTTGGATTCCACGAACGGCTGTACCGTGATGCCTGCACTGTACTTCGTGCCTTGGAGCGCTTCGGAGATCGCGGTCAGGGCAATCGGTTTCGCGGCATCAACAGAAACACGCGCGCCTTCAAGATCAACCTCAACGGAATCAATGCCCTTCACCCCAGCAAGCAATGAACGCACCTTGGCCGCGCAACCGGCGCAGGTCATGCCAGTGATCTCGAATGACTGCATGCGTTCTAGAATTAGCGCCTTGCCAGCAACAGGCTAGGAGCCTGTTGCACCCTTATCCACCACCCGTGGCACCTTGAAGTAATCGCTGTCCTTCACAGGCGCGTTCATCAGTGCCTCCTTCTTGGTGATGCTCGTCTCGGCCACGTCGTCGCGCAGCACATCGGCCTCATCGGTCATGAAGATCAGCGGCTCCACGCCCTTGGTGTCCACCTCGTTCAGCTTCTCCACGAAGGTGAGCACCTTCTCCATGTCGGCGAGCATGGCCTTGCGCGCGACTGGATCGCTGTAATCCAAGCGCGCCAATTCGGCGATACGATCCAGGGTCTTTTCGTCGATCTTCATGGCCGCGAAGTTCGTGCTTGTTGGGCGTCGTCCTCCAAGAGCGGACCCTCGATCACCTCGTACACGCGCTTCCGCAGTGCAGCCTGATCGGCTTCGCTCAGCCCAGCCGTGGGAATGGAATCATGGATCACCACGCGGGCGATGCCGGGCCGTGCGCGCGCGAACAGCTCCATCGGCTCACCGAACAGCCGCCAGTGATCAACGAAGGTGATGGGCACGATGGGCACCTGTTTTTCGATGGCGAGCTTGAAGGCGCCGTCCTTGAAGGGCTTCATGCGCGGGGTGTATGCCGGTATGGTGCCTTCGGGGAAGATGGCGATGCTTGTGCCCCGATCAATGGCCTGCGCCGCCTTGCGGAATGCCTTGGCAGCGCCGCTGCGGTCATTGCGGTTCACCGCGATGTTCATGCCCTTGAAGAACATGTTAAAGAGCGGCCACTTGAGCAGCTCGTACTTGCCGATGAAGAGGAAGTAGCGCGGCACCACATTGTACATCTGTATGATGTCGATGTAGCTGCTGTGGTTGCAGCAGATCACGTAAGGCGGATCCGGGAACTCCGCGCTGCGCACGATGCGCGGGGGCACACCGCTCATGTAAGCCAGGTAGCGCGCCCAGATTCGTTTCAGCTGGAAGGCCTTGTAGTAGCGCTGTGGCGTGTACAGCAGGATGCGGAACGGGATGTACAGCAGCACCAATGAGCTGAAGAAGACGAAGACGAACCACCCCTTGTACAACCAGCGCAGGGGCAGGAAGAGCACACGCGTCAGCTTGTTGCGGCGGCTCTCGCTGTCGCGTACGATTGGCCGCTGGGTGACGCTGGCATCGCTCATCAGAAGGTCGGCGAAAGTAGGGGCGTAACAACGGTTGGCATGGCGAGGGAGCCGCGCGTACCTTCGGGCTCCCTTTGGACGGGATTCAACACATGCTCGATTGGCGCCAACATATCGCGGCTGACCCTGATGTGATGTATGGCAAGCCGTGCATCAAGGGAACCCGAATCCCGGTTGACCTCATTTTGGACAAGCTGGCCGCCGGTCAGCCGATGGCTGACCTGTTGGCTGGCTACCCCCAGCTCACCGAAGAGGATGTGCGGG
The DNA here is from genome assembly GCA_016713865.1 of Flavobacteriales bacterium. Classification (GTDB taxonomy): domain Bacteria; phylum Bacteroidota; class Bacteroidia; order Flavobacteriales_F; family PHOS-HE28; genus PHOS-HE28. The sequence goes on along the minus strand of JADJOG010000047.1, from coordinate 110,980 downwards.
CTTGTCTGCAGTACGGTGCCGATTCCGTGCGCAACGACATCGACCTGCCTTACGCCTCCTGAATAATGCGTTTCGTAGCCGATGAAAGCGTTGACGGCCGCACCGTGAGACGACTCATCGCCGATGGGCACACGCTAGTAGTCGCTCGTACAGATATTTCGGGAAAGAAGGATCCTGCTGTACTCGCCGAAGCGAATGCACGTGATTGCATCCTGCTCACGGAAGACAAGGACTTCGGCGAACTGGTCTTCAGGCTGAAAGCCTCACACGCTGGTGTGGTGCTTATCCGCATGCACGGCGCTTTGGGTGATGAGCAGGCCGAAATGGAATCCCATGCCATTGCAGAGCAAGCCGAACGACTACATGGTGCATTCACCGTGATCAAGCGGTCGCGGCTGCGGATTCGCCGCGACTGAACCCCCGCCGGTACTTTCGCCGCACCATGCCCCGCATCCTCACCGGCATCCAGAGCACCGGCACGCCGCACCTCGGCAATGTGCTGGGTGCCATCAAGCCCGCCATCGCCGCCAGCCAGCTTCCCGGCAACGACAGCTTCCTGTTCATCGCCGACCTGCACTCGCTCACGCAGATCAAGGACGCGGCCCTGCTGCGCGGCAACACCTACAGCGTGGCCGCCGCCTGGCTGGCCTGCGGCATCGACACGCAACGCACCGTGTTCTACCGCCAGAGCGATGTTCCCGAGGTCACCGAGCTCACCTGGTACCTCAGCTGCTATTTCCCCTATTCGCGCCTGGCGCTGGCCCACAGCTTCAAGGACAAGGCCGACCGCCTGGAGGACGTGAACGGCGGGCTCTTCCTCTACCCCATGCTCATGGCCGCTGATATCCTGCTCTACGACGCCGAAGTGGTGCCGGTGGGCAAGGACCAGAAGCAGCACCTAGAGTTCACGCGCGATGTGGCCGAGCGCTTCAACCACCAGATGGGCGACACCTTCGTGCTGCCCGAGGCGCGCATCGATGAGCAGGTGATGCTGGTGCCCGGCACCGATGGCGAGAAGATGAGCAAGAGCCGCAACAACCTCATTCGCCTCTTCGCGCCGGAGAAGGAGCTGAAGCAGGATGTGATGGGCATCGTCACCGACAGCGCGCCGCTCGAAGCGCCGAAGGACCCTGAGACGAACAACGTGTACAAGCTCTTCAAACTGGTGGCGCCTGCCGCTGCCGTGAGCTCCATGGCCGAGAAGTTCCACGCGGGCGGCTACGGCTACGGTCACGCGAAGAAGGAGCTCCTTACCGCGCTGCTCGATGGCTACCGCAACGAGCGCGACACCTACGCGCGCCTGATGAACGACACCGCCGAGCTCGACGCGCGATTGAAAGAAGGCGCGGACAAGGCGCGGAGCGTGGCGAGCGGGGTGCTGAAGAGGGTGAGGGAGAAGCTGGGCTACTGACCTTCCTTCAACCTCCCCTCATACTGCCGGAACAACTGCTTCTGGTGGTCATCGAGCACGATGCGGCGGCCCTGGATGAAGGCCCAGCGCACATCGTTGCCGCGCATGTCGAGGGCATCCCCTTGCGAGACGATGAGTGTGGCGTCCTTGCCCACGGCGAGGCTGCCGCAGCGATGATCGATTCCAAGGATGGCGGCGGCATCGAGGGTGATGGCACGCAGCGCATCCTCCGCTGAGAGGCCATAAGCACGTGCGGTGCCAGCGGTGAAGGGCAGGTTGCGCGCACCGGCATGCTCGTGATCGCCGGTGTAGCTCAGGCAGAAGCGGATGCCGCGCTCCTTCAGCAACGCGGGCAGTTTGTACGGCAGATCAACATCATCCTCCGGACGCATCGGCAGGCTGTGCGTGCGGCGCAGGATCACATCCACCTTGTTGTCGCGCAGCAGGTCGGCCACGCGCCACGCATCGTAGCCGCCCACGATAACCGTGCGCTTCACGCCTTCGGCCTTCGCGAACTGCACGGCCTCGGTGATCTCGCGCGCGGCATCGGCACGTACATAGAGCGCCTTGCTTCCGGTGAACAATCCGCGCATCGCTTCAAAGCGCACATCGATCGTCGCGGGCTTCGCTTCAGCGGCATACGCCTTCGCCTTCCGGAAGAAGGCGCGCATCTCCTCGAGCTTCTTCGCGCGCTCATCCTTCTTCTCGCTGTCGGTCTCGCCCGGCTCGGCCCACCAGCCCTGACGCTGATACGCCGCTGGCCAGCTCATGAATACGCCGTCGTCGGCCTTTACGATGGCGCTGTAGTTGTCCCAGGCATCGAGCTGCACCACGCTGCTGGTGCCCGCTATGGTGAGTCCGCGAGGCGCCACTTGCGCCAGCAGCACGCCGTTGGCGCGGATGGTGGGCGTAACGCGCGAATCGCTCTTGTACGCGCTGATGCTGCGCAGCTCCGGCTCGTATTGGCCCACATCGCGCATGTCCACCGTGGCGCGGGCCTGTTCGATCTCAAGAAGGCCCAAGGGCGAATCGGGCACGATGAAGCCGGGATACACCTGCTGGCCCTTCACGTCGATCACGGTGTCGTAGGCGGCTTTCACGCCGTAGTTGTAGCCCACGTAATCGATGCGACCCTCGCGGAAGCCCACAGCGCCCTCGTCGATCACCTTGCCATCGCCCACATGCACAGTGCCGCCGGTGATGAGGATGCTCTTGGATTGCGGTGGCGCGGGTGTGGGGATTTGGGCGTGGGTTGAAGCGCCGAAGCAGATCATCAGCAAAAAGAGCAATGCAAAGCGCGGCTGGGCGGAGCGTATCCTGTGTCGACCCGGAGGGTCGATGGTGCCGGTGCGTTGTGGCGAAGGCAGTGCGCTATTCATGGGTGTGATCTCCATCGTGCAGGAATTCATCTTCTCCCAGATCCTCGCAGCACCAGAGGCGCGGGCGTTCGCGGCCCGGCTTGCGCGCGGGTGCGCCATCGGCCTTGGCCTGCATCATGGCGCGGATGATCCGATCGCGCTCGGCAGCGATCCATGCGCGCTGCTCGCGGTCCTTCGCTTCGTCGTAGTAGCGCGCCATCCACCCAAGTGGTCAGTGCGCGCGCGTCGATGCTCATGGGATCAGCGCTCCAGAGCACGAGGTCTGCATCCATCCCCGACTGCACGCTGCCGATGCGATGATCGAGGCCCAGCATGCGCGCGGGGTTCAGTGTCACCATCTTCCATGCTTCTTCGGCGCTCACGCCACCGTACTTCACGGCCTTCGCGGCTTCCTGGTTCAGGCGACGGCTCATCTCCGCATCGTCGCTGTTGATGCCGGTGTGTACGCCGTTGCGGTGCATAAGCGCGGCGTTGTACGGGATGGCATCGTTCACCTCGAACTTGTAGGCCCACCAATCGCTGAAGGTGCTGCCGCTGGCGCCGTGCTTCTTCATGGCCTGCGCCACCTTGTAGCCTTCGAGGATGTGCGTGAAGGTGTTCACTTTGAAGCGCATGCTGTCGGCCACATGCATGAGCATCGCGATCTCACTCTGCACATAGCTGTGGCAGCTGATGTCGCGCTCGCCGCTCAAGATCTCCGCCAGCGCCTCCATGCGCAGGTCGCGGCGCGGCGCGGCTTTGCCGGTGCGGTCCTTCGGCTTCATGGCGTTCCAGCGATCAAGCTCCTGCTGATAACCGCGCGCTTGATGGAAGGCGTCGTAGAAGGCCTGCTCCACGCCCATACGCGTTTGCGGGAAGCGCGAGCTCGGCCCCCAATTGCTCTGCTTCACGTTCTCGCCCAGCGCGAACTTGATGCGGCCGCGCGCCCTTCAGCAAGAGGCTATCAGCGCTGTGGCCCCAGCGCAATTTGATCACCGCGCTCTGGCCGCCCATCACGTTGGCGCTGCCATGCAATTGCTGCACGGTTGTAACGCCGCCCGCGAGGTTGCGGTACAGGTTCACATCATCAGGATTCACGACGTCGCCGATGCGCACCTCGCTGGAGATGTGATGCGAGCCTTCGTTCACGCCGCGCGAGATCGCGATGTGCGAATGCTCATCGACGATGCCGCAGGTGAGGTGCTTGCCCATGCCGTCCACTTCGGTCACAGCTGGGCTTGTTCTTTCCGAGGAAGAGCGCGAGCGCATCGAGCTTCTCGCCCACCGCCTTCACCTTGCCTTCATGGATCAGCACATCGGCGTTGCGCAAGATGCCCTTCGAGGTGTTCGTCCACACCGTTGCGTTGCGGATCACGATGGTCTCGGCCTTCGGGGCCTCCTTCCAGCCATAACCCACAAGCGGATAGGTGATCGCACCGAACGATTGAGTCTTTGCTGTTATCGAGTCCGTCTTCGCGAGTGGAGCGACGCGATCATGCTGCTCCTTGTTCGGCGTCGCTTTGGCACCTTCCGCCTTCCGCACCGCACTCCACGCGAACCATGCGCCGCCCGGCCTCTGCCCCTGTCCATCCCACACGCCACCACCGCCATGTATGCTGCCATTCAGACGGATGATCTCATCGGCCTTGCCCTTCGGAGCGAAGCTGAGGCTCACCACTGTGCCCGTGAGTTCCATGCGCGCCTTCACCTTCAGGCTGTCCGCTTCATCCGGACGACGCACGCTCGCTTCGTGCTTGCCAGGCTCGCCGCTCACTTCCAGCAACCAGATCGATTCAGGCAGGTTGAGGTTGTAATTGCCCGCAAGACGCAACTTGTCAGAATCGTCGATCACGAAACGCTTGCCCTCCACCCAGGTCTCATGGATCGTGTTCTTCTCGTGGAGCAGGTGCTGAGATGTGATGATGAAGCTTGCGCGCATGCCGGGCCGAAGTGCTCCATATCGATCCTCCATTCCGAAGAGACGCGCAGGTTCTAAAGTCAATTTCTCGATCGCCTTCGCGCTGTCGAGCCCGCTGGCCGCCAGCTTGCGCAGGTCCTTCCACACATCCTTCAGCTCCTTGCGGCCGTGCGTGGTGAGCGCGAACGCGACGCCCGCGCTGTCGAGCAGGTAAGCGTTGCGCATGGCCAGCTCCCAATGCTTCAGGCGCGCGTAGCTCACCTCCAAGGCGTCGTAAGGGTCCTCCACATCAAAAGCCTCGGGCCGCGCGAGAGGGACGATAAGCGGCATGCCAGCCGCCTTGATCTCCGCCAAGCGCGCGTATTCATCGCCACCGCTCTTCACGATGCCGGTGACCTGGAACTCGCGCAGCAGTTTCGACCAGCGCAGCACATCGTTGCGGTCGCTGGCTTCGCACACCATGCGACCTGCCATCTGAATGCTGAGCGCGTTCAGCACGGCATCGGTCTCTTTCTTCTGCGGAAGCGAAGCGTACCAACGCGCATCGTGCATGGCTTGCCGCAGCAAGGCGATGCTGCCCATGAGGGAGCTTGGGTAATTGTCTTGCGAGCTGCCTTTACGGAAGCTGAAATGCGCGGCGGCATCCGGCTGCACGACGCTCTTCACGGGCGGCTCATCATTCAGCGCAATGGCTGCCGATGTGCCGCGCGCGATGCCATCCATGCGGTGAGCGATGGCCAGTGCGAAGCCTTGCTCGCGCAGCTTCGATGCCTTCTCTGCATCGGCCTTGTACAGTTCGTGCGCGCTGGCATCGGCGCGGAGCGCAGCGTTCCAATGGCGCGCGGCCTTGTTCTCGGCCTTGCGTTCCTCGGGCGTGCTCGAAGGCAATCCCAGATCGCTGTACGGCTCAATAAGCGCGGGCCAGATGTGCAGCCCGTTGAGGTCGCGCACCACGGCACTCGCAGGAACGCTCACCTTATCGCCAGCAGCCACCACTTCGCCATCGCGGATCAGCAAGGTGGCCTTCTTGATCACCGTGCGCGCATCGGTGTGGAGCGTTGCGTTGGTGAATGCGATGATCGAAGGCGCAGCATCGCGTACGTGCGATGGCGGCGGGGTGCTCTGCGCGGCAGCGATCAGCGGCGAGAGAATGAATGAAAGAAGAATGATGCGCATGCGGGCCGGGCGAATGTAGCGGCTCATATCGTGCAGCCATCCCATTCTTCGCTGCGGCCTACTTTGCGCCGCATGACACAGAAGCCATCGAGCAAAGCGCGCAAGGCGCCTGATGCGTTATTGATCATCGCTGCTGTGCTGGCCTTCGCCGTCGCCTGCACGTGGCTGGTGCCATCAGGCGCGTTCGAACGGGTCGAAGTGCAGACCGAGGCTGGCACGCGCACGGCGGTGGTGCCGGGAACATATCACGCTGTTGATGCGACACCCGTGCCCTGGTGGGGCTTCTTCACGGCACCGGTGAAAGGCTTCACCGATCACCAAGCGGCCATGATCATCGCTTTCGTGCTGCTGATCGGCGGCGCTTTCGCGGTACTGAATGCCACTGGCGCGATCGACGCGGCGCTTTACCGTGTGCTGCGCTCAGCGCGCGAGCATCCGGGCCGCAAGAAACTGGTGATCCCGGCGCTCATGCTGGCCTTCAGCATCGGGGGCAACACGTTCGGCATGGCCGAAGAGGTTCTTGTGTTCCTCATGATCACGATCCCGCTTGCGAGAAGCCTCGGCTGGGATGCCGTTGTGGGGGTGGCCATTCCTTTTCTCGGTTCTGGTGTCGGCTTCGCAGGCGCTGCCTTCAATCCATTCACGGTAGGCATCGCGCAGGGCCTGAGCGAGCTCCCGCTATTCAGCGGCTGGGAGTTCCGCATGGTCATGTGGGCCGTGCTAACGGGCATCGCGATCATCTTCGTGATGCGTTATGCCGCCCGTATAGAGCGCGACCCGAAAGCCAGCATCCTGCATGGGCACGGCGATGCCGGAGCCGATGTGGGCGGCCTCGGGAAAGGCCGCTAACCGGCAGGCGCATCGCGGTGCTGCTGCTCTTCGCCCTCACGATCGTCACGCTGATCATTGGCGTGAACCGGTTCGACTGGTACATCGAGGAGATCGCTGGCCTGTTCCTCGGCATGGGCATGCTCGCGGCCATGATCGGCGGCATCGGCGCGGAGAAGGCGGCCAAGTCGTTCGTTTCCGGAGCGCGCGATATGGTGGGCGCGGCCATCCTCATCGGCCTCAGCCGCAGCGTGCTCATCGTGATGCAGGAAGGACAAGTGGTGGATACCGTGCTGCATGGGCTCAGCAGCGCGATCAGCGGATTGCCGGCGGCCGTTTCCGCGCAGCTCATGTTCTTCGTGCAGTTCGCCATCAACTTCTTCGTACCCAGCGGCAGCGGACAAGCGGCGCTGACCATGCCGGTGATGACCCCCTTGGCCGACCTGCTTCATATCCCGCGTCAATCCGCTGTGATCGCCTATCAGCTCGGCGATGGCCTGTGCAACTTCATCATTCCCACAAGCGGTGTCACCATGGGCATCCTGGAGATCGCCGGCATCCCGTTCAACCTTTGGCTGAAGTGGATCTGGAAGCTCATGCTTGCGCTCACGCTGGCCGGCATGGCCTTCCTCGCGCTCAGCGTGGCCTACGCCTGAAGCTTTCACGCGTCCATCGGAACGCATCACTCGCGCGGTCCGCTGCCCCTAATTTCGGCCCCGCTTCCCCAGCACCCATGGACTTCAGCTTCCTCTCTTTCCTGCACAGCCTGTTGCGCTATGCCGTCCTGCTCGCTGTGCTATTCGCATTCCTGCTCAACCTGCGCGGCTGGCTCTTGAACAGGCCCATCCTCACCGGCGAGCGGATGATCACCATCGTTGCCATGGTGCTATGCCATGTGCAGTTCGTCATCGGCATCATCATCTACCTGCAGAACTTCAGCTCCATCAGCAAAATGACCGGTGCTACCGGGCGCTTCTGGAAATTCGAGCACATCGGCACCATGATCCTGGCGATCGCGCTGATCACTATCGGGCGCATGCTGAGCAAGCGCGCTCAGAGCGAGCCGGTCAAGCAACGGCACATCGCGGCGTTCTATGGCATCGGACTGGTGCTCATGCTTTGGGCGGTGCCATGGCCGTTCCGCGAGATCGGACATGGACTGGGATGGCTATGATGAAAGCACCGCATACGGTCCTGCTCGGGATGCTGCTGCTGATCGCATGCGGCGGCTCTGATGCTGCTGAAGCCGGGATAGTCGATGATGCATCGCCGAAGGGCCAGCAATTGTTCAAGATGCACTGCGAGCTCTGCCATGGCTCCGATGGCAAGCTCGGATTCAACGGGGCGAAGGACCTCGCCGCCTCAACGATCACGCGCGCCGAGATGATCGCGCAGGTGACCAACGGCAAGGGCAAGATGATGCCGTACAAGAATGTGCTCACCGCGAAGGAGATCGAAGCGGTGGTGGACTACACGCGCACGCTGGGCAAGACGAAATGATCGATCCGTTGGAGCTGAAAGGCAAGGCCGAGAAGGCCGTGCTAGTGGGACTGATCACCGATGAGCAGGATGCTGATCAAGTGAAGGAGTACCTCGACGAGCTCGAGTTCCTAGCCACCACGGCCGATATCACCACATTGAAGCGCTTCACGCAGCGCATGCACAAGCCCGATGGCCGCAGCCACATCGGCAGTGGCAAGCTGGCCGAGGTGAAGCAATGGATGGAGGAGCACGGCGCCGACTGCGTGATCTTCGATGATGAGCTGACACCTGCCCAGCAGCGCAACCTGGAGAAGGAATTGGCCAAGCCCGTCCTCGATCGGCCGCGCTTGATCCTCGACATCTTCGCCCGAAGGGCACGCACCGCACACGCCAAGAAGCAGGTGGAGCTGGCGCAATACGAATACATGCTGCCGCGCCTCACTAAACTGTGGACCCACTTGGAGCGCCAACGCGGCGGCACCGGCACACGCGGTGGCGCTGGCGAGAAGGAGATCGAGACCGACCGCCGTTTGATCCGCGACCGAATCGCCCTGCTGAAAGGGCAGCTGAAGGACATCGACAAGCAGATGGCCACGCAGCGCGGCAATCGCGGCAAGCTGATCCGCGTGGCGCTCGTGGGCTACACCAATGTGGGCAAGAGCACGCTCATGAACCTGTTGAGCAAGAGCGATGTGTTCGCTGAGAACAAGCTCTTCGCGACGCTCGATACCACGGTGCGCAAGATCGTCCTCGGCAACCTGCCTTTCCTCCTGAGCGACACGGTGGGCTTCATCCGCAAGCTGCCCACGCAGTTGATCGAGAGCTTCAAGAGCACCTTGGATGAGACCCGCGAGGCCGATCTGCTGCTGCACGTGGTGGACATCAGCCACCACAACTTCGAGGAGCAGTACGAGACCGTGAAGCAGACATTGAGCGAGATCGGCGCAGGCGATAAGCCTACCATCGTCATCTTCAACAAGATCGACGCCTACCGCCCTGCGTATCACGACCCGGACGATTTAGCACCCAAGCGTGTGGAGCAATACTCGCTCGAAGAGCTGAAAGCGACCTGGATCGCGCGCATGACGACGGAGGAATGCCTCTTCATCAGCGCGGTTGCCAAGCAGAACATCGATGCGCTGCGCAAGCTGCTGTACGCGCGAGTGAAGGCGCTGCACGTGGCACGCTACCCGTATGAGAGTGACCTGCTCTTCAAGGACGAGTACTTGGAAGGTTGATGGTTGGAGGCCTTAACGAAGGCAGATAAAGGGTTGACCCCGCCTCCGACCTTCAAACACCAGCCGCCAACCTCCTGCTGAAGCCGGAGCGCATCGCCATGAAGCGGCATTCCCAGTAGCGCCACACCACCCAGCTGATCGCGATGCACGCGCACCAGTAGAGCACGAGGAGCATGAACAGGCTTGTTCCCTGCTCCACAACGAACCAGCGATTGAAGATGTAGCGCACCGGCTGATGCGTTAGATAGAGCGCGTAACTCACCACGCTGATGAAGGTGATGGCGCGTCCCCATCGCGGCTGATTGTTCCATGCCGAAAGCGCGGGCAGGAGCATCGTTGCGCCGATCGCATTCAGCGTGAAGTAGTGCGTTGCGCTGAAGGCCAAACGATCGGCGCCGTAGGCGAGCGCGCAATACAGCACCAGACCTAGCCCGATGGTCAGCAGTGGCCAGCGCCCTGCGAACCAGGCGCCCGGGAAGCAGGCGCGCAGCCAAGCGGCCAGCACGCCCCAGCCGATGGCATCGAGGCGCGTGATCGCCAGCTTGCGCAAACCATGCTCCATGTGCCAGAGCGATTCGATATCGGCGGCCATGAAGAAGCGCATAGCCATTGGCGCGACGATGAACAACAGACCTATCGCCGGAAAGAGATGCCGCGATGGTGCGCGAGTGACCACCATTGCGCAGAAGAGCATTAACGGCAAGAGCAGATAGAACCACTCCTCCACCACCAGTGACCACGACTCCGGGAAGAAGAGATCGATCGGCTTCCACAGGTTCTGCAGGAAAAGCGCATAGGCCCAGGTGTTGCGATTGACCACACCCGATGCGATGCCGCCGAGCACCAGCGCGATGTTGACCGCGAGGAAGAGATAGTAATTGGGAAGGGTGCGCAGCCAACGGCGCAGCCAGAAATCGAGCAGGCGCCTGTGCCAGGGAACGGCGTTCATATGAGGAATCCGCTGAGCACGAAGAAGAGATCCACGCCATCGACATAAGGCGGAAGCGCGATGCCCGGCATGGCGGCATCCAGCACATCGGCGCTATGCCAGAACACCACGAGCACGATGGCGATGGCGCGCATGAGGTCGAGGCCGAAGACACGGTGCCGCTCTTTCCCATCGCCACCCGTGAGCGATGTCATTCGAGTTTGGCTCCACGTTGGATCCATTAGATCAGTGCAGGTGGTTGCAGTGGCTCATTCAAGCACCACAGGGATTCGCACATGCTTCGCCCTTTGCGTGAGGACAATCTGATAGACACCGGAGGGCTGTCCGGTCAGGTCCACGTCCATCCATCAGCCAGGCCGAGATCCCTTCCTCTGCAATGAACGCGTTCAGACAGCACAACCCTGCCGAACATGTCGGTGACAACGATGTCGGCATCCTCCTGCACGAAATCCGGGCATCGCACGATCAGCTCTCCAGTGCTTGGGTTGGGATAGGCATGAGCCTCGAACGACTTATTGGTCGATTGCTGGCCACTTGACGCGGCGAAGGAGACAGGTTGATCGAAGCTCATGCACCAGTTCCTCAGTTGAACATCGAAATCATCAGGCAATGCGTCCAGGAACAACGCTGGTGTTGAATCGCTGTCGCGCAGATTCCCGCCAATAGCACCATTCACATGCCGTCCCGTCCATGCTCCGACGACTCCGGTGTGCGCATAGCGCAGTCGCGCATTACTGCATTGCGGAGCGTTCGTCAGGGAGATCGTCACTTCATCGGGACCAGTAACAGCGACAGATTGGATGGTTGCTGAGACACAATCATCGAAATACTCGAATCCGTAGTGCGGCCGTTTCGACACCATGAACGTATCAAGCTCCAAGGGCTGCATAGGCACATGGAAGCGCGCGATGATCGTGCTGCCATCGATGGTGATCGCCTCCGGCATCACCGGACGCCATGCGATTCCATTCGCGACTCCTGACCGGTATGCCTTGGCGTAATACTCGCCGAGCCTGCGTGAGCTGTAGTTCGTTAGATGCGAGAGCCAATCGACAGAATCGAAGATGTACTTCGGTGTGACCACCTGGACAGCGCCACCGGACGACCCGATGGCTTGAAACTGCCCAAGCGCCGTATGCGGCACGGTAGACCCGAAAGACATCCAAGAACTCATCTGGTCGGTCATGAGGATCATGTCTTCAACTTGTCCGGTCCTCGCCAGAACATCAGCACGAACATCAGACTGCCATTCGAGGAGGTGTTGCTCGTATTGGTCCGCCGACACGCCTTGATACTCATCGGTTTCACCATGGACCACGGTCAACGCGCGGACGATCGCAGGTCGGCCCAATTCAAGGCATCGCTTCTTCGTGCTATCAAGGTCCCGCATCAGATTGTCGTACATCGTGGTGCCCTGCATCAACGACGAATAGGGCATTGCACCTGCCGCACTGATGCACACTGCGAACATCTTATCGTGACCGTCGAACTGATCAAAATGCCCGAGCGTATTCAGGAGGCCACTGCTCATTGTCTCGCCAGATGGGAATGGCAGTCCCGCAGCGGGCTCTACAAGCGGAACTAGCGCTCCACCTCCTGGCGCATGGACCACATTGCTGTTCGGCTGAGCATTCGATAGCACTGGATACGAATACGTGCCGATCGCCAGGCTTTGCCCAGTGGAAAGCACAACCTCGCACCAGCGCTGCGTCGCATGGCTTGATGGCATGATGCCCGACAACATCGCCGGGGAACTCAACTCTCCTGCATGCCAAGCCGAAACCCGGAACTCATGCTCGATATCATTCGCGAGGCCGGGAATCCGGACGCCGGGCGCGGAAGAAGGCGCGTGGTCGAATATGGACCACACCGCGTTCCCCGACTCACGGTATTCGATGAGGTGATCGGATACCGCATCCGCATTGTGCCATTGAAGGAATACCTCGCCATCAAGCGCCGCTGCCGAAAGGAATTGCGGGGCGATTGGCTGACCAATGATCTCCAATGTCCCTACTCCCGAAAAGGCGAGCACGAATATGAGCTTCCGATACCACCATAGCGCCGAGCGTCGCCGATGACTATCGCGACTCAGTGCTATTTGTTCCTGAATTGCTTTCATGCTGATCCGGGATGGATCGTGAAAATAGGCCGCGTGGCGCAGACAGAGCACTGAATCGACAATGTCTACAAACCAGCTACCTCGGTAATCATTGCCCCGCACTGAGCCTCACGCGAACGCCTGCATATCGCAAAGCCTCCGGTATTGCCCGCCAAGGGCATGCAGTTCGGCATGTGTGCCGCGCTCGATGATGCGCCCCTTGTCGATCACGCAGATCTCGTCGCAATGCTGGATCGTGCTCAGGCGATGGGCGATCACAACGCTGGTGCGGCCTTCCATCATCTTCAGCAGGGCATCCTGCACGAGGCGCTCGCTCTCGGTGTCGAGCGCGCTGGTCGCCTCGTCAAGAATCAGGATCGGCGGGTTCTTGAGCACCGCGCGCGCGATCGCGAGGCGCTGCTTCTGACCGCCGCTGAGCCGGTTGCCGCCGTCGCCGATGGCGGTCTGGTAGCCGTTCTCGAGCCGCGCGATGAAGTCGTGCGCATTAGCGATGCGTGCCGCCCGCTCAATCTCGGCCATGGGTGTTCCCGGCGCGCCGAAAGCGATGTTGGCCGCAACGGAATCGTTGAAAAGGATACTGTCCTGCGTAACGATCCCCATGAGCGCGCGCAGATCGCGCAGCCGCAGATCGCGGATATCGTGGCCATCGATCCGCAGCGCGCCGCCCGTTACATCGTGGAACCGTGGGAGCAGATTGGCCAAGGTGGTCTTGCCCCCGCCGCTGGTGCCCACGAGCGCGACGCTGCGACCCTTCGGGATCACCAGTTCGATGCCTTCGAGCACTGCCTTGCGGTTCTCAATGCCCTCCTTCGGCCGGCTCTCGTACGCGAACGATACATCCGTGTAGTCGATGCGGTCGGTGAAGTCGGCAATGGGCTTGGCATCGGGCTTCTCCTTCACCGTGTTCTCAACGGCAAGCAGGTCGAAGATGCGCTGGCCGCTGGCACCGCCGCGCGTGATTCCGCTCCAGCCCTGCGAGAACCCCTTGATCGGCGCGAGCAGTTGGGAGAAGATGATGATGAAGCCCAGGAAGCTATCGCCCGTGAGCGACGGTGTTTCACCCAGCACGAACGAGCCGCCGATGTAGGCGATGGCGGCCATCACAGCAGCGCCCAAGGTCTCGCTCAGGGGCGAAGCGATATCCTGCCGATTCAGCATGGCGATGCTGCTGCGCGCGAGCAGCTCATTGTCGCGCTCGAAACGGCGCTTCATGTCGGACTCGCCATTGAAGGCCTTGATCACGCGGATGCCGGAGAGCGTCTCCTCGACACGGGCCAGCAGGTCGGCGCTCTTCTCTTGCACGCGCGCGCTCTTGCGCTTGAGGCTCTTGCTGATCCGGGCGATGAGCAGCCCGCTGATGGGCAATAGCAGCAAGGAGATCACCGTGAGCTGCGGCGAGAGCGTGAGCATGGTGCCCAGGAAGAGCAGCACGGCGATGGGCTCGCGGAAGATCATCTCGATGTAGTACATCACGCTGTACTCCACCACCTGCATATCGTTGGTGATGAGCGAGAGCAGATCGCCTTTGCGCTCGTTGGTGTGATAGCGCAGCGGCAGCTCCAGCAGCTTATCGTAGATCCGCGAGCGGATGTCCTGGATGATGCGGTTCCGGAAGTTGCAGATGGCCACGAGCGCCAGATACCGGAACACGTTTTTCAGCAAGAAGAGCACCACCACGCCGATAGCGATCACCAGCAAGGCGCCCATGGGGCCACGCGCTTCGATCAGCTGCGTGAGTCCCCAGTTGAAGGTGCCCTCGAGCCCTTCGCGCGTCCACAGCGCTGCCGGGCGCTCATGCACCGGTTGCACCTGCCCAAGCAGCAGGCGCAGGAAGGGGATGAAAAGCAGCAAAGAGGCCAGGTGGAAAACAGTGCCCAGCAGGTTGAACAGCGCGTTCAGGAAAGCGAAGTGCCGGTAGGGCGCGCCGAAACGGAGCAGGCGGAAGAAATTGCGCATGGGCGGTGGCGAAGGTATCCGACGATGCCCGTGCGGCATGAGCCGATACCTTCGCCGCCAATGGACAGTCTCAGACAGAACAAGGTGAACAGCCTGCTGCAGAAGGAGATCGCGACGATTTTCCTGACCGAAGGACGTGCACTCTTGCCCGGCGGCCTGATCACGGTAACGGGCGTGCGCTGCAGCCCCGACCTCGGCGTGGCCAAGGTGTATCTCAGCCTCTTCCCAGTGAAGGACAAAGCCGCTGTGATGGAACGCATCAAGGAGCAATCGCACCGATTCCGTGGGCAGTTAGGCGGTCGCATCGGCAAGCAGATGCGTGTAGTGCCCGAGCTGCTCTTCTATTTGGATGATTCGCTGGACCGCGCAGAGGCTATCGACAAATTGCTGAAAGGCTAGCATGCAGTACGATCCCGTCAAGCGCCGCCTCGGTGTGGTGTTCAACCGCACTCCCGCGCTGCGCATGCTGTTTTATCAACTTCTCGACCTGCTGCTGCTGCGCTGCTGGCATATTCAGCGCGAGTTGCGCACGTGGCTGGCGAAGCGCGATGCCGAAGGCAAGCCCGTTGAAGCCATCTACGACGCGGGCGCCGGCTTCGGGCAGTACAGCTACTGGCTCAGCGGCCAATTGCCCAAAGTTCGCATCACCGCCATCGATGTCAAGGATGAGCAAGTAGAGGATTGCAATGCCTTTTTCCAGCGCATCGGCCGGCCGCAGGTGAAATTCGAGGTGGGCGATGTGACCAAGTTCCAGCAGCCCAACACATTCGACCTGGTGGTGTGCGTGGATGTGATGGAGCATATCCTCGAAGACGAAGCCGCGCTGCGCTGCTACAGCACTTCATTAAAAGAGGGCGGGATGCTCATCATCAGCACGCCCAGCGATCAAGGCGGCAGCGACGTGCATGAGGAGGGCGAAGGCTCATTCATCGAAGAGCATGTGCGCGACGGCTACAACATCGACGACATCCGCGCGAAGGCGCTGCGCAACGGCTTCACCAAGGTGGAAGCGCGCTACAGCTACGGCGCTCCGGGCAAGATCAGCTGGAAGCTGAGCATGAAGTGGCCGCTGCTGATGCTGCAAGCGAGCAAACTCTTCTTCATCGTGCTGCCGTTCTACTACCTCATCGCCTACCCCATCGCCTTCGTGCTGAACATGGCGGATGTGCGAATGACGCACAGCACGGGGACGGGATTGGTGGTGAAGGCGTGGAGATAGGGGCCATCAGAAAATGAGATGATCAGACCATCAGAGAATGTCAAGCACTCCATTTTCTAATCTTCACATCTTCTGATTATCTGATTGATGAACCTCCCCCTCCTCTTCGCCCGCCGCTACCTCCTTGCCAAGCGGAGCACCAACGCGATCAACGTGATCACGTGGATTAGCATCGTGGTGATCGCGGTGGTCACCGGCGCCATGGTGGTGGTGATGAGCGCAATGAACGGCATCGCTGAGCTGGTGGACCGGATCTACTCGCCCTTCGACCTCGACATCACCATCACGCCCGTCGAAGGCAAGACCCTGGCGCGCGATTCCATCGACCTCGGTGCCTTACTCGCGCGCAACGATGTGGAACTGGCCAGCTTCACCATCGAGGAGAACGTGCTGCTGCGCTGTGGCGATCAGCAAGCCGTGGCCACGCTGAAAGGAGTTGAGCCGCAATACCTCCGCATGGCTGGCATGGAGACCTACATCTTCACCGGCAAGGCTGCTCTTGAAGGCGCTACAGGCCCAACCGCAATCCTTGGTCTCGCGCTCAAGGCCGACCTCGGCGTGCCGCTCGACGATGGCGTGTTCCAGCCGCTGGAGATCAGCGCGCCGATACGCGGCCGCAAGCTGAGCCGATACAAGCAGGCGGCCTTCGAGCAGGCGGCCGTGGCCATGAGCGGCGCCTTCAGCATGAACATGGAGTACGACAGCAAGTATGCGCTGGTGCCGCTCGACCTCGCCGCCGAACTGCTGCACTACGACAGCGCCGCCAGCGCCTTGGAGTTGAAGCTGAAGCCCACCGCCGACATGAACCGCGCCGCGCGTGAGATCGCCGCAGCGCTCGGCCCGCACTACACCGTGAAGACGCGCTACCAGAAGAACGCGCTGATGTACCAGACCAACGCCACAGAGAAGCTCGTGGCCTTCGTGGTGCTCGCGTTCATCGGACTCATCGGCGCGTTCAATGTAATCGCCTCGCTCACCATGATGATGATCGAGAAGAAGGAGGACATGCGCACGCTGATGAGCATGGGCGCAACAACGAACACCGTGCGACGCATATTCCTGCATGAGGGCCTGCTGATCGTGGTGGCGGGCGCAGGCATCGGCTTGGCACTGGGCATCGGCATCGTGCTGGCGCAACAGCACTTCGCGCTTGTTGAAATGGCCGAGGCCGTCACCGATTCCTTCCCTGTGAAGCTCGTGGCCACGGACCTGCTGCTGATCACCGCCACCGTGCTCGCCATTGGCCTGCTGGCCACTTGGGTGCCGCTGCGCGCGCTGAGCCGGAGGTTCCTCTATGCGACGGCGGCGAGGGTGTAGGTCGCGATCACCTCATCCAGGATCTCCTCCAGCACCTGCGGATCCTTCTCTGTGCATAACCGCAGCCTTACCTCCTTCACATTCGGCAGGCCCTTCAGGTAGTTGCCGTAATGGCGGCGCATCTCCACCACGCCTTCCCATGCGCCTTTCCACGCGAGCGAGCTGCGCAAGTGCTGGCGCGCGGCTTCCACGCGATCGGTGATGGTGGGCGGCGTTAGGTGCGTGCCCGTCGCGATGAAGTGCTTGATCTCGGAAAAGATCCACGGGTGGCCGATGCTCGCGCGACCGATCATCACGCCGTCAACACCGTAGCGGTTGCGGTACTCCACGGCCTTCTCCGGCGAATCGATGTCGCCATTGCCGAAGATGGGGATGCGCATGCGCGGGTTGTTCTTCACCTCGCCGATCAATGTCCAATCCGCAGGGCCCTTGTAGAGCTGCGCGCGAGTTCGGCCATGGATGCTGAGCGCTTGAATGCCTACATCCTGCAAACGCTCGGCTACTTCGATGATGTTCTTGCTCTTGTCGTCCCAACCGAGGCGCGTCTTCACGGTCACGGGCAGCTTCACGGCCTTCACCACCTTCTCGGTGAGGCGCACCATCTTGTCCACGTCGAGCAGCAGGCAGGCGCCGGCGCCCTTGCTCACCACCTTGTGTACGGGGCAGCCGTAGTTGATGTCGATGAGGTCGGGCTTGGCAGCTTCTGCGATGCGCGCAGCTTCTTCCATGGCATCCTCGCTGCCACCGAAGAGCTGGATGCCGATAGGGCGTTCTGCCTCGAAGATGTCGAGCTTCTTCAACCCCTTTGCGGCCTGGCGGATGAGGCCCTCGCTGCTGATGAACTCGGTGAACATCAGGTCGGCGCCATGCTGCTTGCACAGGGCCCGGAAAGGCGGATCGCTCACATCCTCCATGGGCGCGAGCAGCAGCGGGAATTCCGGGAGTTGTATGGGGCCGATGCGGGGCATGGACGCGCCAAAAATAGGGAAGCCCCGCAGGGCGGGGCTTCCAGAGGGTTCGTGTAGACTTAGCGGCCTTGCGTCGTGCTGTAGTTGATCTTCAACGCGTTGCTCTTGCGCAGCTCTTGCTTCACCTCGGTGACGATCTTCATGTTCGTCTCCTTATCCACTTTCAGAGAGCGTGTGATCTTCGGGCGCAATTGCTCATCGCGCTTATCGTTGCCCTGCTTCACCCAAGGGTCGATCTCATCCATGCGCGCATACTGATCATTCAGCTGGAGAACGGGCTCAGAGCCAAGCTCCTTGATCATGGGGGGCCGATGTAGAGGTAATCCACCAACGCTTTGTCCTCGAGCTTGGTCACCTCGGTGGCTTGCGGCAAGGTGATTTTCACCTTCAGGTCCACTTCGCGCATCACGGTGGTCACCATGAAGAAGAAGAGGAGCATGAAGATGATATCCGGCAGCGAGGCCGTGCTGATCGCGGGTGTTCCGCCTTTCTTCTCCTTGAAGCGTGACATCCTGGGTCAGGGTTTCTTCTTGGTGAGGTCAACCGGTTCTGCTTCCGACACGCGCTGCGGATACACCATGCGGATGGCCTTGATCCGCTCCTGATCCTCGTCCTTCTTCTCGTCGAGGTCGGTGAACTTGCGGCCGAATTTCTCCTTGCTCAATTCATCGCGCAGCTCGCGGATGGCGCCTTCGAGTTCGTTCTGGACGTTCACGTACATGTCATAGCTCGTTTTCGAGCCCGTTTGCAGTGAGATGAGCGCAGAGTTTGGAAGCTCCATGTATTCACCCAAGAGCCTCACGGCATTCAAGCGGTCCTCCCACTTGTTCACCAGGTCCTGGAATGCCTGCTTATCATTCTCTGTTGAAGCACTGGCCACACCCGCCTTGTTCTGCGCGATCATCTGCTGGCACTCGGCTGCAGTAACCTTGTGCTTCTCCGGCAGGTTCAGGTCGTTGGAGGGGTTGGTCATGAACTCCTTCGCTCCAGCGCGCAGCTGCTTGATGTCCATCATCTCGCCTTCGACGAGCAGCATGTCGGCATCGTTCACGAGACCCTCGTACAAGTTGCGCTTACTCACATCGGAGATGACCGGCTCATCCACCACAGGAGGAAGCAGGCGCAGGATACCCACGTCGGTGTCCATGGTGGTGGTCACGAGGAAGAAGATGAGCAGCAGGAAGGCGATGTCGGCCATGGAGCCAGCATTGATCTCCCCGGTGGCTGCTTTGCGCGTTTCTTCAGCATGGGTTATTTAAGCATGCGGGTTACCTCGCCGTACAGAATGGTGGCCACCGCGCCACCGATTCCCAGAAGCGCCATGCCGATGCCAGCGCCTATCCATTTCGAGGTGCTTGCGGCGATGTTCCATTCCGGCTTAGTGGTTCCGTCGGCCAAGACATAGGCGACAGCGATCACGGCGGCGAAGGCGCCAATGCCGATGAGCGACTTGCGGTTCAGACCGGTCATCGCGAAGATGAGCGTGACTGCCGTGGCCACTCCCATGGCGATGTAGGTGAGCCAAAGCCCGCCGGTGATTCCACTGTCCTTGCCCAGCCAGATCATGATCGTGAACAGCGTTCCGAGCACCATCACCGCCCACATGACGATGCGGCCAATCAGGCCTGATCCCTGGTGACTCATGGCTTAGTGCTTTGCGGTGTTGGTCTTCACGAGCAGGTCAACCAAGCCGATGGAAGCCTCTTCCATCTGGCCGGTGATGCTATCGATCTTGCTCTGCAGGTAGTTGTAGAAGATCTGCAGGATAATGGCTACGATGAGGCCGAAAACGGTCGTGAGCAGAGCCACTTTGATACCGCCCGCCACAATGGTGGGGCTGATGTTCGCGGCAGCCTCAATCTTGTCGAATGCGATGATCATCCCGATCACGGTTCCCAAGAATCCGAGCATGGGCGCGAGGGCGATGAAAAGGCTGATCCATGGGAGGCCACGCTCCAAACGACCGACTTCGACGCCGCCATATGCCACGATGCTCTTCTCAGCGATGTCCACGCCTTCATGGGCGCGGTCAAGGCCTTGGTAGAAGATGCCCGCAATGGGCCCACGCGTGTTGCGGCAAACCTCTTTGGCAGCATCAATGCCACCGCTCTTAAGTGCATCCTCAACGCCACCGAGCAGTTTGGTCGTGTTCGTGGTGGCCATGTTCAGATAGATGATGCGCTCGATAACCATGGCCAATCCAAGGATCAAGCAGATCAACGGAAGCGACATCCAGAAGGGGTCTCCTTGAATGAAGCGGTCTTTGAAGGTCTGATTGCCATCATCAGCAGCCGCCTCCGTGGTGGTGGCGGTCGGGGCTTCCTGCGCCATCACGGGCGTGCTGAGCATGCTAACGCCCAAGAGGCCGGCGAAGCAGATTGTCAAGAGCTTGCGTACCATGTTTGAAAGGTTGCGTGTGGGGGTTGTTGTCGGTGTTGGTTCCGGAATGAGCGGTCAAAGATGGTAGTTAGCAGCGGACGTTCGCCGCATCGGTCACGAGAGCTTTAGGCAACGGAGGCAGTTGGCCACCATTTGGTGCGTTCCTGATTAAGGAATGACCGGCCTTATTCCTAGGGTTTTGGCCTCCTTCGTCAGCCTTTCCCGTTGGGGAGGGCTTCATTGCAGATCGACGGCCCTTCGGGCCTTGGTTCATCTGCGCTGTCTGCTCGCTCGAGCAAGCTCGGCCAAAGGATCTTGAATCAACGGGATTGGCCTCCTTCGTCGGCCTTTCCCGTTGGGGGAGGGCTTCATTCCATGGCGTCGGTCCTTCGGACCTCCGGCTGAACGCGCTTTCCGCTCGCACGAGCAATCCCGGCCTGCGCCGGGACGGCTCGCTGCTATGAAGGGAAAGGGATTGGCCTTCTTCGTCGGCCTTTCCCGTTAGGGAGGGCTTCATTGCAGATCGACGGCCCTTCGGGCCTTGCATCATCTGCATCGTCGGCTCGCCGAAACAAGCTTCGCTCGCCGCCGTCGCAGATGATGCGGCGGCTCCGCCGCCGATCTGCAATGGCGGAGAGAGAGGGATTCGAACCCCCGTTACCCTTTCAGGTAAACGCACTTTCCAGGCGCGCGCCTTCAACCACTCGGCCATCTCTCCGTTTATGCATCGAAAGGCGGTTCCAGTGCCTTCCGAAGGGCGGCCAAGGTAGCAAAAGGTCTTTCCGGCAAGAGGCGCGGCGAGCAGCGGGAGAAGTGAATCAACTAGCACGTTAACCCAACGTCATCTCACCGGCGATCGGTGCTGCCATTCGTTGGGCGAAGGCCCCCGCTGGCTGATCAGCCGCCAATAGGAACATGGCCTTGGCCAGAGTGGCCTCTACCGTCAT
Source organism: Flavobacteriales bacterium (assembly GCA_016713865.1). Lineage (GTDB taxonomy): Bacteria > Bacteroidota > Bacteroidia > Flavobacteriales_F > PHOS-HE28 > PHOS-HE28. Next base: position 89,715 of record JADJOG010000047.1, on the reverse strand, counting down.
GTCGGCGCAGGGGATCACGCCCATCTCCACGAACGCACGGCTGGTCACATAACGCCCCTGCTCCACACGGCCGCCCACACATTGGGTCACATTCAAGAGGTGGATGCCGCGCTCGCGGGCCTCACGCAGCGCTGCGACGAAGCCATTATCCGTTGGGCCGTTGCCGCTGCCGAAGCTGGTGAGGATGGCCGCGCGCAGCCCAGGAGTAGAGAGCGCATGTCGCACCCATTCGCCGGAGATGCCGGGGAAGAGCCGCACCACGCCCACTTGTGCTTCGAGCTGTTCATGCACCACGAGCGGCTTGGTTGGGTGCTGCAGGATCGCACCATGGTCGTAGCGCAGGTGTACGCCCGCTTCGGCCAGTGCTGGCCAATTGGGCGAGCGGAAGGCCTCGAAGCGTTCGGCATGCACTTTCACGGTGCGATTGCCGCGCAGGAGCCGGTACTCGAAATACACGGCCACTTCAGGAACCATGGCGCGGCCCGCTTCATCCTTGGCGGCAGCGATCTCGATAGCGGTGATCAGGTTCTCCTTGGCATCGGTCCGGATGGTGCCAATAGGCAATTGCGATCCGGTGAGGATCACGGGCTTCGCGAGGTTCTCCAGCAGGAAGCTGAGCGCGCTGGCGGTATAGGCCATGGTATCGCTGCCATGCAGCACAACGAAGCCATCGTGCTTGTGGTAGTTGTTGCCGATGATGCGCGCGATGCGGACCCAATCGGCGGGTCGCATGTCGCTGCTGTCGATGGGCGTATCGAAGGCCACGCTCGACAGCTTCACGCCGACACGCTCCAACTCCGGCACCTGCTCCTCAAGGTGCTCCAGGTCCATGGGGCGCAACGCGCCGGTGCGTGGATCGGCCCACATGCCAATGGTGCCGCCGGTGTAGATCAGGAGTACGGAGGGCTGGCTCATCGGTTCAAGTTAACCACGGATGCTGGTCGGATTTCCGGCTCGCTGATGGTGTGGTGCCAGTGGTCCCTGTGCGAAACCCATTTCGCACCAAATGAATGTCCTATCCGTGTTCATCGGTGTGCATCCGTGGTTGAATTGAACAAGGCCTCTGCGTTGGCCGTGGTGATGCGCGCGACTTCCTCGATGCTCTTGCCCGTTGCATCGGCCAGCTTGGCGGCGATGTGCGGGATGTAGCTGCTCTCGTTGCGCTTGCCGCGATAGGGCACCGGGGCCAGGTACGGCGCATCGGTCTCCAGCACGCAATGCTCGGCGCCCACATCGCGCATGGTCTCGAAGAGGCCGCCTTTCGGATAGGTGATCACGCCGCCGATGCCGAGATAGAAGCCTTTCAACGCGATCACGCGCTGTGCCTGCTCTCCACTTCCGGTGAAGCAGTGGAACACACCGGTGAGCGATTCGTCATTCTCCTCTTCCACAATGGCGATCACTTCAGCGAAGCTCTCACGGCAATGGATCGCGATGGGCAGCTTCAGCGCCTTCGCCCAACGCACTTGCTGACGAAATACTTCTTGCTGCTGCGCGAGGAAGGTCTTGTCCCAATAGAGGTCGATGCCGATCTCGCCCACGGCGCAATAGCGGCCCGTGCGCAGCAAGCGCTCCACTTCTTCCAGGGCGGTTGCATTATCGGCGCCCACGGAGCAGGGGTGCAAGCCCATCATGGCGAAGCAGCGATCGGGGTGCGCTGTGGCCAACGCATCCATCGCCGCGATGCTGTCGTGGTCCACGTTCGGGAGGAAGAGCTTGGTGACGCCTGCTTCCGCCGCGCGCGATAGCATGGCCTCGCGGTCGGCATCGAACTGCTTGTGGTAGAGGTGGGCGTGGGTGTCGATCAGTTCCAACGGCGGGTTGGGGGTTGCAGGTTGATTCGAAAGACGGTTGAGGGTTGATTGCCGCAAATGTCGGAGCATGAGTTCAACCCCCAACCTCTGTCGACCTGGTGATTCCGAGCGAAGCGAAGGAACAACCCCCAACTTCGCCCCCGATGAAACTCCTCGTCCTGCGCTTCTCCTCCATCGGCGACATCGTGCTCACCAGCCCGGTGCTGCGCTGCGCGAAGGAGCAACTGAAGGATGCCGAGATCCACTTCGCCACCAAGAGCGCCTTCGCCGACCTCGTGCGCTACAATCCCCATGTGAGCAAGGTGCATGAGCTGGGCAATGACATCGGCGAACTCATCAGCCGCTTGAAGCAAGAGCGCTTCGATGCCGTGATCGACCTGCACCACAACCTGCGCACGGCACGGATCAAGCGGGCACTCGGCATGCCTGCGCACAGCTTCCCCAAGCTCAACATCGAGAAGTGGCTGCTGGTGAACCTGCGCATCGACCGCATGCCGAGAATGCACATCGTTGATCGCTACATGAGCACGGTAGCGCACTTCAGCGTGAAGAATGACAACAAAGGCTTGGAGCTCTACCTGCCGGCCGAGCGCGAAGTGCCTATCTCTTCATTGCCCGCATCGCATCAAGCGGGCTACACGGCGCTTGCCATCGGCGCTGCGCATGCCACGAAGCGATTGCCGCAGCACAGGTTCATCGAACTCGCACGCTTGATCGAAGGCCCCATCGTTCTTATAGGAGGAAAGGAGGATCAGCCTGTTGCGCGCGCCATCGGCGATGCGGTAGGCGGGCGCGTCTTCGATGCCACGGGCAAGCACGACATCCTCGGAAGCGCTTCGCTGATCAAGCAATCGCGCAGCGTGATCGCGCACGACAGCGGCGCCATGCACATCGCGTGCGCGTTCGGCAAGCCCGAGGTGAGCGTATGGGGCAACACGGTGCCGCTCTTCGGCATGGGTCCATATCAACCGCTGCATACCGATCGCGCAATCATAAGCGAAGTGGAAGGATTGTCGTGCAGGCCGTGCAGCAAGATCGGCCACGACCGCTGTCCGAAGGGCCACTTCCGGTGCATGGAGAAGCAGGATCTGCGCAGGATCGCCGAACTCGCAAAGCCATGAGCTGGGACATCTTCATCCAAGACCTTCCCGATGTGCCGTCGATCAACGACGTGCCGCTCGATTTCGCACCACGATCCATCGGTGCGCGCGAGGAGCTGATCACCCGCATCCGCGAGGCTATTCCCTTCATCGATCGCGTGGACAACGATTGGCTCTTCGCGAAAGGCGATGAAATCGATATCAGCATCCAGCTGCACATGGAAGATGCTGTGCAGGTGCGCTACATGGTGGCGCATGTGCATGGCGGTGAGCAGAGCGCGGCGTGCATCGGTGCACTGCTGCGGCACCTTGGGTTGCGCGCGCACGACACCGCGACGGGCGAGCTCTTCGATGGGTTCAGCCTCGACGAGGGCCTCTGATCAAGCGAAGAGCTTCTTCAGCTCCGTTGCCTCTTCCGGCTTCATCTTATTGCTGAGGATGAGCCGTAATTGCCGGCGACGCAGCGCGCCATCGTAGCGGCGGCGCTCCTCATCGTTCGTTGGCTCGGCATCGGGCACTTGCATCGGGCGGCCCGCATTGTCAACCGCCACGAAGGTGTAGATGGCGCTATTGCACGGGATCTTCTCGCCGGTCATCTGGTCTTCCACAGAAACATCGCTCCACACTTCCATGCTGCTGCCGAACGCGCGGCTCACATGGCTGCGGATGGTGACGAAGTCGCCGAGCTTGATGGGCCGATCGAAGCCCACATGATTCACCGCCACCGTGACCACCGTGCGCTTGCAGTGGCGGTGCGCGCTGATGGCGCAGCTGATGTCTAGCCATTGCAGCAGCCGCCCGCCGAAGAGGTTGCCGAGCGTGTTGGTGTCGTTGGGGAGCACCACGTGCGTGGTCTCCGAATAGCTGTCGCTGATGGGGCGTGATGCGCGGTTCATGCGGGGCCGAAGGTAGCCGCGCCTATGAGCCTACCTTGGTGGCATGGAAACCCCAAGCACCGACCTGCTCCCGCTGCTGAAGCTCATGCACCTGCTCGCGCTGGTGGCCTGGTTCGCGGCGGCATTCCACCTCGCACGGCTCTTTAATGCGCACCGTGCCGCGTTGCGCCTTTGGGAACCCGAGCGAGGCTTGTTGCACGAGCGTTTCATTCCCATGGAGCGCCGCGTGCTCTTCGGATTGGCGTGGCCCGCGCTGATCCTGCTCGTGGTCTTCGGCCTCTGGCAATTGGTGCGCATGCCAGGTTTGCTCGCATCGCCCTTCATGCACCTGAAGCTCGGCTTGGTGGCGGTGCTCGTCGTGTATCAGATGCTGCTTCATCGCGTGCAGGCGCGCCTGCAATCGGCGTCGCTCACGTGGAGCAGTCCTGCGCTCTGGCTCTTCGGTCAAGGCGCATGGGCGTTGCTGGTGGCGCTCTTGGCCACGGTGGTGTTCCGCGATCGCCTCGGCTGGACCTGGGGCGCGTTGGGCTTGCTCGTGCTCGGCGCTGTTATCGGCTATGCAGTAGTGAAGGCGCGTGGCGCAGCACCGGCGGAAGAGAAGAAGCCGGAAGCGAAAGCCTAAGGCAACTTGTAGAAGAGCACGCGGCCGTCGTCCGTGCCGGTGATCAGCCATTCCTGCCAGATGAGCATCGGCGCCAAGTGGTGCTGGTCCTTGTTCTCTGGCACTTCGATGCGCTGAATGGTCTTGCCCTCATCATTCACCACTTCGATCACGCCATGCTTCACGGCACGCAGCGTGTGGCTGCCATGCCGCACTTCCTTCTGCTGGCAGAAACGATCGAAGGTGCTGTTGCTCATGTCGAGTCCCATGGCCTTCACAGCGCGCGGGTCGGGCACCCAGCGATGCTGCTGCAGCGAGGGCTGCGGCTTGCCGTCCTTCATGCTGTACACCACGCGCTTGCCGCTGTGGCCGATGAGCACGGCGTATTCGCCATTGTCGTTGAAGGCGCAGTAGTACGCGGCCATGCTGCCATCCTCGTTGTAAGGAAGCGTCATCAGTTTCTTGCCGCTCTCGAGGTCGATCAGCTCGGCGCCCTTGTTCAGGCCAACGAGGATGCGATCGCCCTTGGGCGCAACGGCTAAGCAGGTCACTTCGGCCTTGCTCGTGCGCAAGGTGCGCTCAGCGGCGCCGAATGCTTGAGCATTTGCAGCATGAAGAAGAAGGAGCGAAACGGAAAAGACGAGTGTGCGGACCATGTTGCGGGATCAGTTCTCCAAGAGGTGGTGCTGCGAGCGTAGCCAATCGAGCGCGCTCTGCTGATCGCCGAACATCTGGATGGGTCGGCCGGGCTTATGGTGGCGCACGAACACGTTCGCTGCGAGCTGGTGTCCGAAGTCGCGCACGATGATCGCGTCTGCAGCGATGTGCCTCGAGGATTCAGGCGATTGCGCAGCGAAGGCGCGCGCCTCGTTGCTCATGGTGGTGTTCAGTCCCACGCTCACCATCAACAGCGCTTTGCGGCCCTTGCGTTCAGCGGCTATCGCATCGAACATGGCCTGCACGTCCTCCATGCTCACCAAATGATCATCCTTGAAATGCGTGTGCACGATGTCGTCAGCCATGAAGGTGACGGTGCTCGCTAGCAGCTCAAGAACGTGCATGTTGCTCGTGAAAGGGGGGCGAAAATAGGCCGGTGAAGAGCGGGTTCGTCAGCGCACGAGCAACCAGGCCGAGCGACCACTGGAGGCGCGCACTTGATCGAAGCGCGGCAAGGGCTTCAGAGCGGGTGGCGTAGCTTCCATACGCCACGGGGTGCAGATCGCCGCGCTGGCGGAGGCGCCGCGCTGGAAAACCCTGGCCTAGCAACTCGCTCAGCATGCGATCCGCATTCTCGGGCTGCGCGAAGCAGCCGCCAACCACATGGAAACGCAGGGACGCTTCAACGACAGGTTTCACGGCCACGACAACGCGTGTGGTATCGGCTGCAGCGATCTCGGGCTTGTTGAAATCGATGCGGACACGCACATCCTTCTCGGCATCGAGCACCACTTCATGCAAGCCACTATCCGCTTCTGGCATACGGAACGCATCGGGCACTGCGACTGGCGCGAAGCCGGCCTCAGCGGGAGCCGCATATGCCGCAGTTGGCCGCGGCTGCCAACCCGCTAGGCCTTGCCACGAGGATTGATGGCCCATACTGGCCCGGTATGCCATCACTGCTGCTCCTCCGATCAGCACGGCAGCTATGCCAGCGGCAACCGCCCAAGGGAAGCGCCGCTTCTCCTGGGCAACCTGTTCAGGCTTGGTCAGCTCGCGCACAGGAACCTCCTTCGCTTCAACGGCCCGCTTCACGACCTCAACCGGAAGCGCGGTCAAGGGCCTCAAGCCGAAGGCGTCCTTCAGGTAGTTGGCCCGGCGATCCGGATCGAACTGAAGGTTATGCTCCGCATCTCGGTAGAAGATCCCGACACGATCAAGTTCCAAGCGACCGCTGCGGTCCAAGGCTTGGCGCCAGCCATTCACCTCGGCATCGATACGCGCCGTGGCTTGATCGAAGTCGATGCCCTCGCGCTTGGCCAGATGATCGGCCAGCAGGCCATCGTTGCGCACCAAGTGCCGATTGAAGCTCAGATCCTTCCCAGGCGGGTGTATCACCTTGCGCGCTTCATCGAGGCGGGCCGGCCGGTAGTGCGTGAGGAACCCGCCCCACTGCGGCACGATCACGCAATCGTGGCAGAAGAGAAGGTCGTGCAGGTCGCGTTCGATGCCCATCGGAAGGAGGCCAAATCTAGAGAGCGGCCACCCTTCGGCGCGCTTCTTCAAGATCGGCGGGGGTATCCACGCAGAATGAGGGGTGCTCCGTGAGCCCGATGCGCACCTTGAACCCATTCTCCAGCCAGCGCAATTGCTCCAGCGACTCGGCCTGTTCGAGCGAAGAGGGCGCGAGTTTCACCAATTGCTCCAGCACCTCATTCCGATAACCGTAGAGGCCCACGTGCTTCAGGTAGCGAAACCGCTCATGCCTGGGACCGGCCGCACTATCCCGGAGAAATGGAATGGCCGCTCTGCTGAAATAAAGCGCATCCATGTTCACGTCGGTGGCGATCAGCGCTTCGCCGGGATCATCGAGGTCACGATCGTCGGTGACCACTTGCGCCAAGGTGGCTATCCCACTTCTTGCCTGCTGCAATGCAGCGCAGAGCTCATCGATCTGCCCGGGCACGATGAATGGCTCGTCGCCTTGGATGTTCACGACGGCATCGAATCCATCACGGCCAGCAAGCATGAGCGCCTCGAAGCAGCGATCGGTCCCGCTGGGATGATCGGCCGATGTCATCACGCACTTCCCACCACGCGCGATCACATGATCCATCACGCGCTGGTCGTCGGTGGCGACGATCACTTCGGCGATCGCGTTTGACATCCGCGCTTGCCGCACCACGCGCATTACCATGCTGACGCCGCCGATATCAACCAAAGGCTTGCCTGGCAGGCGCGTGCTCGCGAATCGCGCGGGGATGATTCCGAGGATCCTCATCGATCAATGTTTCCGTTCATGCACATGCACCGTGTGATCAGCGATGCGCACGGGCAAGGTATCGCGCAGCCAGCAGTAGGTGATGAAGAGGTCGTTTGGCCTTCGCACTTCGGGACTGAGCAGCCAGAGTCGGGTGCTGGTCCATGCGCCAGGCTCCACGTTGGTGAGATCCACATCCTGCGCATGGTAGGCGTAGCTGTGTCCGTTGTGCTCGAAACTGGCAACGAGCGAGGCTTGTGGCATGCTGCCATCAATGGGTCGCTGGAAGCGGCACGAGACCTCGAGCCAGATGTGATCGCGATCCGTGAGTCGCCTCCACTCCTCGCGCCACGCCGGTGAGAAGTTCCGATCCTTTCTAAGAAAGAGACCCTCTCCACTGTCAGCTTCTTTCCAATCCACGGTTGCAAGCGCATGCCGCTGGTAGCGCATTGGGTCCGGAAGGTCCTGTTCGCCGGTGTAGCTCCGGCCAAGCAACAGCAATTCCTCGAAGCCTTCGGGTTTGGAGGTCGCGAGGAACGCGCTCCGGTAAGCGGGCCATGTCATCCGCGAAGAGTGCAGGATGCCTTCATTCATCTGCCAGGTCTGGAACAGGTTGAAGAGAACCATGATGCTGAGCATAGGCAACGCCCACAGCATTCGCGTCCTGCGTTCGGAAATCCATATCAACCCCGCTCCAAGACCGAGTGCCATCACGGGATAACTCTGCACCAACGCGCGCTGGCCGAAACTGTCGGCGTACCACCAGCAGCTCCAGCTCGTGGTGATCCAGAGGTTCAGCACGAAGAACATGATGATAGCCCATCGCCATGCGCTGCCGGATCGCCACAAGGGGATAAGCCCGAGGGCCGCGACCGCCATGAGCGGCGTGTAAATGAGCCAGCCCTTCCGGAAGCTGAAGAGCGCCTCCCAAGTGTACGGATGCAGGAACTCGAAACCCTCGCCAGCATTGTTGTAACTCATATACAGCCAATGGCCGGTCATCCAATTCCAATAGGCCAGTTGCGGCAAGCAAACGAGCAGCGCAGTAAATGCCATAGCGGCGAAGTGGCCTCGCTTGGCCCATTGCTCGCTGAAGAACCCCCGCCAATCCCGCGCATCGACCAGCCCGATGAGCAAGGGGAACATCACCCACACGACCTCGGTCGGTCGCGAGACCACCATCAATCCCAGCAGGAAGCCCAGAAGCAGGGCATCGCGCAGTTGGCCATGGACGTGCCATTGGATCGTGCGCCACAGCACCGCCGCGCCAAGGGCGAAGAGGAAGATGTGCGCCATGCCCAGGCCCTGCGTGGCTTGGTGATAATAGTTCGTGCCCGCAACGATGAGCACGAGCGCGCCGATAGCGATGCGTTCACCGAAGAACCAGAGCAGCACCTTGCGGAGCATGAGCAGGCCAATGAGCACATGCACGAGCGCCGCGACGATCGGTGCCCATTGGTAGGGCTTCGAGAAACCATCCTGCGGCGCCCCGATGATCCCCGCCACGAAATGACCGACCGCGAAGAAGGGCGACCAGAGCATGGCCAGGCCGAGCGGGTACTTGTTCACCCAACGGCCATTGGGCAGCTCGCTGATCTGGTAGAGCGTACCGGTGCTCTTGTAGGTCTCGCTCGCCTCGTGCACCCACGCTGGATCACTGATGCCCGGATCGCCGTGAATGAGTGTCGCCGGCAGGTAGAGATGATAACCGAAGGTGTCCCAGCTGATGATGTTGCCATGCGGGTGCCGCAGCACAACCGTGGCGATCACGGCCCAAAGGCCGATCGCCGTTATCAGCGAAGCGCGCTGCTTGGGCATGGCTCGCAGGATCACAAGCCCGCGCTCAACTGCACTTGGAAGCTTCGAGGTGCCTCGATGCTGAGAGGGCGCAGGGCATACACCTCGTTGGTGAGGTTGTTCACGATCAGCGCCACGCGCAATTGCTTGGTCAAGTGCAGGCCCGCGCGCGCATCCACGATCCAAACGCCGCCACTCTGCCGATCGGCCAGCCATCCGGTGATGTTCGTGGGCAGCACATCCGGTTGAGGTGGGCCCGCGTCAAGGTCAACGAACGCCTTGTCGATGTTCTGGACATGGCTGTTGTATCGCGTGCTGAATCCGGTGAACACCTTGCGGTACTCGAACTGCACGTCGCTGCGGAAGGTGTTGCGGATACGGAACTTCAGGATGTTATCCTGGGGGTTATAGCTGCTGTTGGTGAAGGAAGGCGAAGGGATGATCGGGATCGGCACATCCACGCGCTCGGCGTAAACGAAGTCCGGTGTGGTGCTCACGGGTTTGGTGGTGGTGTAGCCGATGAGCGCCTGGATCTCCACCCCGCCGATCTTGCCCTTGCCAGCGAGTTCCAATTCGAGGCCCGTGACGCGCGCATTGCCGGTGTTCACGCTCTTGAAGCCGAGGCCGTAGAAATCCTGTATCGCTGTCGCGATGGTGAAAGGCTTCCATTGCCCGAAAGTGAACTCCACGTAGTCCTGGAATTCCTGCTGGAAGACGACGGCGTCCAAGTAGCCGGTGAAGCCACCGAGCTTGAAGCCTTGCTTGATGCCCGCTTCGGTGTTCCAGCTCTGCTCCGGATTCAAGTTCGCATTGGGGAAGATGCGCAATTGTCCCACATTGGTGCTGATGAAACGTTCCCCTATGTTAGGGTACCTGAAGCCTTGGCCATAGCTGGCGCGCACGTATGTTGCTTGCAATACGCGATAAGTGGCGCCGGCGCGGAACACAGGTTGTCCAGCGACATCGTCGTTCACCTTGAACTGCTCGTAACGCACCCCTGCGCTCAGCGAGAGCCGCTCTTCCAGCAGCTTCTTGTCCACCTGCAGGTAAACTGCGGTGTTCAGTGCAGTATTCAGTCCATCGCCGTCGCCATCTCCGCTATACAGCTCCGCTGTCGAGTTCACATTGCGCACGAGCGCTCCGCCGGTGAGCACCGTCTCCCCGAAGATCTCCACCTTCTGCTGGGCCTGGTACTCGGCATGGGTGGTGCTATTGCTGTTGCCCTGGCCGTTGTCGTTGTCGAAGATCTGCCGGTGCCAGCGCGTGCGTAGGCTGTGGCGGGTGCCGCCCGGGCTGTGATAGATCACGAAGGGGTCCACATAGAATTGCGTGCCCTTGGTGCGCGTGACGGTGCCGGGGAATGGCCTGAAGAGGCCACGGTCGGTATCGTTCCAGATGAACACGCTGGTGCTTCGGCTCTTCATCACGTTGCCATTGAGCCCGAAGCTGAGGCCTTTCACGCTCTTGCTCCGCCAGCGCAATCCGGTGTTGAAGCGGACGCGATGCTCGTAGCCGCCGGGCCCGAGGCGATACGGGTCGCGGGCTACGGAATCGGCCGGTTGCGGCTCGGGCCCCACAAAACCGTTATCCGAGAATGCATTGCCACCAAGCACCAGGTCCAACTGCCCGAAGCGACGGGAATGGAAGAAGTTGGCGCCACCGAAACCGGGTTGGTTCTGGTCCCACCATTTCGCTGGCGCATGGCCGGGTGTATCGTAAATGCCGGTGAACGTGGTCACCCTTGTTTGCGGCTCAGCCCGCGGATACGCCGTGCGCACGTTGATCACGCCGCTCAGGGCTGCGCTTCCATAAAGCACGCTGCTCGCTCCCTTGATCACCTCAACCTGTTCCAGGTTCTCCATGGGTAAGAAGGTCCAATTGGGGCGGCCGATATCACCGCTCAGGATGGGAACATCATCCACGCAAACCTGCACGCGGCTGCCCGCGCCATAGCTGAAGCCGCTGCCCGCGCGGATCTGCGGCTCCTCATCAATGATCACCACCCCAGGCACCTGATCCAGCGCCTCGCTCATGCTGATGATGTTCTTGTTCAGCACGATCTCCGGTCGCAGCACGCTCAAGCTCTGCGTCACCTCGCCCACCCGTTGCTCGAATCGACCCGCCGAGACCACCACGGCATCAAGCTGGTTGGCGGCGACCGCGAGCTTCATGTCCAGCACGCGCTGCTCATCTGCCGCAAGCACGATCGTTTCAGAGCGTGTGGTGTAACCGATGAAGCTGAAACCGAGCTTATACTCCCCTGGCGGCAGCTTCAATGCATAGTTCCCATCGATGTCCGTAGCCACGCCCTTGCCCGCTGCATAGATCACATTCACTCCTATGAGCACCTCGCCCGATTTAGCGTCGGTGACTTTGCCTGTGAGGGTGGCATCCTGGGCATGCACCGTGGCCATGGCCGCAGCGAATAGCGCGGCTATCGTGATTCGCATCATGCGTTGGGCGATCTTGGGGCCGCCCAGATCGACAGGATCCATGGCGGTCGGGCGAATGTAGAAGAAGGCTTGAACGCGCAACCCCATAGCAGATGAACCGCGCTATCCGTGTCACCAATTGAATCCATGACCGACCAAGAACTCATCCATCGCATCGCCCTTAGCATGCTCAAGGGCATCGGCCCCATGAATGCACGCAATCTGGTTGCCTATTGCGGCGGAGTGGATCCGATATTCTCCGATAAGAAGCTCAAGAACACGCTGGAGAAGGTGCCCGGCATAGGCCCCAAGCTCATCGCCAGCATCACCGATAAGAAGGTGCTTCCTGCGGCCGAGAAGGAGCTGGCCTATGTGCGCAAGAACAAGTTGCGCATGCTCTTCTACCTCGATGCCGAATACCCCAAGCGCTTGAAGCAATGCGAGGATGCTCCGGTGATCCTCTTCGCGAAGGGCGATGCGGAACTGGATGCAGAGCGCATGGTGAGCATCGTGGGAACACGCACGCCAACGGAGCAGGGCAAACGCCTTTGCATCGAGTTGGTCGAAGGCCTGAAGGAAGTGAATGCCACCATCGTGAGCGGACTCGCCTATGGCATCGACATCGTTGCGCATCGTTACGCGCTGAAGAACGACCTGCCCACGATTGGCTGCGTAGCGCATGGATTGGACAAGCTTTATCCAAGTGATCACGCCGCCACGGCGAAGGAGATGGTGAAGCATGGCGCGTTGGTGAGTGAATTGCCCAGCGGTTCGCCATTCGCGCCCGGCAATTTCCCAGCGCGCAACCGTGTGATCGCGGGCCTGAGCGATTGCACCATCGTTGTCGAGAGCGCCAACAAAGGAGGCTCGCTCATCTCGGCCGACATCGCCAGCAGCTACGACCGCGAGGTATTCGCCTTCCCCGGGCGCCCCACCGACCCGAAGAGTGAAGGCTGCAACAAGCTCATCCAGCAGAACAAAGCGGCGCTGATCAACAACGCGAAGGATGTGATCACCCTGATGGAATGGCTGCCGAAGAAGAAGAAAGTCCACGTTCAGGCCGCGCTGTTCGCCGAACTGATGCCCGATGAGCAAAAGCTGGTTGACCTCATCAAGGCAAAGGGCAAGCTCCACATCGACGAGCTGTGCGCGCAGAGCAAATGGCCGCAGGGCAAAGTGGCCGGGCTGCTGCTGAACATGGAGTTCAGCGGCGTGGTGCGGGCGCTACCGGGGAAGGTGTATGAATTGAATTGACCTTGGTTCCGATCAATTGGCTGATTGTTGCCCCCGCCTACATTTGCGCCCGCTTAATCAAAAGCACAACCCAAACATCACGCGATGGCAAAGTCGAACAAGGCCGTTGATGCCTTCATGGCCGAAGTGAAGAAGCGCAACGGCAACGAGCCGGAATTCCTCCAGGCCGTTCACGAAGTGGCCGAAATGGTGATCCCCTTCATCGAGGAGAACCCCAAGTACAAGGGCAAGATGCTCTTGGAGCGCATGGTAGAGCCCGAGCGCACCATCATCTTCCGCGTTCCTTGGGTGGACGACAAGGGCAACACCCAAGTGAACCGCGGTTTCCGAATCGAGTTCAACAGCGCCATCGGACCCTACAAGGGCGGCTTGCGTTTCCACCCCAGCGTGAACCTCAGCATCCTGAAGTTCCTGGGCTTCGAGCAGACCTTCAAGAACAGCCTTACCACATTACCCATGGGCGGTGGCAAAGGCGGCAGCGACTTCGACCCGAAAGGCAAGAGCGACCTGGAAGTGATGCGTTTCTGCCAGAGCTTCATGACGGAGCTGTGGCGCCACGTTGGCCAGTTCACCGACGTGCCCGCAGGCGATATCGGCGTGGGCGGCCGTGAGATCGGTTTCATGTTCGGCCAGGACAAGCGCCTGCGCAACGAATTCACCGGCGTGTTCACCGGAAAGGGCCGCACTTGGGGCGGTTCATTGATGCGTCCCGAAGCGACCGGCTACGGCTGCGTGTACTTCGCGGAAGAGATGATGAAGCACAACAAGACCAGCTTCAAAGGCAAGACGGTAGCGGTGAGCGGCAGCGGAAACGTGGCCCAATTCGCCATTGAAAAAGCCACGTCGCTCGGTGCGAAAGTGGTGACCGCGAGCGATAGCGATGGCAGCATCTACGATCCCGCCGGCATCAATGCCGAGAAGCTCGCTTTCCTGATGGAACTGAAGAACGTGAAGCGCGGCCGCATCGAGGAATACGCCAAGAAGTTCAAGGGTGTCACCTACAAGAAAGGCGCGCGTGTTTGGGACGTGGTGGCCAAGTGCGATGTGGCGCTGCCCTGCGCTACGCAGAACGAGCTCGACGGCAAGAACGCAAAGGACCTTGTGAAGAAGGGCGTGAAGTACGTGGCCGAAGGCGCCAACATGCCCAGCACGCCTGAAGCCATTGCCGTGTTCGAAGCCGCCAAAGTGGCCTTCGCTCCGGGCAAGGCCAGCAACGCCGGCGGTGTTGCAACCTCGGGTCTCGAGATGAGCCAGAACAGCCTGCGCCTCAGCTGGACCGCCGAGGAAGTTGACCAGCGCCTGCACAGCATCATGAAGAACATCCACGCCGCCTGCGTGAAGTACGGCAAAGAGGGCAAGGGCGTGAACTACGTGAAGGGCGCCAACATCGCTGGCTTCGTGAAAGTGGCCGATGCGATGCTGGATCAGGGCGTGGTCTAAGCATCCTCGACTCGAATAAAGAAGCCCCGGCCACATGGTCGGGGCTTCAGCTTTTCAAGCAGTTCGGCAAGCACTCACTCACTCGCTTCTATGCGCGCTTCGTACACCTTCCGATTCTCAGCATGCGTGCTCCAGAAGCCCGGCGCTGTGCGTCCGTTGAGGTGCTCGACCAGTACATCCAGATGCGTATGCCAGCCACCTGAAACGCCAAGCAGGTCCTTGCGATCGGGCAAACGATGATGCGTGAGCACCATGCGCACCTCGTTGCCTACCTCGGTCAGCTCGAAGACCACTTCCGACAAACGCGCAGGATCAGCCCCCCACGTGAAGCCCAGCTTGAAGGGCGGATCGCATTGCGTGATGCGCGCCTCCATCGAATGTCCATTGCGGTAGCGCTCTGGCGCTTCCTCAGCGGCGGCATCGAGAGATGTGTGCAGCCAAGTAAGCCGTGCATCGCCGCCCACGCGCAGCTCCATCGGACCGCTGGCCAGCCACTTGGCGCGTTTCTCCGAATCGGTGAGGTAAGCCCAGACGCGCTCGATAGGGCCGGGCAAAAGGCGCTCGAATCGGATCGTGTTCGGCGCGATGAGTGTTCCGTATTTGTCCATGTGATCGGTGTTGTTGTTCAGGTTCGTTTGGCGTCCTCATCGCGGAGCAGGCGCTCCAAGGCATCAAGCCGTGAGGACCAGAAATTCCGTGTATGTTCAATCCACTCGGCGGCTTCGTCCATGGGGCCAGGCAGGTAGCTGAGGTAGTGGTCGCGCCCCTCCTTGCGCCGCTTCACCAATTTGGCACGCTCCAACACCATGATGTGCTTGCTTACCGCATTGAGCGACATGCGGAAGGGCTCCGCCACTTCAGTGACGCGAGCTTCCCCGGAGGATAGCCGTTGCAGGATCGCGCGCCGCGTGGGATCCGCCAGCGCCTGCAAGGTGCGGTCAAGCGTTCTTGGGACTGACATGGCCGATGGTGTCCATATGCGTGCGCTCCGATGAATCCGGCTCGACTACGCCCTCTGTGATCAACTTGTACAAGCTGGTGCCGAGGAAGAAGGCCCAGCCCTTCTCGCATTGCTCGTAGCATTCCACCGTCGGGGTGAGGCCCTTGTGCGTGAAGAACAAGCGTGATCCGCTGTCCAGCTTCTCTACGGCGAAGACGATCTCGGTGCCCCTTCCACTCTTCCACATCCTTCAGCCATGGCAAATGGCTCTCCGTCACCAGCCACTCCATGCGTTTGCCGGGCTCGAATTCGGTGACGCGCTGCGTGGTGCGATGCACATCGGCGAATTGAACGGTGAACTCATCGCCGAGCTTTCGGCATTGGCCTTCCATGTTGATGGTCCACCAATCCGGTATGCGTGTGATGGCGTCCAGCACCCGCTCTGGGCTGGCCGGCACGGTGAACTGATAGTGGTAGTGTCGTGTTTCCATGGGGGCAAATATATTCAACCTTTTAGTTGATTGTTTGTAATGACCAAAGAATTGCGGCGTTGCACGGCATTCGGCATATTGGCTCGCACGCATCCGGCGGGCTGATGTTCAAGATCCCAACCCGCCTGTCGAATCGCATGGCGCGCATTCACCGCTGGGAAGCATCTTGCGCCAAACCTGCACGCATGCGTTCCTTCTTCCTTCACTTAGCCTTGTTCTGCACGGCCTCCTGTATGCCCAGCGCAGCGAGCAGCTCGTTCCCGCTCATGGAACCGATCTGCCCCAATGGGCGCAGCTGATGTATGCCCCAGATGCCGATGCCGGCGCGGTGCAAGCGGCCTACGATGCCTACTACGCCACGCATCCCTTCGTGAAGAACGCGCACACGCAATACTTCAAGCGTTGGAAGCGCGAGGTCGGTCACAACATTATTCCGCGCGACGTGGCGCAACGCGAAGACTATGAAGAGAGTCTCGGGCAATACCTCGCGGCATCGGCAAGCGGCGATCGCACGGCCAACTGGACCTGCATCGGCCCCTTCGACTGGGATCATGGTGCGGTGGACAAGAGCTACGCCTGCGGCGCGGCGCACGTGTACACCGTTGAGCAGAGCATGGTGAACGCGAATCTGCTCTACGCAGGCACCGCCAACGCTGGCGTGTGGATGAGCACCGACAAGGGCCTCAACTGGACGAACGTGACCAAGGCCATGATGGTGGGCGAAGTGCTGAGCGTTGAACTGGATAACACGGTGCAGAACACGGCCTGGTTCGGCGGAGCGGGCAGCTTGTACAAGACCACCGATGGCGGCGCCAACTGGGCCGTGATCGGCGGATCGCCATTCACCAGCGTGAGCCACACCATCCGCGATATCGTGCTGCACCCCACCAACAATCAGATCCTCTTCGTGATCAGCAATCAGGGTTTGTACCGAAGCACGAATGCAGGCGCGTCCTTCACGCAGGTGCAACCCGGAATCTGGCAAGAACTGGAGTTCAAGCCCGGCGACATGAACACGGTGTACGCCATCAAGCAGGTGAGCAATCGAACCGAGTTCTGGCGCAGCACCAATAACGGTGTGAGCTTCACGCAAGTTGGAACCGGCTGGCCACTGCCCGTTAGCCCGGAAGAGCAAAAGCGCACCGAGATCGCCGTGAGCGCCGCAGCGCCCAACAACGTGTACGCGCTGTGCACTGGCGAAGTGAATGGCGGCACGGGACTGTACGGCATCTACAAGAGCACCGATAGCGGAAGTACTTGGTCCTTCACATGCTGCGGCCCTCAGCCCGGCGGCGCGCCATCGGCCAGCAACCGCAACCTGATGGGCTGGGATGACCAAGGGCTTGACGATGGTGGGCAGTACTACTACGATCTCGCCTTCGATGTTGACCCCACCAACGCGAACAAACTTCAAGTGGGCGCAGTGAACCGGTGGGTGAGCACCGACGGCGGCGTCACCTTCACGTGTCCGGCGAAGTGGAGCCATAGCAACAAGGTGGATTACGTGCATGCCGACATCCACGACATCCGCTACTACGGCAACGAGGTATGGGTGGCCAACGACGGCGGCATCTTCTACAGCAGCGATGGCGGCGCCAACTTCCAGCGGCGCATGTTCGGCATTGCGGGCACCGACTTCTGGGGCTTCGGCGCTGGCGGATGGACCGGCAGCAACGTGATGCTGGGCGGCACCTACCACAACGGCACCTTGCTCAAGGACAACAACGTGTACACCAACGGATGGGTAAGCACCGACGGCGGCGATGGCCTACGCGGCTTCGTGCATCCTCAATACGACCGCCGCGCGCTGAGCGATTACGGCTACAAGACCTTGAGCGGCGATCGCAACGTGAGCAACGGCAACGCGAACTGGAGCCGCCAGCCGAACGCCGACTACATCACTGGCCACAGCAGCGAAATCGTGTGGCACCCCAACTTGGTGAACACTGCCTTCGTGGGCAATGGAACGGCCATCTGGCGGACAGACGACAATGGCGCGGGCTTCACGCAGGTGTACGATTTCGGCGAGTACGTGACCAGCATCGAAGTGAGCTTCAGCGACCCGAACACGTTGTACGCATGCACCTATATCGACTGGTGGGGCGAAAAGAAGGTTTGGCGCAGCACCAATGGCGGTGCGAATTGGACGAACATCACCCCGAGCAGCGGAACCATCAATGGCAACACGTGGGTGCCTTACGACATCGCCGTCAGCGCCACCGATCCACAGACCATCTGGCTCGTGCGCACCAGCCAGTACGGGGATTATCCCAACATCAACGGATACGTGGTTTTCCGCAGCACCAATGGCGGAGCGAACTGGACCAACATCACCGACGCCAACCTGAACAACGAGTGGCCCACCAACATCGCGCACCAACTTGGAACGAACGGCGGGCTCTACATCGGCACGCGACGAGCCGTGTTCTACCGCAGCGATGCAGCACCTGCATGGGCGCTATGGAACACGGGTCTTCCCGCGAAGATCTTCAGCACGAAGCTCTTGATCAATTACCGCGACCAGAAGATCCGCAACGGCACAGACCGCAGCGTTTGGGAGAGTGCGCTGGAAACCGCCAGTCAACCTGTCGCCAACTTCTGCTCTGACAAGACCACGATCACCTGCCTCGCGCCCAGCGTGCAGTTCTATGATAACAGCGTGCTCAGCGGTAACGGCTACTCGTGGATCTGGAGCTTCCCCGGCGGATCGCCATCGACCAGCAACAATCGCAGTCCGCTCGTCACCTACAGCGCGCCGGGCGTGTACGATGTCACACTCACCGTCACCGATGCGAACGGAACCAGTACGAAGACACTAAACTCCTTCATTACCTACGCCAACTTCACAGCGAACGCACCGCTGCTTGCCGATGCAGAGAACCAGGCAGTCACGCCCACGGGCTGGCGCTTGGAGAATGCCGATGGCCTCGACACATGGACCAACGTGAGCGTGACTGGCCCAACCGGCGCTGCCACACGCGCATGGCGCATGGACTATTACTACTACAACGCCCCAGGTCAGCAGGACCGGCTGATAACACCAGTTATCACCCTCGGCGGCAGCGCAGGAACCCGTTTGCGCTTCCATCATGCCTACAAGCCCTATGGCGCCAGCTATCCTGATGGCCTGCGCGTGGAGATCAGCACCAATTGCGGGCAAAGCTGGACGCAGCTTTACTACGCGCAAGCGGCCGCGTTGGGCACTTCGACCACAGGCTCGAACCCTTGGGCGCCCACGGCAGCCAACCAATGGATGCTGCACGACCTCGACATCAGTGCATATGACGGACAGAGCGCGGTGATCCGATTCACCGGTGTGAATGGCGACGGCGACCGCCTTTATCTCGACAACATCGAGGTGGTGAACCAAGGCATGCGACTCGCGCTGAAACTGATGCTCGATGGCGCCTATGACGACAACACTGGACTCATGCGCGACAACCTGCGTTCGACATCATTAATCCCGAATGCGGAACCATACACATCACTCGGCTTCACGCAGGCGAGTGATGGCGGCGGCGAGATCATACAAGCTGGTGTGTTGCCACGAACAGGCGGCGACGCGATCGTTGATTGGGTGCTGGTTGAGCTTCGCAGCAATGCAACGCCTAGCACCATCATGGCCACGCGCCCGGCGCTTGTGCAGCGCGATGGCGATGTTGTGGCGGAGGATGGCGTATCACCCATTGCGCTGCTCGCTCCGGGCGGGACATACCGCATCGCTGTGCGCCACCGCAACCACTTGGGCGCCATGACGAGCACGGGTTACGCGCTCACCACCGCTTCAACCGCAATCGACTTCACCAGTACTGCGCTCGCGCTGCACGGCACCGAGCCTACACGCATCGTTGGGTCCATTCGCACGCTTTGGAGCGGGAATGTGCTGCGCGATGCGCTGCTCAAGTACACGGGCGAATTCAATGACCGCGACCCGATCCTCACCGCGATCGGCGGCAGCGTGCCAACAGCTAGCATCACCGGCTACCGGATCGAGGATGTGAACCTTGACGGGAGTGTGAAGTACACCGGCAACAGCAACGACCGCGACCCGATCCTAGGAACATCGGCGGCAATGTGCCGACGAATGTGAGGACCGAACAATTGCCGTGAGCGGGAACCGAAACACGAGCGCCCCGGCATTGTGCCGGGGCGCTCGTGCAAGAATTGTTTCGCGACTAGCAGAACTCCTCGTAAGCCATCGCTAAATTATCGGCGATCATCTCGGCCGTACGGCCCTCAATGTGGTGGCGCTCCAGGAAGTGGACCAGCTTGCCATCCTTGAAAAGCGCCATGCTCGGGCTGCTCGGCGGGTAAGGCAGGAAATGCTGGCGCGCACGGATCACGGCGTCAGTATCCACGCCAGCGAAAACCGTGACCATCTTATCTGGGCGTTTAGCTCCGCGCAGGCTATGCTTGGCACCGGGGCGAGCTGCTCCTGCGGCGCAACCGCAAACGCTATTAACCACGCAGAGCACGGTGCCGGGCTGGCTCAGGGCCTTATCAACCTGTTCGGGTGTTTTCAGTTCTTCGAAGCCAGCGGACACCAGGTCCATGGCCATAGGGGCGGTGAGTTCGGGGGGGTACATGAATCTGTCTATTTGGTCCTCGTTGAGAGGCGTTTGCGAAGCACGGCGTTCTTAACGGCGGTCCAAATGTAGCCTCGCAGAGGGGCCAAGGACCCAATCGAACCGATTGCAGGGGCTATTGTTGAATGTGCGGCGTGCCCCTATTTTCGATCCCGCAAATGCCATGATCCTGAGATTCTTAGTCGCACTCGTTCTGGTCACCAGCGTTTCCTTCGGGCATGCGCAGGACGATGCTGCCTCATTGCTCGGCTCAATTCAATCCCGGTTGGCGAAAGCCGATCTGATTGACGCCGACCTGCAGGATGTGATCATTAAGGATCGTTACGATTCGGAAACACTTGGCCTCACTCACAACTACATCCGGCAGCGTTGGCAAGGCATCGAGGTGTGGAATGGCGACATCGCGATACATCAACGTGCGGATGGCAGCGTCGTTGAAGCGCACATCGGAGCGTTCAATCGGTTGCCCGAACGCGTGAACGCGACAACACCTGCGATCAGCGCGACCTCCGCTTTGTCCAGCGTGCTTGCAGAGAATCTTCCAGGGGTCGCGACCCCTGCGATCATCGAATCATTGGATGGCGGGCGTTTGATCCGTTTCGATGCAACAGGCTTCAGCGATGAATCGCCCTTCGCACAGCTCGTTTATCAACCCGTTGATGACCGCTTGCGGCTTGCTTGGAACGTGAACCATTACACGCCTGATGGCAGCCATTGGTGGAACGTACGGATCGACGCCATGACCGGCGAGGAGCTCGACCGCAACGATTGGGTGAGTTCCTGCACGTGGGATCACCCGCATAACGACCACGACTGCGCGCACCCGGAGGACGCATCGATGATGCCGGCGGCTCCGAACGATTTCAATGTGTACGGCTTGCCTGTCGAGAGCCCTTCGCACGGAGCGCGCTCCCTGCGCAATGCGCCTTGGACTCTGGGCGGGATCGCATCGCCTTTCGGATGGCAGGACACGAATGGCGCTGCGGGCGCGGAGTACACGACAACCCGAGGCAACAACGTTTGGGCGAAGGAGGATATCGCCAACGACAATGAGACCACGATCGGCCGCTCCCGATGGCGGCGCTACGCTCGACTTCGACTTCCCGATCAATCTGGCCAATGCGCCTAACACCTATCAAAGCGCCCTCATCACCAATCTCTACTACTGGAACAACACCGTGCATGATGTGCTCTACGGCTACGGATTCAATGATCCGTCGGGCAACTTCCAGCAGAACAATTACGGCCGTGGCGGCACCGGCAACGATTATGTGCTGGCCGATGCGCTCGATGGCAGCGGCACCAACAACGCCAACTTCGCCACGCCCGCCGAAGGCACACGTCCACGCATGCAGATGTACGTGTGGACCTACACCACGCCCAATCGCACGAGCGATCTGGACAATGGCGTGATCGCACATGAATATGGTCATGGCGTGAGCAATCGACTCGTAGGCGGTCCAGCGAATGTGAACTGCCTGACCAATGCTGAGCAGATGGGCGAAGGCTGGAGCGACTACTTAGCGCTCATGCTCACGATGAAGACCGGTGATACGGGTCCTATGCCACGCGGCATCGGCACCTACGTGGTGGGGCAGCCAGCAACGGGCGGCGGCATCAGGCCCGCTCCATACAGCACCAACTTCGGGGTGAATAATTACACCTATGCAAGCACGAACAATACAGCCCTCACCGTGCCGCACGGAATGGGCTTCGTGTGGTGCACCATCCTGTGGGAAATGACTTGGGAGCTGATTGGCATCCACGGCTTCGACCCCGACATCTACAACGGCAACGGCGGCAACAATCGGGCATTGCGCTTAGTGATTGAAGCCATGAAGCTCACGCCATGCAATCCCGGTTTCGTGCAGGGCCGCGATGCCATCCTGCTCGCTGATCAGAACCTGTATGGCGGCGCCAACAACACGGCGCTTTGGGCCGCTTTCGCCCGGCGCGGCTTGGGCAGCGGTGCCAGCCAGGGCACTGCGGGCAGCCGTACTGATCAGGTGGAATCGTACAGCTCGCCAGTACCCACCAATGTTGGCGTATCCAGCATCACGGAGCCCGGAACCGCCTTCTACCTCTGCCCGTCCTCTCCTGTAACCGTGCGTGCAGTGGTGCGCAACTTCGGAACCAATTCACAGAGCAATTTCCCGGTTCGTTACCGTTTGAACGGCGGCGCATGGGTAACGCAGAATGTACCGGGCCCTCTGGCTTCTGGTGCGTCCGTCACCGTCACGTTCGCCACACCCTTCACTCCACCTTCGGCGGGCACGCACACTTTGGAGGTGGAGACCAACCTCACCGGCGACATGTACGCCGTGGACAATGCCCAATCACAATCAATCACCGTTACGGCTGGCACAACCGTGATGGCGCCATACAGCGAGGGCCTTTCTGCCGCTTCGCCAACGCCTGCCGGATGGTCGCTTCAGAACCCTGACAATGCTTACACCTGGAGCACAATCGTTCCGGCAATCGGCCCCGGGCCTTCGTGCACCTCATCGCGCGCTTGGTACATCGACAACTTCAACTATAACGGCATAGGACAGGAAGACCGCTTGATTACACCGCTCGTGAACCTCGTGAGCCTCAGCAGCACCCGTCTCCGATTCGACAACGCCTATGCCAGGTACAATGCCTCGCTTTTCGATGGTTTCCGCGTTGAAATCAGCGGCAGCTGCGGCGGCAACTGGGTGACCTTGCTGAACCAGAGCGGAGCCGCGCTTGCCACCGCACCGGATAACACTGGAGTGTATACCCCGGGTGCTTGCGCGCAGTGGAGGGCCAACAATCTCGACATCAGCGCCTATGACGGGCAGACCGTGCTCGTGCGCTTCGTAGGCATCAATGGCTACGGCAACACCTTGTATCTAGACAATGTGCAGTTCACGGGATCCTCTTCACTTCCAGTGGAGCTGCTCTCTTTCAAAGGCCGCGAGGTGGCTGACGGCGTGCTGTTGGAATGGAGCACGGCCAGTGAGAGCGGCAGCAGCCATTTCGAGGTGCAGCGCTCGCGTGATGCAAGCGCTTGGACCGCCATTGGCCGCATGGAAGCGCGCGGCCAATCGCTGATGCTCTCGAATTACGCACTGCTCGATCCCGCGCCGCTAGCGGGCACCAGCTTCTATCGCTTGCGCATGATCGACATCGATGGATCCGAGGAGATCTCGGATATGGTTAGCATGAAGCGTGGCCATCAAGGCCAACGGGCATTCCCGAACCCGGGCAATGGCCAGTTCACACTTCTGCTACCGGAGCCCGGCACGCCGATCGAACTGCGTGATGCCTTAGGGCAGATTGTCCCGATGAGCGTCGATACCGGGGCAGAGGGCCTTGTGCGACTCGCGCTGCGCCGTCCAGTACCCGGCGTGTATTTCCTGCGCATTGGGCCCGATGGCGCCTTCGGCGTGGAGCGCCTCGTGGTTTCCGAGTGAAGGAATCCTCATTCTGCAGGTTTCGTGAAAAAACGGGCATAGGCGTTCCTTCTATTTTGCGCCCATCCCCATGATACACAAGCCGACCCTCGCCCTCATTGCCCTCGTATTTTCAGCGAACTGCGTTTCTGCCCAGAGCTCAACTCCCTTGCCAGCGAAAACCGAGCAGCTTCTGTTGCTTGACGGCTTTCATGCAAGCGACCTGAAGGATCTACTGATCGAGGACGATTACCGTTCGGAAGGAAGCGGGATCCGTCACTTGTACCTGCGTCAGCGCTGGCAAGGCATCGAGGTGTGGAATGGCGACATCGCTATGCATCTCCGTCCAGATGGCGAATTGCTCAAGTTGAACGTGGGCGCTTTCACCGGCATCGGGAAACGCGCGAACGCTACCGAACCCGTGCTTACAGCCGAAGCCGCCGTGGCCTTGGTGATTGCACGCAACCTGCCCGATAAGAGCGCACCGCAGCTGATGAGCGCAGAGGATGAAGGGCGCAAAGCGATCTTCGATGGCAGCGCTTTCGGAAACGAGCCCATAATAGCCCAGCTCGTGTTCCAGCCCAAAGGCGATGCCTTGCGCTTGGCCTGGAACGTGAACCATTACACGCCCGATGGCTCGCATTGGTGGAACGTGCGCGTCGATGCCATCACCGGTGAAGAGCTGGACCGCAACGACTGGGTAGCGCAATGCAACTGGGATGACCACACACATCATGGCTGCACCGATCATTCGCCTGAAGAGGAACTTGCTCCCGCCGCACCCAACGAATACAACGTGTTCGATTGGCCTTTGGAGAGTCCGAGCCACGGCCCGCGCACACTGAGCAACGCCCCTTGGCTCGATGGCGGCACCGCTTCGCCCTATGGCTGGCACGACACCAATGGTGTAGCAGGTGCAGAGTTCTCGGATACGCGCGGCAACAACTGCTTCGCGCAAGAAGATGCCGATGCCAACAACACCGGTGGCACGCGACCAGATGGCGGCGCAACGCTCGACTTCGACTTCCCGATTGATTTCGCACAGGCGCCTTCGACCTACCTGCCCGCCGCCACCACCAACCTCTTCTACTGGAACAACTTGATGCACGACGTGTGGTACCAGTATGGCTTCAATGACCCGGCCGGCAACTTCCAAGAGAACAACTACGGCCGCGGCGGCGTCGGCAGCGACCCCGTTGATGCAGATGCGCAGGATGGCAGCGGCACCAACAACGCCAATTTCGGCACTCCACCCGATGGCAGCAATCCACGGATGCAGATGTATCGGTGGACCTATACCACGCCCAACCGCGACAGTGACCTGGATAATGGGATCATCGCGCATGAGTACGGCCACGGCATCAGCAACCGCCTCGTTGGCGGTCCGGCGAACACGAGCTGCTTGGGCAACGCTGAGCAAATGGGTGAGGGCTGGAGCGACTATTTCGGCATCGTTATGACGATACGCGCAGGTGATACCGGTTCAACCGGTCGTGGCGTAGGCACCTATGTGCTCGGCCAGCCTACCACGGGTGCGGGCATCCGCCCGGCTCGTTACAGCACCAGCTTCGGCGTTAACAACTACACCTATGCAAGCACCAATAGTGGATTGAGCCAGCCGCATGGCATCGGTTTCGTGTGGTGTACCATGCTCTGGGAGATGACCTGGGAGCTGATCGGCATCTACGGCTGGGACCCGGACATTTACAATGGCACCGGCGGCAACAACATCGCCATGCGACTGGTGATTGAAGGCCTGAAGCTCACACCCTGCAATCCAGGATTCGTTGATGGTCGTGACGCGATACTCGCCGCCGATCAAGCACTTTACGGCGGTGCTAACCAGACCGCGATCTGGGCAGCCTTCGCGCGCCGCGGCTTGGGAGCAAGCGCCAGTCAAGGGCTCTCCACCAGCCGCTCGGATCAGAGCGAGGCCTTCGACATGCCCGTGGCCAACAACGTGGGCATCGCTCAAGTGCTATCGCCCAGCGGAAACCTCTTCAACTGCGCGGCAAGCAATCTCCCAGTCGTTGTTCGCGTGCGGAAACTTCGGTCAGCAGCCACAATCGAATTTCGAGCTGCGTTATCAGCTCGATGGAGGCTCCGAGGTGCTGGCCGCCTACGCCGGGACACTCGCTGCAGGCGCCTCTGCCGATTACACCTTCGCGCAAACACTCACCATCACAGGCGATGGGCCACATACCGTGACGGCACGGACGAATCTTGCGGGGGATCAGTACGTCCCGAATGACGCAGCTGCATCGAGCATCACCCTCACTACTCCATCCAGTGCTGCATCGACCTATACCACGAATGTTGAAAGCACCCCGCCGATCCCTGCGGGCTGGTTACTCGAGAATCCCGACAACGGCACCACATGGGTGACCCGTGCTGTTTCCGCCCAAGAGTCTTGCGTAGGCGCGCGCGTCTGGGGCATCGATAACTACTCCGTAAGCGCCCCGGGCCAAGAAGATCGCTTGGTTACCCCGCGAATAGACCTGAGTGGATCGGCTGGCACGCGCCTCAAATACAAGCACGCCTACAGCGGCTATAGCTCTGCTTACCCCGATGGCATGCGCGTGGAGGTCAGCGGCGATTGCGGGCTCACTTGGACCACCACATTCCAGGCCACGGGTGCGGCCCTGCAAACCACAGGATATGTCACCTCAGCCTGGACACCAACCGCCTGCAGTCAATGGCAGCAGCACGATGATGACCTAAGCGCTTTCGACGGCCAGCAAGTGATCGTGCGCTTCGTGAATATCAATGGCTATGGCAACTGGCTGCACCTCGACGATGTGGTGATCGAGCGCAATGGCGTGCGCGTGGCCCTGAAGCTCTTGCTCGATGGTCCTTATGATGAGGTCACGGACATCATGAGCGATGCCTTGCGCAGCGGCTCCCACATCCCTTCGACCGAGCCCTACACCGGACTTGGCTTCCAGCAGTACTTCGGCGGCGGCGAGACCGTGGCGCCTGCCGTGCTCGTCCAATCGGGCAATAATGCCATTGTCGATTGGGTGATGCTCGAATTGCGCGATGCCACCTCGCCGTCAACCGTGCTTGCCACTCGCTCAGCACTGCTGCAGCGCGATGGCGATGTGGTTGACATCGACGGAGATTCGCCTGTAAGCTTCCGCGCCGGAAATGGTAATTACCGAATCGCCGTGAAGCACCGGAATCATCTGGGAGCAATGACTGCGGCCCCGCAAGCATTGAGCACGACCCCAGCGAGCATCGACTTCTCGAACCCTGCGCTCAGCATGCACGGGACCGATGCCCGTCGGCTGCGCGATGGCAAGGCGCTGCTCTGGAGCGGTGATGTTTCTCGCGATGGCATCCTGCGCTACACCGGTGAGGACAATGACCGCGATCCCATCCTGTTGAGCATTGGCGGCAACGTGCCAACGGCTTTGAGCGCGCCGGGCTATCACCAAGCCGACGTGAACATGGATGGCATCTTCCGCTACACCGGGGAGAACAACGACCGCGATCCAATTCTCGTGAATGTTGGCGGAAGCGTTCCGACGAATACAAGGACGCAGCAATTGCCGTGAAGCGGCTTTGGCCTCAACGCTGAATGAGGAGCATGGCCTGCTTTGGCATGCTACCGATGGAACGTATCAGATAGGGCCCTGATGGCAATTCATCAACGCTCAAGCCGATTCGATCGCCTTGCACGGTAGTCACCGCGACTATAGCGCCATCGCTACGGATCACTTGCACTGTCGACGGACCGGGATTGCCATGAAACTGAATGAGCACCCTGTCATTCGCTGGGTTCGGGTAGATCTTCAAGCCGCTGACCCTGTGTTCCGTAAGGCCGCCCGCGCAAATGGTAGCCGTGGCACGAAAGTCATCGATCATCCAGCCATCGCGGCCGCTACCGTTATCGCCTGCTTCAAGCACGAACCTAAGCCGCATCAACGGGTCATACCATCGATCGGCTGTCGCTTGCATCACACCGCCGCAAGGCGAGTCGAAGGCTACATGCTCCCATGCGCCTGTGCTGCCCGCGAATTCATAACCCTGGGGTCCATTGATCACGCTTCCCTCCGCATACCAGCCGTCGTTCAACCTTGACCAATCGGAAGACCAGGTGTCGCGGGCCTCTATGTAGGCCCTACTGCCCGGAGCGAGGTCCAACCAATGATCGAACTCGAACCAGCGACCATAATCATTTGAGGACTCATCAGCTAAGAGTGTGAACTCAGCATAGCACGTGGTGAAAGACGGATAAGGAAGCAGTGTGTCCGTGACAAGCGCGTTTGGAAGGCTGAGCGCGGTGGTGAACAGAGTTTTCGCAGGTCTCCCCACTTGCCAGCAACCTGCTGGATAAACACTGTCCAGGACCAGGGTGGCGCCCGACTCGAAATTCATCTCGAGGAACTCACCCACCACTTGCGCCGAACCCGGATGAATCAATGCACACATGAGCGGAAGTGTCGCGATTCGTTTCATAGGGGTGCGTTTCGTGCGATTGACGTCATAAAGCGGGATGGCGCTGCTTACAACGCGCGCTTCCGCTTGAAGAAGGCCTTCATCAGATCAGCGCACTCCGGCTCCAGCACTCCGCCGGTCCCCTGGGTCTTGGGGTGCAGCAGCACGCCGCCGATGCGCCGGTAGCCGCTCTTCTCGTCGAAGGCGCCGAACACGATGCGCCCCACTTGCGCCCAATGCAGCGCACCGGCGCACATGGGGCAAGGCTCCACGGTCACATACAGCGTGCATTCCCTCAAGTACTTTCCACCAATGGCCTCTGCAGCAGCGGTAATCGCCTGCATCTCGGCATGCGCCGTGACATCGTTCAGCTTCTCGGTGAGGTTGTGCGCGCGAGCGATGATGCGTCCGCCGCCTACCACTACCGCACCGATGGGCACCTCGTCCTGCTTGAAGGCCTGCTCAGCCTCCTTCAGGGCCTGCCGCATGAAATGCTCATCGCCGAGGTCGAGCATCATTCAAGCACCACAGTGGCGCGCTGATTCGTTCCATCGCGATGCAGCAGCTCCACGATGTAGGGCCCGCGTCGCAATGCGGCCACATCGATGACCTCTTCTTGCATCGTGAGTGATGCCGTGTGCACCACGCGACCTGTTGCGTCGAGCATGCGGATAATCGATCCAGTCGCGCCGGAAATGGTGATGCGCTCAGCAGCCGGATTCGGTACGATCCGCAACGGCGCTGCGACCACATCAATCACTCCGACCGAGAAGCTGGTCTCGCAGCCGAGGTGATGCTCAGGGTGCGCACCGTCATCGATCACGATCGCTTCATCGCTGGCGAGGCCGGGCGTCCATGCGAAGAAGAAGAGGAACATCTCATCGGTGGTGGCCTCGCCGGCAGTGACCAGCTGCGGCGGACTGCTCGGGTTGTTGGGGTTCGCGCTGGTATTGTCGTAAACGCCTTCGCTGTGGATCACGGTTCCGCTGGGCAAGAAGATGGGATTGCGGAAGGAGTACAGGTCCTGCCAACGGAAATCCCATTGCGGGATGTCGATCAACGGGACCACTTCGCCGCTGGGCTTCACCGCCCAGCTCTTCAAGCTTCGGCAGATCAGATGGCCATGCGGGCCGATGGCGGTGATGGTGGCATTGATCGGAACTGTGTACTGCTGATTGAAGGTGCGCACCTGATTGGCCGGGATCACGAGCGGGCCGTTGGTCATATTGCTATGCTGAAGGATGGCATCGATGGCCAACTCGCGCATGAAGGGCGCTGTGCCCAAACGGATGTTCACCCGAGTGCTATCGAGTTGCACCGAACTCGTGGCCGGGTAATGCACCTGAATCACGATGTCCGCGTTCGCGAGCAACTTGATTCCCATTCCTTGCGGGGTGAAGTACGGCTCCGACCCCGGCACCCACATCCCAATCAGCTTGGCGCTGGGTACGCCGATGCCACCGAAACCGGAATAGCCGGGCGCCGGATCCTGCGCATCCAATTGCTGCGCCTGTCCGGTGGCGTCCTGGAACACGAGCACGTGATGCACCATCTCGCGGTTGCCGGGCACCACTTCAAGGCCCGTGATCCAGGAGTTCGCGGGGTTGTTGATGGGCAGCACGAAGCACCGGTAGTTGTCGGAGGTTGAAGAAGGGATGACGTAATCATCCATGATGGCGGTGATATCGGGATTCGTGATCACGGCCTCGCTCGAGTACTCCGGTGCCGCTGGGGCATTCTGCGCATTGCCCTCGGGGGCGCCACCGTCCACCCATGCGGCAATGATGTCGATCTCATCCTGCGAAAGGAGCCGCTCGTGCGCCAGCGGGCGATAGGCTTCATCTGCTGGCCAGGGTGGCATCAGCTTGGCCTGCGTCGCGGCACGCATCTCATTGCGCCACCAATAGGCATCCACATACGTGGTCAGGCTGAAGTGCGCAGGACCTCCATCGTGGTGGCATGCGGTGCAGTGCGAGTACACGATGCACGCCACATCGTCGCTCCAAGTTGGCGACTGGGCTGAGGCGGCAAAGGGCAGCAAAGCCGCAAAAGCGATGAGATGCTTCTTCATGCGATCAGGTTTCATTGGTTCACAGCGGCCATGCGTTCTTCCCCGAAGAGCACGCCATCCACTTCCGATTTGATGTCCTTGATATTGAGCTGCGTGCTCACGCGGCCCTGCCATTCATGCTCTTCGATCGCGTAAAGCACGCTGAAGGGCTGGCCGCTCTTCACGCGATCGAGCCAAGCGGCTTGCTTAAAGGCAATGGCATCGAAGGATCGGCGCAGGTCGTCGGGGTGAGCGAGCCGCATCTTCAGATGGTGCTCGCCCACGAGGCGCGCGCTGCCCGTATCAACAACACCGCGTGCGAGGAAGACGGGCCTCATGTTTCCTGGACCATACGGCGCCATGTGCTTGATCACGCGCAACAGGCCCTCGTCGATCCGATCAAGGCGGAGCTCGATGTCCACCTCTTCCTCCGGCACGCGCTGCTCAGCGGTGATGGTGGCGCGAACAGCTTCATCGAATCGCTGGCGGAAGGCTTCCACATTCTCCACTGGCATGGTGAGCCCCGCCGCATACATGTGGCCGCCGTACTGATCCAGCAGATCGCTGCACGCGCTGATGGCCTCATGCACATCGAAGCCCTTCACGCTGCGCGCGCTGCCCACGGCCTTGCCATTGCTGGCGGTGAGCACCACGGTGGGCTTGTAATGCCGCTCTACCAGGCGCGAGGCCACGATGCCCACCACGCCCTTGTGCCATTCGGGCTTGAACACCACCGTGCTCCAAGAGCCTTGCTGCCAAGCATCATCGGCGATGTGCGCGAGTGCTTCCTCCGTCATGTTGCGGTCGAGCTCCTGCCGATGGCTGTTGTTGCCGTCGATCAAGGTGGCTACCGCTGCTGCTTGCTGATCCTCGTGCGCCAGCAGCAGTTCCACCGCTTTGCGCCCATGCTCGATGCGCCCGGCGGCATTGATGCGCGGACCGATGCTGAACACGAGGTCGCCCACGCCGAGGCGCTTCTTCACGTTGGCCATGCCGAGGATGGCGCGCACACCTGGCCGTGGGGTATCGTTCAGCTCCTTCAAGCCGAAATGGCTGAGGATGCGGTTCTCACCGGTCACCGGCACGATGTCGCATGCCGTGCTGATGGCCACCAGATCCAGCGACGATAGCAGATCATCGAAGGCGATGTTGTTGCGCTGCGCGAAGCCTTGCATCAGCTTGAAGCCGATGCCGCAGCCACTGAGCTCCTTGAACGGATAGGGGCAATCGGGGCGCTTGGGGTCGAGCACGGCCACGGCATCGGGCAGTTGCTCGCCCGGCAAGTGGTGGTCGCAAATGATGAAGTCGATGCCGCGCTCCTTGGCATAGGCCACCTTGTCGATGGACTTGATGCCGCAATCCAGCGCGATGATGAGCGTGATGCCTTCTTCCTTGGCCTTATCGATGCCTTGGAACGAGATGCCGTAGCCTTCGGCATATCGATCCGGGATGTAGAACAGCAGGTTGCCGGTGAAGCGCGCGAGGGAACCATACACGAGCGATACGGCGGTGGTGCCATCCACGTCGTAGTCGCCATACACCATCATGCGCTCGTTGTCGCCCAAGGCGCGCTCGATGCGTTCAACCGCCTCTTGCATGCCGGCCATCAGGAAAGGGTCGTGCAGGTCGTCGAGCGCCGGGCGGAAGAAGTGCGCGGCCATGCGCTTGTCGCGGATTCCGCGTTGGGCCAGGATGGTGGCCGCAGATTCCGGGCAGCGCTCGTAGGTGAGTTCGGCCACGGCGTCGGGTTCCGGTGCGGGCTTCAGGCGCCAGCGCTTGGCGAGGTGGGCGGGCATGTGCCGAAGATAGGCGCACGGTTCAAAGCTGCGAGGCCCCTGCCACCATTCGGTGGAGGGGCCCCGTAGCCTAAGGCATTCCGCCTTCAGCAGCAGGCGTTCGACGCTGCTCTCTAACGATACCCGTTGATGTAGGCGTTGGCGATGATCTCGCTCTCGCGGATCAGGCCTTGCACTATTTCACGGATCACGTCGTCAAGCTGTTGGTCCGAGTAGCGATTCAGGTCATTGTACACATGCGTCTTCCGCTTGCTGCTCTTGATGAAGGCGATCTTGTCCTTCTTCGTCATGGGGCCTTCTACGGCGATTCCGGAAAAAGGATCGGAGACCCCAGAAACGGAGGCGGCGGCACCTCCCGGGCACCGCCGCTCCTTCACCAAAACCGGGGACCATGGCGGCGCGGCCCCAAGCGCGTATCGTTCGATCAAGCCATCCCGAGGTGCCGGGCCTTCAGCCCATGCATCAGGCGGAGAGCTTGCAGGTAGCGGTCAACATCGCCAGCGAGCAGAAGGGCTTTCGCGGCGTTCTTCAACTTCATGTAGCGGTTCATGTTCTCGGAGGTGTTGGTTCCTGATGGATAACTGCCAACCGTCGTGCCAAAGTGTGCGGGCCGAATCGCGACTCCTACTTTCGGCGTCCCTGAGAACGGGACCATCAGATGCAACGGGCCGCCTACTTGGTAGGTATAGCAGGAGGCAGCGGGTCGGGCAAGACCAGCTTGGTGCGCGCACTGCGCGAGGCCCTGCCGCCCGGCATGAGCTGCACCGTTTCGCAGGACGATTATTACCACCCGAAGGAACAGCAGGCCATCGACCCCAATGGCCGCATCAACTTCGACCTGCCAAGTGCCATTGACCTCGATGGCCTCGCGAGAGATTTACAGGCACTGGTTTCCGGTGTTCCGATCCTGCGGAAAGAATACACCTTCAACACCGAAGGCAAGGAGCCAACGATGATCGAGCTGAAGCCCGCGCCCATCATCCTGGTCGAGGGTCTCTTCGTGCTGCACCACCAGCCCGTGCGCGACCTCTTCGACCTGCGTGTGTTCATCGATGCCAGCGAGGCCAGCCAGCTGGAGCGCCGCCTAAAGCGCGATGCCCGCGAGCGCGGCTACGGGGAGGAGGATGTGCGCTACCAATGGGAGCACCATGTGCTGCCTGCGTATCGCGAGTTCCTGCTGCCCTATCGGCACCTGTGCGATTTGCACGTGGTGAACGAGCTGGGCTTCGAGC
Source organism: Flavobacteriales bacterium (assembly GCA_016713865.1). Taxonomy (GTDB): domain Bacteria; phylum Bacteroidota; class Bacteroidia; order Flavobacteriales_F; family PHOS-HE28; genus PHOS-HE28. The sequence goes on along the minus strand of JADJOG010000047.1, from coordinate 56,513 downwards.
GTGCCGCGCGTGTGCTGCGCGATCACTTAGTGAATGCTGCGCGGCAGACCGAGCCGATGCCTCAGCTTCGGTAAAGACCGTGCTCGCGGATGTAAGCCGCTACAGCTGGGTCCACGAGGTTGCCGATGAGCGCACCGCTGCCGACCAACTCGCGCAACTTGGTGGAAGAGTTGTCCATCACCGGCGCATCGGTTACAAGATGCACGCGCGCGTGGCTTGTGTAGGGGCTCAGCGCCTCGTGCATGTCGGCGCCGGGTCGCGGGTACACGAGCACATCGTGGTGCGCGAGGATTTCGTCCGGCTCTTTCCAGCGGTGGAACGATTGCAGGTTGTCGCTGCCGATGATGAGGCTGAAGGTGTTGCCGGGCCAGTGCGCGCGCATGGCGCAGAGGGCATCGACCGTATAGCTGGGCTGCGGAAGGGCCAGCTCGAAATCGCAGGCCTCCAATCCGGCATGGGCTTGCGTGGCCAGCTTCACCATGGCGAGGCGATGCGCATCGGGGCTGATGGGCTGGTGCTGCTTGAACGGATTCAAGGGCGTGACCACGAGCCAAACGGCATCGAAGCCCTGCTTCTCGCGCATGTATTCCGCAACAGCGATGTGTGCCCCGTGCGGCGGATCGAAGGTGCCGAAGAGCAAGCCAACTTTCATCGCGCGAGGAATTCGCGCACCAGCGCTTCGGCCTCTGCGCAGGCTCCGATCAGGTCATCGTTCACCACGGTGCGGTCGAAGCGTGGCGCATAAGCAAGCTCCTGCTCGGCTTTGCCTACGCGCTTCGCCAAACTCTCTGGCGTTTCAGTGCCGCGCGCGTTCAATCGTTGCTCGAGTGCTTTAAGCGATGGCGGTGCGATGAAGAGCGCCAGAGCAGATTCCCCGAACACCCTCTTCAGGTTGAGGCCGCCTTCCACATCCACATCGAAGATCGGGTGCCTGCCTGCTTGCTGAATGCGCGAGACCTCTTCGCGCAAGGTGCCATAGAAGCGACCGGGATAGACCTCTTCCCATTCCACGAAGTCGTTGGCAGCGATGCGGCGCTTGAACTCCTCTTCGGAGAGGAACCAGTAGTCGTGGCCGTCGCGCTCGCTGGCGCGCATGGGCCGTGTGGTGGCGCTCACGCTGAAGGCGAGATCCAGCCCGCGATCCATCAGGTGCCGCACGATGGTGGTCTTGCCAGCGCCCGAAGGAGCCGATACGATGATGGCCTTGCCCTTCATCACAGCACGTTGAGCAGCTGCTCCTTCACCTTCTCCAATTCGTCCTTCATGCGCACCACCAGATGCTGCATGCCGGCATCGTTGCTCTTGGAGCCGATGGTGTTGATCTCGCGGCCCATCTCCTGCGCGATGAAACCGAGCTTGCGCCCTTGCGGCTCTTTGAGCGCGATCGTGTCCGCGAAATGCCCGCAATGCGCGCTGAGCCGCACCTTCTCCTCGGTGATGTCGAGTTTCTCGAGGTAGTAGATCAGCTCCTGCTCGAAGCGCGATTCATCCACCTCGGCTTTCAGGTCGGCGAGTTTGGCGCGCAGCCGCTCGCGTGTGCGATCCTGACGACCAGCATCGAGCTTGGCCACTTCTTCGAGCAGCGATGCGATGCCTTGCGAACGTTGCTGCAACTCGGCTTCGAGCTTGGCTCCTTCGTTCGCGCGAAAAGCCTTGAAAGCGCGAAGGGCATCGGTCACCAAGGCGCGCGCACCGGCCCATTCGGCATCGTCGGCGCGGTCGCTGGTGGTGGTGCTCACATCGGGCAGGCGCAGCACTTGCGCGAAGAGATCGGTGCTGACCTCCGGCGCGGCCTCATCGCGGATGGCCTTCAGTTCGGCGTAGTAGGCCTTGATCAACTCGCGATCGAAGCTGGTGTGCTTGGTGGCGTGCAGCGATTCAGCGCTCACGAACACGTCCACCTTGCCGCGTACCAGCTCTTCGCCCAACGCTTGCCGCAACTCCTGTTCACGGTCGCGATAGATGCTGGGCAGCTTCAGCAGCGAATCGAGGCTGTTTGCTGTTGAGCGCGCGGATCTCGACGGTGACCTTGCGGTCCTTCACCACGCCCTCGGCGCGGCCGAAGCCGGTCATGGATAGAAGCATGTGGGCGATTGAGCCGGTAAATGTACCCGCGCCTGCCGCACCCGATCAGCGCGGCTCACCAGATGCACGCCCGTGAAGATCAACGCCGCGCATAGGCCTTGCTGCCAGCCGATTGTTGCATCGTATTCGCCGGGCAAACCGATCCGTTCCGCGCCGATGCGCATGAAGAGCCAAGTGATTCCCGCCGCGAGCACGGGTTGCATATAAACGTAGATGCCCACCACGCTCGGGCTCACCACGCCAAGCGCCCACGTGTTCAGCAGGTAGGCCACGAAGGTGACCATGACCACCACGAAGGCCATGGCCGCGATCACCGTGGTGGAGAGCGCTTGCCATTCCACCGCCACGAGTTCGCCGAGGCCGAAGGGCGCCACCAGCACCAAGCCGATCAAGAAGCACCATGACATCACCGTGACCGCCGTGTACTTGCGCATGAGCGGCTTCACGAGCACGAGGTAGAGGCCGTAGCTGATGGCGTTGATCAGGATGAAGGCATCGCCGAGCATGGTAGCGCCCGTTGCGCCGCCCTTCGGTTTGAGCAGGATGAGTGAGAGCGCTCCAGCAGCGCCGAGCAAGACGCCGAGGAGTTTCACCCGCGTGATGCGCTCGCCGATGAGCACGCCCGAGAGCACGAGCACCAGGATGGGCGTGGCCACCATGATGATGCTCGCATTGATGGGCGCCGTGCGCATGAGTCCGTGGAAGAACATGAGCTGATTGAGCGCCACGCCGAAGAGGGCGCAGAGGAAGAGTCGTCCGGCATCGGACCACGCCACACGCTCCGGGCGCCAAGCGCGCAACAGCCAGAAGAGCGCCACGGCCCCGAGCACGCGCAATAGGATGAAGCCGCTGGCGCCGATCACCTGCGGCATGAGTCCTTTGGCCACCACGTAGTTGATGCCGTAGATGGCATTCACAACGAAGAGCGCGATGTGGGCGCGTGCGCGGCGATCCATTGAAGCGGCGAAAGTGCGCACGGATACCTTTAGCCCGCATCGGATACGAGGAGATGGACAGCACAGCACCGAATTCCAGCGAGCAGCAGTTCCGGAGCACCTTCCGGCTGCGGCGCGTGCTCATCCCCATCCTCATTGGCATGGTGGCGGCTGGCTGGCTCTTGTGGCGCGATCTGGCCAAGGAGCGCTACGAGCTCGTGGGCCAGGGCACTGGCGACCACACGTGGATCGATGCGAACGGCAACGGCATTGTGGATGTGGGCGATGCGACGGAGTTCAAGCCGGTAGGTGAAGGACTTGGTGACTACCGCCGCATGACCGCGCGCGAAACCCTGCGCAGCATCAACTGGACCTGGCACAGCACCTGGTGGATCGTGCTCGCCGTGGTGGCCACCGCCTTCCGCGACCTCGGCTACATCTACCGCATCCGCGTGCTCAGCGATGGCCACCTCAGTTGGCGCCAGAGCTTCAACGTCACATTCCTGTGGGAATTCGCTTCGGCGCTAACACCATCTGTCGTTGGCGGTTCCGGTGTGGCCATGTTCATCATCGGCCGCGAGGGCATCGCGCTGGGCCGCGCCACGGCCATCGTGCTCGTCACCGCGCTCATGGACGAGCTCTTCTATGTGGTGATGGTGCCGCTCGTCTTCTTCGGCGTGGGCATGCAGCACCTCTTCCCCGAGGAACTCGACAATGCCTTCTGGGGCCTGCCCGTTCAAACCATCTTTTGGATCGGCTACTGCTTCATCCTCTTGCTGGTGGCCATCATCTTCTACAGCGTCTTCTTCCGTCCGCGCGCGTTCAAATGGTTGCTGCTGCGGATCTTCAAGCTGCCCTTTCTGCGTCGTTGGCGCCCGCAAGTGGTGAAGGTTGGAGAGGACATCGAGACCACGGGCATCGAATTGAAGGGCAAACCCAAGCGTTTCTGGGCGAGGGCTTTCGGCGCCACCTGCTTCTCGTGGGCCAGTCGTTTCCTGGTGATCAACCTCATCGCCGCAGCTTTCTTCAATGTGAATGATCATCTGCTGCTCTATGCGCGCCAGCTCATCATGTGGGTGATCTTGCTCATCAGCCCAACGCCCGGCAGCAGCGGAATTGCCGAGATCGCCTTCGCTGGCTTCTTCCGTGACCTGCTGCCTGCAGCTGGCTTCATCGGCGCCATCGTTATCCTGTGGCGGCTGCTCAGCTACTACATCTATCTGTTCATAGGCGCGGTGATCCTGCCAAGATGGTTCAGGCGCACGGCATCCAAGGCATAGCGTGCCGCGATCCTACATTCGCCGACCTTTTCCTCAACCGATGAAATTCGCCACCAAGGCCATACACGCGGGTGTTGAACCCGATCCGTCAACGGGCGCGATCATGACCCCGATCTTCCAGACCAGCACCTATGTGCAGGCAGCACCGGGCGATCACAAAGGCTATGAATACAGCCGCACGCACAACCCGACGCGCACCGCGCTGCAGAACGCGCTGGCCGCGCTCGAGAATGGAACCCACGGCCTATGCTTCAGCAGCGGCATGGCCAGCATCGATGCCATCGTGAAATTGCTGAAGCCCGGCGATGAGGTGGTGAGCACCAACGACCTCTATGGAGGCACCTATCGCCTCTTCACGAAGATCTTCGAAGGCTTCGGCGTGAAGTTCAAGTTCATCGACATGGGCGACCTCCGAAACGTGGAAGCCGCCATGAGCCCGGCCACCAAGCTGATCTGGGCCGAGACACCGACGAACCCGCTACTGCGCATCATCGACATCGCCGGCCTTGCAGCGATCGCCAAGAAGCACGGCTGCCTGCTCGGCATTGATAACACCTTCGCCAGCCCCTACCTGCAGACACCCATCGACCTGGGCGCCGACATCGTGATGCACAGCGTGACCAAATACCTCGGCGGCCATAGCGATGTAGTGATGGGCGCGCTGGTGGTGAAGGATGCGCAACTTGCCGACCGCCTCGCCTTCATCCAGAATAGTTGCGGCGCAACGCCGGGTCCGCAGGATTGCTTCTTGGTTCTGCGCGGCCTGAAGACGCTTCACCTGCGCATGCAGCGACACTGCGAGAACGGCAAGGCCGTGGCCGAATGGCTCGCGACGCACCCGAAGGTGGACAAGGTGTATTGGCCCGGCTTCGCGACGCATGCGAACCATGCGGTAGCGGCGAAGCAGATGCGTGGCTTCGGCGGCATGATCAGCTTCACCCTGAAAGGCGACAACATGGCCGATGCCACCCGCCTGCTCAGCAGCACCAAGCTCTTCTCCTTGGCCGAGAGCCTCGGCGGAGTTGAGTCGCTATCGGGGCATCCAGCAAGCATGACGCACGCTAGCATTCCGCGTGAAGAGAGGCTGCGCAACGGCCTGGCCGATACGCTGATCCGTTTGAGCGTGGGTCTGGAGGATGCCGATGACTTGATCGCCGATCTGCATCAGGCCTTGCGCTGAATAGCGCCAAGCGCGAACCGGCTACCTTGGCGAACGTTCCATTCCGCCATGCGCCTGATCACGCTTCTTCTGCTGCTTCTGCCCTTCGTTCATGCCAGCGCGCAAGACGAAGGCTTCCGCTGCCTTGCCAATAATCCTGAGCAACTGGCACGGCAGCTAGCCGAGAACCCGGATGCCCTAGCGCGCGCCGAAGCTGCGCGCACCGCATTGAAAGCTCGCCTCGACGGCTTCGAGCGTGGTGGTAGCGGCTACATCATCCCGGTGGTCTTCCACATCGTCCACAACGATGGGCCGGAGAACATCAGCGACGCGCAGCTATACGACGCCATCCGGATCCTGAACGACGACTTCAACCGGCAGAACCCCGACTGGGCCACCGTAAGGCCCGAGTTCATCGACATCGTGGGCGATGCAGGCATGGAATTCCGCTTGGCCAAACGCGACCCGCAAGGCAATTGCACCAACGGGATCACCCGCACGAAGAGCTCACGGACCAACGATGGTGATTTCGGAGATGACGCAGCTGATCCAATGGCCGCGAGACCGGTACATGAACGTATGGGTTGCCGCCAGTGCCAATGGCGCCGCGGGCTACACCTATTACCCGGGTGGCTCGATGGCTGGCCACAAGCGGATGGTATCGTGATCCTGCACACCTACACGGGCAGCATCGGTACAGGCGCTCCTACCGTAGCCGTGTGCTCACACATGAAGTGGGACATTGGCTCAACCTCAAGCATTGCTGGGGCGATAGCAATGAGCCAGGGACGGACGACAACTGCTTCATGGATGATGAAGTAGCCGACACCCCGCTCACCCGCGGCTGGACCTCTTGCGCGCTTAGCGGCGCCAGTTGCGGCAGCGCGCTGGACAATGTCCAGAACTATATGGAGTATTCGTACTGCTGCAAGATGTTCACGCAAGGTCAGGGCGACCGCATGGTCGCCGCGCTCACATCGCCCATCGCGCAGCGCAACAACTTGTGGCAGCCGGCCAATCTCGTGCTCACCGGCGTGCTCGAGCCAGAGCAGCTCTGCCGCGCGCAATTCCGCAGCGACAGGCGCGAGGTGTGCGAGGGATCAACCGTGCAGTTCACCGACGAGAGCTTCTTCGGAGTAACCCAGCGCTTCTGGTCGTTCGAGGGCGGCACACCTTCAGCCTCATTCAACACGAGCCCGACCATTACCTACAACAGCACCGGCAGCTACCCCGTGAGCCTGAGCGTTGGAGACGGAAGCGCGTTGATAACGGAAATACGAACCGACCACATCCGCGTGCTTTCCAACCCGGGAGCACCCTTGCCATGGAGCGAGGGATTCGAGGGCGCGGAGAATCTTGATGACTGGTGGCGCGCCGAGAATCCAGATGGCGATAACAGCTTCGAAACAACTAGCGCCGCGGCCTTTACCGGTTCACGGTCGGTGCGCCTGATAAACACCACGGAGGCATCAGGCCGTTTTGATGAGTTGATCAGCTCCACCTTGAACCTGAATGGCTCGGGACCCGTCGCGCTCTCCTTTCGATACGCATACGCCCGCCGTAGCCCATCGAATGATGATGCCCTGTATGTCTATGTGAGCGGCGATTGCGGCCAGACCTGGGTGCTGCGAAAAGTGCTCCGCGCGATCACCACCCTGGTAACCGGACCGATGCAAGGCGGAAGCTTCGTGCCCAGTGGCCCTGAGCAATGGCAAGAAGCCGTGATCACCAACATCGGCGCATCGTTGCTCACCTCGCGCTTCCGGGTTCGTTTCGTGTTCGAGAGCATGGGCGGCAACAACCTCTACCTCGACGACATCAACATTTCACCGCTGGCGGTAGGCATCGATGAAGCGGCGCGGGAGCCCAATGCCATTAACATATTCCCCAATCCTGCAGGAACAGAGGCGTGGGTCGATCTGCCACAGGAGTGGGCGGGCGCGCAGTGGGCGATCATCGATCCCGCTGGTCGAGAAATCTCGATGGGGCTGGTGCGCGCAGCGGATCTCACCTCTTCTGGCTGGCGCCTGCCCCTGGCAGGCTTGGCCAATGGAGCCTACGTTCTGCGCCTGCGGATGGCAACCCAAGAGGCTAGCGCACGGTTCGTGGTGCACTAGGCGCTCATCGGGGCCGAGCCATGCTCCATCGGGCCATGTGAACAGCTTGTCGGCGGGGGGCTTGTGCCACTCCTTCTCCCAGCGCACGTAGGAGCCAAAGACCTGCGTGGCTTGTTACCTGAGCATGACCCGTGTCTTTCGGGCAGTCGAATAGTTTTGGCGCTGAACCAGCCCCTCAGCACACCATGCGATTCCTCGTCCTTTCCGCGCTCTTTCTTGGTGCACTCCTCCCTCTCACGCTCATCGCCCAAAGCGATGTGCATCCATGCGGTGCGAACGACTTGGCGAAAGCCGCCCAGCTCAGCGGCGAACCCGAAGCCTACCTGCAAGCCGTGATGGAGGAGGACGCGCGCTTGGAGGCCTTCACTGCCCAATGGGCAATGGACAACTCCGGAGCCGAGCGCGTGGTGTACACCATCCCTGTCGTCTTCCACATCATCCATAACAATGGACCGGAGAACATCAGCAACGCGCAGGTCGAGGATGCGGTACGCGTGCTCAACAACGATTTCAATAAGCTGAATATCGACTGGCCGAATGTGCCATCCGAGTTCCTGCCATTGGTAGCCGATGTGGGCATTGAATTCAAACTGGCCCAACGCGACCCGCAGGGCAACTGCACCAACGGCATCACGCGTACGGTGAGCACGCTCACGAACGACGGCACGCAGACCATGAAGAACCTGATCCAGTGGCCACGCAACAAATACCTCAATGTGTGGGTGGCCGCCAGTGCCGATGGTGCTGCCGGCTACACCTACCGCCCTAGCTCGGTGAACAACCAGCCAACATGGGATGGCATCGTCGTGCTGCACACCTACACGGGTGCAATCGGCACTTCGTCTCCCTCTCGCTCTCGCACGCTCACGCACGAGGTCGGGCACTGGATCAACCTGGCGCACACATGGGGCAATAGCAACGAACCGGAGCTTCCGGAGAATTGCAATGGCGACGATAGCGTGAGCGACACGCCCAACACGGTAGGCTGGCGCGTATGCACCTTGGCTGGAACAAGCTGCGGATCGCTGGACAACGTGGAGAATTACATGGAGTACTCCTACTGCAGCAAGATGTTCACCGAGGGGCAGAAGACACGGATGATCGCCGCGCTGAACAGCTCCACATCACAGCGCAATCAATTGTGGACCCCGGCCAACCTCACGGCCACTGGGGCAAATGAGCAACCCACGCTCTGCCAAGCGCAATTCGCAGTAGATAAGAAGCTCGTGTGCGCGGGGTCGCCCATCTCCTTCACGGACTTGAGCTTCCACAGCGTGACATCGCGCACCTGGAGCTTCCCCGGCGGCACGCCCGATACCAGCACCGAGGAGAATCCATTGATCACCTACAGCCAGCCTGGCATCTACAGCGCCAGCCTTACCGTGAGCGATGGCGCTAGCACGCTCAGTACCACACAGAACGCGCTGATCACCGTGATGGCCGACCCGGGAACACTACCTCCTGTGGTCGAGGGCTTCGAGACCGTTGCGGCGCTGAACGGCCCTGAATGGTACACCACCACGCCAGCGGGAGCGAATGGATTCAGCATCGCGAGCACAGCGGCCTTCAGCGGCAGCCGGAGCGCACGCGTGCTCAACTCCACTGCGATGAATGGAATCAGCGTCGAGCTACTCTCGAGCACCTACGACATGACCGCTGCCGACGACATCACCATCTCCTTCCGTTGGGCTTATGCACGACGCACGGCCTCCAGCGACGATGTGCTGAGCCTATACATCAGCAACGATTGCGGCACCAACTGGAGCCTGCGCAAGATCATGCGCGGCACAACCACCCTTCCTACAGGGCCGCTAACCACTGGCTCTTTCGTCCCGGGCGATGCATCGCAATGGGGCTACACGGAAGTCAGCAACATCAGCGCGACCAGTCACATCAGCAACTTCCGCTTCAAGTTCGTGTTCGAGAGCAATGGCGGCAACAACCTTTATCTCGACGACATCAACATCAGCTCCATGCCGGTTAGCGTTGGCGAGAACGAAGCCACAGCGGTGAGCGGGCTGCGCTTATTGCCGAACCCCGCCCAGAGTGAAACCCGCATCGTGGCTTTCTTGAGCGCTCCCGGCAATGCCCGCATCGATTTGCTTGATGCCACCGGCCGCATCGTGATGAACCGCGACTTGGGCACCTTGCCAGCGGGTGACGTGCTGCTGCCGATTGCATTGAACCACTTGGAGCGCGGCGCGTACCTGGTTCGTTTCCACCACAATGCATCGAGTACGACAGCGCGCCTGATGCTTGAGTGATTCCCTCGCGACTCTTCCGACGCGTCATAGATTAGCCGGGCCAACAGCCCATCTGAAATGATCCGAGTCGCTCTTCTACCGTTTGCCGCGCTCTTAGCCTTCGCAACCAGCGCGCAGCACCTTCCGTGCAAGCACAACGACCCTTCGCACCTCGAAGCCCTCCATGGCAATGCGCCAGAGTTGATCGATGCGATACAGCAAGCCAATGCCGAGCTGGAGGAATGGACTGCCAACTTCACTGAGGGCGCGCGCAGCACCTATACCATTCCGGTGGTCTTCCACATCATTCACAATTACGGAGCGGAGAACATCAGCGATGCTCAGGTGATCGATGCCATGCGCATCCTCAACGAGGACTTCAACCGGCAGAATCCCGATTGGCAGAACGTGCGGCCCGAGTTCCTGCCCATCGTGGCCAATGTCGATATCGAGTTCAAGCTGGCGCGGAAAGACCCCAGCGGCAACTGCACCAAAGGCATCACCCGCACGGTTAGCGCCTTGACCACCGATGGCACGCAGACCATGAAGAACCTGATCCAGTGGCCGCGCAATAAGTACCTGAATGTATGGGTATGTGCGAACGCCGATGGCGCTGCCGGCTACACACTCACGCCAGGCTCGGTGGCCATTTTCAGCGCTGCCGATGGCATCGTGATGCAACATACCTACGTCGGGGCCATTGGAACCGGAAGCGCATCGCGCAGCCGGGCCCTCACCCACGAAGTGGGCCATTGGATCAATCTGGAGCATACATGGGGCGGCACCAACAACCCTGGTGTGGCCAGCAGCTGCAACACCGACGATGGCGTGGCCGATACGCCCAATACCATCGGCTGGACCACCTGCACGCTTTCAGGCACCACGTGCAACTCGTTGGACAACGTGGAGAATTTCATGGAGTACTCCTACTGCTCCAAGATGTTCACCGCCGGACAGAAGACCCGAATGATCGCTGCACTCACCTCCAGCACGGCACAGCGCAACCAACTCATCGCGGGCAGTAACCTCACCGCCACAGGCGTTGGCCAGCCCGATGTCCTGTGCGCTGCGGCCTTCAGTTCAGATCGCCGCGTTATCTGCCAGGGAAGCACAGTCACCTTCACCGATGAGAGCTACAATTCTGTGACCTCGCGGATCTGGAGTTTCACCGGAGGCTCACCCGCCACCTCCACTTCCGCCTCACCTGCAATCGCCTACAACACGCCAGGCACCTACGCTGTGAGCCTTACCGCCAGCGATGGCACCAGCAACCAGACCAGCACCCAGGTCGACTACATCACCGTGCTTGCTGTACCGGGCACCGCTGCCCCGCTCCAAGAAGGCTTCGAGGCCATAAGCGGCTTCTCGGCACCGGACTGGATGGTAGAGAATCCACAGAGCGATAACACGTGGACCGTGACAACTGCGGCAGCCTTCACCGGCAGCAAGAGCGCGCGCATCGTGAACACGACAACGATGAATGGCCGAACGGATGCCTTGGTTTCCCGTACTGTTGACCTGAGCAATGCAACGGAGATCAGGCTCTCCTTCAGGCACGCCTACGCACGTCGTACCACAACAAGCGACGATGTGCTGTACGTGTACACCAGCACCAATTGCGGCACCAGCTGGTCGCTTCGCAAGATCATGCGCGGCAGCACCACGTTGCCCACGGCGCCCGTGACCACAACGAGCTTCATCCCGAACAGCGCTTCGCAATGGGCTTTCACCGAATTGACCAACATCGCGGTCCCTGCGAATAGCGTGGCCAACTTCCGGTTCAAGTTCGAGTTCGAGAGCGATGGCGGCAACAACATCTACCTCGACGACATCAACCTCAACGGACAACCTGTCGGAGTCGAGGAATTGATGCCCTATGCCAATACCATCGCGATCGCTCCCAACCCAGTTGAAGGCGCAGCGCAAGCGACCATCTTGATCGCGCTAAGCGGGCCAGCAAGCATCGAGGTGCTCGACATGACGGGTCGCACGGCAGCCGTGCTGCACGAGGGCCGGCTCGCGCAAGGCGAGCATCGTTTCGACCTACCTGTGCGCGCGCTTCAAGCAGGTGCCTATTTCGTGCGCGTTGCTCAGAACAGCGGCATGCGCGCCGCACGATTCGTGGTGCGATGAGGCCGGTCCTGCTCCTTGCCGCGACCGCCTTGATCGGTTGCGGCCGCGTGGCCGATGGGACGCGCAGCGCGCTGAACAAAGGCGGCGAGATAGCCGGATCAGCTGCTACAGAGGTGATCGAGGGCGTGACCACCGGCGTCGAGAAGAGCTGGAGCATCGATGTGGCGCTTTCTGATGACCTGAAAGCACGAGGGCTCTCGCTCGGAAAGACCGTTGTCGAGGAAGACAGCGCAGGACGCGACAACCGACTGATGCTGTACTTGATCGCCGAGCAGGATTTCACAGGGGCGATTATGGCCATCGCCAAGGATCAGGATGGACGCGAGTTCGGCAGGGCATCATCCGAGATCCGCATGCTGGCCGGCACAGCCGATTTCCATCTGCTCCGCTTCCAGCCGCTCACGGACCTCGAGCGCAAGAGCCGGATCGAACTGCGCTGAAACTGAGGAGCCCGGGTTACGGCCCGGGCTCCTCATGCGCTACGCCGGCTTACAGGCCCGCGTTGGCGGCTGATACGATTATTCCTGAAGCCGACCATGATGGCCACGCAGCCGGTGTGCACCATATCGCTCTTCGACTTGCTCGGAACCCAGACCACGGCGTGCAACTGCGTCGTGCTCGCGGCTTTGAAATCGAAATGGGGTCTTGGGCTCATCAGCCAAGCTCTCGAAAACGGTCTTGTTGTTCTGATCAACCAGTTTCCAATTCACTTCGCCCAGGATCTGGTGAACGCACACCATCACGCGATACTCTTGACCGCTGAAGAAGGTGAGAGCCACCTCAGCCTCATCGCCTGGTGCCAAGGTGGCGCCGTTGAAGGTCTCATTGAATTTATATGGCAGCAGGCCGGGGACGCATTTGTTCTTCGCGAACGATTTGCATTGGGCCTGGGCCGTACCGGTGATGAGCATCAGACCGGCGGCCAGCAGTGCGGGAGCGATAACGGTGCGGAGCATGGCTGCGGTCAGTTGATGTAGTTGTTGCGAATGGCGGCGGCTTTCTCGGTGATGGCCTTGAGCTGCGTATCGGTGAGGGTGGCGGCACCGCTCTCCGATCCGATCACCGTTATGCCATCCTGCTGCGATGTGGTTGCCCCGCCACCTCCGACGGAAACATCCATGTAAAGCGCATGCATGGCCTTCAGGTCATCGCGCACTGGATTCAAGGTGGGATCGTCGCCGTAGGTGCCGAGCAATGAGACGAGGTCGCCCAAGGAGAGCTTCTGCTCGGCAATGCGCTGCCTCAGCTCCGGGGCCGCATTCGTTCCAGCCACCTGCGTGGCGATGTAGAGGCCTTCGACCCAGCCGCCAACGATCATGAGGGCGCTGATGTTCTCGCGATCGTTCACTTTCAGGTAGCGGTCCATGTCCCAGTACGTCTCACTGATGATCTCCAGCAGCTTCTCGCGATCGCTCTGATACTGCTCCATCAGCTGCATGGTGCTGTCATTGAAGGCGGATGTGACACTCAGCTTATCCGCCAATCGGCGAGCGCAGCTGGTGTAGAACATGCTCTCCTGCGTGTGGTTGAACACGCTGGCGTAGCTGAGATCGGCGCCGTACACGCCGAGGTTCAGCGCCTGCTTGCTCGCAGCGGTGTACTTATCCACGTTCTTCACATCGTTCAGGATCTTCCCGTTGTAGCTGGCGCCTGCCTTCTTCAGCAGCGCGGCCGTCTCCATGGGCGAGGGGATGTTGTAGAAGATCTTCTTGGTGCGGCTCATGCGTTCAGCCAATTCAAGGCTGTCGGCATTGTCCGTCTGAAGGGTGTCCTGCGGCGTTCCGCCGCCGCCGCACGAAGCGAGCAGCAAGGCGATGGCCAGCGGGAGAGCGATGCGCATGGTTGGCGTGTGGGACATGATTGAGGCCCGGTTTGGACCGCTTCAAATGTCCCGTTGCTCCCCGTGGCGATCAGTGCGCCTCCAACCAGTTTTTCCCCAGCGCCATGTCAACAACGAGCGGCACGGCTAATTGCATCGCGCCCTCCATGCGGTCGCGGACCAGCGTTTTCAGATCCTCCGCTTCATCGTTGTGCGCGTCGAAGACGAGTTCGTCATGCACCTGCAGCAGCAACTTGCTCTTCATGCGGCGCTGCTTCAGCTCGCGGTGGATGCTCACCATGGCCACCTTGATGATGTCGGCGGCAGAGCCTTGCATGGGCGCGTTGATGGCCACGCGCTCGGCCTGCGCGCGCACGGTGTTGTTGGCGCTGATGATGTCGGGCAGGTAACGGCGTCGGCCCATCAGCGTCTTGATGAAGCCGTTGGTGCGGCAATAGCCGATCATCTCGTCCATGTAGTTGCGCACGCCGGGGAATGGGCGAAGTAGTCGTCGATGATCTGCTTGGCCTCGGCGCGCGGGATGCCCAGGTTCTGCGCCAATCCGAAGGCGCCCTGCCCGTATGCGATGCCGAAGTTCACGGCCTTGGCGCGGCTGCGCTGATCGCGTCACCTCGTTGATGTCGACGCTGAAGACCTTGGCCGCCGTGGCCGCGTGGATGTCGAGCCCATGGCGGAAGGCCTCCTGCATGTTGTGGTCGCCGCTCATGTGCGCGATGATGCGCAATTCGATCTGCGAGTAGTCGGCGCTGAGCAATTGGTAGTTCTCATCGCGCGGCACGAAGGCCTTGCGGATCTCGCGGCCCTTCTCGTGCGGATGGGGATGTTCTGCAGGTTGGGGTCGTTGCTCGCAAGGCGGCCGGTGGCGGCAACGGTCTGCAGGTAGCTGGTGTGGACGCGATGCGTTACGGGGTCGGCGGCTACGGGAAGCGTGTCCACATAGGTGCCCTTGAGCTTGCGCAGGCTGCGATAGTCGAGGATCAGCGGGATCACGGGGTGCGCATTGCTCAGCCCTTGCAGAATGTCCTCGCTGGTCTGGTATTGGCCGGTCTTCGCAGTCTTCTTGATGCAATCCCCTCCGAGCTTGAGCGTCTCGAAGAGCACATCGCCGAGCTGTTTGGGCGAATCGATGTTGAAGGGCACGCCGCTGCTGGCATGTATGGCTTCCTGCAAGCGGATCAGCTCGGTGCCCAATTCCTCGCTGAAGTTCTTGAGCGCCGGGATGTCGATGCGGATGCCTTCGGTCTCCATGTCCGCGAGGACGTGTACCAGCGGCATCTCCACTTCGTTGAAGAGCGTTGTCACTTCATCCTGCTCCAACAGCGGCGAGAACTTCTCGGAGAGTTGCCAGGTGATGTCAGCATCCTCTGCGGCATACTCCTTCACGGACTGCATATCCACATCGCGCATGCTCTTCTGCACTTTGCCTCTTCCCTTCTCGCCAATGAGCGCTTCGATGCTCACGGGCCGATAGCCGAGATAGGCCTCGGACATGTCGTCCATGCCGTGCTTGTTCTGGTCGGGCTTCAGCAGGTAATGCGCCACCATGGTGTCGAAGAGGGGGCCTCTCACCTCCACGCCGTAGCGCGCCAGCACGCGGATATCATACTTCGCGTTCTGCGCCACCTTGCCGATGGCCTCGTTCTCCAGGATCGGTTGAAAGATGCCGACGATGCGCTGGGCCTCCGGACGATCCGCGGGCACGGGCACATAGTAGCCTTCGTGCGCTTTCCAACTGAATGCGAGGCCCACGAGTTCGGCAGTGCGCTCGTCGGTGCTGGTGGTCTCTGTATCGAAGCAGAAGCGCGGCTGCTTCTTCAGCTGCGCGGCCAGCATGTACATCTTCTCGCTGGTGTCGGCGAGGAAGTAGCGGTGCGGCACGCTGTCGATGGTGGACAGCTCCTTCATCTGCACGTTGCCGTCCTCATCCACCGTGGTGCCGAAGAGATCCACTTGACCTGGTGTCGCAGCTGATGACTTTTTGGCTGTGCGCGTTCACGACTTGGCCCTCGCAGCGGTCCGCCACCATTCATCAGAACTGTTGCACCCAGCACCCGGTTCACCAGCGTCTTGAACTCCAATTCACTGAACACCTCCATCACCTTGTCCTTGTCGGGCGGATCGAGGTGCAATGCATCATGGTTCAATTCCACCGGTGCATTGATGTTGATGGTCGCGAGCATTTTGCTCATGCGGCCTTGCTCCGCGAAGGCGATCACGTTCTCCTTCTGCTTGCCCTTGAGCTGCTCCACGCCTTCGATCACGCCTTCCAACGATCCGAATTGCTGCACGAGCTTGATTGCGGTCTTCTCGCCGATGCCGGGGATGCCAGGGATGTTGTCCACCGCATCGCCCATGAGGCCGAGGATGTCCTTCACTTGTTCAGTGCTGGTGAGCCCGCCCCAGCGATCGCAGATCTCCTTGGGGCCGAGCTTCTCGGGCGGATCGCCGCCGCGCCCCGGCTTGTACATGATGATCTTGTCGGTGACCAATTGCCCGAAGTCCTTGTCGGGCGTGACCATGTAAGTGGTGTAGCCTTCGAGCTCGGCCTTCTTTGCTAAAGTGCCGATCACATCATCGGCCTCGTAGCCATCGCTCTCGAGGATGGGGATGCGCAGCGCTTCGATGATGCGGCGGATGTAGGCGAGGTTGCTGCGGATGTCGTCGGGCATCTCCTCGCGGTTGGCCTTGTAGTCGAGCAGGGTCTCATGGCGCTCGGTGGGCGCAGCAGTATCGAACACCACGGCGATGTGTGTAGGCTTCTCGCGCTTGATCAGATCCAGCAGGGTGGTGGTGAAGCCGAAGGCCGCGCTGGTGTTGAAGCCCTTGCTGTTGATCCGCGGCGCACGGATGAAGCTGAAGTAGGCGCGGTAGATGAGCGCGAAGGCGTCGAGGAGGAAGAGGCGCTTATCGTCGCCATTCGGCGTTTGGTCCGGCATTGCTTATGGTGCGGCCGCTGAACTGGCCGCGATGCGCGGCAAGGTAGGAGCGCAGGAAGTTCAGGTTGGCTGTGCAACGGCATCGGCGCGCGCTTCGTCACCACCTAGATTGCGGCACCTGTTCGGAACCATGCGCTGGAAGACTATCGTTATCACCGCTCTCATCGGTTCGGCAATCATCGCTTGCAGGCACGACCCTGCGGAAGTGGTCGCCCCCGCGCCTCCCCCCACGCAAGGCGAAGCTGTGAGCGTTGATCTGGATCTGGTGCCTTACCCGACGCTTTCGCAGTACCGTTTCTTCAATGGTGCCATGGCCGCGCACGAGCCCAATTCGGGCGTGCTGCCCTACGATGTGATTACGCCGCTCTTCAGCGACTATGCCCACAAGTTCCGCTTCGTTTGGATGCCCGCCGGCACGAAGGCCAACTATGTGAACGACAACGTACCGCTCGACTTCCCCGATGGCACGGTGCTCATCAAGACCTTCTACTTCGACAATGTGCAGCCGTCGAATACGCGCCGCATCGTGGAAACGAGGCTCATGATCAAGAAGGCGGGCCAATGGCTATTCGCCGATTATGTGTGGAACGACGAGCAGACCGAGGCGCATCTGGACCTTAATGGCCGATTCGTGCCCATCACTTGGCGCGATGATGCTGGCGTGGACCACGAACAGAATTACCGAATCCCCGCGTGGGCCGAGTGCTTCACCTGCCACAAGCTGAACGACGTGCCCATGCCGATCGGCCCCAAATTGCGCAACATGGCGCTCTCGGTGGATTATCCCGAAGGCCCGCGCGAACAGATTGGCAAGTGGGTGGAAGCAGGCTACCTCGAGGCTGGTTTCCCGGCTCCGCAGCCCGTGGCCAAGTGGAACGACCCCGATGTTTCGCTCAACGACCGCGTGCGTGCATACGTGGACATGAATTGCGCGCATTGCCACTCCGAAGGCAAGCACTGCGCTTACCGCCCGATGCGCTTCGCCTGGCAAGACACCAGCGACCCCATGAACATGGGCGTTTGCGTGGAGCCGGAGGACCCCCTGCCCGAGAACCCTGAGCTCACCTACATCGTGGCCTCGGGCAACACCTTCCGGAGCATGATGCTCCACCGCCTCGCCAGCACCGATGAATCCGTCAGGATGCCACTGATGGGCCGTACTGTTGTGCACCAAGAAGCCGTGGCACTCATCACAGAATGGATAAACTCGCTGCCCGGACCCTGCAACTGAACCAGACCCAGACGAAACGAACCATGAAGCAATCCTACGCACTGGCCTTAATGGCCTTGGCCCCATTCGCGCGCCTGCAGGCGCAAAGCTCCTGCGCAACGGCGCTGACCATCACGCCGGGTGTGGTTTACACGGTTGATACCGTGGATGGAACCGATGTTCCGCTGCCCGTGTGCAGTTCCGGCGGCACCGGCGCTAACGCTGGCATGTGGTACCAGTACACCCCTTCCAGCTACCAAACCGTATTCGTGAGCAGCGACCTCACGCAGAACGGCAACACTGACACGCGCGTGCAGATTTATACCGGCGAGTGCGGCAATCTGACCTGCGCTGGTGGCGATGACGACAGTGGCGCCGGACTGCTCACCCTAGCGGTCTTCAACGCTTACCCCGGCGTTACCTACCTCATCGGCTGGGACAACCGCTATTCGAGCCTGGGCTTCGACTTCACGGTGACCACGCAGCCCTGGAACCCCACCTACATCAGCTTCACAAACCAGACCGTTTCGACCAGCAGCTGCTCTGGTTGCGGCCAAGCGGCAGTGGACATGAACAACGATGGCTACGACGATGTGGTCACCGTCACGGCCACCAATGTCCGCATCAGCTACCAGCAGCCCGATGGCACCTTCAACACCATCGACTTCCCTACCACCAGCGCAGACTACACACCGAGCTGGAGCATGGCTGCTGGCGATATTGATGCCAACGGCTACCTCGACTTGCTCTATGGCGGCGGCAGCGGCGTCACCTTCATGATGGCCACCGAAGACGGCACGGGCTTCACCGAGATCAGTGGCCCGCAATACGTGTTCTCGCAGCGCAGCAACTTCGTTGACATCAACAACGATGGCCACCTCGATGCCTTCGTGTGCCACGATGTGCAGCCCAACGTGTATTACCTGAACGACGGCACGGCGCACTCTCCTACAACCAAGGCGGCTTGGGCGATACGCCGAATGGCGGCAACTACGGCAGCATCTGGATCGATTACAACAACGACCATCTGATCGACCTCTTCATCGCCAAGTGCCGAGGCGGGCAGCAGGTGCCTGCCTCGGTGGATCAGCTGCACCGCAACAACGGCGATGGCACTTTCACCGAAGTGACCGTTGAAATGGGCCTGTCCGACTACCAGCAGACCTGGAGCAGCGCGTGGGCCGATTACGACATGGATGGCGATATGGACATCCTCATCGGCGCCAGCTCCTTCGCGCAGGGCGGCCACAAGCTCATGCGCAACGACGGAAATACGTTCACCAATGTCACTGAGGGCTCGGGCTTCGATGTGTTCCCGGGCACGAGCATCGAATGGGTTGCGCACGACTTCAACAACGATGGCTGGGTGGATGTGCTGGGCGCCAGCAACACCATCCACTTCAACAACGGCGACAGGACCTTCACGCCCACCGTGGTGAGCGAGCACTGGCGCCGTGGCCGACCTCAACCACGATGGCTTCTTAGACGTCCTCAATGGCGGCACCATCCGCATGAACAACGGCAACAACATCAATTGCCTACAGGTGAACCTGCATGGCACCTTGAGCAACAAGAATGGCATCGGCGCTCGCGTGGAGGTGACCAGCCCCATTGGCACCAGATCCGCGATGTGAAGAGCGGCGACGGCTTCCGGTACATGAGCTTCTTTGGCGCGCATTTCGGGCTCCCAGGATGAGCAGGTGGAAGAGGTCACGGTCTACTGGCCCAGCGGCGTGGTGGATGTCGTGAAGGGCGTTGCGGTCAATCAGTTCCTCGAAATCACCGAGAGCTTGCCCACCAGCGTGGTCACCTTGCCCGCCGACGCATTCACCATCAGCCCCAACCCGGCTGCGGATCAGATCACCATCACCGGTGCTGGCCAAGGCGAGCGCCTCACCGCTGTGGTGCTCGATGGTGCTGGCCGCATGGTGAAGCGCGAGGCCATCTCCGATGGTCGCATCAATGTGAGCACCTTGCCCCAAGGCGCTTACGTGCTGCAACTCACCGGCGAGAACGGCGTCTGGAAGCAGCCCTTCACGAAGCTCTGAACAAAAGGTCATCCAGTACGGAAGCGGCCCGAGCGATGCTCGGGCCTCTTCCGTTTGCGTCATCGTCGCGCTCGCTTCAACGTTCTTTCCACATCACCTCGAGCACGGTGCGGCCAACCAGCGTTAAGCGTTGCGGCATCGATCACGTCTCATGTCGTCGCCGTGGGTGTGCCAGCTCGGGTGGAAGGCGTTGGTGCCCGCGTTGAACTCGATGATGTCGATGGTGGGGATCCGGAGCTGCTCGGTTGATGGGCAGGTGGTCATCCGTTCCCACGAAGTATTTGGTCTCCTGCACGAAGCGATCGCCATAGCCGAGCGATTCCGCGGTGCGCCACACCTTGGTGACGATGCCCGCTGCGAACTGCATGCTGATGGCTTCGCGGTAGAAGCGCGCATCCTTGGCGCCGCACATGTCGAGCAGGATGCCGAAGCGCGCAGTGTAGCCCGGCACATGCGGGTTCTTGGCGAAGTATTGCGAGCCCAACGCCCATGTGTCGATGCTCTTCTCATCCACCGTCATGGCGCCGCTGGGCTGGCCGTAATCCTCCACATCGGTGAAGAGCAGGTCAACGCCGGGGCCGTGCTGCTTGCCGCCGAGGTGCCGCGCCAACTCGAGCAGGATGCCCACGCCGCTGCCGCCATCGTTGGCGCCAAGGATGGGCTCGTGGGGGCGATCTGAATCCTTATCGGCCATGGGGCGCGTGTCATAATGCGCGAGCAGAAGGATGCGGGCCTTCGCCATGGGATTGAAGGATGCGATGATGTTGCGCAATGGCAGCTCCTTGCCGTTGTATGCTTTCACGGTGCTGCGCTGCTCGATCACATCGGCCCCGTAGCTTTTCAGCTTGGCTACCATCCAATCGGCGCAGGCGGTATGCTGAGTGTTGGCCGATGAGGATTCGTCGGGGCCATCAGTGTTGCAGCCGGAGAGCAGGAGCAGTAGGCAGTAAGCAGTTGGCAGTAGGCACGACTTCGCGACAGCCAGCCAACTGCTTGCCGCCCACGGCCGACAGTCAATTGCAATCACGCGCGTTCCCATGTGGTTCCCTCTTTCGTGTCCTTCAGTACGATGCCGATGGCTGCTAACCGATCGCGTATCGCATCACTGGTGGCGAAGTCCTTGCGGCCCTTGGCCTCAGCGCGCAAGCGGATGAACTCGCCCACGAGCGCATCGAGCGCGTTGTCGTTGCCTTGTGAAGCATCGGCCTCGTCACGGATGCCGAGCACATCGCGCACCATGCTGTGCATGAGCGATTGCAGCAACTCAATGGATGCCGCGGTGAGCTTCAGTTTGCCATCGTTGGCGCTGTTGATGATGCGCACGGCCTCGAACAGCTCGGCGATCATCACCGGCGTGTTCAGGTCGTCGTTCATCGCGGCGTGGCAGCGCTGCTCCAAGGCGGAGATGTCAGCTTCATCGGCGTCAGCAGGCTTCAGCTTCGGCAATAGCGCCATCGCTTTCATCAAGCGCTCCAGACCTTTCTCCGAGGCTTGCATGGCCGCATTGCTGAAATCGAGCGTGCTGGCGTAATGGCATTGCAGCATGAAGAAGCGCACCGTCATGGCGCTGTAGCCTTTCTCCAGCAACTTGTGGTTGCCGGTGAGCAGCTCTTCCGGCGTGAATCCGTTGCCCTCGCTCTTGGCCATCTTCCGGCCATTCACGGTGAGCATGTTGCCGTGCATCCAGTAGCGCACGGGCGCATGGCCATCGGCGGCCACGCTCTGCGCGATCTCGCACTCGTGATGCGGGAACTTCAGGTCCATGCCGCCGCCGTGTATGTCGAAGGTCTGGCCCAGGTACTTGGTGCTCATGGCGCTGCACTCCAGGTGCCAGCCGGGGAAGCCTTCGCCCCAAGGGCTGGGCCACTTCATCAGGTGCTGCGGCTCGGCCTTCTTCCAGATCGCGAAATCGAGCGGACTGCGCTTCTCGTCCATGCCTTCGGTGTCGCGGGTGTTGGCCAGCAGTTCGTCGATCTTGCGTCCGCTCAACTCGCCGTAGGCATGCTTCTCCGCGAAGCGTGGCACATCGAAATAAACGCTGCCATTCGCCTCGTAGCCGTAGCCGCTGCCGATGATCCGCTTCACCATCTCGATCTGCTCGATCAGGTGGCCCGTCGCCGTGGGCTCGATGCTCGGCGGCAGGATGTTGAACAACCGCATGACATCATGGAAGCCATTGGTGTACTTCTGCACGATCTCCATGGGCTCCAGCTGCTCCAGCCGGGCGCGCTTCGCGATCTTGTCCTCACCCTCGTCAATGTCGTCCACCAAGTGGCCCACATCGGTGATGTTGCGCACGTAACGCACGGTATAGCCGAGTTGCCGCAGCCAACGGTAGAGCACATCGAAGGTGAGGAAGCTGCGCACGTTGCCCAGATGCACGTCGCTGTAAACGGTAGGGCCGCACACATACAGGCCTACATGCGGCGGGCGCAGCGGTTTGAATTCCTCCTTGCGACGCGTGAGTGTGTTGGTGATGAAGAGCGGTCCTTTGGCGAGCGCGGTCATGCTGAACCGCGTCCATTTCTTACGCGGCCGCGCGAAAGTAGGGCGGCCTTGGAACCGCAGGCCCGCTTGCGATCACAGGCGAAGCAAGTAAGGGGGAATCGCCGCGCCGGCAGGCGTGCGTCAATCCATCGCTAGGGCGCGAAGTCGCGCATGCTCCACAGTGAATGTCTGGCGCCGGGGCTCCCAAAGGAAGAACTCCACACGCGCCGCATCCGGGAATCGCGGAATGATCAATGCCGAGCGCCACGATTCGCCATTCCATATAGCCCGACGCGTGGCCAGCACGGTGTGATCGCCATGCAGCGCCTGACCGGTGGAATCGAACACGCCAATGGACACGCGCAGATCCAGCGGACCCGGACCGCTCAAGGTGCCATTCGCCACAAGGACCACTTTGCCAGCCCGCACCCTATCCGCCGTAATCAGAATACCCTGCGACCGTTCCAGCCCGACCGACTGCACGTGGAACGCGGTATCCATGAACTCGCGTCCGCGCCATGGCTCCTTGCGCATGTAAAGCAGCAGCCCACTGGCAGCACTATCGACCAGCGCGAAATGCGGATCGTGGAAGTAGGTAAGGCCACGCAGTTCGAGGCGCGCATCGGTAGGTGAATTCGGCCATTGGACCGCCGTGGCATCGCCATCGCCGCCAAGTCGCCTCAACTGCAAGGCGTATGGCAATCCCGCGTGGCGATGCACGCCCATGAGCAGGGGCCGGCCCAATTGCTTCTCCGCTTCCATCACCTTCACGATGAAGCTATCCGGTATCGATTGCTCAGGCCACAGCACCGTTCGGTCCAGGTTGGCGTGCAGCAGCGTTCGGATGGGAAGAGCCAGAAGCAGCACACCAAAAGCCCAGCCGAAACGAATCATCCCGGCGAGCCGATCCGCCGCGAAACCAACAACCAGGATCGCCAGCACCAGCGCGTGCAAAGCAGCCCGGTCTTCCGCGTAATTGACACCGACGATGTGCGCCAAGAACACACGTCCGAACGATTCGGCCAGGAGCAGCGCGGCGAAGAAGAGGCCATGGTCAGCGAGCGCGTTGCGTCGCGAGCCCGTGATTGCAAGGATCAGCATGCCGGCTATCGTGGCGAAGAGCATCGCGGCACGGATGAGCCCCGTATCCATGCCGAACACACGCCAAGCCAACGAGCCCACCGTGACGTGCAGGAAACCGTCGAGGGTGCCATGGTACAACAACCCGAAACGCGACATGAGCATGCTGAGGCCCGCAGCACCGATGAGTGGCAGCAGACCAAGCACCACCCAGCGCATGAGCGCGCCGCGTTGCCGGCAGCGCAGCAGCAGCGCGAAGAGCGTGAGGCCCCAGAGCGGCACCAGCGCGAGCATGAATCCATTGGCCGTGGCCATGAAGACGAGCGACTTCGACAATGCCGCATGCGAGCCATCCTTCAGGAAGCGCTGCGCGAAATAGAGCGACCAGAGCATGCACGCCAGCGCCGGGCCGTAGCCTCGGAACACCGAGAAGAAATCGAGCAGGAATGGGCACAGGAGAAGGCCGAGCCAGAGCGGCCAGCGTGCCTGCCGATGCTGCAAGAGCAGGCCCATGCGCCACGCGGCCCACGCGTACACAGGGAAAGCCAGCACGCTCGCCCACCGTAGCGCGAGCAGGTGGAAGCCGAAGAGCCGATAGCCGATGTGGCCGCAGAGGCTGCTGAGGAAGTGGTTGTTCGCGTCCCAAATGGAAGCGAAGGGCAGGAAATCGCCTGTTTGCGCGTAGTTGAGGAAGGAGACCGACTCGTCGTGCACGAGCGGGATCGAGATCGCGCGCACCATCACGTAGGCGAATACCAGCGCCGCGATGGCGATGTAGAGGAAGCGCTCCATCGCAGGAACAGCCACATGGCCAGTACTGCGGATGCGCGGGCTTTCGCTGGACTCGATTGGCACGGGCCTGTGTTGCGATGATGCTCCTATCCGAAGCGGACACGAATCATCGCCGAAGATGTGACATCCGCTGGAATGCGCGGCGCTTCAGTCAAGCTGCGCCTCCGTGCTGGCCGAGCTGAATGGCTGGTCCTCGCTCAGTGATGCGGTTATTCGCAATGCAAACCGGCGGAATGCTTCACATGACAAACAAGAAAGCCAAGGCAAAACATCTAGCAGACCGCTTGATGGCGCGCGCTACTTCAGGTCCTCCTCGGTGATGACGGCATCGCCCAAGTAGCGGCCCTGCTTGAAGATTTTGATCCGTTTCAAGAGGCCATCGCTATCGTACTCGTAGCGCTTGCCGTCCCACAGGCGGCCATCCTTGAATTCGCCCTGCTGCGAGAGGCGGAGCTGCTTGTCGTAGAGCGTGTTGTAGCCGTTCTCGCGGAATACCATGGCGTTGGTGCGCTCGGTAGGTGCTGGGGCAGGCGCGGCCTCGGCCTTCGGGTCCACCTTCACATCGTCGGCCTTGGGTACGGGCTTGATCCACTTGCTGTTGGCTTCGTTGATCACGCCATCGTTGAACTGCGCCACTTGCGTGACCTGGCCATTGGGGTCGTATCGCTTCAATGTTCCGTCTTCCTTGCCTTCTTCAACGTTCACCGCCACGGCAAGCTGTCCGTTCTCGTGGTAGTACTTCTGCTCGCCATCGCGCACGCCATAAGCGTTGAAGATGAAATCCTGCGCGAGCTTCCCATTCGGGTGCCAACGCTGGAATTTGCCGGTGTTGCGATCCAGATCCCAGGTACCCTGCTCCTCCACTTTCCCTGTGGGGTAGTAGGTGCGGTAGTCGCCCTTCGGACGACCCATCTGGTAGTTGATCTCGCTCATCACATTGCCGTTGGGCCAATAGCGCTTCCATGTGCCCACGCGCTTGCTATTGCTGTAGCGGCCTTCCTCGATCAGTTGGCCATCGTTGTACTCGGGCTTCTCCGCTTTCGGGGCCAGCACCTTCCAGTAGCCCTGCTTGCGGCCCATCTCGTCCATCACGTTCAGGGTGTCCTGGGCCAATGCGGCAACGCGACCTGCTACGAGCAGGAGAAACAGAAGAGTGAATTGACGAATCATGGCGTGTTGTGCTTCGCGAGGCGCGAAACGGCTCAGGTCGAATGAAGGTTGCACCGGACTCGAAGTTGAGGATTGGGCGCATTCAACCCTCAACACGCATCAACCCTGTCATTCCGAGCGAAGCGAAGGAACAACCCTCAACCCGCATCAACCCTCAACCTCATATCAACCTCTTTAGATTAACCATCATCTCATCCACCATGCCCGCGAGGTCGTACTGCGGCTTCCAGCCCCAATCGGTGCGGGCGACGCTATCGTCGATGCTGCGCGGCCAACTATCGGCGATGGCCTGGCGGTGATCCGGTGCGTAGTCGATGGTGAAGCCGGGAATATGGCGGCGCACTTCGGCTGCGATCCGTTCGGGGTCGAAGCTGAAGCCCGCAAGGTTGTAGCTGTTACGCACCTTCACCTGCTCGGCCGGCGCTTCCATCAGGTCGATGGTGGCGCGGATGGCGTCGGGCATGTACATCATGGGCAGCGTGCTCTTTGGCCCGAGGAAGCTCGTGTACTTGCCGTGCTTTATCGCTTCATGGAAGATGTGTACCGCGTAATCCGTGGTGCCGCCACCGGGCGCGCTCTTCCAGCCGATGAGGCCGGGGTAGCGGATGCTGCGCACATCCACGCCGTAACGCTTGTGGTAGTACTGGCACCAGCCTTCGCCAGCGAGCTTGCTGATGCCATACACCGTGGTTGGCTCGGTCACGGTCTGCTGCGGCGTCTTGTCCTTCGGCGTTGTGGGGCCGAACACCGCGATGCTGCTGGGCCAATACACACGCTTCAATTTCCCTTCGCGCGCCAGCTCCAGCACGATGAAGAGGCTCTCCATGTTCAGCTTCCACGCGAAGGCCGGATCCTTTTCGGCGGTGGCGCTCAGCAAGGCTGCGAGCAGATAGACCTCTGTGATTCCATGCTTGTCGATGATGCGCTCGATGCCGCGACGGTCCATGGCATCCACCATGGCAAAGGGGCCGCTCTGCTCCACTTGGGGCTGCTTGATGTCGCTGGCCACCACGTTCTCATTCCCAAAACGAGCGCGCAGGCCTTCAACGAGTTCGGTACCGATCTGGCCGGAGCTGCCGATGACGAGGATTCTCTTGCTCATTGCTTGGTGCGGCGGACCATTCAGACGCCAGCGGTCGGCGAAGCTATTCGGCAGCCGCATCGGCACAGGCCCCGCTGTACTTTCGCCATGGACGCCCACCGCCTCCGGAACCTGCACCGCCCCGACATTCTGCGCGCTCGACTAGAGCACGAAGGCGTGCCGCGCACCACCCTCTCCTTCTACCGCTATGTGCGACTGACCGAGGTGGAAGCCCTGCGCAACACCCTCTACACGGAATGGGAAGCGCTCGGCGTGCTGGGCCGCATCTACATCTCGCAAGAGGGAGTCAACGCCCAGGTGAGCGTGCCCACCGCGAAACTCGAAGCTTTCCGCAGCAACCTGAACAGCCGCGAAGCCTTGCGCGATGTGCCATGGAAGATCGCAGTGGAAGATGATGGCAAGAGCTTCCTGAAGCTGGCGATCAAAGCGAAGAAGAAGATCGTGGCCGATGGCCTGGCCGACGACGCCTATGACGTGACCAACGTGGGCGAGCATCTCGACGCGAAGACCTTCAACCGGAAGATGGAACAAGGGGCGCTGGTGATCGACATGCGCAACAACTACGAATGCCTGATCGGGCATTTCGAGGGCGCCTACCTGCCGAAGGCCGATACATTCCGCGGGGCGTCGAGGAGGTTGTGGACATGCTGCGGTCGCAGGGTCAGCACGACGACGTCGAACGCACCGGCAGCGTCGACCCTCCGGGTCGACCCGACAACCAACCCGAGATCCTGCTGTATTGCACAGGCGGCATCCGCTGCGAAAAGGCCAGCGCATACCTCAAGCACGAAGGCTTCACGAACGTGGCGCAATTGCACGGCGGCATCATCGACTACGCGCGGCGACTGAAAGCCGAGGGGCTGAAGAGCAAATACCTCGGCCAGAACTTCGTGTTCGATGAGCGCTTGGCCGAGCGCATCACCGACGATGTGGTGAGCACCTGCATGCAATGCGGCACCAAGAGCGACCGCATCACCAACTGCCTCGAGGCCACCTGCAACATGCTGCTGGTGCAATGCGAGGCGTGCGCCACCACCTACGCCGATTGCTGCTCGCCCAGCTGCCGCGAGATCCACCAGCTTCCCGTCGAAGTGCAACGCGCATGGCGCAAGGGCCGCAGCACGCGCAGCACCAAGACCAAGGCCATCAATGATCCCGAAGGATTACGGAAGCGCATCCGCGAGGAAGAGGAACTGCTCGCGCTGAATGGCACGCTGCATCCGGAATTGACGAAGCTCATATCGAAGCACCAGTACGGGCGCGAAATTTCGCGCCCTCACCAACTAGCGCGACAGGCAGGATGCCTGTCGGACACCATGCCCATCTACCACAGCCTCGGCAAGATCCCCCACAAGCGGCACACCATCTTCAAGAACGGCAAGGACCGCTATTTCTACGAGCAGCTCTTCGGCACCATCGGCTTCGATGGCATGAGCACGCTGAGCTACCACACGCACCGCCCCACCATGGTGAAGGCGCTGGGCAAGCCCAAGGACCTCACGCCGAAGATCGCGGTGGAGAAGAACATGCGCTCGCTGCGGCTGCATGGCTTCAAGACCAAGCCGGAGAAGGACCACCTCGCCGCGCGCAAGGCCATCCTCGTGAACAGCGATTGCGCCATCGTGCTCGCCGCGCCGCAGGCCAAGAGCGTGGACTACTTCTACAAGAACGCCGACTGCGATGAGATGATCTTCGTCCACAAGGGCAGCGGCACGTTGCGCACTTTCCTGGGCAACATCGACTTCAAGTACGGCGACTACCTGATGATCCCGCGCGGGATGATGCACGATGGAGTTCAGGACGGCGACAACCGTCTGTTCATCGTGGAGAGCCACCGCCCCATGTACACGCCGAAGCGCTACCGCAACTGGTTCGGCCAACTGCTGGAGCATTCACCGTTCTGCGAGCGCGATATCCGTCGCCCGAAGAAATTGGAGACGCACGACGAGAAGGGCAGCTTCACGATCAAGGTGAAGAAGCAGAACATGCTGCACGAGCTGGTGTACGCCACGCACCCCTTCGATGTGGTGGGTTGGGATGGCTACAACTACCCCTACGCCTTCAGCATCCACGACTTCGAGCCGATCACTGGGCGCGTGCATCAGCCGCCGCCCGTGCATCAGACGTTTGAGACAGATGCGTTTGTCGTCTGCTCATTCTGCCCGCGTCTCTACGACTACCACCCGCAGGCCATCCCCGCTCCCTACAACCACAGCAACATCGATAGCGACGAGGTGCTCTACTACGTGGACGGCGACTTCATGAGCCGCAACGACATCGGCCCGGGCCACATCAGCCTGCACCCCGCCGGCATCCCCCACGGCCCGCACCCCGGCGCCATGGAGCGCAGCATCGGCAAGAAGGAGACGAACGAACTCGCCGTGATGGTGGACACCTTCAAGCCCCTGATGGTGACCGAGGAGGCGCTGAAGCTGGACGACGGGAAGTACTGGAAGAGTTGGGTGGAGTAGCGGATCGACAATTAGAGGATCGGAAGATCGGATGATGGGCACGTGTCGCACCGAGCGGGTCGAGGTGTGGGCGTGCCCCGCTCAATGCAGCCGGGGTCGGGCTATGCGCAGTAGTCCTCGCTCCCCCGGCCTTGAGCCGGGGCTCGCTGCGGGCTACTTGCTCCTATCCCTCACGCAAACGCATATCGGTTACTTTGTGAATTCCAATGTCACAACAAGAGAAAGGTCCTGTAACGATCATCGCCGAATTCGAGAGGAGGACAGTCGGTCAAGAGCCAACATTTTGGATGTTGTTTGATTACACCAGTGCACTACGCAGAGTTGGCAGACGCGTAGATGCGCACCGGATTTATGATTCAATCGATCGTTCCACGGCTCCGAAAGGGAAAGAGTGGTTGCTGGATCTGAATCACGCGCAGCTCTATCACGATGCAGGACGATTCTCAGAGGCTGAGGCTCTTTCGTTCTGCCGTTTCTAAGAACCCTGAGTCAACAGTCCCATGGATCTACTTGGCCGGTTCTCTCGCACAACAAGAGAAATTCGAAGATGCCATTGCGGTCCTTTCAGGTGCGGTGGAATTGGATGGAACAGGGATGAGGTCTACCTCAACATGGCGTACAGT
This sequence comes from Flavobacteriales bacterium, assembly GCA_016713865.1. Taxonomy (GTDB): domain Bacteria; phylum Bacteroidota; class Bacteroidia; order Flavobacteriales_F; family PHOS-HE28; genus PHOS-HE28. Next base: position 26,802 of record JADJOG010000047.1, on the reverse strand, counting down.
CTTCGGACACTTGGAAGACTTGAAGAAGCTAAGGACTGTCTTCAAAGAGCATTGGCAATTACCCCCGATTATCCCGAGGCCCATGAGGAACTCGCGGATATCACTGTGGCACTGAGCGCAACAAGCGAGGGGTAGCCTGTGCGGTTTTCGCGTGTGGGATAGCAGCAGAAAGCCCCCAGACTCGTCATGCACCGCGCAACCACGGGCAAACCCGCGCTGCCCGCCCTTCCAAGATTGGACAATTCCGAAATTCAACAAGAGCTACAAGCCACTATGCCATCAGCCCCCCTCTACTGCGAGCTCAACAGCCACGCATGCGTGTGCCCGCTGCGCTCGGAGCGCCAGAAGTAGCAGAAGCGATTGCCCTTGCCGTTCAGCAGCGCGCGCACCTCGGGGTGGTCGCGATGCGGGTAGAAGAGCTCGATGATGCCCGTGGCGGCATCGAAGCGCGGCGGTGCTTTCAGGAAGTCGGGCGTGAAACGCACGCGCACGCCGCGCGCGGTTGATCCATGCTTGGAGGGAACACCGGAGAATTCGAGCGTGTCGCCCTTGCTTAAAGAAGCCTTCAGGATACGAACCACTTCCAGCTGGCCCGATGCCAGAAGATGCTGCGCAGCGACCGGGCCGCTATCGCGCAACTGCTGATTCGTGTGGGTGGTGAGCGCCATCGCGTGGTGAAGATGACCCGCTTTCACCATTCCAACCGCTGCTGTCGATCATCGCGGTCAAAACTTCATATTGGCTTAACGATCAAGGCCACGAACGCGAGCGCGCCGCCGTCATTGCCGCTGAACATGCGCCCGCTTCGTTGCCACGTGCTGAATCCCTGTAAGCCAGCGTCATTCCGCCGATCTTCGGGGCCTGTTGCCATGCGCTTCGCCCTCGCCGCATTCATTCTTTGCCTCAGCCCAACAGGATCGCATGCCCAATGCACGGGCGGCATCGACTTGGGGCCGGATGTGACCCTGTGCGAAGGCGCCACCTTGCAACTGAATGCGGGTGCCGGCTATCAGAGCTATTTGTGGCAGAACGGCAGCACCAGCCCAAGCTACCTGGTAACAGCGCCGGGCACCTACCAATGCACGGTAACGGCATTCGGCACATCGGGCGATCTGGTGGCGAACGGGAACTTCAGCGCGGGCAACACGGGATTCACAAGCACCTATACGCAAGGCACCGGCGGCACCTATGGCCTGCTCTCGTTCGAGGGCACCTATGCCGTTGCCAACAGCCCGTCGGCAGTACACAACAACTTCGCTTCGTATGGCGATCACACCACGGGCAATGGCGCCATGCTGGTGGTGAATGGCGCATCGGTACCCGGCCAAGCGGTGTGGTGCCAAACCGTTGCTGTTGCGCCGAACACCAATTACGCCTTCTCCGCATGGCTGTCGTCGGCGGTCACGCAATCGCCCGCGCAACTGCTGTTCACGGTGAACGGCGCACCGGTGGGCAATCCGCTGCTGGCGCCTGCGGCAACGGGGCAATGGGTGAACTTCTACACCATCTGGAACAGCGGCGCCAGCACCAGCGCGAACATCTGCATCACCAACCAGAACACATCGGTCTCCGGCAACGACTTCGCCTTGGACGATATCTCCTTCGCGCCCTTCTGCACCTACACCGACCAGATCACCGTGGCCTACCAGGACTTCCCGGAGCCCGACCTCGGGACCGATGTGGTGGCCTGCGCCGGATCGCCGGTGCAGCTCACCGCCGCATGGCCGGGCGCCGATGCCTTCCTCTGGCACAACGGCAGCACCACGAGCAGCATCGCTCCGACCACGAGCGGCATCTGCTGGGTTGATGTGACACAGAATGGCTGCACGGGCCGCGATAGCGTGCTGGTGACCTTCACGGTGCAGCCGCAAGTGGATCTAGGACCGAACCAGGTGTTGTGTGAGGGCGAAACCTCCGTGCTCAACGCCTTCTTCCCCAACGCGACCTACGCGTGGAATACGGGAGCAAGCGCTCCGAGCATCACCGTCGGCACGGCAGGCGATTATTCCGTTACGGTTGATGTAGCTGGGTGCACCGCTACCGATGCCGTGAGCTTCGCATACAACCCCTTGCCGATCGTGAACCTCGGCGCCGACACCGCCATCTGTGCCGATGCAGTTTTGGTGCGCGATGTGGAGCGCGCCGGCGGCAGCTACCTCTGGAGCGATGGCACCACATGGCCGCAGAACACGCTGGAGCCAGGGTCTTTGCATTGGGTGCAGGTAACGGAGCTCGGCTGCAGCATGCGCGACAGCATCCGCATCGCATCCATCGCGCTGCCGATCGTGTACTTGGGTCCGGACTTCCTCTTGTGCAAAGGCCTCACACGCGAACTCGACGCGCGCGGGCCGAACTACCGCTATGCATGGAACACCGGCGACACGCTGCCGGAATACACCGTGACCGAAGCCGGCATCTATGGCGTCACGGTCTCGAACGCGTGCGGCTCAGCGAGCGATAGCGTTGTGGTTCGTCTCGATCAGTGCGATTGCCCGGTGTTCGTGCCGAACGCGATCACCACGAATAACGATGGCCGCAACGATGGTTTCCGTCCACGCTTCGATTGCCCCTTCGATGAATACCTCTTGCAGATATTCAACCGATGGGGCCAGTTGATCTGGGAGAGCAGCGATGCGGAGCTGGCGTGGGATGGTGGCGGCGATGCGCAGGTTGATGGCGTTTATGTGTGGCGCTTGCGCCTGAGGCCGATCACCGTTTACGAGCAGGTTAGGCGCGAGCTGGTGGGGCACGTGGTGGTGCTGCGCTGATCAATTACTCGTACTGATTTGAGCGATGTGCTGCTTGAGCAGCGGTCGGGCTCATGCGCGTTGCAATGAACAGCCAAGGTCAACTCGCCATCGCGCGATCGTTCGGAAGAACCACATTGATCCTCATCGCGGCGTGCGATGCGCGCAGGTAGTTTCGCGCGCATGCCGAACCGTGCCACCAAGCCCATCGACCTGAGCTTCCTCTCAGGCCCGCGCAACCGCTGGCAGGAGCTGCGCTCGGTGATCCAGATCGCGCGCGAGTTCATCTACGGATTCCGCAAGCTCCATACGCCCTTGCCACCTTCTTCGGCAGCGCGCGCTTCCAAGAGGATCACCCGTACTACGTGGCCGCCCGTGAGCTTGCGGCACGCGTGGGCCGCGTGGGATTCACCATGACCGGCGGAGGCCCTGGCATCATGGAAGCGGCGAATCGCGGCGCGCGCGATGCGGGCGCGCGCAGCGTGGGCTGCAACATCGTGCTGCCCCATGAGCAGCAGCCCAATCCGTACCTCGACGTGAGCCTCACCTTCAATCGCTTCTTCGTGCGCAAGGTGCTGCTGGTGAAATACAGCATCTGCTTCGTGGTGATGCCCGGCGGCGCGGGAACGGTTGATGAGCTCTTCGAGACCATCACGCTGATCCAAACCGGCAAGGTGAAGGACTTCCCCATCCTGCTCTACGGCAAGGAGTATTGGCGGCCATTGCTGGCACGGCTCTGGTGGCCGAGGGGACCATCGGCAAAGAGGAGCTCCGCTTCGTGTTCGTGGCGGACAGCATCGATGAGGCTACCACCTTGCTGCAGGATCGATTGGTAAGCATGTGGCAAGAGGCGCGCAAGCGGAAGGACGCTCCGAAATGGTGGTTCCTCGAGGACCGCGTGATCGGGAAGCAAGGCAAGGCCAGCCATCTCAAATTAGTTTTTTAGTAGCGAGCCGGAAGAGTTTCCCGGCCAGCCGACCTGCCTGCCGCAGGCAGCGACGCGACTCCGGGTCGAGCCCGGAATGACAACGCGCGTGGCTGGACGCTCTGTAAGGGTTGAGCAACGATGGACGGCCGGGAAAGGACTTGGCGCAGCCCGAAGGATTGTTTCGAGATGGCTTCTAACGCAGCAGCAAAAGCCGATCAACGTACAGCGCTCCGGTATGGCGCAGCACCACGGTGATCAAGCCTCGATGATCCGTTGAGATTGTATTGCGACCGGTTTGCAATCGCCCCTCTGACAACAACCGGCCTTGCGCATCGTGCAGCGCGTAGGTGCCTCCGCCGAAAGGTCCATCGATGAGGAACCGGCCTGCATCGTCCGCGATGAGCCATGGCTGCGCACGCTCCATGATCCCGGATTGCAGATCGACTTCCAAGCTGCATCCGACAGGCACATAGAACGGCGAATCGGCGACAACACGGATCGCATACCCGTTGCCACTCGAGGTGCCTGCCGGAATCGCGCAAGGGATGCTCCCCGCTAACGAGTTGCTCACGACAGAGCCGATCACAACGGGCGCACCGAAATCCCCATTTGCGTCGGAGAGCTCCACACTGAATGAGACAGGACCGGTGGGAACACCACCTGTGCTGTAATCCACGACGAACGCTTCTCCAGGCGCCACGCTCTGCGCGTTGGGCTCGCACTGGACGTTGTAGATCAGTGCGAGATCCTCGAACCACGCCTGGGTGCCTACCTGGCTGCCTGCGCTGTCGCCTGCGGTGAGGATGAGCAGGATCCATTGCGGCTCCACCTCATTGAGGTACTGGAACGGAGTGCTGAAGCGCGTCCATTCACCCACGTTGCCGAAAGGGGCCTTCCACGACGCGCCCGCCACGTAATTGCCTTCGGTGCCGAACGCCGGCAATCGGCCTTCATTCACATGCAACAGGGCGCCCACGTTAGCGCGATCGCCGGGTTGCGGCGTGGCCTTGAACCAGCCAACAAGGCTATCGGGCCTGCTGCTCATGGCCGTTCGCCACTGCTCGTTGTCCTGCACGGTGTACATGTAGCTGTTGGCCACATTCAGCTCCGCATGCACGCGGCCATTGGTGAGCAATCCGTTCGCGGCGCCCACTGTCGAATTCACGGTGCGCAGGTTAACGCTGTACTGTCCGGTGCGCGCATCGGTGCTGCGCCAGCAGAGCTGCGGCACCAGGCTATTGATGAAGACACCACCATCGCTGGTCTTCAAGGAACTCCATTGCTGCGGTTCCTGCGTAGCCTGCCCCGCATTGTCCCATGCCTCGAAGGAAGGATTCTCGAGTTGCGGCTGCGCGCCTACTCGTGCAACAACGAGCAAGGCCGGAATGAAGCAGGTGAAGCGGATCATGGCCAAAGGAACAGCCGAAAGGCTCGCGCTGTTCGCGCCTTCTTGTGCTCCCGCTGCAAGCTACTTTTCCGGCCTCGCAGTCCAATGTCCTCAAATCGCGTAAGCGCCCCCATCGTCCGCACCTACCGAGAATTCGGCGCGCGTCAATCGCCCTTGGGGCGCATGCGTGGCCTGGTCCGCAAGGCAGCGGTGGCGGGGCTCTCGGCCAAGGCCAGCTTCAAGGGCCAGAGCTGGGTGCGCTTCCCGTGCTACCATCACGTCTTCGCCGATGAGCGCAAGGGCTTCGAGCGCCAATTGCAGTACATGCGCACGATCGGCGAGTTCATCCCGATGGACGACGCAATCGAAATGATTACCGGTGGATCGCCCATCGATGGCCGCTACTTCAGCGTCACCTTCGACGATGGGTTCCGGAACTGCTTGGAGCACATGATGCCGATCACCGCCGAGCTGGGCGTGCCGGTGATCATCTACCTACCAACCGACTACATCGGTCGCGACGCCAGCACCCCTTCGGATGCCGAACGCATGCTGCGTTTCTACCCCGAGGATCCCAAGCTGGTGGAGTTCCTCAATTGGGACGAGTGCCGGAGCATGCTGGGCCACGGGGTCAGTTTCGGTTCGCACACCGTGAACCATGCCCACTTGATTGAACTGGGCGCGGATGCCATTACCGATGAGTTGAAGCGCTCGAAGGAGGCCATCGAGGAGAAGCTGGGCATAGCATGCCGCCACTTCGCATGCCCTTGGGGAAAGCCCGTGGTCGATTTCGATCCCGCGGTAGCGCCCGGTATCGCACGCGCGCTCGGCTACAGCAGCTTCGCGGCATCGAATCGCGGCGCCATGCGCGCAGGCGGCGATGTGTTCATGCTCACGCGCGATCATATGGTGGCCGACTGGGAGAATTTCCAGCTCCGCTACTTCCTCAGCCGATGATCGACGCCAAGGAACTCGTGGTGCGGCCTGCCTCTGCTGGCGATCTGCCCGCGTGCTGCGCGCTCATGAAGGAGCTCGGCCTCAACTGGCCCGACCCACGCGATGCGCAAGCGATGGAAGCGGCGATCGATGCCTTATGGTCGCGCAACCCCTGCGTGCTCGAAGCAGATGAGGCCGCGCGCTACGGTTATTTGATGGAGCACCACAACAAGGTGGTGGGCTTCTTCGGCAACGTGCCCAGCAGATATCTCATGAACGGCAAGCCCGTACTCGCCTCGGTGGCTACAGCGTGGGGCATCAAGAAGGAATACCGGGCGCACAAGCAGCTGCTGGCCGATGGCTATTTCGTGGCCAACCCGCTCGCATTGAAACTGGTGACCACCGCGAGTGCCAGGGCAGGACTCATGTACCTGCACTATGGCGGCAGCTATGCGCCGCTCAAGCGCCTCGATGAGGTGTACGTGGTGCCCTTCCGGCTCGGCCAATTGCTCGCGCTCTCCTTGCCTGCAGCGCTGAAGCCGTTGGCCGCCTTGCTGAACCTCCTTCCACTTTGGCGCATGGGTGCTGGTGCTGCGCCGAAAGCAATCGTGAACGAATTCACGCTCGACTCCTTCCCTGACGATTACGATACCTTCTGGGCGGAGGCTGCAGCGAACGCCAAAGGACTGATGGCCTGGCGCGATGCAGCCACGATTCGATGGGCGTATGGTGCCAGTCGGCGCAATACGCCCACGCGCTTCTTCGTGCTGCGCGAGCATGCAGACGGCCCCATCGTGGCCTATGCCGTGATCCTGCGCGAGACCATCGCACGCGACGCGTCCTTCAATCGCTGGAAAGTGAGCGACCTGCTCGCGCTCTCCGGATCGCACCGCAGCACCCTTCTGCGCACGCTGATCCACATGCTCGCCTCTTCGGGTTGCGATGAGCTGGAATTCCACGTGCCCGGAACCTTGGAGCAGAAAGACATCCATGCCTTCACGCTTAAGCGACGCACGCGGGCCTTCCCTGTCCTGTACCAAGGAGCTGTTGAGCCAGCGCCACCTACCTGGCCGAGCCGCGCAACTGGACCATTACCCCGTTCGATGGCGACACGCCATATGCGTGAACCCGCAACGTAAACCACAGGTTAAGCCGACCGCCGTCCAGCTAACGGATCCTTAACCAAGCCGGAAGAGGGAGGTAACAGGGCACCGGGACTTTTGCGCCGCGATTGGATGCTGATCATCCGTTCGCTTATGCGATGTACCGATACCTGTTCTCTTTCCTTGCCATTGCCATGGCTTTGCTGCTGCACGCGCAGAAAGGCACCGTGAGTGGCACCATCACCGCCATCGAAGCCGGCAAGGCACAGCCCCTGCCCTTCGTGAACGTGGTGATCAAAGGCACCACCATCGGCGCCACAACGGATCTCGATGGCCGCTTCACCTTCCCGGCGGAAGCTGGCGAGCACATGCTCTTGGTGAGCTTCGTTGGCTACGAACCTGCTGAGCGCGCGATCTCGGTGAAAGCAGGCACGACTTCCCGAGCCGACTTCGAGCTGAAGGCCTCGGTGGTGGAGATGAAGGCCGTGGAAGTGGTGACCACGAGACGCACCGAATCAGAAGCGGCCGTGGTGCTTGAGACGCGCAAGAGCGAGCAGGTGGTGAACGGCGTGGGCCGCGAGCAGATCAGCAAGAGCCAGGACCGCACCGCAGGCGATGTGGTGAAGCGCATTCCCGGCGTGACCATGGTGGGCGACCGCTTCGTGATGATCCGTGGCCTTGCGGACCGGTACAACACCGTGATGCTGAACGATGTGATCGCGCCGAGCCTCGAGCCCGATAAGCGCGCCTTCAGCTTCGATGTGCTGCCCAGCGGCGCGTTGGACCGCGTGATGATCTACAAGAGCGGCGCGCCCGAACTGCCCGGCGAATTCGCTGGAGGCGTGATCAAGCTCTACACCGTGAATGTACCGGACAGCAACAGCGTGCGTGTCGACTACAGCGCATCGTACCGCAATGGCACCACCTTCAACGACTTCTTCAGCAGCCAGCGAAGCAGCACCGACCGCTTCGGATTCGACAATGGCCTGCGCAACCTGCCCGCTGCCTTTCCCGGCGACCTGCGAACCCTCAACGCGCAAGGTTTGCAAGCCGCAGGCCGCGCGCTATCGAACAACTGGAGCAGCGAGCGCAGCAGCGCATCGCCTGATCAGCGCTTCAGCATCATGCTCGCACGCCGCATGGGCAGAAGCGATGGGCAGGTGCGCGGCGGCAACGTCACCAGCATCAGCTACAGCGACACGCGCCTGAGCTACACGGCCAAGAACTACAACTACAACGTGTTCGATCCGGTGGCCGGCCGCAGCGACAGCATTTACAACTACAGCGACAACGAGAATATCCGCCAGGTGCGCGTGAGCGCCTTGAGCAACTTCAGCCTGCTGTTGGGCAATCGCAGCAAAGTCGAATTCCGCAACCTCTTCACGCAGCAAGGAACCGACCAGGCCACGCTGCGCACGGGCCGCAACTTCGAGGAGCAGTTCGAGGTGAAGAACTACGCCTTCCGTTACCAGCAGCGCACCATCTACAGCGGCCAGCTGCATGGCAGCCACGAGCTGAAGAGCGATGTGAGCAAACTGGAATGGACCGCGGGCTATGGCATCGCCTGGAGCAAGGAGCCTGACTTCCGTCGCATCCGCACCGTGCGCGACATCAACACCACCGACGCCAACACGCCCTTCCAGACCATCATCCCGCCGGGCGCCACCACACTCGATGCCGGCCGCTTCTTCAGCGACATGAATGAGCAGGTGAAGACCGGCCGCCTCGATTACGAGCACAAGATCGAAGGCGAGACATTGAGTGCGAAGGTGCGCGTGGGAGCCTACACGGAATTGAAGGACCGTGAGTTCGAGGCGCGCTGGATGAGCTTCCGCGCCAGCAACCTCATCACCTACGACCAGAGCCTCGCCTTCGCGCCGCTCGATCAGGTTTTCGCTGCGGAGAACATCAATCCTACCACCGGCTTCCGCTTGGAAGAAGGCACCAACCCGAGCGACCGCTATACCGCTTCCAACAAGCTCTTCGCGGCATACGCGGGCGGTACCATAAGCATCGCCAGCACCACCAACATCAGCGCTGGCGTGCGCGCCGAGCACAACACGCAGGAGCTGCAGAGCCGCACCTTCGGCGGACGCCGCGTGCTGGTGAACAATCCGGTGCTCAGCATCCTGCCCTCCATCAATGCCAGCCGCGCCATCACCGAACGCGCCCAGATCCGCTTGGGTTATGCAGAGACCGTGAACCGTCCGGAGTTCCGCGAGCTCGCGCCTTTCGCGTTCTACGACTTCAGCTTCAACAACGTGCTGCGCGGCAACGACAGCCTGAAGGTGGCCACCGTGCGCAACGCCGACCTCCGCTACGAGTTCTACCCGAGCACCTCGGAGCTGATCAGCGTGGGCGCCTTCTACAAGCAGTTCACCAACCCCATCGAGATGTTCTTCCTGCCCGGCGCAGGCAGCGGCGGCACGCGCAACTTCACCTTCGGCAATGCCCGCAGCGCCACCAGCATCGGTGTCGAAGTGGAGGCGCGCCGCTCGCTCAACCAGCTCTTCACCGAGGGTGTGATGAGCCGCATCGGCGTGATGGTGAACGCCGCCTACATCCACACCGAGGTGGATCTCGGCAGCGAGGCCGCTGGCCAGAAGCAGCAGCGCCCGCTCATGGGCCAGAGCCCCTACATCGTGAACGCAGGCATCTACTACCAGGACCGCGAGCGCCAGTTGCAGGGCAGCATCCTCTACAATGTGATCGGCCCACGCCTCTTCGCCGTTGGCACCTATGGCACGCCCGACATCTACGAGATGCCGCGCAACGTGATCGACCTGGCCGTGACCAAGGGCTTCGGCAAGCGCTTCGAGGTGAAGCTGGCCGCGCAGGACATCCTGAACCAGCGCGTGCTGCTGCTGCAGGACAGCAACGACGATGGCCGCATCGGCAAGCAGGACGAGCAGATCATGAGCTTCCGTCGCGGCGCCTACTTCACGGTGGGCATCGGTGCGCGCTTCTGAGGGAAACGGGCTTAACGAAACGATAACGCGACTTCGCGATCGCATAACGCTAGGGTGAACCCGCGCTAACACCGGCACCCTCTATTCGCAGCGCGAAAACGAAACGCAATCAGATGACCATGAACCTCTGGAAGAACCATACGCTGAGCCTGCTGATGCTGGGCGCTGTAGCAGTTGCCATGCCGGCCTGCAAGAAGAAGGAAGGCTGCACCGATGCCGCTGCATTGAACTATGATGCCGATGCCGACAAGGACTGCTGCTGCGAGTATGCGACGCAAAAGGAATTCACTGTAACCGATCTTGGAAGCAACGTGAAGCAGGTGGAGGGAGAAACGGATGTTGATTTCACCTTCACCAACGGAACCAAGTGGCTCATCAAGGGTTTCCTCTATGTGAACAGCGGCGCCACGCTCACCGTGCAACCCGGCACCATCGTGAAAGGCGACAAGGACAGCAAAGGCACCTTGATCGTGCGTCGCGGAGGCAAGCTCAACGCCGATGGCACCGCGAGCAGCCCCATCGTATTCACCAGCAATCAAGCGCCGGGCGCACGCAGCTACGGCGACTGGGGCGGCATCGTGCTCTGCGGCCGTGCTCCGCATAACCAGCCCAGCGATCCCGTGATCGAAGGCGGCCCTGATGCGTCCTTCGGTGGCACCGATGCCAACGACAACAGCGGCATCCTGCGCTATGTGCGCATCGAGTTCAGCGGCATCGCCTTCCAGCCCAACCAGGAGATCAACGGCCTCACCATGGGCGCCGTTGGTCGCGGCACCACGCTCGATTACATCCAAGTAAGCTATTGCGGCGACGACAGCTACGAGTGGTTCGGCGGCACCGTGAACGCCAAGCACTTGGTGGCTTTCCGCGGCTGGGACGATGACTTTGACCAGGACTTCGGCTGGCAGGGCAAGGTGCAGTGGGCCGTGAGCCTGCGCGATCCCGCCATCGCTGACCAGAGCAGCAGCAACGGTTTCGAGTGCGATAACGACGCTGCTGGCAACCCTGCTTCGCCTTATAGCCAAGGCACCTGGAGCAACGTGAGCGTGTTCGGTCCGTTGGCCACCTCGGGCACCAGCATCAACAGCCTGTACAAGCGCGCGCTGCACCTGCGCCGCAATACACAGACCCGCGTATTCAACAGCGTATTCGCTGGCTACCCAACGGGTCTCTACATCGATGGTAACAGCACGCAAGCCAACGCCACCAATGGCGACCTGATGTTCCGCGGCAACGTGATCGCCGGCATGACCACGGCGCTCGATGTGCCAAGCGGCCAGAATTGGGATCAAGCAGCGCTCACAACTTGGTTCAACACCGCTGGTTGGAACAACATGGTGATGGCCAACAACAGCGACCTTCAGGTCGCCGACCCCTTCAACCTGAATGCTCCAAGCTTCCGCCCCAACACGGGCAGCCCTCTGCTTGCCGGCGCCGATTTCAGCTGGAGCCCGCTCACCGATAGCTTCTTCACACCGGTTCCATACCGCGGCGCTTTCGGCGGCGAGGATTGGACCGCTGGCTGGGCCAACTGGGATCCGCAAAACACGGTTTACTGAGTCCGGTACATCGCAAACACCCGCTCAGTCAGAGGGGCCTCGCGCAAGCGGGGCCTCTCGCTTTTCACGATGATCAGCGGAGGGCTGCGATCAGCACCGCGTACCGCGCAGCCTTGCCAGCGAGCATCAGCAGCGCCGTGGGCCAGAGCCGGGCACGACCCAAGCCCAGCGCCACCGCGATCGGGTCGCCAATAATCGGCATCCAGCACAACAGAGCGGCCCATGGCCCGAATCGGATCACACGGTCCTTCCAGCGCGAGGCTGTGGCCGGATCGACACGCGCCCAACGCGCCATGCGCTCCGGATCACCTAAGCGGCCAAGGCCATAGCTGCTCATGCCGCCGAGCCAGTTGCCCGCGGAAGCAGCCACAAGCAACTCCCATGTGCCCCATGGTCCAGCGCAGAAAGCGAGCAGCAGCGCCTCCGAGCTGAATGGCAATACTGTAGCGGCGATGAAGCTGCCCAAGAACAAGCCCAGCATCCCTAGCGATTCCCAATTGGCCCACAGTTCCACGGCTGCCAAGGTATCCGCGTCCATTCGGCATAACCTTTGGCCCGGAGCGAGCCAACTCCCCGCAGCCATGAGAACCAGCGTACTCCTTCATGCCATCGCACTGGCCATCCTGCCCATTGTCGCAGCGGCGCAGCAGGACCGCAACAACCGCGTGGCCTCGCGCTGGGGCGATAGACCTGCCACGGTTGCGGGCGGCTTGGAAATCGGCATCCCCATCGGTGAATTCGATCGCGCATGGGGCAGGCAGATGGCGGGGCTCAGCGCCAATTTCACCATGCCCATGCGCCGGTTGCCATTCAGCTACGGCTTCGATTTCGGTTGGAACCGCATGGGCTCGCGCTCGCAGGAAGTGAACGTGACCTTGGAGAACCTCCCGGCCACCACCGGCGAATTGAAGGTGCGCAGCAATGTCTACGGATACCACGGCTTGCTCCGCTTGCAGCCCTTGCAGGGCAAGGTGAGCCCCTATGCCGAATTCATGACGGGCGCTCGGCATTTCGTGACCAGATCGGAGATCAAGGTTCCTGGCGTTGATGACCCCGTGGAAGAAGAGCGCTTGGCGAGCGAATTCATCGGCAGCATCGGTTGGGCCGCAGGCGTGAACTATGCGCCCACACGGAACTTCTTCACGGAGCTGCGCATGGAACGCCTCAACGGCGGCCAGGTCACCTACGTGGACCCCAAATCCATTACCAGCGACGCCAACGGCAACGTGGACTTCCGCACCCTTACCAGCGGCACGCGCGTGCTGAACCTGACCTTCGGAGTGGGGCTTCGATTCTGAGCTTCCGTTGTTGGTAACCTTCGGATAACGGCGCGCGACGCTGAGACTGCGCGCCTTTGCGGCCTGTGTAAACTTGCGCCCGTAAAGCGGGGCTGGCCCTCGAAATCTCCCATTGGACGGGCAAAAACGCATTCAGAGCGCGCTCATCTCGGTCTTCCACAAGGATGGGCTCGAACCCATCATCCGTGAGTTGAATCGGTTGAACGTGCAGTTGTACAGCACGGGCGGCACTCAATCCTTCATCGAAGGACTCGGCGTTCCGGTAACCCCCGTCGAAGAGCTCACCACCTATCCGAGCATCCTCGGCGGTCGCGTGAAAACGCTGCACCCGAAGGTCTTCGGCGGCATCCTCGGGCGCCGCGACCTGGAAAGCGATGTGGCGCAGCTAGAGGAATACGCGATACCGCCCATCGACCTGGTGATCGTGGATCTGTATCCCTTCGAGGCGACAGTAGCCGCTGGCGGAAGCGAGGCGGAGATCATCGAGAAGATCGACATCGGCGGCATCAGCCTGATCCGCGCCGGCGCGAAGAACCACGCCGATGTGGTGATCGTGCCCAGCATGAACCAATATGCCGAATTGCTGCGCCTACTGAAGGAGCAGGACGGCACAACCACGCTCACGCAACGGAGGTCCTTCGCGGCCGCGGCCTTCGCGGTGAGCAGCCATTACGATGGCGCCATCTACAATTGGTTCAGCGGCGCGCAAGGAGACCTTCGCTTGAGCGCCGGACCCACCACGGTGCTGCGCTACGGTGAGAACCCGCACCAGCATGGGGCCTTCCACGGCGATCTGGCGGGCCTATTCGAGCAACTCAACGGCAAGGAGCTCAGCTACAACAACCTGCTCGACCTCGATGCCGCAGTGGAGTTGATAGAGGACCTCGACACGATACAAGGCATCCCTTTCGCGATACTGAAGCACAACAACGCGTGCGGCGCCGCCGTTCGTGACACAGTGAAAGAAGCATGGGATGCAGCGCTGGCAGGCGATCCGGTAAGCGCCTTCGGTGGCGTGCTCATCACCACGGCCCGCATCGACAAGGCCACAGCAGAAGCCATCGATACCATCTTCTTCGAGATCATCGCGGCACCGGGCTACGACGACGATGCGCTGGAAGTGCTGCGCAAGAAGAAGAACCGGATGATCCTGCTGAGCAAACCAGCTGCTCGCTCGAAGGTGAAGGTGCGCACCGCGCTAAATGGCGTGCTAACGGAGGACACCGACGCTGTTGTGCCCTCTGCCGCCAGCATGAATACGGCCACCACCAAAGCCCCGAGCGCGCAAGAGGTGAACGATATGGTCTTCGCCACGATGCTCGTGAAGCACACCAAGAGCAACGCCATCGTGCTGGCCAAGGGCAATCAATTGCTCGCCAGCGGCACCGGCCAGACCAGCCGCGTGGATGCGCTGGAGCAGGCCATCGCAAAGGCAGGCAAATTCAACTTCGACCTGAACGGCGCCGTGATGGCCAGCGACGCCTTCTTCCCATTCCCCGACTGTGTGGAGATCGCGCACAAAGCGGGCATCACAGCGGTCGTCCACCCGGGCGGCAGCATCCGCGATCAAGACAGCATCGAATACTGCAACGCGCACGGCATGGCCATGTGCATCACCGGCACCCGCCACTTCAAACACTGAACAAGGAGCATGAGCTGGTTCAACTTCTTCACCCAGGAGATCGCGATCGACCTCGGCACGGCCAACACCTTGATCATCCATAACGACAAGGTGGTGGTTGATGAGCCCAGCATTGTAGCGGTCGACCGCGCAACGGGCAAGGTGATCGCCGTGGGCCGCCAGGCCCAGCAGATGCACGGCAAGACGCACGAGAACATCAAGACCGTGCGCCCGCTGAAGGATGGCGTGATCGCCGACTTCAAGGCCGCCGAGGAGATGATCAAGGGCATGATTAAGATGCTGCGTCCCGGGCGCCAGCTGTTCACGCCCAACCTGCGCATGGTGATCTGCATCCCGAGCGGCATCACGGAGGTTGAGAAGCGCGCGGTAAAGGATAGCAGCGAGCACGCTGGTGGCAAAGAGGTGTACATGATCCACGAGCCCATGGCAGCAGCCATCGGCATCGGCATCGATGTGGAGGAGCCCATGGGCAACATGATCATCGACATCGGTGGTGGCACTTCGGAGATCGCGGTGATCGCGTTAGGCGGCATCGTGTGCGACAAGAACATCCGCGTTGCCGGTGACGAGTTCACGCAGGACATCGAGGAATACATGCGCCGCCAGCACAACATCCTCGTTGGCGAACGCACGGCCGAGACGATCAAGATCGAGGTTGGCGCGGCATTGACTGAACTGGACAATCCGCCGCCCGATTATGCGGTGCGCGGACGCGACTTGATGACGGGCATCCCGAAGGAGATCACCGTAACCTACAGCGAGATCGCGCAGGCGCTCGACAAGAGCATCAGCAAGATCGAAGAGGCGATCCTCAGCGCCTTGGAGGCCACACCGCCCGAGCTCAGCGCCGACATTTACAAGACCGGCATCTACCTGGCTGGCGGCGGCGCCCTGCTGCGCGGCTTGGACAAGCGGATCAGCATCAAGACCAAGTTGCCTGTTCACGTAGCCGACGATCCGTTGCGCGCCGTTGCCCGCGGTACCGGCATCGCTCTGAAGAACATCGATCGCTTCCAGTTCCTAATGCGAGAGTGATGAAGTGCGGGAAGCGGCAAGCGGCGAGTCGCGAGCGGCAAGTATTCACATGCATTCCCTGCGACTTGCCGCTCGCCGCTATCCACTAGCCGCTTGACCGCATGCGCGACCTCTTCCGCTTCCTCTACCGTATCCGCGATACGTTGCTGTTCCTCGCGCTGCTGCTCACCGCCTTGGTGATGCTGTATAACGGCAACATGCACCACCGTTCCATCGCGATCAATAGCAGCAATGCCGTCGCTGGCACCATCTTCACATGGCGGAGCCAAGTGACCGAATACACCAGCTTGCGCGAACGGAACGAGAAACTCGTCGTGGAGAACGAGGCGCTGCGCAATCGCTACGGCATCGGATCGGATGCCGTGGACACAACCATGCAGCCAGCGGGCGACTCGGCCATCTGGCAGCCCTTCACATTCACGGCGGCCAAAGTGGTGCATGCCACTTATCATAAGCCGCTCAACTATCTCACGCTTGATCGGGGCTCCGCTTCGAGCCTGCACGAGGACATGGGCGTGGTTGGCCCGAGCGGCATCGTGGGCGTAGTGCGCGCGGTGAGTCCGCGCTTCGCCTCGGTGATCAGCGTGCTCAATACCGACCTGCGCACCAGCGTGAAGGTGAAGCGCACCGGCCACTTCGGACTGCTCTACTGGAACACGATGGATGCCGCCACGGCCTCGGTGATCGACATCCCGAAGCATGGTCGCGTGCGCGAGCAGGACACCATCGTGACCATGGGCGGCGACGGCATCTTCCCGCCCGGTGTTCCCGTCGGCGAAGTGCTCAGCGTCGAGAATCCTCCGGGAAGGCCGGACCTGAACGTTCGCATACGTCTGTTCGAGGACATGGCGCGCGTTGGCTTTGTGTACGTGGTTGAGGACCGCTTGCGCAGCGAACGTGATTCACTCGAAAGCCAGCAGCCCACGCGATGATCACCACGCTCGCATCGAACCTGGGCCGTTTCGCGTTGCTGGTGCTATTGCAGGTGCTCATCCTCGACCGGCTCGATGTGGCCAACGGCTGGATGGTGCCCTACCTCTACGTGCTCTTCCTGCTCATGCTGCCATTCGAGCTGCCGAACTGGGCGGGCCTGCTTATCGGAGCGGCCACGGGCCTTGTGCTCGATGCCTTCGGAAGCACGCCCGGCATGCACATGAGCGCTTGCACCGTGATGATGTTCGCACGGATCCATCTGCTGCGCCTCATGGCCCCTCGTGATGGCTACGAGTTCGGCATGCGGCCCACGGTGCCGCGCATGGGTCTCGCGTGGTTCGCCACCAACGCGGGCGTGCTCATCCTGCTGCATCACCTCTGGCTCTTCTTCGTGGAGATGCATCGCTTCGATGCCTTCTTCTCCACCTTACTGCGCGCCATCCTCAGTGCCGCCTTCACCTTAGGCCTTGCGCTGCTGACGCAATTCCTCACCTCGCGCGCTTCTGAGCGTGCACGTGCATGAACTTCGAGGGGCGCAAATACGTGCTCATCGCTGCGGTGCTCGCCATCGCCTTCATCTTCATCCTGCGCCTCTTCTGGATCCAGGTGGTTGATGACAAGTGGAAGGCCAGCGCCGCCAGCATGGCCGAGCGCAAGATCACCGACTACCCCGCTCGCGGCTTCATCTACGACCGCAAGGGCCGCCTGCTCGTGGCCAATACGCCCGTGTATGACATCATGATGGTGCCGCGAGAGGTGAAGGCCTTCGACACCACTGCCTTCGCGCAGCTGATCAGCGTGCCCTTGCCCGAGCTGCGCCAGCGCATGATCGATGCGCGCAAGTACTCGCTGTACAAGCCCAGCGTGATCGAGAAGCAGATTCCTGCTGGACAGTACGCGGCCATCAGTGTTCACCTGCACAAGTATCCAGGCTTCTATGGACAGAGCCGAACCCTGCGCACCTATCCGCCGCGTGTAGCCGCCCATCTGCTCGGCTACCTCAGCGAGGTGAGTCCTGCGAAGGTGGCGGCAGACCCTTACTACAAATCGGGCGACGTGGTCGGCGTGGGCGGCTTGGAGCAGTATTACGAAGAGGTGCTGCGTGGTCGTCGCGGCTCGCGCTACGTACTGGTCGATGTCCACAACAATATCAAGGGCAGCTTCAAGGAGGGGCGATACGATACACTGGCCGTGGAGGGCAAGGACCTCTTCACGGGCATCGATATCGATATGCAGCGACTGGGTGAGCAGCTCATGCAGAACAAGAAGGGCAGCATCGTGGCGCTCGATCCGCGCACCGGTGAAGTGCTCTGCTTAGTGAGCAGTCCCACTTACGATCCCGAGTTGCTCGTGGGCCGGGTCCGGAACACCAACTATGGCATCCTGCAGAACGACCCCATAAAGCCGCTCTTCGATCGCGCGCTGCAGGCGCAGTACCCGCCCGGCTCCATCTTCAAGATCGCGCAATCGCTCATCGCACTCGATGAAGGCGTAATCAAGGTCAACACCAGCTTCCCGTGCAACAAGAGCCTCGTCGGCTGCCACAATCACCCCACGGCCGCCAGCATCGAGCAGGCCATCCAGTTCAGCTGCAACCCTTACTACTACAGGGTTTTCGAGCGCATGGTGGAACAGAACCTCGACAAGAAGAGCCGATTCCGCGATGCCGCATTGGGTCTGGCTGAATGGGAGCGCCGCATGAAGAGCTTCGGTTTGGGCGAGAAGCCGCGCATGGACCTTCCCTCGCTCAAGGGTGGCAACATCCCCGGCCCCGCTTACTACGACCGCAAGTATGGCAAGGAGCGCTGGGCCTTCAGCACCATCTACAGCGCGAGCATCGGTCAGGGCGAAGTGCTCACCGTTCCCATCCAGATGGCGAACCTCGCGGCCATCTTCGCTAACAAGGGCTGGTACTATGATCCGCACGTGGTGCGCGCCGTGGGCGAGGCGGACAGCGTGCAAGAGCGCTATAAGGAGAAGCACCTGGTAGAAGTGGCTCCGCATTGGTTCGATCACATCCAGGAAGGCATGCGGCGCGTGGTGCATGAAGCGGGCGGAACTGCGCGACGAGCTCGCATTGAAGGCATCACCGTATGCGGAAAGACCGGAACAGCAGAGAATCCGCATGGTGAAGACCACGCCGTATTCGTGTGTTTCGCACCGATGGAGGCCCCGCAGATCGCAATGGCCGTTTATGTGGAGAACTCTGGCGCCGGTGGCCGTTGGGCGGCACCCATCGCCAGCCTCCTCATCGAGCAATATCTCACAGACACTATCAAGCGGCCCGAGGTGATGAAGGAACTACTTGACGCCGACCTAATCGCAAGGGAGAAGTTCTTCGTGAAGAAGCCCAGAAGCCACGCCGCCGATGAGTGCCCGCGAGAACGTCTCCGCCAATTTTGATCGGCCGCTGCTGCTGATGTACCCGGCCTGATGTTCATGGGTTGGGCCAATATCTACAGCGCCGCCTACGACCCGGACCACGCGAGCATCTTCGACCAGAGCAAGGAGTATGGCAAGCAAGCCGTGTGGATGGGCATCAGCCTCACCTTGGGCGGCGCCATCCTCTTGGTGCGCGGGCACATCTTCCGCGATTGGGCCAATGGCGTTTATGCCTTCGTGCTGCTGCTGCTTGCGCTCGTACTCGTGATTGGCAAGGAGGTGAACGGCGCGAAGGCCTGGTTCGGAGTGGGTAGCTTCGGGATACAGCCTGCCGAGTTCGCCAAGTACGCCACGGCACTCGCGCTCACGCGGTACCTCAGCGGCCTCAAGGCGCTCATCGACTTCCGTTCGCGCGCAATCAGCACCGCGATCATCCTCGCTCCGGTAGCGTTGATCATGCTGCAGCCCGATACCGGCACGGCACTCGTGAGCGGCGCATTCATCCTTGTGCTCTACCGCGAAGGCCTCTCGGGCAACATCCTCCTGCTGGGCATTCTTGCGGCATTCCTAGCCATTCTCTCGCTCATCCTCAAAGAGAGCTTCTTCGATCTGCCATTCACCGACAAGCAGCTCAGCGGGCCGATGTTCCTGCTCTTCATCATCGCGATCATCGGCGCGCTGGCCTGGTTCGCCGTGCGCAACTTGGTGGTGAAGCGCATGCGCCGCCGCTTTCACGCCTACATCGTCATCGGTGTGATCGCTTCGGCGGGCTTCATCGGTAGCCTCGACTACGCCTTCGAGAAAGTGCTGGCACAGCATCAGCGCGATCGCATCCTGGTGATGCTGGGCCAGATGGACGATCCGCAGGGCATCGGCTACAACGTGAAGCAGAGCCAGACCGCGATCGGCAGCGGCGGCTTCAGCGGCAAGGGCTACCTCGATGGCACGCACACCAAGTTCAAGTACGTGCCCATGCAGAGCACCGACTTCATCTTCTGCACCGTTGGCGAGGAATGGGGCTTCTTGGGCACTGCCTTCGTGGTGGTCCTCTTCACCGTGCTCATCCTGCGCATCATCCAGATCAGCGACCGTCAGCGATCTCGGTTCACGCGCATCTACGCCTATTGCGTGGCCAGCATCTTCTTCCTGCACCTCACGATCAACGTGGGCATGGCCATCGGCCTGGCGCCGGTGATCGGCATCCCGCTGCCCTTCTTCAGCTACGGCGGCAGCAGCATGATCGGCTTCACGCTGCTCTTGGGCACCTTGGTGCGCTTGGATGCGGAGCGGTTGAGCCAGTTGAGGTAGGCGATTCAGGGCCTACTTTGGTGGTCCATGACTCGTTGCTTTACGGACCCATCACAGACACGCTCACCGCTGCGGATCGCACTCTTCGCAGCCCTCTTGATTGCTGGAGTGCAGGCAACCCTTCGCGCGCAGGACAGCGTGTTCGTGGCGCAACTCGCGCTGGTTGATCGGTTGGTGGAGCACAAGATCATCTCAGAGACTGCGCGCACCTCCGCACTGAATTGGTTCGAATTCCTCCGAAGCCATCAGACGGAGATGACCGCCTCATATGTCCAACAACAAGTCTCTAGGCCGGTGATTGAGAAACTGGCACTTGGCGCGCAAGCCTTTAGGACTCTTCAATGGCACCGCTACCTGGCGGACTCCCTCCAAAGAACTAGCAATCAAAGTGGAGCCAAGAGGCGTTCGATGAGCCCACGGCAACGTGAATCAGCCATTGATGCGATTTACGTAGTCAGCGGACGGCATGAAGAACCGCCGCCGAGGATCAATCTTGCGCCAGAGGTCATGCACTGGGCTGCGGCCGATTCGGGGTTTGCGCAAGCCGTTAAGGATCTTGAGTCGAGCATTGGTTATGCCCACGAGAGCCTCTACAGATCGACGGAGTCACCTGCCAAATTGATTGATAAGCTCAGGGACCTCAGCCTCTTTGATGATGCTCTCTACCAAGCGCTTCACCAATACCAAGCGTGCGATCAATTGCATGATGGAGCGGGGGTTCTGATCCGCGCAGGCCAGCTTCTACATGCTCGTGATTCGCAGAGTCGGTCGCGGGTCAAAGTGGAGCAGCGCATCAAGGACTTGACCGCAGCGGGCTTCATGGGGGAGAATCAAGGAGCAGCGCTGTGGAAGAATCTGGGTGCCTACGAATGGCCAAGCGATTTCGAGATTGCCGTAGTGAGCAGCCCACATGTCGTGTTTGCTTGCAATGAAGGAGGGTGGACCGCTGAGAGCTACTACCCCGAGCACTTGCGGAAGCTCTCAGGTGTTATCCCTGAACTTTCTCCAACGGAGGTGAATGTTGAGCGTCGGGAAGCGGATAGCGCAATAGTGCGAGGGGGATATGAGGTTCTAGTGAGCTTCATGAACAATGGAAGGAGATACTCCTTCCGCACGTATGAAGGCGGAATTGTGCGCAGTGGCGACAGGCCACGTCCCTGCTTCATGATGTTCCATGCACTGAGGACGCTTAACAAAGCGCTTTGCGACGCCCATTCCAATTACCGAATCCTGAAGTTTGAGTTCGGAGAAGGTGAATGTGGTTCTTACGAGACCACAAGAATGTGTCTTGCGTTCTTCGATATGACCCGCTGCGGGATCTGGTGGCCCGAACAGGTGCAAAAGCCCGGCACATCTGGATTGTTGGCCGAGACACAGCGCGATAGGCGCTGTGAGCAACTATTTGCGACCACATATTGCCGAGACAGCATCAACAGTGTGTTTGATGAACTCCGAGAAGCGGGCTTAACAAGTCACCTAACCGAGGCACAGATCTATCATGCGCGCGATTTGGCGAACAGCCGCTATCACAAGGATTGGACTTCCGTGTTCGCGTGCGTTCAGACCTCTTGGTCCATGCTGATTCATTCTCGATCTCTGCTGGGCCCGGTTCGGTGACCGCACAAGTTGGACAAATTGGCCCTGGTCTCCAATGGCCGATTCGCACCAGCCGACACTAAAGAACTTTGGAGCGGGAGCCCTGGGCGGTGGACTCACATAAGATTGTCCTTTCGATTCAACGGCAAGCTTCACCGGGCGCATCGTAGAATTCGCACTAATCAAATGCACAACGAATCACCACAACTCCCCATGCTCGCCAATGACCTGTTGAAGCGAGCAGATATCGACGGCCGGTTCTGCACCATGCGGTTTGATCGTCAACCGGTTTATATCTACCTGACCAAAGCGCAGTACACGATTCTTCACAGCCGGTACCTCTCAGACTATTTCGGTGACATGTGGGGGTCGCCTCTGTCGGAAGGACTGTCCAAAAAACGCTAGAGAGCCCTGTCGGCAATCGCGATGAAGCGCGCTAACGCGCCCATACCTCTGCCTTAATGAGTCGGCAGCGGCATGATCGGCTTCACGCTGCTCTTGGGCACCTTGGTGCGCTTGGATGCGGAGCGGTTGAGCCAATTGCGATAGACAAGCCCTGAAAACACGAGCGCCGACCCTCGGGCCGGCGCTCGCTGCGAGTCCTCGATCAATAGAACATGTACCGGTTGTCGACCACCTTGGCTGCTTCGCGAAGCGCGTTGGCAACGCTGGTCTCCGCGCGGCCTTGCAAACGGCTGCGAATGCTGGTGCGCTCTGCTTCCACATCAGCGCCTTCGAAGGCCTCTGTCTTTGTGCCCATGTTCACCGTGTAAACGGCGGTCTCACCTTTCAAAGGCACGCTCGTCTGGCCATTCCCCAGAGCGAACACCTTACCGATGACCTCGTACTCGGTGTAGCCACCGGGCAGGCTGAAGACATTGTAGAGCAGGTCGTTCGCGGTTTCCAGACGCCCACCGATCTCCGAGGCCGCGGCTGAGAGATCCGATTTCCCTTGCAGCTTGGCCATGTAGCCTCTGCCTTCTTCTCCTTGGCAACCTCCTTCGTGAAAGCGTCGCGCACATCATCAAGTGAGGGGGGCCCTTCTTCCTTGATGGCTTTAAGGACGGCCACCACGTAATTCTCGCCGGACTCCTTGGGATCGCTCACATCGCCCACTTTGGCGCGGTTCACCCAGCCGATCACACCAGCTGGTTGCTGCAAACCCTGCACAAAGCGCGAATCAGCACGGAAATCATCAACCGTGGTCACTTGCAGGCCTTTCTCTTCGGCGGCTTTCCGCAAGGTCTCCAGCGTCTTGTTCGTAAGGCTGAACTCATTCGCCTCCTTGTACACCGATTTGAATGTGGCACCTGACGGTTTCACGGGACGGTCGACGGTGACGATGCGGCGCTCCTGGCGGTTGCGCTGTCCCAGCACCTCAACGATGTGGAATCCGAAGCTGGTCTTGCAGATGGTGATCGCGCCCACTTTCTGGTCGAAGCTGGCCGCCGTGAACTCAGGCACCATGCGCTGCTTATCGAACCACTCATACACTCCGCCGTTGCTCACGCTGCCCGGATCATCGCTGAACTTGGTCACCATCGACTCGAACTTGCTTCGGTCCTTCTTCACCACGGCCAAAAGGCTGTCGGCACGGCGCTTCTGCTCATCCTCGGCTTTCTCTTTCTGCGTACTCAGCAGGATGTGACGGACACGCGCCTCGGGTACATCGGCGAGCTCCTTCACCTTCACGAGCTTCCAGTTCTCGCCTTCGAGGTACGGACCGACCACCGCGCCCACTTCAGCATTGCGGATCAGTTCGTCGTTCTCGGCATCGGCCGCACCATCGGTATAGGGCGCTTTCGCGTAGCTGCGCGTGCTGGAGTTGGCCACAACGAAAACGGAATCGTCAGCGGCCGATTCGAACGCGGCACGCAGATCCATCATTTCAGTTCGCAAAGCATCGCGATCGCGATCGCTGGCTTTCACAGGGAACAGCACGTAATCGAAGCTGCGCGCCGATTTCTGCTTGTGCCGGGCTCGTTCTTGTGCTCGTCGTAGTAACGGCGCAGGTCACGGTCGCTCACCACATAAAGGCTATCGGGCTCGCTGTCGTATCGCTTGGCCACGAAGGTGAATGTGGCTTTGCGGTTCTTACCGTTGAATTCGTCGCGTGCTTGCGCTGAATTCACGAACACGCTCTTTTTAACGAGCGTGGTGTACTTGCTGTAGAGGCGGTTCTCCTGGATGCGGCGGCTCTGGATCTGGTGATACATGGGGGCATTCACCGCCACGCGCTCGAAATAGTCCTTCAGCTGCGTGCGATCCGGCTGTCCATCGGGTCCGCTGAACTGACCGCGGAACTCGGGCGCGATGTTCTCGCCGAAGCGGATATCGTCGTATTCAGCCTTAGTGAGCGAGAAGCCGGCATCCTTCACCTGATCCATCATGGAAAGGGACTTGACCATCTCGTTCCACACCTGATTGCGCACTTGATCGGTGAGCTGCTGGCTCGCAGGCTGTCCCGATCTCGTTGCGATAGCTCTCAACCTCATCGTTCACACGGCGCTCATATTCAACGACGCCTATCTCAGCGCCTCCGACCTCGCCGAGCACTTGACGGTGCGGCCGCTTCCACGACCAGCGAGCCAATCGCCAAGGATGAAAAGGGCGAGCGAGACCAGTACGATGCCTACGAGGAGACCGCCACGCTCCCGGATCTTGCCAATGACTGCCATGTCTTTTCTGAAATTGGGGTGCGAATATAGGCAGGTGCATTCAACCCATCCGGAAAGCCATTATGCCTGATTTACAGGCCCTCGGGAGCCTCCTCAACAGGCTTCAGGTAACCCTCGGGGCTAGTCACCTTGAGCCGCACCAGATCAATACGGCCGTGCACCACCTGCACCACGGTGATCCTGAATGGCGGCAGATCGACCACTTCCCCACGACCCGGCAGGTCACCTGTCCGGTCGAGGATGAACCCGGCTAGCGTGTCGTACGCATCGGATTCCTCGAATGCGAGGCCGTGCGTTTCGCGAAGGCGGGCGATATCGATCCGGCCTCCGAAGAGGAACTCATCGGGTGCCACGCGCTCCTCCACATCGTCGGCGGCATCGTGCTCGTCGTCGATATCGCCAACGATGCTCTCCACTACATCCTCCACGGTGACCATGCCTGCGGTTCCGCCGAATTCATCGACCACTACGGCCACATGCGTTCGCTGCTGAATGAAGCTGAAGCACTTCGTCGGCTGGCATGGTGCCGGGGATGAAACGCACGGGCCTTAGCAGCGATCGGATGCTGCGCGGATGCCGGAACAGCTCATAGCCATGCACGTAGCCGATCAGGTTATCGATGCTGTCCTTGTACACCAGCAACTTGCTCAATCCGGTATCGGTGAAGCGCCTATGCATCGCCTCGATTGACTCATCCGCTTCGATGGCCTCGATGCGTGCGCGCGGCACCATGATGTCGCGCACCTTGATGCTGCTCAGCTCCAACGCATTCCGAACGTATTCGACCTCTGATTCCAGCGCATGGCCGCGTGCCGATCCCGCGCTCATATCCTTGAGGAATTCGTCGAGGTCGATGCGCCTGAACACCAGCTGGCCGGGCTTCGACTTGAGGCGCAGCATTTTCAGAACCAGGCTGCTCAGCCCGGTCATGATCATCATTGGCGGCCAAAGGATGATGTACAGGACCGCCAGCAGCGCCGCGAAGGCCTTGAGCATGCTGTTGGGGTCGATCCGGAACAGTGCCTTCGGAAGGAACTCCGCTACCACCAGGATCAACAGGGTGCTCAGAATCGTTTGCGCGACCATCACGAGCACTGGACCCATGCCGAGACCCGAGAGCATGGGCTCCATCCAACGAGCCATGAGCAGGCCATAGACGACCAGCGCGATGTTGTTGCCAACGAGCAGCGCACCGATCAAACGGTCGGGCCTTTTCTGCAGCACCGCCATCACGCGGGCCCAAAGCGCTCCTCGTTGACGCTCGAGCTCCACATAGAGCTTATTGGCGCTCACAAAGGCGATCTCCAGGCCGGAGCAAAGGGCCGAGATCAGCACGGCGCCAGCGATGAGAAGCAGTTCGGTGGTTTGCAAGGGCCTAGGTGCGCCGGTCGAATATACCGGCAGATTGCGAACAGGTCAGTTGCGCGGCGCCGACCCCAATCGCTTGCGCACGAAACGACGCATGAGCCAGGCCGCTGTCGCGATTGCAGGTAGCACGAGCCATTGCGCGCCCTTGTTCCAGCCTTCCGAAATGATGGTCCACAGCGCGACCGCCAGGGTGGCAATGGCCAACGCCAGCCAGAAATGCTCCATCAATCTATTCAGCTTGTGCATGCCTGCAGCAATCCAGCTAATCGTCGGCCAAGGTATCAGTGGCGAGCTGCACCGTGCCTGTTACCCTGCGGATCACATACGAGCTGAAGTCCTCGGCGGCATCGAGGCCCATGCCAGGATCACATCCTGACCGCGCTGGATGCGCACCGCTTGATCGGTTCTTATCCGCGCGCTGTCCTGCACCCAGAGGAGCCGCTCCGTCTCCAGCCGTTCGCCCTTCTGATTCACAAAAACAACATCCTCAAGCACTTCCATGCGCCGCTCTTTCTCTTCAATGATGCCTTTGCGGGCTGTGAGGCGGCTGGTCTGCATGCCATTCACATCGAAGAAGAGCAGTTCAAGGCCGTCAGTGAGCTCCGTGCGCCTTCCTGGACCTGTCCATTCCGCGATGGTGCCGGCGCGCAACCTGTTGCGCACGACCCCTGAATCGGAGTAGAGGTACTCGGCATCGGTGGTTACGCGATCCGGCAGCGCAACGGGCAACTCCACCGCCGCGATCTGGTCCAGGTCATTCTTGCACGAGGATAGCACGCCGGGAACGGCGAGAACGCCTAGGAGCCAGCGCCGGACCTGCGCGCGCATATCACTTCTTGGCGCGCACTTTCGTCGACTCACCGGTGCTGCCGCAATTCACTTGGAAATCGTCGCCTTCTTTCATGCTCCGGAAGAAGAGCTCCTCCTTCGATG
>JADJOG010000046.1 GCA_016713865.1 Flavobacteriales bacterium | reverse complement strand
GCGTCATGGGCAGCCGCATCGCCTGCCACTTCGCCAACACCGGCACCGAAGTATTGCTGCTCGACATTCCCGCCAAGGAAGGTCCGAAGAACAAGATCGTCAACGACGCCCTCGCAGCCGCGATCAAGAGCAGTCCGGCGCCGCTGTACGATGCCCGCTTCGCCAAGCGCATCAGCACCGGCAACTTCGACGATGACCTGCCGAAGATCAAGGACTGCGACTGGCTCATCGCGGGCGTGACCGAGCGGCCCGACATCAAGCAGCAACTGCTGGAGGAGGTGGAGAGGCACCGCACGCCCGGCACGCTCATCACCACCAATACCAGCGGCATTCCGATCAACGCCATCGCGCAGGGCCGCAGCGAAGATTTCCGCAAGCACTTCTGCGGCACGCACTTCTTCAACCCGCCGCGCTACCTGCCGCTGCTGGAGCTGATCCCCGGTCCTGACACGGATCCCGCAGTGCTCACCTTCCTGGAAGACTACGGCCAGCGCATCCTCGGCAAGGTCACGGTGATGGCCAAGGACACGCCCGCCTTCGTGGCCAACCGCATCGGCGTGTTCATCATGGACGTGTTCCACCTCGTTACCGACATGGGCCTTACGGTGGAAAGTGGACCGCCTCACCGGCCCCGTGATCGGTCACCCGAAGGCGCCACCTTCCGCACCGCCGACGTGGTGGGCCTGGATACGCTGGTGAAAGTGGCGCAAGGCGTGAAGGACAACTGCCCCAACGACGAGCGCAACAGCCTCTTCAGCATTCCGGAGTACCTGCAAAATGGTGGAGAAGAACATGCTCGGCAGCAAGACCGGCAAAGGCTTCTTCTTTAAGGACCGCAGCTCACCCAAGGGCGAGATCCTCTCCCTCGACCTGAAGACGCTGGAATACAAGCCGCAGGTGAAGCCCAAGTTCGCCACACTGGCCGCGGCCAAGAAGGTCGATGATCTGCGCGAGCGCCTGAAGCTGGTGTACAACGGCACGGACAAAGCCGGCGAATTCTACCGCCGTTCGTTCCAGGCGATGTTCGCGTACGTGAGCCATCGCATCCCCGAGATCAGCGACGAGCTCTACAAGATCGACGACGGCATGCGCGCGGGCTTCGGCTGGGAGGCGGGTCCGTTCGAGACCTGGGACGCCGTAGGCCTGAAGAAGGTGATGGAGGACATGAGCGCTGCGGGCGTGAAGGTGTCGCCGTGGGTCAATGAGATGATCGCGGCAGGACACAGCAGCTTCTACAAAGTGGAGAAGGGCCAACGCCTCTACTACGATGTCGCGAGCAAGAGCTACAAGCCCGTGCCGCGTGCGGAAGGCTTGATCGTACTCAGTGAATTGCCAGAGAGCAGCATCGTTTGGAAGAACAGCGCCGCCACGGTGCGTCACCTCGGCGATGGCATCCTGAGCGTGAGTTGGACGAGCAAGATGAACACCATCGGCGCGGAGGTGATCCAGGGCCTCCAACAAGGCCATCGACCTCGCCGAGCAGAGCTACAAAGGCCTGGTGGTGTACAACGACGGCGCTAACTTCAGCGCGGGCGCCAACGTGGGCATGACTTCCGATGGCCGTGGAGCAGGAGTACGACGACCTGGAGATGGCCGTGCGCACCTTCCAGAACACCATGATGCGCATGCGCTACAGCATCCCCGTGGTGGCGGCCCGCATCAGCTCTGCCTCGGCGGCGGCACCGAGCTCTGCCTGCATGCCGACAAGGTGGTGGCGCACGCCGAGACCTACATGGGCCTGGTGGAGTTCGGCGTGGGCGTGATCCCCGGCGGCGGCGGCACCAAGGAGTTCGCCCTGCGCCTCGCCGACGAGCTGAAGGAGGGCGACATCCGCATCAACGCCATGCGCGAGCGCTTCCTCACCATCGGCCAGGCCAAGGTGGCCACCAGCGGGCACGAAGCCTTCGCGCTCGGCTACCTGCGCAAGGGCCAGGACGAGGTGATCGTGAGCCGCGCCCACCAGCTGGCCTACGCCAAGCAGTGCGCGCTGGACCTCTGGAACAAGGGCTACACCAAGCCCGCGCCGCGCAAGGACATCAAGGTGCTCGGCCAGGAAGGCCTCGGCATCGTGTACGTAGGCGCCAACAGCATGCTCAGCGGCAACTACATCAGCCAGCACGATGCCCTGATCAGCGAGAAGCTGGGGTATGTGATGTGCGGCGGGGATCTGAGCGAAGCCACCGAAGTGAGCGAACAGTACCTGCTGGACCTGGAGCGGAAGGCTTTCGTGGAGCTGTGCATGCAGCGGAAGACGTTGGAGCGGTTGCAGTCGATCATCACCAGCGGGAAGGACATACACCGACCGCGGTGGAAAGGTCAAGTGGACAAAGGACCTGAAGCCATACGGATGTAGGCTCATCTACTTCGACAACCCGCCAGATCGAGAGAATGACCGATTTGACGTCGTCCTTCAGTTCGAGAACAAGGCTGGCTACTTGTTGCGATCCAAGACTGGCAAGATGAAGCGCTTGGTCCTTGACCAACAACGATGAACGCGATGAAGCATAGCGGTTGTTGGGGCGTGCCGGTTCGAAGACTCGCCGTCGCGCTTTCCGCTCGTACTCCTCGCTCGTTCCTCGCTGCGGGGTACCCGGCCCCAAATGCGGGCCTGCTTCAATCGCTCACGCGAACTTCTCTATGACCAGCGACCAACAGACATATCGATACACTCGAGAGTGCACCAAGTGCCGGTGGAGCGAAGAGCGCGCTCTCGTAATACGTGATGCCGCTTTCGAACTTGTCCCTTCGAGTTGGGAGCCTTGTCCGAATTGTGCGGCGCAATCGTGGTCCAGCAGTCTTGAGCAACCGACACTCACTCCTGAACTTCTTATGGAGTGGGCTTCTGATGCTAGTCTGTACTTGATGAGTCAGGATGAGGAATTGGTCCTCGCTAACGAGGAGTATCTCGAGACCATGCTCAATATCCTCGACAACGAACAGGGGCTTCCCCACAAACGCGGGATCATTATCGAAGCGATGTGCGTCATGGTCTATGACAACGTCAACACCATCAATAACACCCCAAGTCCTGAGCGCACTCGACGCGCGGAGCGCGTGCTCAATGAGCTGACCAAGCGCAAGCCCTTGGTGGTCGAATACAAGAACATGGTGATGGACTATGTACAGAAGGTCGTCTTCCCAAGACTCGACATCGCCATCTGAATAAGAATGCAAACCACGCCCAATCATCCGAACTGGAACGCACTCCGCATGAGCGATCGAAGCGGCACCCCGCAAGCCGGCCGAACAAAGCGCGACCCTGCAAACCACACCCAACCACCTGACCTTCAGCACGAAACAACATTTGTAACACTTTCGTATACCTTTGTGTTACAAAACATACCGCGATGAAACGCCCCTCGGTAGAAAAGCTGGTATTGGCACGCATGGAAGAGCGTGGCCGTGGCAGCGTGTTCACCCCCAAGGATTTCTGCGACCTGGGCGGGCAAAGCGCGGTGGCCGTGGCGCTGCACCGGCTGGTGAAGAAGGAGGTGGTGCGCAACATCGGGAACGGGTTGTACTTCTTCCCGGAGCTGGGCGGGATGTTCGGGGAGTCGAGCGCTACATCGCATGATATCGTCGCCGCCATTGCTAAGCGCGATGGTATCAGGATCCGGCCAACACGCGCTTATGCCGCGAACGTCACTGGACTGAGCACTCAGGTGCCTACCCGAACGGCATTCCAGACCGATGGACGTTCGCGCACGATCCGCTTACGACCTACTCGTCCCGGCGACCGTGAGCAAGAGATCATCCTGCGCCACTCCAGTTCGCGGTACATGAAGGCCCGCACCGACACGAACTACTTGGTGATACAGGGCTTGCGCGCCATGGGCCCCGAAGAAGTGGGTGACCGTGAACTCGCCAACTGAGTTCGAAATTGCCCGCTATCGCAAAACAGGAATTGCACTTGGATCTGGACATCGCACCCGTTTGGATCGCGGACATCATGCGTCGCTTGGCGGCGGAAGCGCCATGAGCATCCATCCCTACCTCACGCTCACGGAGCCGGCCCAGCGCGATGTGCTTACGCGCGCGAAGGGACCTCTCGGCCTCTCCTTGGAGAGCATCGAGAAGGACATCTATGTATGCCTCTTCCTGGACAAGGTGATGTCGTTGCCGGAGATCGGGCAGCACATCACATTCAAGGGCGGCACCTCATTATCCAAAGCACACAAGATCACGGAGCGCTTCTCGGAGGATGTGGACCTGGTAGTTGACCGCAACGTGCTACGTCTCGGAGACGATGGCATCCCCGGCCGGCACCACTCCCCGCGCCAGCAGAAGGAACGTGCAAAGAAGATCGCCAAGGCCTGTTATGCGTGGGCAGGAACGACGCTGCTGCCCGCACTTCGCGCCGCAATAGCCGAAGAACTACCAGGGAGCGATTGGAAGCTGAGCCTCGCACCCGATAGCGACAACCACGAAACGGTGATCACCTTCAGCTATCCGAAGTTGATCGGAAGCAGCGGCTACCTGCTGGAAGATGTGAAGGTGGATGTCGTCGCGAAGGCGGACATGTGGCCGAATGCGCACATGCCCATCCGCGCATACATCCATGAACTGTTCCCGGATGAATTGGGAGACGGCCTCTTTCAGGCGCGCACACTGAACGCTGAACGCACACTGATCGAGAAAGCGCTGCTGCTCCATGAGGTGCTCGTGCAGCGCCCCGATGGTCCGCGCCTCAGGCTTTCGCGCCATTACTTCGATCTCTACTTCCTGCACCAATCGGGTGTCGCTGAAATGGCCAAGGCCCAAGCCGATCCGTATCCTGCCGTGGTGGAGCACCGCAGCATCTGCTACCGCTATCCCGGCGTGGACTACGAAGCGCTTCGGCGCGAAGGCTTCACCATCATTCCACAAGGCGCGGCACGTGATGCATGGAAGCAGGATTACGACGGCATGCAGCGCGACATGTTCTACGGTGTGGTCCCGGCCTTCGACGACATCATGACCGCCATGGAACAGTTCCAAGCAACGTTCCGCGAGCATCTTCAACAAACGACAACAGCGCCGAGCAGTCGGCAACACGAACACCCATGAACGCATACATCATCGCCGGTTTCCGATCCGCCGTAGGCAAAGCCCCACGCGGCAAATTCCGTTTCACGCGTCCCGATGACCTGGCCGCGCACGTGGTGAACCACCTGGTGGGCTCGGTGCCCGGGCTGGAGCGCGACCGCATCGACGATGTGATCGTGGGCAACGCCACGCCCGAGGCCGAGCAGGGCCTGAACATCGGCCGCATGATCAGCCTGATGGGCCTGAACACCGACAAGGTGCCGGGCATGACGGTGAACCGCTACTGCAGCAGCGGCAGCGAGACCATCGCCATCGCGGCGGCCAAGATCCACAGCGGGCAGGCCGATGTGATCGTGGCGGGCGGCGTGGAGTGCATGAGCCCGATCCCCTTCGGCGGCTGGCGCATCGTGCCCAACGCCAAGGTGGGCAAGGCGCAGCCCACGTACTACTGGGGCATGGGCCTCACCGCCGAGGCCGTGGCGCGCGACTTCAAGGTGAGCCGCGAGGACCAGGACGCCTTCAGCCTGCGCAGCCACGAGAAGGCGCTGGCCGCGATCAGTTCCGGCAAATTCAAGGACGAGATCGTGCCCTACACCGTGGAGCGCGTGTACCTGGACGCGAAGGAGAAGCGCCAGGTGGAGAAGTACGTGGTGGACACCGATGAAGGTCCGCGCGCGAGCACCCTGGAGGCGCTGGCGAAGCTGAAGCCCGTGTTCGACGCGAAGGGCAGCGTGACGGCCGGCAACAGCAGCCAGACCAGCGATGGCGCGGCCTTCGTGCTGGTGGTGAGCGAGCGCATGCTGAAGCAGCTCAATGTGAAACCCATCGCGCGCCTCCTCTCCTACCACGTGGCCGGCGTGGAGCCGCGCATCATGGGCATCGGTCCGGTGGCGGCGGTGCCGAAGGCGCTGGAGAAGGCCGGGCTGAAGCTGAGCGACATCGGGCTGTTCGAGCTGAACGAGGCCTTCGCGAGCCAATCGCTGGCAGTGGTGCGCGAGTTGGGCATCAACCCGGAGATCGTGAACGTGAACGGCGGGGCGATCGCGCTGGGGCATCCGCTGGGATGCACGGGCACGAAGCTGAGCGTGCAGCTGTTCAATGAGATGCGGCGGCGGAAGCAGAAGTACGGCGTGGTGACGATGTGTGTGGGGACGGGGCAGGGGGCGGCGAGTGTGTTCGAACTGTTGAATTGAAAATTCGCAGCGCAGTGAAAAAGCGACAGACCTACGACGAGCGCGCGAACCAATTCGTACGCGCAGTGGATATTATTCAGACTGTGGTCATGGCTTCCATGGAGTTTCAAGATGCTCACAAAGCAGTCATGAAGCAAGGCTTTGAAGAGATGAAGCGGATGTCGCTAAATCCTGAGCCACAATTCCGCCGAATCGCAAGCCTACGGTATTTGGAGGAGCATGTTCTCGGAGGATGGAGCGATGCCACAGGGCCAGACGCAGATCGGGTATGGGCTGAAATACAGAAACAGGGACTTCCATACCACCGCAAAGACGTATTGGCTGTGGTGCTGAAGAGAAAGCGCATCAAGGATCAGCATGAGTTCGACTATGTCACTGACAACATCGTCATAGCCGAACAAGAGAATCGAATCACCAAAGAACAGGCGGTCGCGCTCGATGCCATGTTGATGAAGTTCCAAGGCAGATGATCCCTTGTTTCTCCAGAGTCGGCCCAATGGTGAAACGCACGGCTTTCACCGTTCAAGCAAGTCAGCCTGTCCGTATGTTGTCCAACGCGCGTTGACGAAGAAGCCGTTACCCGCTGACCCGATGGGAGCCACGATCGCACCGCGCAAGCCCTACTGGTCCATTTCATCCGACCCAGGGATCGAGGAGAAGGACCTCGCGTATTTCGGTGAACATGCGGCAGACCTGGACTGCATACAGTTCTGGCAAATGACGGGGAGCGCAGCACGACTGGACAAGTCGATGCTGGCAACGCTCCGAACGAGGTTCTTTGACCAACATCCGCGCATCCGCTTCCGGGTCTATGGTGGGACCGATCTGGACCTTTCCTTCCTGGAGGAGTTGCCAATGCTCGAGCGGCTCACCATTTCGGCAAGCGACAGCATCCGGAATCCACACTTCCTATCGCGCTGTGCAAGGCTGAAGAGCCTGGACCTCGCACTGCCGAAGAAGCTACAACAAGACATCCTGCGCCATGTGCCCGCCCAGGTGACCGAGCTTTCCGTTGCTCCGCAGTTCAAGAAGCAGCCGCTCGATCTGGAGCCGATCAGCAGGCTTGACGCAC